>NZ_JBIARJ010000002.1:0-648574 GCF_042889825.1 Streptomyces sp. NPDC002467 | reverse complement strand
GAAGCCCGCGTACTGGACGTACTTGGCTTCCGCCCGGTGCGGCGAGAGCGCGTGCCAGGCGTCGCGGGGCAGACGGGAGTTTGACGACAGGCCCTGGGGAGACCCGGGGAGTGATGTGAAGGTGCTGGTCACCGCCGTTCTCCGGTGGCGGTGACCGGCGGCGCCGGCTCGCGCGGTCGCCATGACGAACAAGGCAGCGCGCAAGCGCACGATGTGGGCGGGCGCGACCGTCGCGACCGCCACGGTCCTCCTCGGCGCCCTGGCCGCCGCCCCCGCCCAGGCCGGCTGGAGCGGCGACCTTCAGACGTGCAAGAACGCCTACGGCCATGAGTACTACCTCGGCTGGGACATCCCCACGGTGGTGCTCCGCAAGGGCTCGTCCGGGGTGTGCGTCCGGGAGCTCCAGGAGGAGCTGCTCGAAGTCGGCGCGGTCCGGAGCGAGGACCAGCCCGGGTTCATCGACGGTTCCTTCGGACCCAAGACGTACAACGCGGTGGTGAACTTCCAGAACAGGACCGGGGTCCAGGGCGGCGCGGACGGTGTCGTCGGGCGGTACACCTGGCACTCCCTGATCGCCCACGTCTACTTCGAGTAGGCCGAGTGGCCGGCATGCCCACGCTTCACCGAAAGGAAGATCCTGGCATGAACACCATCAGGCGAACGGCGACCCGCTTCGGGGTCCTGGGCGCGACGCTGCTCATGACCGCCGGGCTCGCCGCTCCGCAGGCGTCGGCCCAGGCCGGGTACCTGGAAGCGTGCGAGAACCAGGTCGGAACGCGCTATGCGTCCAACGGCTGGCCCGTTCCGGCCGTGAACCTCGCCAGGGGCTCCAGGGGCGACTGCGTACGGGCGCTCCAGTGGGCCCTGGTCCGCACTGCGTTCGTCGACTCCTCCGACGCCCCGACCTTCATCGACGGCGACTTCGGCCCCAAGACCGAGGCGGCCGTGCTGCGGTTCCAGTCGAAGTACCCGCGGGAGACCGGCGGCCCGGACGGCATCGTCGGCATCAAGACCTGGGGGTACCTCATCCCGGCCGCGCAGGGATAGGGGTCCGACGGCCGCACGGCGGGCCGACCGGGTACGGGGGTGCAGGTGGGCGCCGCTCCGGTCTCTCACGGGGGAGACCGGCGCAGCGCCGTGTTCCGGCGGTGGTCACCGTGCCCTACGACGCCTCCCGGCCCAGGAACTCGGCGACCAGTTCGGCGAAGGCCTCCGGAGTCAGGACCGTGACGCCGAGTTCCGCGGCCTTGAGGGCCTTCGAGCTCGGCTTGCCGTTCGCGGACGGCGCGCAGACCAGGTAGGTGGTCTTGGAGTTGACGCTGCTGCCCGCCTTGCCGCCGGCCTTCTCGACGAGGGCGTTCATCTCGGAGCGGCCCAGCTTCTCCAGGGGCCCGCTCATCTTCCCGGTGACGACGACGGTCGCGGCCGCCAGTGGACCGTCGCCCGCGGCCGTCGGCTGCCGCGGTTCCTCCATGTTGACCCCGGCCGCGGCCAGCTTGTCGATGACGCGGGCCAGGGCGGCCACCTGCTCGACGACGACCGGAGCCTTCTCGCCGCCGATGCCTTCGACTTCCTGCATCAGCGCGGCGTCGGCCCGCCGGATGGCGTCCATCGTGCCGAAGTGCGCGGCGATGCGGCGGGACATGCTGCGCCCGGTTCCGAGGACCCCCAGGGCGCAGAAGACGCGGCTGAGCGGCCGGGACTTGGCCGCCTCGATCTGCTCGGCCAGCTTCGCTCCGCGCTTGGAGCTGCCGGAGGCGGCGGTCAGCTGTTCCTCGGTGAGGGTGAACAGGTCGGCGACGTCCGTGACGGCGCCCGCCTCGATGAGCGCGTTGACGTACGTCCTGCCGAGGCCGTCGATGTCGAGCATGTCCCGGCCTGCGGCGTACTCGATCAGTGCGGGCAGCGCGCAGGCGGTTCCCCGTGCGCAGCGCCAGCGCTCCTGGCCCTTGTCTATCTCCCCTCCGCAGTTGGGGCAGGCCTCGGGCAGCGGCACCTCCTGGGCGCCGGCCGGGCGCAGGGCGGTGACGGGAGCCTGGACGCGGGGAATGATGTCGCCCGCCTTGTAGACCGTCACGGTGTCGCCGAGGTGCAGGTCGCGGCGGCGGATGTCGGCGGGGTTGTGGAGGGTGGCACGGGTGACCGTGGAGCCGTCGAGGTCCACCGGTTCGAGAACGGCCGTCGGGGCGAGCACGCCCGTCCGGCCCACCTCCCAGATCACGTCCGTCAGCACGGTCCGGCGCTCGACGGCGGGCAGCTTGAAGGCGATCGCCCAGTACGGGAACCTGCTGCCGAAGCCGGCCGCGGTCTGCTCCGCCGCGTCGTTCGCCTTGATCACGACGCCGTCGATGCCGAACGGCAGGTCCGGGCGCAGCGCCGCGATCTCGTCGACCTTCCGCTGTGCTTCGGCGAGGGTCGCGACCACGTGGAGTCCCGCAGGTGTGGCGGCCGTGGTCCGTACGCCCGCCTCCGCCACCGCGGCCAGGAGTTCGGCGTGGGTGGCTCCCTCGGGGGCGAAGGATGCGCCGTCGAGCTCGACGGCTCCGTACGCCCAGAAGCTCATGGCGAGCCGGTAGGGGCGGTCCTTCGCCCGCAGGGTGCCGGCGGTGCCGTTGCGGGGGTTGGCGAAGACCTGCGCGCCGTGTGCGGTGCGGACCTCGTTCGCGGTCTCGAACTGCTCGCGGGTGAAGAGGACTTCACCGCGGACTTCGAACGTGGCCGGTACGGGAAGTTGCTCGGGCAGGCCGTCGATGGTGCCCATGACGTGGCTGACGTCCTCGCCGGTGGTGCCGTCGCCCCGGGTGACGATCCGCAACAGTCGGCCGTCGCGGTAGCGGGCGGCTACGGCCGCGCCGTCCATCTTCGGCTCGACGGTGAACCCGCCGGCGGGTTCGCGGCCCAGGCGGCGCTGGAGGGAGGCCCCCCAGGCGACGAGGCCGGCCGGGTCGAAGACGTTGTCGAGGCTGAGCAGTCGTGTGGTGTGCGCGACGTCGCCCGCCGGGGCGGCGCCGTCCCCGACCAGACCGGTCGGGGAGTCCTGGGCCACCTCGTCCGGGTGCGCCTGTTCCCAGGACAGCACCGTGAGCCGGAGCGCGTCGTAGGTCGCGTCGTCCAGGGGGCCCTCGCCGTCGCCGTAGTAGGCCGCGGAGGCTTCGCGCAGTCGGGCCAGGGCGCCCTCGTACTCGTCGCGGCCGGACATGACGGACAGCGCCTCAGCGGCGGGAAGGTTCTTCATGAGCATGATCCTCGCCCATGGGTCTGACAACGGGCCTCCGAGGAAGGGGCGGTCCGCTCACGGCCCCGCACGGTACGTGCGCGGAGCACGAACGGCCGGGAGACGACGGTGACGGCCAGCGACACCGCCGCCAGAGCGGTGATCGTCGTGGCGGGGTCGAGCTGCCCGGCGAGGCCGCCGGCGATCGCGGCTCCGATGCCCTGCCATGTCATGCGGCCCGCGGATTCGACTCCCTGGACCTGGCCGCGTACCGGATCGGGGGTCAGTTCGAGGAGCTGTTCCTGGAGCGGCAGGGTGGCGGCGAACCCGGGGCCGGAGACGAACACCGCGGCGGCCGCCACCAGTACGTGGGGATGGAAGGCGAACAGCAGGTAGGGGACGGCGAGCAGAAGACGCAGGGTGAAGGCGTGGCGGCGGCGCTGCGCGGGGCCCAGGAACCGCCCGACCGCGAGGTCTCCGAGGAGCATGCCGGCCGATCCGGCGGCCAGGAGGACGCCCGCGTGTTGCGGGGCGTAGGAGATGAACAGGGCCTCGCAGCCGACGATCAGGCCGCCCGGGACCCAGAGGTTCAGCAGGAGCGCGCGCCCGCCGGGGTGGGAGAAGAGTTCGGCGTTGGTCCGCCAGGTCCGGCGCAGGCCCGGGCGGCGGGTCAGGCGGATGGAGCGTTCCCGGACGGTCGCCGCGACGACGGCCGTCGCGATGGCGGTCAGGGCCGCCGCGGCGATGAACACCCCGTGCGGGGTGAAGCGGGTGAGCAGTGCGGCGCCCGTGGCGTAGCCGAGGACGGCCGTGCCGCCCGAGGTGATGTTCATGAGCGAGCGGGCCAGGGCGTAATGCGTGGTGGGCACGACTTCGGCGAGCAGGCCCATGCGGGTGCCGGTCCCGAGGGACTGGAAGAACCCCAGCAGCAGGAGGAGCCCGAAGCGGGCGGCCGGTGACAGCCCGGGAACCGCCTGCGCGGCGACTCCGGCGAGCGTGAGGCATTGGAGTGCGACGAGGGTCCGGCGGGGGCGGCTGCCGTCCGCGACGGACATCAGCGTGAGGGCGCCGAGGGCCGTGGCGAAGGTGGCGCCGTACATGCTCACGGCCGTCAGGAAGGCGGATCGGGTCTGGTCGTAGACCAGGGTGCCGAGCGCGAAGCCGGACAGCGTGGTCGCGGCGACGGTCAGCGTGAACCCGGCGTACAGGCCCGCGAATTCACGGTTGCGGAGCAGGACGCGGTAGCCGGTGACGGGTGGTGTGGTGGGTGGTGCGGCAGGTGCGGTGCGTGCGGAAGGGTGAGGAGGCATGAAAAAAGCCTCCGCACGCACCCGTTCGGGCGGTGGCGAAGGCCGACGCGCACATTTTAGCAGCCCGCCCGGGCAGCGTCCCTTCCGCGCGAGCGCCGCCATCTATGCATGACCTGTCACATGTGAAATATTACCCGCGCTGCGGCTCACCGCGGCCCCGCCGGGCTCAATTCACCGAAAGGCGCCTCACGTTGCGCAGACTCGCTGCCGTGGGGGCGGCGATATCCCTCGCCGCCCTCACTCTCCTCTCCACCCCCGCGAGCGCGGCCACCCCGCCGCCCTCCCCGCCGTACGACGGAGCCCGGGCCGAGCACGCCGCCGCTCCGCCTCCCGCCCCGCTCGAACTCCAGCGCCAGGCCCTTCGCCGCCAGGCCCTCGAAGACGTCGCGGCGGGCGGCGGCTCCGGAGACGCCCTGCGCGCGGAGGCGGACGGCACCCTCCCCCGCACCGCGAAGATCGGGAAGCGGTACGTCGAACTCGCCCAGGAACGCAAGGACAAGGTCTTCGTCATCCTCGCCGAGTTCGGCGAGCAGACGGACCCCCGCTTCGGCGGCACCCCGGGGCCCCTGCACAACGCGATCGGCAAACCGGCCCCGGACGACAACCACACCCTGTGGCGCAAGGACTTCGGACGGGACTACTACCAGAAGCAGTTCTTCTCCACCGAACCCGCATCGGCGTCCATGCGCGCCTACTACCGGCTCCAGTCCTCCGGCCGCTACGACATGGACGGCACGGTCACCGACTGGGTCAAGCTCCCCTACAACGAGGCCCGTTACGGCACCGACAACTGCACCGAGGCCGGTCAGTGCCGCACCAACTGGGACATGATCCGCGACGCCACCGCCGCCTGGTACGACTCCGAGCGCGCCAAGGGACGTACGCCCGAGCAGATCAAGGCACAGCTCGCCGAGTACGACGTGTGGGACCGCTACGACGCCGACCACGACGGGAACTTCGACGAGCCCGACGGCTACCTCGACCACCTGGTCGTCGTGCACGCGGGCAAGGACCAGACCTGGGGCGGCGGGGCCCAGGGCAAGGACGCCGTCTGGGCGCACCGCTGGTTCGCGTACTGGAACCAGGCCGGAACCGCGGGCCCGGAGGGCAACAAGGCGGGAGGCACGCCCGTCGGTGACTCCGGCATCTGGGCCGGCGACTACCTCACGGGCGGTGAGAACAGCGGAGCCGGTCTGTTCTCCCACGAGTTCGGTCACGACCTGGGTCTGCCCGACCTGTACAGCTCGGACGGGGACAACGGCGTCAACTTCTGGTCCCTGATGTCCTCGGCCTCCTACCTCGGCAAGGGCCCGGGTACGACGGGCGAGTTCCCCGGCGACCTCGATCCGTGGAGCAAGCTCCAACTCGGCTGGCTCGAGTACACGGAGGCCGACGCGGGACGCAAGACGCGCGCCGTGCTGGGCGTGTCGGGATACAACACCGAGGACCCACAGGCCCTGCTGGTGCACCTGCCGCCCTCGATGACCCGTACCGAGCTCATCGACCCGTACGAGGGCGCCGGCCAATGGTGGAGCGGCACCGGTGACTTCATGGACAACACCCTCACGCGCCCGGTCGACCTCACGGGGGCAGGCTCCGCCCGGCTGGACGCCCGGGTCTGGTACGACATCGAGCAGGACTTCGACTTCCTGACCGTGGAGGCCTCCACGGACGGCGGGGTGAACTGGGCGCCGCTGCCCGGCACCGTCGACGGGACCGGGATTCCCGCGAACGGCGTCTCCGGCACCTCGTCCGGGTGGCGGGAACTGAGCGTCCCGCTGGACCGGTTCGCGGGACGGAGCGTCCAGATCCGGCTGCGCGTGACCTCGGACGGCAACACCCACGGCAAGGGCGTCACCTTCGACGACCTGCGGATCACGGCGGACGGCCGGGAACTGCTGCGCGACGGCGCGGAGCGGGGCGCGAACGGCTGGACGGCCCGGAAGTGGTCGATCACGGAGGGCCGCACGGGCGTCGCGCAGCACCCGCGCGCGTACTTCGCGGAGAACCGGCGCTACACGGGCTACGGCAGCCTGCTGAAGTCCGGGCCGTACAACTTCGGCTTCGGCGGCGACAAGGTGGAGTTCTACCCGTACCAGCAGGGCGTGCTGATCTGGCTCTGGGACACCGCCTACAGCGACAACACCACCAAGGCCCACCCGGGCGCCGGTCTGCTGCTGCCGGTCGACTCCCGTCCGGAGCCGCTGCGGTTCACCGACGGCACCCTGCTGAACGCGCGGGCCCAGACGTTCGACGCGCCATTTTCCCGCCGGGCGAGCGATCGGATCGTGCTGCACCGGGCGGGCGCCCCGGTGGTCGTACCGTCACGGCCCGGAGTCGCGGTGTTCGACGACCGCCACGGCTCGTACTGGAACCCCGAGCTGCCCCAGCTCGGGGTCCGGGTCCCGGACACCGGGACCCGGATCACCGTCGAAAAGGAGGCCGCGGGCGGCTCCCTGACCACCCTCCAGGTCAGCCCGTCCCCCTGATCCGCCCTCCGGGACCGGCACGGACTGCGCCCACCGTTCGTCCGCACCGGTCCCGGGGAGTCGGGTACGGGACGGCTGCCAGAAGGGCGCTTCGCGTCCGCAGACCAGCGGCCACTTGTCGGCGGGGACGCCACCGCACCAGAAGCCCCGGTCGGGGTTGGGTCGCAGGTCCTTCGCGCCGACCGTCAGACATTCCTTCTTCAGGACGTGCGCCCGGTAGGCGTCGATGCCCATGGCGGACTCGTCGGGCGAGGGCATGTAGCGGTGGACGCTCCAGGACGCGCCCATCGTCGCGAACAGGGCGATCACGCACACCATGCCCGCGGCGACCTGCCGGACGACGGGACGCGGAACGACCCGCGCAGGAGCGGGGCCGCTCGGCCGGAGCGAGCGCTCGGCCCAACCGGAGCCCCGCTGCACCAGGGCCATCACGCCCATCACGCTCAGGACCATCAGGCAGTACATGATCAGCCAGGTGGTCCGCGGGTACAGCTGCACGGCCTGCGCGTGCTCCCTGTTCGAGGCCGGCGAGAACCGGAGCAGCCAGGCGCCGGCGAGCACGACCGCCGCCGTACGGGCCACGAGGCCGCGCAGGGCGAGGCCCAGGCCGAGTCCCACACCGAGCGACAGCAGCAGCGCGAAGCCACGGAACCGCAGGTCGGTGGATTCTCACAGGCCATGGGCCGACAGGACGGCATCGAACGCGAGTTCACGCACGGAATGGGGATTTCTGGCGGAACCGCGGGACCCAGGAGCACCCTGAAGACATGGCCCGGGTCAATGACGAGGTCGAGGCACTGCTGCAGGAGTACGCCGACCTGATCGCGATCAGCGGCGGGGACGCCTTCAAGGTCCGCGCCTACGAGAAGGCGGCCCGCTCCATCGGGGGCAGTCCTCTGGACGTCGCGAAGCTGGACGCGAAGGGGCTCAAGGAGATCCCGAACGTCGGCGCGTCGATCGCCGAGAAGGTACTGGGCTACCTGCGCACCGGCCGTGTCCCGGCGATCGACGAGGTCCGGGCGGCGGTTCCGGCGGGGGTGCGGGAGCTGACCCGGATCCCGGGGCTCGGGCCGAAGCGGGCCATGCTGCTCCACCAGCGGCTCGGGGTCGCCACGGTGGACCAGCTGCTCGACGCGATCCACGCGGAGCGGCTGCGTGACCTGCGTGGTTTCGGGGAGAAGAGCGAGGAGAACATCCTCGCCGGCATCTCGCTGATGCAGAAGGCGGGCAGCCGGATCCTGATCGGCGCCGCGACCGAGATCGCCGAGCGACTCACCGACGAACTGTCGTCGGTGCCGGGCGTCGTCCGGTGCGCGCACGCCGGGTCGCTGCGGCGGATGCGCGAGACCATCGGCGACATCGACGTCCTCGTGGCCTCCGAGCGGCCGGGCCCGGTCATGGAGGCCCTCGTGGCCCTGCCCTATACGGCCGAGGTCCTGGCGCACGGGTCGAAGAAGACCTCGATCCGCACGACGAAGGGGCTCCAGGTGGACCTGAGGGTGCTGCCGCCGGCGTCCTGGGGAGCGGGCATGCAGTACTTCACCGGCTCGAAGGCGCACAACGTACGCACCCGGGAGCTCGCGGTCCGCTTGGGGCTCAAGCTGTCCGAGTACGGGCTCTTCGACGCCGACAGCGGCGAGCGGCGGGCCGGCGCGACGGAGGAGGAGGTCTACGCGGCGCTCGGCCTGCCGTGGATCGCCCCGCCGCTGCGCGAGGACCGCGGGGAGATCGCGGCCGGGCTGCGGGACGAGCTGCCCGAACTGGTGGCGGAGGAGGACCTGCGGGGCGACCTGCACACCCACACCGACCTCACCGACGGTCTGGCGCCGCTGGAGGAGATGGTGGAGGCCGCGGCCGCGCGCGGGTACGCGTACTACGCCGTCACCGACCACGCCCCGAACCTGTACATGCAGCGGATGACCGACGAGAAGATCCTGGCCCAGCGGGAGCGGGTGCGTGCCTTGGACCGGTCCCACCGCGGAATGCGGCTGCTGCACGGCACGGAACTGAACATCGGGCCCGAGGGGGAGCTGGACTGGCCCGACGGGTTCCTGGCCGGGTTCGACCTGTGCGTGGCCTCGGTGCATTCGCACTTCGGGCTGGACCGGCGGGCGCAGACCCGCCGTCTGGTGCGGGCCTGCGAGAACCCGTACGTGCAGGTCATCGGCCACCCCACCACACGGCGGATCGGCCGCAGGGCGGGCATCGACGCCGATTTCGACGAGGTGTTCCGGGCCTGCGCGCGGACCGGGACCGCTCTGGAGATCAACGCGCACCCGGAGCGGCTCGACCTGTGCGACGAGGACGTCCTGCGGGCGAAGCGGTTCGGCGTGCGTTTCGCGGTGGACTCCGACGCGCACTCCCCCACGCACCTGCCGTACGTGCGCTACGGCGTGGGCGTCGCGCAGCGGGGCTGGCTGACGCGGGACGACGTCGTCAACACGTGGCCGCTGACCCGGTTGCGCCGGTTCCTGCGCCCCTGAGTGCCCGCCGGATGTGACCGATCGGCCCGGCGCACGGTACCAAGTGCTGTGTGAAGGAAAAGTCCCAGACCTCGACCGTCCGGATATTCGTCGCGCTCGCCCCGCCCGACGACGCCAAGCAGGAGCTGGAGCGGGCACTGCGCCCTGCCTACGAGGCGTACCCGCGGATGCGGTGGAACCGGATCGAGGACTGGCACATCACGCTGGCGTTCCTCGGGGAGCTCCCGGTGGCGGCGGTCCCGTTGCTGCGGCCGCCGCTGGCCGAGCTCGCGGCGGCGCACCGGCCCCTGCGGCTGTCGATGCGCGGCGGCGGTCACTTCGACGAGCGGGTGCTGTGGACCGGCATCGACGGGGACCTCGAAGGACTGCACCTCCTTTCCGACGCCGTGCGCGCCCTGGTCAAGGAGTGCGGCATCCCCTTCGAGGGCCGGCCGCTGCGTCCCCATCTGACGCTGGCCCGGTCCCGTCGGAACGAGCCCCTCCACGCGGTGGAGGCCGCCGCGGGACTGGCCGCGTTCACCGGCCGCCCGTGGCCGACGCGGCGGCTGCACCTGGTCGGCAGCAACATCGGCCGCGGCCCGGGACCGATCCACTACCGCGACGTCGAAGCCTGGGACTTCGGGGGCGGGGACTCCGGCCGTCGGGACTCCGGCGGCGGGGATTGAGGCCCGCTTCGGCAGGCCGTGGTCAGGCCGCGGACCTCCTACGCCCGGCGAGGCCGGTGGCGAGGGCGAGGAGGAACACCGCGCACACGCCGGCCGTCCACGGCGAGGTCCCGCCCTCCGCCACCGGGGACACCCGGCGCCCGGGGTCGTAGGAGACCCGGATCCGCGCGCCCACCGCGGCCTCGGGTCCGTCCTTGAGCTCCGCCGGGTAGCCTCCGGGGCAGTCCAGCGCGAGCCGGTACACGGTTTTCGAGGCGGGACCCTCGCCCTGGGACTCCTGGTCCTGGGCGCGGACGTCCCGTACGACGCAGCCGGCGACCTCTCCACGCGCCGTCGTCTGGTCCGCGGTCGCCACGGTGGCCAGCAGGCCCAGTGCCAGGAACAGCGTCCCGAAGAAGCCGCCGCTGCCGCCGACGCGTACGAAGTACGAGGCGCACGCGGCGAGGAGCAGGACCCCGACGCCCGCCACCGTGACGGTGATCGACGGCGCCGCGGCCCCAGTGAAGCACCACGAGGTCCAGGCGAAGACGGCCGCCGCCGCCGCGGCCGGCAGGGCCGCGACCGGCCCCCACTCCTTCGGCTCCGACTCCGACATGGACACCACCCCCGCAGGGGGACGCCGGCCGTCCCTCCCCCGGTTTCAGGGGCGCGTCAGGTGGTCGGGGACAGCCGGGACGGCGCCGGCGGGTCGCCGGGGGCGGGGGCGCCGTAGGTGGTGGCCAGGGCGCTGCCCGCCCGCCATGCCTTCCAGTCCAGGTTCCAGTCCCCGATGCCGTTGCCGAAGGGCTCCATGAGCGGGCCTCCGCTGTTGACGACCTCGACGATGTCCCCCTCGCGGACCGTCTCGAAGAACCAGGCGGCGTCCTCCGTGCTCATGCCCGTGCAGCCGTGGCTGACGTTCTCCTCCCCCTGCGCCTCCACGGACCAGGGCGCGGCGTGCACGTACTCACCGCTCCACGTCACACGGGTCGCGTACTGGACGGGGAGGTCGTAGAACTCGCTCGTGCCGCGCTTGATGCCGACGGAGTCCCCCCGCATCCGCACTTTGGGTTCCTTGCCGAGGACGACCTTGACCCCGGCCCTGGTCCTGAACCCGGGTTTGCCGGTGGTGACCGGGATCGTCCTGAGGACCGTTCCGTTGCGGCTCACCGTCATGGTGTGCGCGGCGGAGTCGGTGACCGCCTCGATCCGGTCCGCGACGGTGAACTCCACGCCCTCGGACGGTCCTCCGTAGAGTCCGCCGCCGATCTCGACCCCGTCGAGGCCGCTGCGGACGCTCACCGTCGTGTGGGCGGGCCAGTACGCGCGGGGGCGGTAGTGCAGGGTCGATGCGTCGACCCAGTGCCAGGCGCCCTCCACGTGGGGGTGGGAGGTCACCTGGAGCGCCTGTTCCACGCGGCTGCGGGCCAGGCCGTCGGTGGCCGGCACGGGGTGACTCAGTTCCGCCGTCACGATCTCCCCGGCGCCGTACGTACCGCCGCGCGGCCCGAACTCGGCGGTCAGCCGCCCTCCTTCGGCGGTCGGCGCGGGCGCGGGCGCGGTGCGGAACTCCAGGGTGACGCCCACCGCGTTGCCCGCCGGGTCCTGCGCGTCGACCCGCACCGTGTAGGACTCCCCGGCCCGCAGCGACTCCGCGTTCACCCAACGCCCGCCGCCCTCGGCGAGGGTGCCCGCCAGGTGGCGTCCGCGGCCGTCCGTGACGGACACGTCGGTCAGGATCCCCTGGCCCGGTTCGGCCACGGAGATCTCCAGGGGCCCACCGGCGTGCGTCCCGCGGGCGACCCGGCGGGACACGCCGTCGAGGGCCGGCGGGGGCAGTACGGTTCCCTGCCCGCCGGCGGTGGCCACCACCCGTTCCTGTCGCCAGTTCCGGCACATGCCCGGCCGGAAGACTTCCACCGCGCATTGCTCGCTCCCGGGGCGAACGGCCTCGCGGCCCTCGTCCAGGACGCGGCCGACCAGCAGGCCGACCGAGGCCGCCCCGGGCGCGCGACGCCCTCCGTCCGCCCCGGGCGCCTGGCCGGGGGCCGCCGCCCCGACCATCAGCAGCACGCTCGCGCCTGCACCCGCAACCACCATCCGTGTCCGTCGCGCCCGCCGCATGACCACACAACCCTCCCTGAACCGCTTCAGCCCGGAGACGGCATCAAAACGGACAAGACGCCAGAACGATGATCACCAACTCGGATGTGCAGCCGAACGAGGCCCGGAACTCAACCCGCTCGGACCACGGCGTCGACCTCGACCTCCACGAGCCAGCCGGGGTCGATGAAGCGGGACACCTCCACGAAGGTGGTCACGGGCCGGATGGCGGCGAACCGCTCGCCGTGTGCCCGCGCGGCCTCCTTCCACAGCGTCACGTCCGTCAGCATGACGCGCGTACGCACCACGTCGTCGAGCCCGGCCCCCGCTTCGCGCAGCGCCCGCTCGGCGATGTCCAGGCACCGGACCGTCTGTCCGTACACGTCGCCGGGGGCGGTGGTGGAACCGTCGTCGGCGATGGGGGCCGTGCCCGCCACGGCCACGTGGCTTCCGGCGCGCACCGCACGGGAGAAGCCGATCTCCGGTTCGAGGGGGGATCCTGAGCTGACGATGTGCCGCGTATTGTCCATCGCACCATGATCCAGTACGTCGGACGGCCCCCGGTTGCCCCCGTTCCCCCTCGGTCGCGGGCCCGGTGGGGCCGGTCTAGGCTGGTGGGACTGCCTTGTCTCGGGGTCCTTCGCACGACAGGAGGCACGCCGTGAGTCCGACGCACGAACGGCTCCGCCGGGCCTGTGTGGCGGTCGCGGCCGCGGGCCTGCTCGCCCTCCCCGCCGCCATGAACCCGGCGCACAGCGTGGCGACACCGGGCCCCTCCGTCCCGGCCCCCTCCTCCGCTTCGCCTTCGCCCGACGCCGGCACGGAGTTCCCCCAGCTCACTCCCGCCGTCGCGGCCCAACTGGACACCGCCGTGCAGAAGGTGCTGCGGGAGACGAAGGTGCCGGGTGTGGTCGTGGGCCTGTGGGCCCCGGGCAAGGGCAGTTACGTGCGCACCTTCGGCGTCGCGGACAAGGCCACCGGTGCTCCCATGGAGACCGACTTCAACTTCCGGATCGGCAGCGAGACGAAGACGTTCACCGTCACGGCCCTGCTCGAACTCGTCGACCAGGGAAAGCTCGCGCTGGACGACCCCATCGGCAAGTACATCGAGGGCGTTCCGAACGGGGCCCGCATCACCCTGCGCCAACTCGCCGGCATGCGCAGCGGTCTGTACAACTACAGCGAGGACCCCACCTTCAACAAGGAACTCACCACCAGCCCCAAGAAGTACATCCCACCACGACAGTTGCTGGCCTACTCGTTCAAGCACCCCGTGCAGTTCGAACCGGGCGCGCAGTTCGACTACAGCAACACCAACCTGATCCTGCTCGGACTGGTCGTGGAGAAGGTGGGCAAGAAGCCGCTCAGCGAGTTCATCCGGCAGGAGGTGCTGGAGCCGGCCGGGCTGCGCCGCACGGTCTTCCCCGTCGACGCGAGCTTCCCCGATCCGCACCCGCAGGGCTACACCGAGCAGTCGGCGTCCGGCAAGGTCGTCAACGCGACCGACTGGAACCCCTCCTGGGCCTGGGCCGCCGGAGCGATGATCTCCGACCTGCTGGACCTGCGGAGCTGGGCGCGCACCGTCGCCACCGGCAGCCTGCTGACGCCCGCCACCCAGGCCGAGCGGCTGAAGACCACGCCCATGGACATTCCCGGCGCCGGGTACGGGCTGGGCATCTTCAACGTCCAGGGCTGGATCGGCCACAACGGCTCGCTGCCCGGGTACGAGTCGCTGACCATCTATCTCCCGCAGTACCAGGCGACCCTGGTGGTCCTGCTCAACACGGACATCCTGAGCGACGGCCAGGAGCCGAGCACGCTGTTCGGTGAGGCGATCACGAGCATCGTGACCCCCGAACACGTCTACCCCGGCCACAAGCCGGCGGAGCCCAAGCCCGGTTGAGGGGCCCGGGCGCCGCGTCCGCGCGGTGCGCCACGAGGTGTCGGGTGCGGGAGGCGGATCCCGTAGTCTCGGCGGATGGCGAAGTACTTCGACGTGCACCCTGAGAATCCGCAGGCTCGCACCATCAGCAACGTGGCAGACAGCATCCGCTCCGGCGCGCTCATCGCGTACCCGACGGACTCCTGTTTCGCCCTGGGATGCCAGCTCGGCAACCGTGACGGCGTGTCCCGGATCCGTTCCATCCGCAACCTCGACGACAAGCACCACTTCACACTGGTGTGCCAGAACTTCGCTCAGCTGGGCCAGTTCGTACAGATCGACAACGACGTGTTCCGTGCGATCAAGGCGGCGACGCCCGGCCCGTACACCTTCATCCTCCCGGCCACGTCGGAGGTGCCGCGCCAGCTGCTGCACCCGAAGAAGAAGACGGTCGGCGTCCGCATCCCCGACCACGGCGTCACGCAGGCGCTGCTGGCGGAGCTCGGCGAACCGCTGCTCTCCAGCACCCTCCTGCTGCCCGACGAGGACGAGCCGATGACCCAGGGCTGGGAGATCAAGGAGCGGCTCGACCACGTGGTCGACGCGGTGGTCGACTCGGGCGACTGCGGCACCAGGCCGACCACGGTCATCGACTTCTCCGGGGGCGAGGCGGAGATCGTACGCCGGGGCGCGGGCGACACCTCCCGCTTCGAGGTCGAATAATCATTCCGGCCGCGCGGGAGCTCTGACTAAGATCACCGCGTGACGCATACCTCGGCCGGCACCGCCCTCGTCCTCGTGGACCTCATGCCGCGCATCATCGCCCTGCCGGTCGCTCCGCATTCCGGTGAGGCGGTCGCGGCCCGCTGCGCTCTGTTGGCGGAAGCGTTCCGCGCCGAGGGGCGCCCGGTGGTGCTGGTGCGCGTCGAGCGGCCGAACGTGGCCGAGCAGCCGCCCGGCAGCGGTCTGGTGGAGGGGCTCGCGCGCCCGGGTGACATCGAGATCGTCAAGCGGACGGTCGGCGCCTTCCACGCCACCGGCCTGGACGAGGAGCTCAGGGCCCTGGGCGTCGACCGGCTCGTGCTGGCCGGGCTGGTGACGACGATGGGGGTGGAGTCCACGGCACGCGCGGCGAGCGACCACGGGTACGAGGTCGAGTTCGTCGAGGACGCGATGTCCGCGTTCGCGGCGGACGAGCACGAGTTCGCGGTGCGCAGGATCTTCCCCCGTTTCGGCGAGGTACGGACCACGGCCTCGTACACGGGTTCCGTCTAGGCCCCGCGCGCCCGGCCTGATCCGAAAGCCGGGCCCTGGCGCGGCGGCCTCGGCGCGTGCCGGTCAGAGCGGGTCGAGGAGCATGAGGACTTCGTCCCGGGTGTCGTCGGGTGCGAAGCGCAGGGCTCCGGGCCAGCGGCCCACCTCGCGCCATCCGAGGCGACCGTAGAAGTCCTCCAGCCCCTCTCCGCCCCGGGCCGCGAGCCGGAGCTGGTCGAGTCCCAACTCCTCCCGGGCGGCCCTGCGCAGCTCGCGCATGAGAGCCGATCCGACGCCACGGCCACGGTGGTCGGGGTGGGTCTGGAGGTGATGGACCGTCCCCCAGTGCGCGACGAGCCGGAACGGATCACGATCGAGGACGACCCACCCCGCGACGACGTCGTCGGTCCCGGCGATGACGAGCCGGCTGCGGGACGGGTGCAGACGCCCGAGGATCCCGTCCAGGACGGGGAGCACCTCGCCGTCCTGGACGGGTGGGAAGGGGAACCCGGCGGCACCACCGGCGTTCGTGACGGCGATCCAGCAGTCGGCGAGCCGGCGCCGCAGCCCCGGGGTGACCTCGTGCGTCCCGGTGAGCTGGGTGAGGGCGGGCGGGATCCGGTGCTTCATGCGAAGCAGGATCGCAGACGGTGCCGGCAGGGACGCGGGGAGACGATCCCGCCCGGAGGCGGCTACAGCGGTGTGCCGGATTCGTTGGCGCGCTTGACCGCGGCCAGGCCCTCGGGGGTCCAGGCGCCGTCGTTCGCGATGTAGCCGAGGTCGAGCCAGCGCTTGAACTGCTGGAGGGCGATGACCGGGTCGTCCGCGTATTCGATCTTGTTCGGGTTGAACCAGCCGGCCTTCCGGAGCCGGGCCAGTTCGTTGCCCGCGGCGGTCGGGTCCTCGGACAGGGCGACCTGCGGCTTGTCACCCTTGGGGGTGGCCGCCGGCGTGGCGGGCTGCCGGGTGACGGCCGGGGACGAGGTGGCGGAGGCGGCGGCCGAAGGGGTGGTCGAGGCAGTGGGCGAAGGGGCGGCCGGGGAGGAGGAGGCGGGCTGCGAGGCGAGGCTGGGGGCCGCGGACCCGGCGTCCCCGCCGGTCTTTCCGCAGGCCGCCGTGGTCAGTGCGCCGAGGCCGACGGCCGCGGCGAGGAGCACCGCCTTGAGCTTCAGGAGCTTCGGGTCACGCATCGTCATGTCTTCCCCTGATGGGTGCGGGTGGCCGGCGCCGACGGAACGGCGCTGAACGGAACGGACCCTACTGTCTGCGCACCCGTCCGCCCGCCAGGCCCGCCCCGCGAGGCGGGTCGGGGTCGGGCCGGGATGGGCCTCGGCCCCGGCCACGAGGGCCCCGCGGGCCGTCCCGAGGTCGCGTCGCGCTCTTCGGGGCCGCAGCATGGAAGGAGGTCCGGGCCCGTCCGGGCTGCCCGGCGCGTACGGGTGAGGAGGCCGGTGATGGCCGCTGACCAGTCCCTTCCGCCGGTGCCCGGCCCGGGCGCGGGGGACGTGGCACTCGCGGCGGGTGGTCTCCTGGACGTGCTGGGGGTCGCGGCGATCGTCCTGGACGGCGAGGGGCGGGTCACACTGTGGAGCCCACAGGCCGAAGAGCTGTTCGGTTACACGGCCGAGGAGGCCTGGGGCCGGTACGCCGCACAGCTGCTGGTCGACGAGCAGCACCGGGACGTGGTGCTGGGCCTGTTCGGCCAGGTGATGGCGGGCGACGGCGCGTGGGCCGGGGCCTTCCCCGTCCGGCGCCGGGACGGGGCGACCGTACTGGTCGAGTTCCGCAACATGCGGCTGGAGGCTGACAGCGGCCGCGCCTTCGCGCTGGGGCTGGCCTCCGACCGGGCCACCCTGCGCCGGGTCGAGCGGGATCTGGCGCTCTCGCTGCGGCTGGTCGACCAGTCGCCGATCGGGCTGGCCGTCCTGGACACGGACCTGCGGTACGTGCTGGTCAACCCCGCCCTGGAACGCATCAACGGGGTACCGGCCGAGCAGCACCTGGGTCGGCGGATCACCGAGGTCCTGCCGTTCCTGGACGGGGAGGGCATCGAGGCGGGGATGCGCGAGGTCATGCGCACCGGCGTGCCCCTGCTGGACGATTTCACCACCGGCCGGATCTCCCCGGACGCGGAGAGTGAGCACGCCTGGCTGTCGTCGATGTACCGGCTGGAGGACCAGGCCTCCCAGGTCATCGGGGTCGCCGTATCGGTCGTGGACGTCACCGAGCAGCACATGGCCGCCGTCTCCGCCGCCCATGCCCGCCGCCGTCTGTCGCTGATCGCGGACGCGTCGGTCCGCATCGGCACCACCCTCGACCTGGACGTGACCGCCCGCGAGCTCGCGGACGTGGCGGTGCCCGAGGTCGCCGACATCGCCGCCGTGGACGTCCTCGACACCGTCCTCACGGGGCCCAGGCCCGGCGAGGGCGCGGACGGCGAGGCCGTGCGGTTCCGGGCACTGGCGCTGAAGACGGCCTACCCCACCCCGGCGGAGCAGGCGGCCGACCCCGTCGGGGACGTGGCCCTGTACGGCCCCAACCGGCTGGTGTCGCGCTGTGCGAGCACGGGCCGGCCGGTGCTGGTCCCGCACGTACGGCCGGAGGACCTGCCTCGCATCGCCCGCGACGAGAACGCGGTGCGGCTGCTGGCCGAGGCCGGGGTGCACTCCTATCTGGCGGTGCCGCTCATCGCGCGCGGCCAGGTGCTCGGCGCGCTGGACCTCAAGCGGGCCCGCAATCCGGAGCCGTTCGGCCCGGACGACGTGCTGCTGGCCTCCGAACTCGCCGCCCGCGCCGCCGTGTCCGTGGACAACGCCCGCTGGTACCAGCACCAGCGGCACACCGCGCTCGCCCTCCAGCGCCACCTCCTGCCGCAGCACCCTCCCACGGCAGTGGGGCTGGACATCGCCTACCGGTACCAGCCCGCCGGCGTGGCGGACGAGACCGGCGGCGACTGGTTCGACGTCGTCCCGCTCGCCGGGGAGCGCACCGCCCTGGTCGTCGGGGACGTGATGGGCAGCGGCATCAACGCCGCGGCGACCATGGGGCAGTTGCGTACGGCCGCCCGCACGTTGGCGCGGCTCGGGCTGGAGCCGGCGACGGTGCTCGGCCACCTCGACGCGGTCACCGCCGACGTGGGTGACGCCATGGCGACCTGCATCTACGCCGTCTACGATCCGCGCACCCGGCTGTGCCACATCTCCAACGCGGGGCACCTGCCGCCGGTGCACCTGCACGCGGGACAGCCGCAGGTCGTGGAGCTGGAGACGGCGGTGCCGCTGGGCGTGGGCGGCATCCCGTTCAGCACGACCACCATCACCCTCGCCGCCGGCGACGGGCTCGTCCTCTACACGGACGGGCTCGTCGAGACCCGCGACCAGGACATCTACACCCGCATCCAGACCCTCACGGACCTGCTCGCGGGCCCCCAGCGCCCGATCGAGGAGACCTGCGACCTCCTCCTGTCGGCGCTGCGTCGCCCCGACACCCACGACGACGTGGCCCTGCTCATCGCCCGCACCCACGGGCCGGAGGCCCCCTGAGGCCGCGCTACCCGGCCCGCCAGGGGAAGGGGGCCAGGTCCGGCTCGAGCCAGCCGGCCCGGGCCTCGGGCGCGGCCAGCGCCGCCGGGCTGTAGAAGCGCTCCGGCAGGTGCTTGTCGAGGAGGTCGGGGTGACGGTCCGCGAAGGCGTCGAAGTCGTCCTCGCCCGTCCCGGCCGCGTGGTGGGCGATCAGTTCCGTCCAGGCCCGGGTGAGCGTGCGGTGGTACTTCTCCGGTGCTCCCGCACGGGTGGCGGTGCGCCGGATGCCTTCGTCGAGCAGGTCCAGCGCCCCGGGCATGCCGAAGCGGCGCACCGCCAGCCAGGTGAGGTGGACGTGTTCGCGGTGGCCGAACCGTCCCGCAGTCGCGATGACCCCGGCCAGCAGCGCGTCGAACGCGGCGGCCCCGTCCTGCCCGGCGGTCGCGCCGACCGTCCCGGCGGTCGTCCCGGCGGTCGTCCCGGCGGTCATGCGGACACCTCCGTCAGGGCGTCCAGGCCGGTGCGCAGGCCCGCCAGTACCTCCGGCGGCAAGCCGCCCAGCGCGCGGTCCTCCAGCGCGGTGACGGTCTCCCGGATGGTGGCCGAGGCCGCCCGGCCGGAGTCGGTGAGCTCGACGAGCACGGCGCGGCGGTCGCCCGGGCGGGCGCCGCGCGTGATGTGTCCGCGCCGTTCCAGGCGGTCGAGCACACTGGTCAGCGTGGTGGGCCGGGTGCCGACGGCGGCGCCGAGTTCGGACACGGTCCGCCCCCGGCCGTCCGCCAGGTTGGCCAGCGCGTTGATCTCGGACGGGGTCAGGTCCAGGTCGGCGAGCTCCGCGGCGAGCACCTGGAGGGTGGCGTGCGTGGCCCTCTGCAGGGCGAGGAGCGCCGACCAGGCGGGTGCAACGAATTCGGTATTCACAATTTCGGACTATACGATTTCGTACGATGTGCTGCAAGTGCGCACCGGTGCGCCGGTGTGCGCGCCCGTGGCGATGGGGCATGAGCCAGAGGCAATCGCAGCACGAAAGGACCGCGCCTTGGCCACTCAGCTCATCGCCCGACTCGTACGACAACTGCGGCGGCGCACCGGCACTGCGCGTGACGCGGCGGCGCGTGACGCCACGGTGTTCACCGCCGACTTCGGCTCGACGTCCCAGTGGGTCGCCGGCCGTTCCTGGGCCTATCCGAACGGGGGCCCCACCAACCACGGCGACAACAAGCTGGACCACCTGGTCCCGACCCCCTCCTACAGCCGCACCGGCACGTTCCTGGCCACCCGCCGGGCGGACGGCGACTGGGACTCCGGCCTGCTGACCACCGAGGGCAGCGACGAGGGGTTCATGGTCCGCACGGGCGACGTGCTGGAGGCCCGGGTGCGCCTGCCGACCGAGCTCGGGGCCTGGCCGGCCATCTGGACCTGGCGGGACGGGGGGAACGAGGTGGACGTCTTCGAGTACCACCCCGACAACCCGGACCTGCTCGAACTCTCCAACCACGTCAGAGGCGGCCAGCGCTACCACCGGGATCCCTCGATCACGCCCGGCGGCTGGGTGGACCTGAAGGTCGAGTTCGGTTCCCGGTCGGTGGTGTGGTGGGTCGACGGCACCCGCGTGTTCGCCGACCGCCGGGGCGTGGGGCGGAGCTGGCGGGCGTACCTGATCGTCAACCTCTCGGTGTGCGCCGGGCGTTACCACCCGGCGCCCGACCGCGACGTGTCACGCATGTCGTTCGAGGTCGCGCACTTGCGCGTACAGCGGCCCTGACGAGGGGCCCGCGGATTCAGGAGGCGGCGGCGCAGGCCTCGTGGCCCCAGCGGCTGCCGTTCTTGGCGATCATGTCGCCGGCGGCGTAGGGCTTCCCGCAGGGACAGCCGCCCGGGAACTTCGCCTTGATGGCCCGGGACGCGCGGCCCGTGGAGGCGCCTTCAGCCGTGCGCTTCTTCGGCGCGGCCGTCTTGCGGCGCGCGGGCGCCACCGGTGCGGGCACCGGCATGTCCGCGTGCCCGTGGGCCGTGCCGGCGGCCTGCTGGGAGACGGCCGCGTCGCTGGCGGCCTGGTCGGCGATGGCGTTCAGGTGGTCGCCGTCCTCGCGGTGCGCGGGCACGTAGAGGAAGGTGACGTCGCGGTCGGCCAGCAGTCCGTCGATGCTCTCGACGAGTTCACGGTTGGCGACGGGCTGGCCCGAGGAGGTCTTCCAGCCGTTGCGCTTCCAGCCCGGGAGCCACTGCGTCACGGCCTTCATCGCGTACTGCGAGTCCATCCGCACCTGCATCGACGTACCGGGGGCGACCGCCTCCAGCACCCGCTGGAGCGCGGTCAGCTCCCCCACGTTGTTGGTGGCCCGCCCCAGCGGGCCGGCCTCCCAGCGCTCGGGGCGGCCCTCGGAGTCGGCGATGACCCATCCCCATCCGGCGGGGCCGGGATTACCTTTCGCCGCTCCGTCACAGGCGGCAATGATGCGTTCGGACATCCCCCGATCATGCCGCATCGGGACGGGGTCGCGGTTCCCCGGCCGGGACGGGGTCAGGTGACGGCGGGTGCGATGCACACCCACCTCATGCCACCAGGGCCGTGCGGCGATCGCCGCACGGCCCTGGTGTCGCACTTCAGCCGTTCCAGCGCATCAGCGGTGAAACGGTTCCTCGCCCACCCTGGGGTGGGCGACGGAGATCAGGCGGCGATGCTTAGGCGGGGGTGATGTTCTCCGCCTGCGGGCCCTTCTGGCCCTGCGTGATGTCGAACGTCACGGCCTGGCCCTCCTGGAGCTCGCGGTAGCCGGTGGCGTTGATCGCGGAGTAGTGCGCGAAGACGTCCGGACCGCCGCCGTCCTGAGCGATGAAGCCGAAGCCCTTTTCGGAGTTGAACCACTTCACGGTGCCCGTAGCCATGTTCATGCCTTCCATTTGACGTACGTCTCCCACACCGCGTGGGAGACGGAGGTGATCGCCCTGGTCCTACGGCACAACACAGCAAAAGTGCCCACACCGAATGGCGCGGGCAAGGCACTTGGAACCACGACAGCTACCCGTGAAGGTACACGTCTGCACGCACCGTCACCAGGGGGTTTGATCGGTCCTTGACGGCGGGTTGTGGATCAGGCCGGATCCGGGCCCTACTCGCCGGTACGCGGGGCCGCCCGCCGTGTGACCGCACTCACACGAAGTTCCGGCCCTACCGTGTCGACCGGATCCGCGGCGCCGGGCGTATGCCTGGTGGGAGGGACACATGGATTCGGGAGCGATTTTTTGACCGTCGAGGAGTTCGAGGAGTTCTACGCGCAGGCGGCGGGACGGCTCACAGGACAGTTGTACGTGATGCTCGGCGATCATCACGAGGCACAGGACGTGGTGCAGGAGGCCTTCGTCAAGGCCTGGGACCGGCGGCGCCGGCTGGAGCGCGACGGCCGGCCCGAGGCCTGGATCCGCACGGTCGCGTGGCGGCTCGCCGTGAGCCGCTGGCGCGGACGGCGCCGCAGCGCCGACGCCTGGCGGCGCACCGAGCCCGCGGGCCACGTGGAGGGGCCGGGACCTGAGGTGGTGGCCCTCGTACAGGCGCTGCGCCTGTTGCCCCTGAAACAGCGCCGGACCATGGCGCTCCACTACCTGTGCGATCTGACCGTCGAACAGATCGCCGCCGAGACCTCGCTGTCCGCGAGCACGGTCAAGACCCACCTGTCCCGGGGCCGGGCCACCCTCGCCCGCGAGCTGCACGACCCCCGCATGGAGGAGGCTCCCGATGCCTGACCCGTACGACCACGACCCGCTGCGGTCCCTGTTCCGGGAAGCGGCCTCCGTCGGACGGTCCCGCGCCGCCCTCCCGCCCGTGTCCGTCATCGCCCGGCGCGGGGAGAAGGTTCGGCGACGCCGGATCGCGGGGTTCGCGCTCGCCTGCTGCCTCGTCATCGGCGGTTCCGCCGCGGCAGTGGCCGCGTTCCTGCCGCACGACCCCGGCCCGAGCCTCCCCGCGACCACTCCCCCGCCCCTGGCGCCGTCCCCCGTGCCGAACCGGTCCGCTCCGCCCTCCACGACGCCGTCCGCCACCGCCACCTCCACCCGAACGGCGTACCCGGGCGCGTCCCACACCCTGTCGGCCTCCCCTCCGCCGACCCCGCCGCCGACCACGACCCCGACCTCGACGCGCGGCTCCACGCCCTACCCCCCGTAACCCCGCGGCAGTGACCGCACCACCACCGGCCCGGACTTCGACACCCCGACCCCGGCCGGCGGTTCCGCACACCCCAGAGCCGATCAGGAGATCCCGTATGTCCGTTTTCGCCCCGCCCAGGCCGCTCGCCGCCCCGGGCCCGTCCGCTCCTGTGCGACGCGCGCCGGGCGCCCGGTTGCGCGGGTGGCGGCCCGGGCCGGACGACCGTGAGGTGCTCTGGCTGTACGTGCTCACGCGCGTGGGGGTCTGGACGACCGCGGCCGCCGTCCGCTGGCTCTTCCCGCCCGGCGACGGCCGGACCCCGTGGCCCGGGTCGCTGTTCTCGCCCTGGGAGCGGTGGGACTGGTCGCACTACCTCCACATAGCCCAGGACGGCTACTTCCCCGCCGGAGCGGGCCCCTGGACGGCCGGCTGGGACAACCGGGAGGCCTTCCTGCCCGGATTCCCACTCGCCCTGCGCGCCGTCCACACGGTCGTGCCGCACTGGGCCGCGGCGGGAGCGCTGATCTCGTTCCTCGCGGGAGGCGTGGCCGTCCTGGCGCTGGCGCGCATCGCCCGGAACCGGTTGCGGGACGCGGAGGCGGGGCGGCGCACGGTCCTGTTCCTGCTGCTCTCGCCCTTCGCGGTCTTCCTCGCCGCCGGATACACCGAGGCCCTGTTCCTGGCCCTGGCCCTGCCCGCCTGGCTGGCGGCGCAGCGCCGCAACTGGCCCGCCGCTGCGGCCCTGGCGTTCCTGGCGTCCTCGGTGCGCGTCACGGGGTTGTTCCTGACGGCGGCGCTGGCACTCCTCTTCGTCCTCACGGCACGGAACCGGCACGACTGGCGGGCGGCCCCGTGGCTGTGCCTGCCCCTCCTCGCTCCGGCCGCGTACAGCTGGTTCCTGCACGCGTGGACCGGGGACTGGATGGCCTGGAAGCACGCCCAGGAACGCGGCTGGTACCGGGACTTCCACACCCCGTGGGAGGCCTGGGGCAACACCTGGAACGCCGCCTTCCACCACACGCAGCCCACCGGGTACGCCTTGATGTGGCAGGCCGAGCTGGTGGCGATGGTGGTCGGCGTCGCGCTCCTGGTCCTGCTCGTGCGGCGCCGCCAGTGGCCCGAGGCCCTCTACACGGCCCTGACCCTGTGGGCCCTGGGCACCTCGTACTGGTACACCTCCGTCCCCCGCTCCACGCTGCTGTGGTGGCCGCTGTGGATCACCCTGGCGGGCTGGAGCCTGCGCCGTCCGCGGCTGCGGACCGCGTACGTGTGCGTCGTGGGCCCGCTGTCCACCTTGGTGGCCGTCACCTTCCTGACGGGGCGCTGGGCGGGCTGAGGTACTCACGTGAGTACGTCGAACGGGCCTTTGGCGGGGTCGCGGACGCGCATACTCGGAGCATGGCTGACACCACCACAGTCGAGGTCGACACCGATGTGCACGAGCGGCTCACCGCACTCGCCACGGCCCGCGGACTGAGCCTGCGCGCGTACCTCGCCGAACTCACCGCCGCCCAGGAGAACGAAGCCGCTCTCGCCCGCGCCGCGCACGCCTTCGAACGGGCTGTCGAGCGGCCCGGCTTCCGTGAGGGCTTCGAGCGGGACTTCGACTCCGGCCGGGAGGGGAACCGGGTGGCGTGAACGGGCGGCCGGGGGCCTCGGCCCGCGGCCCGCGGCCGGATCCGGCTGGTCCGGAGCCCGGCCCCGCGGCCGAGAGGCCGCCTCGGCGGATCGTACCTATGCTCGGAAAGAGAGCCCTGACCCGACTCCTGGAGGGCGGCTGTGATGACCGAGTCGATCGACGCGGCCCAGGCAGACCGCGCACTGAAGGCCAAGCACCGCGCGATGTGGGCATTGGGCGACTATCCGTCCGTGGCCTCCCACCTCATTCCGGAGCTGGGCGCCGTGCTCGTCCGGGAGTGCGGTGTGAGCCGCGGGGACCGGGTGCTGGACGTGGCCACCGGCTCCGGAAACGCGGCCATTCCGGCCGCGCTGGCCGGGGCCGACGTCGTGGCTTCCGACCTGACCCCCGACCTCCTGGAGGTGGGGCGGCACCTGGCCGCCGTACGCGGGGCCCAGCTGGAGTGGCGGGAGGCGGACGCCGAGGCGCTGCCCTTCGCGGACGGCGAGTTCGACACCGTGATGTCCTGCCTCGGCGTGATGTTCGCGCCGCACCACCAGACCGCCGCGGACGAGCTGCTGCGCGTCTGCCGGTCCGGGGGCACCATCGGGCTGCTCAACTGGACCCCGCAGGGCTTCATCGGCCGGATGTTCGCCACCATGAAGCCCTACGCTCCCCCGCCCCCGCCCGGGGCGCAGCCGCCGCCGCTGTGGGGCGACCCGGAGCACGTCCACGAGCTGCTGGGCGACGGGGTGACCGATCTGGTCGCCCGGCGCGAGACGGTCCGCGTGGACCGGTTCACCAAGCCCTCGGAGTTCCGGGAGTTCTTCAAGGCCCTGTACGGGCCGACCGTCGCCGTCTACCGGTCGATCGCCGAGGACCCCGAGCGGGTCGCCGCCCTGGACCGGGACCTCGACGCGCTCGCCGCCGAGCACACCGCGGACGGCGTCATGGAGTGGGAGTACCTGCTGCTGACGGCTCACCGCCGAGGCTGACCTGCAGCTCGGGGTGGGCGTCCCACCACTCCTTGTGGAAGCCGTTGTTGTCCACGTTCGCCAGATAGGCGCGGGCCGCGGCGCGGTAGAGCAGTTCCGCCTGGCCGGCCGAGACCGCCGAGCGGTTCCACGCGAGGCGGATGCGCCCGCTGATCGGCGTGCCCGCGAGCGGACGCATCACGGTGCCGGGCACCTGTGGGGCGGTGGGCTGGCTGAGGGAGATGGCGCGGCCTGCGGCGATCAGGTCGTACTGCATCATGCGGTCGGTGATCCGGTAGCGCAGTGACGGGGTGAAACCGACGTTCGCGCAGGCGGTGATGAGCGCCTCGGGTCCCCCGTCGTCCTCCTCCACGAGGGTCAGCCAGGATTCCCCGGCGAGGTCGGCGAGGTCGACCCGTTCCCGGCCGGCCAGGGGGTGCCCCGCCGGGAGACGGATGCAGAACGGCTCCTTCGGGACGAGCGTGCGCGCGAGGGCTCCCGTGGGGAGCGGCACCTCGTGGTCGTTGACCTCTCCGTAGACGATGGCGTCGTACCGCCCGGTGCCCAGCATCCGGGCCAGTGCGGTCACGGAGTGCTCCAGGTTGACCGTGATCTCCTGACCTGACATGAACAGGTCGGTCTGGGCGAGGAGTCCGTCGACCAGTACGAGCAGGATGCAGCCGAGCCGCAGCGGGGTCCCGGTGCCGATGGCCCGCGCCTCGGCGCCCAGCGCGTCCATCTCGTTCAGCACCCGTCGCGCCTTGGCCAGGACGAAGTGGCCCAGCGCGGTGGGTTCCACTCCGCTGCGGCCGCGCACGAAGAGCTCCCCGCCCGTGACCCGCTCGATCCGCCGCAGTTGCGCCGAAAGCGCCGGCTGGGACACCCCCAGCCGCCGCGCCGCGCCCCCCAGGCTGCCCGCCTCCGCTATCCGGCAGACGGCTTGCAGATGCCTCAACTCCAGCTGCATCCGGGCAGCGTACGCAGCGGGCCGCCACGGCACCATAACGCGGACCTTATGTCCGCCGAGATGACCCAAAGCCGTCATGTACACGCTCATACTCGGCCGCGAACGAACACTCACCCACCCAACCCCCCACGATCGGAGTGGACGTTGCAGCCCACCAGATGGACGGCGGCCCTGGCAGCGATGGTGCTGACCGCGGGCCTGGCCGGCACCCTGGCCGCCGGAACGGCGTCGGCGCAGCAAGCCCAACCCTCCCCGTCCCAGAAGGACACCCCGGCGGCGCGCGCGGTCGCCGCCGCCGACCAGGCCGTCGGCAGCGGTCTCGACTCCCTGGTCAACTCCTCGCAGGAGCAGTACGAACGCCGCCAGGTCACCCCCTGGGTCAAGGACCTGTTCTCCGTGGCGTACGAGCGCAGCTACCGCGGCCTGCCGGTGGTCGGCGGCGACGCGGTGGTGCTCGCCGACGGCGCGGGCAAGGTCCGCGCCCTCCAGTCGGCCTCCTCCGTACGGATCGACGTCTCGACCCGGGCGACGGTCAGCGCCAAGGACGCGGAGTCCACGTCTCGTTCGAAGCTGGCCTCGGTCGACAAGGTCGACAGCAGCCGGCTCGTCGTCCGGCTGAAGGACGACAAGCCGGTACTGGCCTGGGAGACCGTCCTGATCGGCCGCACCAAGACGGCGCCCAGCAAGCTGCACGTCTTCGTGGACTCCCGCACGGGCGCCGTCGTCGACAGCTACGACGACGTGGTCGCGGGCACCGGCAACAGCAAGTGGAACGGCCCCAACCCGCTCACCATCGACACCACCAACTCGGCCGGCACGTACTCGCTGCGCGACCCCAACCGCACCGGCCTGAGCTGCGCGGACTACAGCTCCGGCACGGTCTTCTCGAAGTCCTCCGACTCCTGGGGCACCGGCAACCCCACGAGCAAGGAGACCGGCTGCGTCGACCTGATGTTCGCCGCGCAGAAGCAGTGGGACATGCTGAGCCAGTGGCTGGGCCGCAACGGCGTCAGCGGGAACGGCCGCAGCTTCCCCGGCAAGGTCGGCCTGGGCGATCTCAACGCCTACTGGGACGGCAGTTCGGTCACCATCGGGCACAACAGCGCCAACGAGTGGATCTCCGGCCTGGACGTGGTGGCCCACGAGTACGGGCACGCCATCGACTCCAACACCCCCGGCGGCACCAGCGGCCAGGAGGCCGGCCTCGGCGAGGGAACCGGTGACATCTTCGGCGCGCTGACCGAGGCGTACGCCAACGAGCAGTCGCCGTACGACACTCCGGACTACACGGTCGGTGAGATGATCAATCTCCAGGGCCAGGGTCCGATCCGCAACATGTACAACCCGTCGGCCATCGACAACGACCCGAACTGCTACAGCTCGGCGATACCCGGCACCGAGGTCCACGCGGCCGCGGGCCCGCTGAACCACTGGTTCTACCTGCTCGCCGAGGGCAGCAACCCGGGCGGCGGCAAGCCGACCAGCCCCACCTGCAACTCCTCCACCGTGACGGGCGTGGGCGTCCAGAACGCCGGCAAGATCTTCTACGGCGGGATGCTGCTCAAGACGAGCAGCATGTCCTACAAGAAGTACCGGACGGCGACGCTCGGTTCCGCCAAGTCGCTCGACACCACCTGTGACCTCTTCAACAAGACCAAGGCCGCCTGGGACGCCATCAGCGTGCCCGCCCAGACCGCCGACCCGACCTGCACCCCGAGCGGTCAGAACAACGACTTCTCGATGAGCCTCAGCCCCACGTCGGGCACCGTCCAGCCGGGCGGTACGGTCACCACCACCGTCGGGACCACCGTCACCACCGGCACCGCCCAGTCGGTGACGCTGACCGCCACCGGCCTGCCGGCGGGCGTGAGCGCCTCCTTCAACCCCGCCACCGTGCAGTCCGGCCAGTCCTCGACGCTGACCCTGAGCGCCACCGCGAACGCCACGCCGGGCGCGGCCACCGTGGTCGTCAAGGGCCAGGGCGGCACCCTGTCGCACACCGTCGACTTCGCGCTCAACGTCGGAGGCACCCAGCCGCCGAACGACCCGCCGAACATCGACGTGGCCAACGTGCAGGCGCACCTGGCCCAGCTGAACACCATCGCCTCGCAGAACGGCGGCAACCGCCGTGCGGGCAGCGCCGGTTACACCGGGTCGGTGGCGTACATCAAGGGCAAGCTCCAGGCCGCCGGCTACACGGTCACCGAGCAGAACTGCACCTCCTGCACCTACCCGTCGAACAACCTGATCGCCGACTGGCCGGGCGGCCCCGCCGACCAGGTCGTCATGTTCGGCGCGCACCTCGACAGCGTCTCGGCCGGTCCCGGCATCAACGACAACGGCTCGGGCTCCGCGACCCTGCTGGAGAACGCGCTCGTACTCGCCCAGAAGAACCCGACGATGACCAAGCACGTGCGCTTCGCCTGGTGGACCGACGAGGAGCAGGGCCTCAACGGCTCGAAGTTCTACGTCAACCAGCTGAGCAGCACCGCGAAGGCCGCCATCAAGGGCTACTACAACTTCGACATGGTCGGCTCGCCGAACGGCGGCTACTTCATCAACAACCTCAACTCCGCCACCGCCGCACCGCTCAAGGCGTACTGGACCACCCTGAACCTCGCCCCCGAGGAGAACACCGAGGGCCAGGGCCGCAGCGACGACTACTCGTTCCAGCAGGGCGGCATCCCGACCTCCGGCTACGCGGCCGGCGCCAGCGCCCGCAAGACCTCGGCGCAGGCGACCAAGTGGGGCGGCACCGCGAACGCCGCCTACGACTCCTGCTACCACAGTGCCTGCGACACCACGAACAACATCAGCGCCACGGTCCTGGACCGCAGCGCCGACGGTGTCGCCTACGCCGTCTGGAAGACCGCCGTCGGCGGTGAGACGCCCGCGCAGGACTTCTCCATCGGCGTCAGCCCGACCGCGGGCAGCGCCGCCCAGGGCGGCTCCACCTCCGCGACGGTGAACACCTCCACCGTGAGCGGCGCCGCCCAGACCGTCGCCCTCTCCGTCTCCGGCGCGCCCGCCGGGGTGACCACCACGCTCAACCCGACCTCCGTGCAGTCGGGCAGCTCCTCGACGCTGTCCGTCCAGGTGGGGGCGAGCACCGCGCCCGGCACCTACACCCTGACGATCACCGGCTCGGGCACCGTCGGCCACAGCACCACCTACACGCTGACCGTGACCGGGACCGGCGGCTGCACGCCGCGCCAGCTCGTGGTCAACGGCGGGTTCGAGAGCGGCTCGTCCCCGTGGACCGCGACGGCGGGCGTCGTCACGAACCAGTCCGGCCAGGTCCCGCACGGCGGCGGCTACTTCGCGTGGCTGAACGGGTACGGCTCCAGCCACACGGACAGCGCCTCGCAGTCGCTGACCGTGCCGTCGGGCTGCTCCTCGTACCGACTCTCGTTCTTCCTGCACATCGACACGGACGAGACGGACCCCGTGGTCTACGACAAGTTCACCGTCTCGGTGGGCGGCCAGACCCTGGAGACCTTCTCCAACCTCAACCCGACGTCCGGCTACGTCCAGAAGACCTACGACCTGGCGCAGTTCGCCGGCCAGACCGTCACCCTGAAGTTCAACGGCGTGGAGGACCAGTCCCTGCAGACCTCCTTCGTCGTGGACGACGTCACCGTCCAGGTGAGCTGACTCCGAACCACCGTGTGAGCACGTGAAGTCCGGCCCGGTCCCCGCCTGCCGCGGGGGCCGGGCCGGACGCGTGTGCCCGCCCGTCAGGGCCGCACGGCGACGGCCTCGACCTCGAACAGCACGTCGGGCGCGGCCAGGCTCGCGACGCCGATCAGCGTCTGCGTGGGCGGCTCCTTGCCCCAGATCTCCTGCACGGCCCCGGCGATCGGCCCGAGCTTGCCGACGTCGTGGTTCACCACGTACGTCCTGAGCTGGACGACGTGCCCGAGGTCGAGGCCGTGGGCGGCGAGGGCGACGGAGATGTTGCGGAACGTCTGCTTCACCTGCTCGGCGAAGTCGTCCGAGACGACCCCGCCGTCCGGGCCCGATCCGTACTGACCCGCGATCAGCACCAGTTCCGAGCCCGCCGGGACGGACGCGGTGTGGCTGTAGCCGAACGGGACCGGGTCGTGCAGACCGTCCGGATTGACGATGGCGTGCGCCATGTGGATCACCTCTCGTGTGCGTTGGATCTCTGGGGCGCCTGTAAGCCTGTCAACCAATCACGACACCCTCTGTCGTGTATTCCCGTAGGGTTTTCGGATGCGCGCCGACCGGTTGGTATCGCTGGTACTGCTGCTGCGGCAGCACGGCCGGCTGTCCGCGGCCGCGCTCGCCCGCGAGTTGGAGGTGTCCACCCGCACCGTGCTGCGCGACATCGAGGCGCTGTCCGCGGCTGGTGTGCCGGTCTACTCCGAACGCGGCCGGCACGGCGGTTTCGAGTTGCTGCCCGGTTTCCAGACCGAACTCACGGGGCTGAACCACGAGGAGGCGCTCGCCCTGCTGATCGCCGGATCACGGCGCGGCGCGCAGGCGTTCGGACTCGGCTCGGCGCTCGCTTCGGCCATGCTGAAGGTGGTCGACGCGCTGCCCGATGGCCAGCGGGCCATCGCCTACGGTGCGGTGCAGCGGTTGCTCGTCGACCCGGAGACCGACCTCCTGTCGCGCCGCGAGGTCACCGAGGAGGTTCCCCAGGCCGTCGTGGCCGAGGTCCGGCGCGCGGTGCTGGCCGGGCACAGGCTGCGCATCCGCTACGCGGCCGTGGAGCAGGCCCCGACGTGGCGCACGGTGGACCCGATCGGCCTGGTCACCGTGCGCGACCGGGGCTACCTGCTGGCCGCACGGTCCGGCGCGGACCGCACCTACCGGCTGTCCCGCATCCTGGCCGCGGAGGAACTCCCCGAACCGGCGCGACGACCGGACCGGGTGGACCTGGACCGGGCCTGGCAGGAACGCAGTACGCGGTTCCGGACCGGAGGCGAACAGGTCGCCGTGGTGGTCCGGGTTGATCCGGCCCGGCGGGAGGAGCTGGTGGGCACCGCGCTGGCGGTCCTCGCCGAAGAGACCACCGAGGACGGCCTGCTGCGGCTGGAGGTGACCTTCCAGGACCGGCGACACGCCGAGTGGGCCTTGTGGAGCCTCGCCCCGCACGCGGAAGCCCTGGCCCCTCCGTGGTTGCGCAGCGCCTTGCGCGACCGCGCCGCCGCGCTCGCCGCGCGCTACGGGGTGTCCCGCTGAGAGCGGTCGACCCCTTCGGTGCCGCTCCGCGCGGCGCCGACCGCGGCCACCGCCCAGCCGGCCACCCACAGTGCGCCGACGGCGAGTGCCGCGAGGGCGGTGCCCAGGTGGGGAGGCGTGGCGCCCAGGGCGGGCGCCAGGCCCGCAGCCCGCGCGCCGAAGCCGATGACCCCGGCCCCGACCATGAGGATGCCCGCCCAGGAGACGAGGACCGCTCCCCACCGGACCCACCGGGTGGCCGGCGGGCGGACCAGGAGCAGGGCGACGAGCGCCATCAGCAGGCCGAGACCGGCATTGCCCAGTTGGGCGGCGGTGACGTCACCGATCGACGCGTAGGCCTCGGGCGGGGCGGGGAAACCCGCCATGCCCAGCTCGCCGTCCCGCGCGAGGTCGACCTTGCTGACGGTGTACGCGAGCGCACCGGCGCAAGCGGTGAGTGCGGCGGCCCGCTGTGTGCTCGTCGTGGTCTTCGCTGACTCCATGACCCCAGGATGGTGCGGGGCCCCCGGCGCCACGTCCGCCTGACGTACGGGCCTTCTCCCCCGCTCGGGGGAGGGAGCCGGACCGGGTCCACGGCCCGCGCTACGCGCGCCCGGACGCCCGCCCGGTGCCCTTGGCGCCTTCCGGGGCGACCATGGCGGTCAGTCCGAGGTCCAGTTCCGCACCGTCGACGAGCAGCGCCTCGATCGCGCGCGTCCGCGGGTCGATGTCGGCTTCCACGCCCTGTCCGCGGTAGTGGGGGTAGCCGGAGGCCCCGGTCTCGCCGGTCGCCTCGACCAAGGCCACGCGCAGTGCCCTGTCGGCCGCGGAGCCGCCGCGAAGGTTCTCGATGTGCTCGGGCACCAGCAGGATCTCGAAGCTCTGCGGCTCAGGGGTCATATCCCGAAACTACCCGATAAGCCGCCCCGGGGCAGGCGGGCACGCGCCCGACCGCCGCCACCCCGACCTCGGCCTCGTACCGATCCTCGCCCCGCCGCCGGCCGACCCCGAGTGCACGGCCCGTGCACTGGAGGCCGGGGTGAACGACTGCCTCGCCAAGCCGTTCCACCCGACGGAGTTCCTGAGCCGCGTCGAGCGTCCGGCCGTCCGCCGGTCGTCCTGGGACGGCGGTACCTCATACGCGCACCACAGAGCCTCCGGCCCGGTCTCGGGGCCCGGAGGCTCTGTGGTGTGCGTGCGGAGCCGAAGCGCGCCTGTGGCGTTCGGGTCAAGCCGGGGCCCCGTGGGCACTCGCGCGGGCATCCGGGGCCCCGGCTCGCAAAGGGGACTGCGTCAGCTGCCGGCCGAGAGGTTGCCCGAGAGGACCGGGATGTTGTCCAGGATGTGCGAGAGCGGCTCGTCGCCCTTGGCCTGGGTGGAGTTCTCGGTGCACTGCTGGTTCTGCGGGTTGGACAGGACGTTGATGTCCTGGACACCGACGTTGAGCGCGGCGAGGATCGACTGGGCGTTGACCTTGGCGGGCAGGCCGATGCAGGGCTTGTTCAGGGTGCCCTGGACGACGCCGAGCTGCGGGCTCAGGTCACCGTGGGTCTTCTGGTTGCCGTAGATCTGCTGCGAACCGTTGCCGTTGACGGTGTTGATGCCGTTGTCGTTGCCGATGGCCATGGCCGGGGCTGCAACGGCGGCACCCGCGCCGAGGATGGATGCGGTGGCGGCGGCGGTGGCCATCATCTTCTTGATCATCATTGGTCCTTGCTGTTGCACAAGTGCATGGTGGTGAGCGCCTTGATCAACGGCCGCGATCACTTCAGGTTCCGCCGCTTCACCCGATCAGATGCGCATGACCTCCGGGGCGAGGTCTACGCCGCCGGTACGACCGAGGCCCGGATCGCCTGCGCCCACTCCTGCAACAGCGAGGCGTGCCGGACGCGCTCCGCGTCGGTCAGGCGGCCTTCGGCGCGGGCGAAGAGGCCGCGGATGTCGGCGTTGATCTCGGAGAGGGGGCGCTCGGGGACCGGGCGGGCTTCACTTTCAGGGGTCGGACTCACGTGATCAAGAGTAGGGGGAGGGTCTGACAACGGTGGACGACGTCCGGCATGCGGACATGCTCCCACTAGTCTGATGTCATGAAGATCATCGACTTCGAGCCCGGCGATCCGCGACTGTCCGGGGACCTCCTCCCCGTGCTCCTCGAACTCCGCCCGCACCTCACCGAAGAGCTCTTCCTCTCGGTCCTCGCGGAGGGCGAACCCCAGGGGCTGCGCTTCACCGCCGCCTACGACGAGGGCGGCGCATGCGTGGGGGCGGCCGGCTGGCGTGTCGTCGCCAACACCTTCGCCGTCCGCAAGCTCTACGTCGACGACCTGGTCACCACCTCCACCGCCCGTTCGGGCGGCGTGGGCCGCGCGCTGCTCGCGCACCTCGAGGAGCACGCGCGCGACGCCGGATGCACGGCGCTCACGCTCGACTCCGGGACCCAGCGGGCGGACGCGCACCGCTTCTACTTCCGCGAGCGGATGTCCGTGACCGCCTTCAGCTTCGAGAAGTCACTCGCCTGACGGAATGGCGGGCAGGCGGGCAGGCGGGCAGGCCACTCGTCGGCAATTGGCCTTGCCGTGCCGCACATTGGCCTCGCTACGTTCTCGGCATGCGTATCCAGATCGTCGACGCCTTCACCACTCGCCCCTTCGCCGGAAACCCCGCCGGCGTGTGCCTGCTCCCCGCCGGGCCCTGGCCTCAGGACTCCTGGCTGCGGCGGATCGCCGCCGAGCTGAACCATCCGGAGACGGCCTTCGCGCTGCCCCTCCCCGCCGGGGAGGAGGCCGACTGGGAGATCCGCTGGTTCACCCCGCTCGTCGAGGCCCAGCTGTGCGGGCACGCCACATTGGCCACGGCGCACACGCTGCGCCGCGAGGGGCTGCTGACCGGCGACTCGGTGCGGTTCCGCAGCCGCTCGTACGGGCTGCTCATCGCACACGCGCGGGCGGGCGGGGAGTTCACCCTGGACTTCCCCGCCGCCCCGGCGGACGAGGTGCCCGTCCCCGCGGGTCTCGTCGAGGCGCTCGGTGTGCGGCCCGAGGCCACGTTCCGCACCGGCGCGCTCGGTGATCTGCTCACGGTCCTGCCCGACGAGGCCGCCGTCCGGGCGCTGCGTCCCGACCTCGGAACGGTCGCGGCGCTGACCGTGCGCGAGGGACTGCGCGGGATCATCGTCACGGCGGCCGCGGGGAGGAACGAGCGGGGGCACGACTTCGTGTCCCGCTTCTTCGCGCCGGCCAACGGCATTCCCGAGGACCCGGTCACGGGCAGCGCCCACACCTCGCTGGCCCCCTTCTGGTCGGCGCGGCTGGGCGGCCGCGACCGGCTCGTGGGTTTCCAGGCCTCGGCGCGTACCGGTGTGGTCAGGACCGCCCTGCGCGGGGACCGCGTACTGCTCAGCGGGCACGCGGTGACCGTGCTCGAAGCGACCCTGACCGTTTGAGCACCCGGGGCGGCCCGCGGCGGCGGGCCGTGACCGAAACGTCGCCCGCCCGAGTCCCTCCCGGCCTCGTCCGGGCGGATTCCGGTTGTTAGCTTCCTGCGAAACGACCTCGGGGAGACCGATCACATGCCCGCACCCGGAGGAACCCGCCGGGTCCTCACCGCCGCGACCCTGTCCGCCGTCCTGCTGGCGGGCGCCGCCGGATGCGCGGACGAGGCCGGCGAGCCGCCGGCGGGCGCGGTGACCTCCGCGCCCGCGGCCGCCTCCGCGTCGGATTCCCCTTCGGCGACGGTGACCGCGACGACGACGGCGACCGCAGCGGCGGCGGCTGCGGATTCGGTTTCCCCTTCCGCGTCTCCCTCGCGTACGGCGGCGCCTTCCCCGGCGACTTCGACCCGACTTTCGGTCTCCGTCGACACTCCGGGCGGCGCGCTCTCGCTCGTGCGCGGCGGCGCCGGGCAGGAGTTCACCGTGACCTTGCGGAACGGGAACTCCGCCGCGTACCGGCACGTGCTGGTCGCCTTCCAGATGGAGATCCTCGTCGGCGAACCCGGGGACCGGCCCGGCAGCGGACCGGGCTTCCTGCTGGAGCGCCTCGACGCCGCCTCGGGCGCCTGGCGCCCGGCGGACCTGCGCATCGCCAACGACGTCAAGCCGCTCGCGCAGTTCACGGGCGGTGCGCCGCTCGCCCGCGAGGCCGTCCGCGTCGAGCGCTACCGGATGCGCGCGACCGCCGGCGGGCCGACGGGCAGCAGTCCGGTGATCGTGTCCTTCATCGACACGGACGCCGACCGGGATGCCGCGGCCCACCTCGTACTCGGGCACAGCACGCGCTGAGGCCCGCCGACGCCGTCATCCGGCCACGGAGAGCACGATCTTCCCCCGGTTTCCGCGCTGTTCCAGGCGCTCGTGGGCCTCGGCCGCCCGCTCCAGCGGGAACCGCGCCTCGACCGGGACCCGGTAGGTGCCCGCGGCGACCCCGGCCGCGATCTCGCTCAGATCCTCGCGGGGGTCGTAGCCGTGCTCCAGCAGATTGGTGAGCTGAAAGCCTTGCACGGAGGCGTTCTTCGGGTAGAAGTCGCGGGTGTCGACGGTGCTCGACTCCAGCGCGACGTTGGCCAGGGCGACCACCCGTCCCGTGTACGCCGCCATCCGCAGACTCTGCCCGAACACCCGCCCGCCGACGGTGTCCAGGACCACGTCCGCGCCGCGGCCGTCCGTCAACCGCAGCACCTCCTCCGCCGGCTCCCCGGCGGGCAGGGCGGAAAGGTCGACGGCCTCGTGGGCGCCGAGCCCGGTGGCCCAGGCCGCCTTGGCGGCCGAGCTCGCGACGGCGATGACGCGCGCCCCGGCATCCGCCGCGATCTGCACCGCCGCGCTCCCGACGCCACTGGCCGCCGCGTGCACCACCACCGTCTCCCCCTCCGCCACGCGGGCCAGCCGGCGCAGGGTGTACCAAGCCGTGAGCCAGGCCACGGGGATGGCCGCCGCCTCGGCCGCACCGACTCCGTCGGGCAGCACGACCAGCCGCCCCACCGGCACCGCCGCGAGTTCCGCGTAGAAGCCGGGGGCTCCCGCGGCGCCCAGGGCCATGACCCGGTCACCCACGCCGATGCCGCTCACCCCCGGCCCCGTCGCCACGACCGTGCCGGACGCCTCCAGGCCGGGGAGGATCGGCGGGCGGCCCGCCCTGTGGTAGCTGCCGGCGCGGGTGAGGGCGTCGGCCCGGTTCACTCCGGCCACTCCGACCCGTACGAGCACCTCGCCCGCTCCGGGTACGGGGTCGGGCAGCTCCACCGGGACCAGCACCTCGGGGCCGCCGAACTCTTCGATCCGCACTGCTCGCATGCTGCTCACGCCCTCATCCCTCGTGACACCGGTTGAACCGGTTGAAGTGGTGTCACCTTGCGACACCGTACGAACCGGTGTCAAGGGAGTAGAGTCGGCCCATGACCCTCACACCGGCCGACCCGGCCCTCGTGTTCCCGTTCACCGGGGGGCGCCCGTGCCTCGACTTCGTCGCCACGCTCGGCAAGCGGTACACCGCCCCGTTCGAGCGGCTCACCGACCCCGACGCGCTGAGCCGCTGGATCGGCGAGGCGGGCCTGCGGGTGGATCGGGCGGGCGGGGAGGGCGTGCGGGTGACGGCGTCGGAGCTGGCCGCGGCCCGGGAGTTGCGGGAGTCGATCCACCTGGCCCTGCGGGCGGCGATGGGCGGGGACGGACGGGAAGTGGCGCTGCCGGATGCGGAGGATCTCGTACGGATCAACGAGGCGGCGACACGGCCGGACCTCGCGCCGCAACTCGCCTTCGCCGGGAGCGGCTCCGGGTGGACCGTACGGAACCACGCGGGCGGCGCCTCGGCCCGCCACGACGTCCGGGCCGCGATGGCCACGGTCGCACGGGACGCCGTGCTGCTGATCGGCGGCCCGCTGGTGGCGCGGGTGAAGGAGTGCGAGAACCCGGACTGTTCGCTGATGTTCCTCGACGACTCCCAGGCGCGGCGGCGGCGTTGGTGTTCGATGGAGCGCTGCGGGAACCTGGCGAAGGTCGCGGGATACCGGGCCCGTTCGCGCGCCGGAAGTCGCTCCTGACCTGTTCGGGTGCCGTGTCGCGTCGCTGAATATGACCGAACGGTCACAGGATCGGACGGGGGGAACGGCCGGAGCCGCCGCGGACATCTAGGCATGCGGCGAGGGCCCGTCGGGGCCCTCACCTCACGGTATCGGCAATGACCGGCCGAACGCCGGGGCCCGCGTGCGCGCCCCGGCGGGGACCGGGTGCGAGCGGCAGAGCGGGGCTGGGATGAAGGCAGTGACGGCGGCGGACGGTTCCTCGGACGGCGGGGAGATGGAACGGACGACCGTTCTGCGGATGCCGGAAACCACCCCGGACGGGGTGTCGGCGGCCGAAACCCCCGTCGACCCCCGGGTCGCAGTCGGGACGGAGGCCGAGCGGACGTCCGGGGCCGACCCCAAGCCCGTGGCGGAACCGGAGGTGTCGGCCGAGCCCGAGCCCGAGGACGGGGACGCGGCCGGGGCACGCCCTGAACCCGGATCCGGGGACCTCCGGGACGGGGCTCGGGAGGCGGACCCGGACTCCGAGCGGACCGGTGAGGAGTCCGGCGCTGACGCGGACGCGGACGCCGACGCCGACTCCGTCGGGGACGCAGAAGCAGACACCGGGGCGGCACCGGACGAGGAGCCCGCCGTCACGACCGCGGAAGCGGAAGCAGAAGCGGACGAAGAAGCCGACCCGCGGTCCGCCCCGGAGGCGGAAGCACCCACCGCGTCCGAAGCGGACTTGGACGCGGACGCGGAGGACGGTGACCAGGCGGGCCTCGGTGCGGAAGCACGCACCACGGCGGAAGCCGACGAGGAAGCCGGCCACCGCGCCGACGCCGACGCCGAGGCGACCCCAGACGCGGGGGCAGACCTCCGGGAAGACGCCGGGCCCGGCGCGGGGCCGGCACCGGACGCCGAGAACCAGGCGCCCGCAGGCGCGCCCAAGGCACTCCGCGAGGCCACGGCCGACGCGAAGGCGGGTCTCCGGCGGGATCGGGACTCCGGGGCGGCAACGGGCGGGCCGGGCGCGGCGGAAGGGCTCCAGGGGGAACCGGGCACCGGGCCGGGCGCCAAAGCGGCGCCGGGCGCGGCGGAAGGGCTCCGGGGGGACCCGGGCGTCGGTCCCGGCTCGGGGTCGACACCCGACGCCGAAAGGCAGACGACCGCGGGGGCGCCCAAGGCACTCCGCGAGGCCACGGCCCTCACCGGGCCCGGCGTCAAAACGGCGCCGGGCGCGGTGGAAGGGGTCCCGCGAGACCCAGGTGTCGGTGCGGGGGTGGGGACGCCCGGGCTCGGCGGGGCGGCGCCCGGGGCCGGGGCCGTGGTGCCGCCGCTCGAGTTGTTGGCTTCGCTCACCAATACCGCTCCCCCCGCCGAGACCCCCCGGCGGACTGTGGTGCGGCGGGTCAAGGTGTGGACGCCGTTGCTCCTGCTGCTCGGCGGTGCCTACGTCGGCGCGCAGTTGCTGCGGCCGCTCCCCGCGCCGGTGTTCGTCGCCTCCGAGTCCGTCCACGCCCTGGACGGGCAGTTCACCGTGCCCTGGCCCGCCAAGGGGCAGGGGGCCATCCGCGTCGTCGGGTCCGGTGACATCAGCACCTTCGGGGAGCAGAAGCCCGTCCCGACGGCCAGTGTCGCCAAGGTGATGACGGCCTACGTGATCCTCAAGGGCCACCCGCTGCGCAACAAGGACGACGCCGGCCCCAGCATCGAGGTCGACGCGAAGGCGGTGGCGGAAGGCAACGCCGACAGCGAGTCGCGCGCCGAAGGGCTCACCGCCGGTACGAAGTTCAGCGAGCAGGACATGCTCAAGATGTTGATGATCCCGTCCGCCAACAACGTGGCCCGGCTCCTCGCCCGGTGGGACACCGGCAGCGCCGACGAGACGGCGTTCGTCGCGAAGATGAACTCCGCCGCCGCGGAACTCGGGATGAAGAACACCACGTACACCGATCCCAGCGGTCTGGACGCGGGTACGGTCAGCACCGCCGTCGACCAGCTCAAGCTCGCCGAGGCCGTGATGAAGGACGAGGCGTTCCGCGCGGTCGTGGCCCTGCCCGACGCCACCATCAAGGGCCTGCCCAAGCCGATCTACAACAACAACGGCAATCTGCTCACCGCGCCGGGCCTCAGCATCAAGGGCATCAAGACCGGTTCGAGCACGCCGGCGGGCGGGACGCTGGTGTGGGCGGCGTACAAGACCGTGGGCGACGAGACCCCCCGGATCCTCGGCACGATGATGGACCAGCACGTGGACGGCCCGGACCCGAACGGCGCGAACAGCCTGGTGCTGGTGAAGGAGAACAGCCGGAAGGTGATCGAGGCGGTGCGGGGCGCGCTGGCCTCGACTCCGGCCGTCCGCAAGGGCCAACAGGTCGGGTACGTGGACGACGGGCTCGGCGGCCGCACCCCGCTCGTGGCGACGAAGGACCTGAACGTGATCGGTGTTCCGGGCCAGCGGATGCGGATCTCGCTCGCCACCGGGGCTTCGGGAGCCGTTCGCACCGCGAAGGACGGGACCGAGGTCGGGGTGCTCACGGTGGGCGACGGGGACGGGGCCAAGAGCGTGCCGGTGGCGGTGCGCGGGGACCTGGCCGAGCCTTCGGTGGGAACCAGGCTCACGCGTCTGCGCTAGCGGTGTCGTCCGTACGGGGCCGGGGCCGTGAGGGAGTCCCCCACGGCCCCGGCGATCCGCTCGGTCAGGCCCGCGGCGGGACTCCGGGCGGGCGGCCGGAGCCGCGCGTCAGGGAGTACCCGAAGAGGCCCGCGAGGGCCGCGAGGACTCCGCCCGCGGCGGTCCAGAGCCAGCGGTCCGTCCACCAGCCGCCGGACCAGCCGGCCTCCGGCGCGCGCCGGGTGCCGGTGACGGTGGCGGGGACCAGAGGTGTGGAGAGCGATCCGTCCACCGCGTGGGCGCCGCCCGTGTCGTTCACGTCGGCCTCGACCGAGGCCCGTACCGGCAGGCCCTTGTCCTCGTCCGGCACGTCGAGGACGGTCAGGCGTACGTAGTAGCTGCCGGGCAGCGGGTCGTTGGCCCACTGCTCGGCCGACGCGCGGACGGTGCGCAGGGTGCAGGACAGTTCGACCGTGGCCGCCTCCTTGGCGGCGGCGCGGGTCTGGTTGCCGTACGTGCACGCCTGGCGGCGGCGCAGTCCGTCGTACACGTCGAGCTGCCAGGTGGCGGCGCCGTGCCGGCTCGCGGAGTCGGGGAGGGTGACGGTGGCCTTCACCGTGGCGCGCTGCTCGGCGTCGACGGGGACGACCCAGTAGAGGTAGTCGCCGGTGGACGCTCCGGCCGTGGCCTTCTCACCGGGGAGGAAGGCGGTGGCGGTGCGGAAGCTGGTGCCGGCTTCGGTCGGCGCCGTTCCGGTCCCGCCGGAGTTCTTGTCGGCGTTCTTGTCGGCGTTCTTGTCGGAGCCGGCCTTGTCCCCGGTGGCCGTGGCCGACGCGGAGGGTGAGGCGGTGGCCGACGAGCCGTCGGCCTCGGCCGAGCAGCCCGCCATCCCGAGGGCGGCGGCGCCGGCCAGCAGTGCGGCGGTCAGTGTGCGTACGGTACGCATCAGTTGGTCCTCCAGACGGAGATGCGCCAGCGCGAGACCCAGCCCCACACCAGTCCGGCCAGCAGCCCGACGATCGTGAGCGCGGCCAGCAGCCACCAGCCACGACCGAGTCCGAAGGCGGCGGCGTCGGAGGCCTCGTCGGGGCCGTCCACCAGCTCGACGGTGAGCTCGACGGGCATGCCGGGCGTCGTCTTGACGGAGGCGGGCGCGGAGAAGGAGTTGCTGACCTGGACGCAGACGGTCTCGGCGGCCGGCTTGTCCGAGTCGGTCCCGTCGATCTCGGCCTTCGGGTAGCGCAGGCCGGTGGAGATCGCGTCGGTGCGGCCGTCACCGGCTTCCGAGCCCCGGACGATCTCGCGGCCGTGGACGGTCGTGGCGCGCAGCAGGACTCCGTAGTCCCTGTTGACGGCGCGGTCGGAAGCGATGCTCACCGAGGCCCGCAGCTCCTGGCCGGGCAGGACCTCGACGCGGTACCAGCGGTGCTCGCCGAAGGTCTCGCGGTCGCTGTAGAGGCCGGGCTTCAGCAGCGGGGCGCCCTCGCACTGCTTGGCGCCCTCGGTCGCGACCGGGTTGACGACGGGATCGGCCGCCCGGTCGACGAGTTGGCGGACCCTGCCGGAGAGTTCGGCCTTGTGCTGCACCGAGGTGTAGGTGCCGCCGGTGGCCTCTGCGATGCAGGTGAGCTGGGCGCGGGTCTTGGCGTCCGGGACCAGGCCGAGGGTGTCGATGGTCAGGTGGATGCCCTTGGCGGCGATGTCGCGGGCCACTTCACATGGGTCGAGCGGGGCGCAGGTGTCCTCGCCGTCGGTGATGAGGACGATCCGCTTGGTGGCGTCACCGCCGTCCAGGTCCTGGGCCGCGGCCAGCAGGGCCGGGCCGATCGGGGTCCAGCCGGTGGGGGCGAGGGTGGCCACGGCGGTCTTCGCCTCGGTCCGGTTGAGGGGGCCGACCGGGTACAGCTGCTTGGTGTCCTTGCAGCCGAGGGCCTTGTCCTCGCCGGGGTAGGTGGCCCCCAGGGTGCGTATGCCGAGCCGAACTTCGTTGGGGACGGCGTCGATGACCTCGTTGAAGGCCTGCTTCGCCGCGGCCATCCGGGACTGGCCGTCGATGTCAGTCGCCCGCATGGAGCCGCTGACGTCGAGGACGAGATCGACCTTGGGAGGTTCCTTCGTCGTTCCGTCGGCGGCGCCGGCGCTGGCCGGGAAGAGCCCGACGGCGAGGGCGGCGAGCAGTCCGCACGCCCCGGCCGCAAGCCGTTTTCTTGTGATCATCGCCGGATCGTATTGAGGATCTTCCGGCAACTCCAAAAACGTGGTCCCCTGCCCGGTCTTCAGGGACCCTCGACCGCTGTGCGGACGGAAATCCCGATGCGTGGGCACGGTGCCCGATCTAGGCTGCCGGGATGAGTTCCCGTACCTTCCGCATCACCGTCCGCGGTTCCTTCGACAACCTGACCGACGCGCAGCGGGCGGAGCTGCTCGCGGCCGCGCCCGAGCACGACGTGCTGCGCGCCGCCTTCACCGCCGAGGGACACCTCACCTACGACCTCGCGGCCCGGCCCTTCTTCACGTTCCGTTTCCTGGACTCGGGGGAGGCCGAGGAGGACATCCTCGACGCGACGGCCCGTGCGGAACTGGCGGCGGAGGGCTGGCTGGCCGAGCGGGGGTACGGCTTCAAGCAGCTGAAGTCGACGGCCGAGGACCTGTCGCAGGCACCGCTGGGCAAGCGGCAGCGCCGGGAGGCGGCGAAGGCGGACGACCGGAAGTGACGGCGGGCCGGCCCGCTCAGCCGGTGGGGGCGAAGACGCGCGCCAGGTGGGCGCGCAGTGCCTCCGGGGTGGGCGGGGCGAGGCGGGCGCCGAGGTGGCCGTCAGGACGGATCACGAAGGCCGTCGGGCCGTCCGTCTCGTAGAGGTGGGCGAACTGGCCCGCGGTGTCCGTGTACACGGGCAGTCCCCGCGCCGCGGTGTGCGGGCTGCCCGCGGTGAGGAGTACGAGGGTCTCCGTCCGGCCGCCGGACGCCTCCCGGGCCGTGCGGGCGAGTGCGCCGGGGTCCTGGGCGCCGCCGTACAGCAGCAGCACGTGGTCGCGGTCGCGCAGCAGGTCGTACAGGCGCAGCGGGTAGGCGGCGATCTCGCCGCTGAGGCCGACGCAGTCGGGAGCGCGGTCGCCGGGGCGGGGGCCGCGACCCTCCCCGGGCGGGTCGGTGATCGGGCTGCCCCGGTAGCCGACGAGGAGTTGGGCCTCGCGCAGCATCAGCGTGGCCGGGTCCTCCGGGTCCGCCTGGACACCGTGGGCGGCGTGCCGCACGGTGCGGCCGACGACTTCCTCGCCGACGGGCCGGCGCTCGGCGTCGTAGGAGGCGAGCAGGTCGGGGTGGGCGCGGCCGTCGACGGCGAGGGCGAGCTTCCAGGCCAGGTTCCAGGCGTCCTGGATGCCGGTGTTCATGCCCTGGGCCCCGGTGGGCGGGTGGATGTGCGCGGCGTCACCGGCGACGAAGACCCGGCCGTCGCCGTACCTGTCGACGATGCGGTGGCTGATGCGGAACACGGAGGTCCAGCGCACGGCTGAGGCAGTGGTCGGCTTCGGTGCCAGCCGGTCCAGTACGGCCTGGATGTCGGGCAGTTCGGGGGCGCGGCCGGCGGACTGGAGGCCGTGCGCGACGCCGTCGGGGGCTTCCTGCGCCCGCTCGGCGGTGGAGAGTTCGGGCGGGACCATCATCGACACGCGGTAGCGGCCGGCGCCGGGCAGCGGGATGCAGACCAGTACGTCGTCCACGGCGCCGGAGGCGTCGTGGTGCATGGCGCGCACGGTGTAGCCGTGCGGGAGGTCCCAGTCGAGCTCCACGTCGGCGAGCATGAACTCGTCGGGTAAGGCGCCGCCTTCGAAGGTGAGCCCGAGTCCCTTGCGGACGGCGCTGTGGGCGCCGTCGCAGCCCAGGAGGAACCGGGTCCGTACCTCTTCCTCCGCTCCGGAAGGGGTACGGACCCGGCTGGTCACCCCGTCGGCGTCCTGGGTGAACGACTCCAGTTCGGCTCCGCGTTCGATCGCGGTTCCGAAGCGGGCCAGGAATTCGGTCAGGACGCGTTCGGTCTCGTACTGCGGCAGGGCCGCGAATCCGTACGGGACTTCGGGCGGCAGGTCCAGATCCATGCGGGGCTGCTCGACGCCGTTGACGTAGACCAGTTGGCCTCGCAGTGGGACGGCCGCCTCCAGGGCGGTGCGCACCAGCCCCATGCGGTCCCAGAGTTCCAGGGTGCGGGGCTGGATGCCGACGGCCTTCGCGTACGGCAGCCGTTCGGGGAGGCGGTCGATGATCCGGCAGCGGATTCCGCGTCTGCGCAGTTCCACGGCCGCGGTCAGCCCGACCGGGCCCGCGCCGACGACCAGTACGTCGGTTGCGTAGGTGTGCGCCATGAGCCTCTCCCGGCGTGCGGCCCCCGCTGGAGTCGGTGCTCCTCCATGGTCGCCGCCCGCCGGGCCTCCGGCATCTTCGCCGTACGGCACCCGCTCGGATCGGGGGACCTACTCGATGACGAGGTCCACCTCGATGTTGCCGCGCGTGGCACGGGAGTAGGGGCAGACCTCGTGCGCCTGCTTGACCAGCAGGGTGCCCGTCTCGCCCGCCAGGGACTCGGGGAGCTCGACGCGCAGGACGACGCCCAGGCCGAAGCCCTCGCCGTCCTTGCCGATGGAGACCTCGGCGGTGACGGAGACCTCGCTGGTGTCGGCCTTGGCCTGGCGGCCGACCAGGCCGAGGGCGCTGGCGAAGCAGGCGGCGTAGCCGGCCGCGAAGAGCTGCTCGGGGTTGGTGCCCTGTCCGTTGCCGCCGAGCGCCGGGGGCATGGCCAGGGCGAGGTCGAGCTGCCCGTCGGAGCTGACGGTGCGGCCCTCGCGGCCGTTGGCGGTGGCTACGGCGGTGTACAGCGCGTCCATCGGGGTTCCCTCTCGCAGAGATCGAAGAAGTCGAAGAGTTCGACCGTCGCGGCTGCCGTGTTCGGCGCCGCTCCATGAGTAGAGCACACAATTCAGTTGTGCACAATTAAATGCCTCGCAAGCCCGCCCGGGTACACTGGCCGCATGACCGAGCAGCCGACCGCCCTCCACCCCGACCAGGACTTCCTCCGCCTGGACGGCCAGATCTGCTTCGCGCTGAACGCCGCGACCCGCGCCTTCGGCGGGCTCTACCGCGTCGTCCTCAAGGACCTCGGGCTCACCTACCCGCAGTACCTGGTGATGCTGGTGTTGTGGGAGCACGGCGAGATGCCGGTCAAGCAGATCGGGCAGCACCTGCGGCTGGACTCCGGGACGCTGTCCCCGCTGCTCAAGCGGCTGGAGGCGGCCGGCCTGGTGCGCCGTGAGCGCAGCGCCGAGGACGAGCGCTCCGTGCACGCGCACCTCACCGAGGAGGGCGCCGCGCTGCGTGCCCGGGCCGTGGAGGTGCCGCGCCGGATCGCGACCGCCACGGGGTTCGAGCTCGGCGAGATCCTGGAGCTCCAGACCCGCCTGAACCGGCTCACCGCCGCACTCGACGCAGCCGTACCTCAGGAGGAGGCGCGGGCGGAGGCCCGGGAGGCGTAGCACCCGCGACGGGCGCGAAAGCGGCCTCCGCCGGACACTGGGTCCGGGAGTCAGGAGGTGCGCGATGGACCCGGTGGCCGCGCTGGACCGGATCGCCTTCCTGCTGGAACGCGCACAGGCCCCCACCTACCGGGTTCGGGCCTTCCGTACGGCGGCGGCCACGCTCGGGCGGATGGACGGCCGGGAAGTGGCCGACCGCGTCGGGGCGGGCTCCCTGGAGCAGGTCAAGGGGCTCGGCCCCAAGACGGCCCAGGTCGTGCGCGAGGCACTCGCCGGGGAGGTGCCGGCCTATCTGCGGAACCTGGAGGACGAGGCGGCCGCGCTCCCGGAGGCTCCCCCGACCACGCCCGCCGGCGCCGCCCTGCGCGCGGCACTGCGCGGCGACTGCCACGTCCACTCGGACTGGTCGGACGGCGGGAGCCCGATCGAGGCGATGGGGCGGGCCGCGGCCGCGCTGGGCCACGAATGGGCCGTCCTCACCGACCACTCGCCCCGACTGACGATCGCCCGGGGACTCTCCCCGGAGCGGCTGCGGGAGCAGCTGGAGGTGGTGGCCGCGCTCAACGAGACGTGGGCTCCGTTCCGGCTGCTCACGGGCATCGAGTGCGACATCCTCGACGACGGTTCGCTGGACCAGGAGCCGGAACTGCTGGAGCGGCTGGACCTGGTGGTGGGCTCGGTGCACTCGAAGCTGCGGATGGACGCGCCCGCGATGACCCGCCGACTGCTGGCGGCGGTGCGCAATCCGCTGATGGACGTACTGGGCCACTGCACGGGGCGGCTGGTGACGGGCCGGACCCGGCCCGAGTCCCGGTTCGACGCCGAGGCCGTCTTCGCGGCCTGCGCGGAGGCCGGTACCGCGGTGGAGATCAACAGCCGCCCCGAACGGCTGGACCCGCCGAGGCGGCTGCTGCGGCTCGCCGTGGCGGCCGGGACCTTCTTCGCCGTCGACACCGACGCGCACGCCCCGGGCCAGCTGGACTGGCAGCCGCTGGGCTGCGAACGGGCCGCAGAGTGCGGGGTCCCCACCGGCCGCGTGATCAACACCTGGTCCGCGGACCAGGTGCGGGAGTGGACCCGCACCCGGCGGGCACCCTGAGCCGGCCAGGCCGATGGGGAGGGTTTCCGGTTCAGCGGGCGGGCAGGAGGTCCAGGAGCTGCTTGGTGTGTCCCGGCAGTTCCTGTTCCGCGAGGCCCGTCAGGAGGTCCCTGAGCGGGAGGGGGTGGTCGACGAGGGCCTTGCCGTGGGACACCAGCATCGCGGGCACCTGTGTGTCCAGTTCGACCTCGCTCAGGACGGGTCCGCCGAGCGCGCACAGGGCCTCGCCCTGGAGCCGGAGGCGGTCACGGAGCCCCGGGCTGCCGCCGGCGAGCCCGATGACTCGCTCGATCGTCCAGTGGTCCTGCGTGGGCCGGCTGTCGTACGTCGTCACGTTCCCGGAGGCGACAGAGGAGACGGTGGTGATGGCGGCTGCGCCGATCAGGACCACGTGGGCCAGGATCTGGTCGGCGTTCCACTCGCCGGGCGCCGGGGAGGGAACCGCGGGCCCGGCGTCCGCCACGGTGTCGGCGGCGGCCAGCAACGCGCGATAGGCGTCGCGCAGCGGGGTGGTGTCCTGCATGACTGCTCCTTTTCGATGAAGGCGACGGCGTGGTCTCAGGCCTGCGGCCCGGACATCTCCCACGGCGCCTGCGGGAGGACGTCGCCGGTCTCCAGCAGCGACTTGAGGTTCGCCAGCACCGCCGGCCAGCCGCGCGAGATGCCGCCGAGCATCTCCTGGTTGGGCAGGTTCTCGTGGGTCACGGTGAGGCGCACGATGTCCTCGTGCGGTTCGACGAGGAAGGTGACGACGGACGGTTCCCTCGGCGGTTCGACGTCGGGGTCGTCCTCGAAGGTGACGACCAGACGCGTCGGGGGCTCTGACACGACCACCCGGCCGACGACGTCGACGACGCCCGATCCGTCGACGCGCCGGTGCTCCCACTCCGAACCGGGCTGCCAGTCGGAGACGTTGGCGTGCCCCCAGTAGCGGGCCGTCAGGTCCGCGTCGGTCAGGGCCCGCCACACCTGCTCGGCGCTCGCACGGATGTAGGTGACGTAGACGTAGGTCGGCACGGTCGTGGTCGTGCTCTCGCTGATCATTGCGTACTCCTCTGCCTGGTTCCTGATGGCGCCGAGCGCTTGCAGACGCGGCTTGTCGAAGCCCGAGATCCAGCGTTCCTCGATCTCGTGGATCGGTGCGGGGTTGAGGTAGTGCAGTCGTTCCCGGCCCCGTCGGACGACGGTCACGAGGCCGGCCTGCCCGAGCACGTCGAGGTGCTGGGTCGCCGACTGGCGCGCCATGTCCAGCTGCTCGCACAGCTCGCGCAGCGTCTGGCCGTTCTGCAGGCGCAGACGGTCGAGCAGGAGTCTTCGGGTGGGATCGGCCAGCGCCTTGAAGACCGAGTCCACTTCTTTCGCTTCGAGGCTCACGACTCCATTATGCAGGTGATTACCTGCATAATGTCAACGCCTCCCCACGGGGCACGCACGGCACACGGGCACCGCGCGAGGCGGCACCACGTGAAGCGGCACCACGTGAAGCGGCACCCCGCGCCTCGGGGCGCCGGGTGCCGCTTCGTACCGGTTCGGCCGTGGGTCAGGCCGAGCTCTCCTGTCGGGTCCGCAGTGCCAGGCCCGCGAGCAGGGCACCGGCCGCGGCGCACACGACCGCCGCGGCACCCGCCCAGGCCACGGAACCTCCCACCGCCCCGGCCAGCGGGTCGAAGCCCGCCGCGCCGCCCGCCACGTGGAGGGCGACGACGCCGAGGGCCGCGACCGCGCCGGCCCGCCACACCGCCGGGGTGTCCCGGAGCGCCAGCAGCGCGCCGAGCCCCAGGCAGACCACGGTGACCAGCAGCGGCAGGTACCGCTCGGGCGGCGCGGACTGCAGTGCCGTCAGGTCGGCGGGGAGGTGGAGCACCCCGCTGACCAGCAGGGCGATCGCCACGGGCCAGCGCAGTACGTGCCGCAGCACCTGCCCCCCGTCCCCGGCCGGGGCCCGGACGGGGACGGTCACGGGGACGGGAACGGGGACCGGGGCCGTCGCCACGGGGGTGCGCCGCGGCCGTTCCTGGTACGGGGCGTCGTAGAGCTCCGAGTAGCCGGGGTCGTACGGCTCCTCCGCGATCGGCTCCTCGGGGGGCGGGGCGGCCGGTTCGGGCTCGTCGGGCACCGGGGCGCGCCGCGGGTCCGCGGCGCGGTGCTCCTCGTGGCCGAGGATGGTCGCCAGCAGGGCGACGTCCTCGATCGGGCGCCCGACGGCGGCGGCGCGCAGGGTGATGTCGGCTTCGACGGTCTCGTGCGGGGGCTCGCCGAGGAGGGCGACCATCCGCTGGACGTCGTGGACGGGCCGGGTCACGGCGGCCGTGCGCAGTGCCTCGTGTCCGGCGTCGGGGAGGCGGCCGTCCTCCTTGAGGAGGCTCACCAGAGCGGTGACCTCTTCGAGCGGACGGCAGGTGACCGCGGTCTCCAGCAGCGTGCGTATCGGCCGGACGTCCGGCGCTTCCGGCGCTTCCGGCACTTCCGGAAGCGGTGTGGTGTCGGGGGTCCCGGGGCGGTCGTCGTGGTCCGTCGCCGCGAGGGTGATGGGGTCATTCATGGAAAGCTCCGTTCGCCGACGCGCGGGTCTACACATCGCGCGCCGGTCATCGTGCGTCATGGGAAGCGCACGCTTTGTTACATTTACGGTCGAATCCGCTCGCTGCGCCATTCGGGGCGGGCAAACGGGGGCCCGCCCGGCCCCCACGGGGAAAGGGCGTCAGCCGTGCCCGACACGAGTGCCCGGCGCCGGGGGTGGTCCGCTCCGCTCATGGCGCTCGTACTGCCCGTCGTACTGCCCGTCGTACTGCCCGTCGTGCTGCTCCTGACCGGTGCGGCGCCCGCGCCCGCCTCCCCGCCGTCGCCCGGGCCGCTGCTGGTGGAGACCGACCGGGGGCCGGTCCGGGGCCGGGCGCACGACGGGGTCCGGACCTTCGAGGGGATCCCGTACGCCGCTCCCCCGACGGGTGCGCTGCGCTGGCGGCCGCCGCGGCCGGCTCCCCGCTGGACGGGCGTCCGCGATGCCGGGGCCGCGGGAGCTCGGTGCGTGCAGCTGCCGGCCATCGGGCCGGGTGGGCCGAGCGGTGCGGAGGACTGCCTGTTCCTCAACGTGACGGCGCCGGCGGGCGGCGGCCCGCGGGGGCTGCCCGTGATGGTGTGGTTCCACGGCGGCGGATTCGTCAACGGTGCGGGGGACCTCTACCGACCCGAGCGGCTCGTCGTCCGCGGCGGAGTCGTGGTCGTGACGGTCAATTACCGACTGGGCGTCTTCGGGCTGTTCGGCCACCCCGAGCTCGGCGGGGCTCCCGCGCTCGCCCTCGCGGACCAGCAGGCGGCGCTGCGCTGGGTGCGGGCCAACGCGGCGCGCTTCGGGGCGGATCCGCACGACGTGACCGTGTTCGGCGAGTCGGCGGGGGCGCTCAGCGTGTGCGCCCACCTCGCCTCACCCGCCTCCGCCGGCCTCTTCCACAGGGCGATCGTGCAGAGCGGCTCGTGCTCGACGACGATCCCCGCGCGCTCGCTGCTGCCCGAACTGGGCACGTACGAGCCCTTCGTACCCGAGGCTCGGACCGTCGCGGACGGGGCCCGGGCGGCCCGCCGGCTCGGCTGCGACGGACCTGCGGGCGGGGTGCTGGACTGCCTGCGCCGGCTGGACGCCCGTACGCTCGCGGTCCCCGAGCTGATGCAGCGGTTCTCGCTCGTGCCGTACGGGAACGACCTGCTGCCGCTGGAGCCGAGGCGGGCCCTGGAGAGCGGGCGGTTCCACCGGGTGCCGGTGCTCCAGGGCACCACCCGCGACGAGATGCGGGTCTTCGTCGCGCAGACCCTGGCGGCGTATCCGGTCGCCGACGCGGCCGCGTACCGGGCGCGGCTGGAGCGGTCGTTCGGCGCGGAGACCGCGCGGGCCGTCGAGGCGGCGTATCCGGTGTCCGACCGGCCGACGCCCGCGGTGGCCTGGGCCGCGGTGCTGTCCGACGCCTCGTTCACCTGTCCGACGCTACGGGACGGCGGTGCGCTGGCCCGGCACGTGCCGACGTACGTCTATCGGTTCGGCGACCGGGGCGCGCCGAACTTCACGGGGCTGCCGGAGCCCGCGGATCTGCCGTACGGGGCTTCGCACGGCTTCGAGCTGCCCTATCTGTTCACGATGGCTCCGCTGGCCGGACCGCAGCGGGAGCTGGCGGACCGGATGACCCGGTACTGGACGTCGTTCGCCCGCGTCGGGCGCCCGGACCCGGGCCCGGGCGGCGTGCGGTGGCCCCGGTACCGGGGGCCGGACTCGGTGCTGGCGCTGGCGCCGGGTGCGGAAGGGATCCGCGCGGTGGACGCGCGTGCCGAGCACCACTGCGCGCTGTGGGACGCGCTCTGGCCGGGAGCCGGGGCGGGGCCGGGGGTCACCAGGGTTCGGTGACGACGACCCCGTCGCTCCCGCCGCCCCCGTCTTTCGTGCGGAGGACCAGCGTGCCGTGGTCCCCGTACACCTCGTGCCGCCAGGCGGAGAACAGCTCGGCGATGCGCCGGGCCATGTCGCCGCGGCCCTTGCCCACCTCGTGGGTGCTGAAGACGATGTTCGCCTCGCCGACGGTGCGGACCTTGCGGACGCGGGTCTGCCGGACGAGGAAGTCGTCGTGTTCGGCGCGGTGCGCGGCGGTGTAGGCGATGAAGTCCCGGGTCATGTCGAACCAGTCCGCCGGGCCGCACGGGCCACCGCCGTTGCCGATGTCCGCGTCGGTGTCCGTGGTGGTGTCGCCGTCGGTGGGCGGGCCGGCGGGGCCGGTGTCCTGGTCGGTGGGCGGGCCCGCGTAGGCGCCGGTCTCCTGATCGGTGGGCGGGCCCGCGTACCCACCCGTCTCCTGATCGGTCGGCGGCCCCGCGTACCCACCCGTCTCCTGATCGGTCGGCGGCCCCGCGTACCCGCCCGTCTGTTCCTCCGTCGGTACGTCGAGCGCGCACTTCTCCGGTGTCAGGCTGGGCACCGGGGCGGGGCCCGAGGCCTGTCCCGCCCGTCCGGTCCCGCAGCCGGCCAGTACGGCGCACAAGAGCCCCACCGCCAGGACCCGGCCCGTCGTCGTCTTCATCGTCGTCTTCCGCTGCGTCATGCTGCTCCCCCTTGGCTGCCAAGAGGGGAAATCACCGGGCCCGGTTCCACGGCGTACGGTGCGGGCATGACCGTTTCCGCGGCCCGCCCGCTCCTCTACCTCGACGTCGACGGACCGCTCATCCCGTTCGGGGCCGGCCCGTACCCGCAGGGGGACGAGGACAATCCCCTGCTCGCCAGGGTCGACGCCACGGTCGGGTCCCGGCTCGCGGCGCTGGAGTGCGAGCTGGTGTGGGCCACGACCTGGATGGAGGAGGCCAACGAGTGCCTCGCTCCCCGGCTCGGCCTGCCGCCGCTCCCCCTGGTGGAGTGGCCCGAACCCTCCGAGGGGGACGGGCACGGTGTGCCGAGCCGGGTCCACTGGAAGACCCCCGGCCTCGTCGGGCACGCGGCCGGGCGTCCGTTCATCTGGGTCGACGACGAGATCACGGCCGCCGACCTCGCCTGGGTGGCCGATCACCACCCCGGCCGGGCCCTCCTGCACCGCGTCGATCCCGGCCAGGGTCTCACCGACGCGGACTTCGGCGTGCTGCGGGCGTGGCTGGTCACCGCGTAGCCGCCCAGGAGGCGGCGACCAGCAGGCGTTCCGCCGCCGCCAGGTGGGTCGCCGCGGCCAGCCAGGCGCGGGCGTAGCCGTCGGCCGAGGGGTCCGAGAGGCGGCCGAAGGCGTCGCGGGGCCGCCGGTCGGCCTCGGCGGCGAGGGCGGTGGCCAGTTCCGCCGCCGCGGTGAGGCCGGCCCGGCGCAGCGGACCGTACGCGGCCACGGGCCCGTCGGCGCGGGCGGCCTCGGCGACGGCCCGGCGGCCTCCCGCGATCCCGGTCTCCAGGAGGCGGCGCGTACGCCACAACGGGGAGTCGGTGAGCGGGTCCTGGAGGTCGGGGGCGGCTGCGGGGGCGGGGGCGGGGGCGGGCGTGGTGGACGGGTGCGGGAAGTGGGCGCCCTGCAGCCGGTCGTAGCCGAGGTCGGCGCGGCCGAGCCATTCCTCGGGCAGCCGCAGGGTGTACTCCGCGCCGGGCACCGGCCCCACGGCAAGGGGGCGCAGGGTGGCCGCACGGTCGAGGTCCGGGCGGCCGAGCACGCGGAGCGCGAGGCCCGGGTACGAGGCCAGCTTGCGCAGGTTCTCCGCGTGCGGCAGCTCGGGGTGGGGGTGCGCGGGCAGCAGCCTCAGCAGCGGCGCGTCCTCGTGCGGCTCTCGGACCACGAGGTGCTCCCCCACCGCGCCGACCACCGTGACGTCGCAGCCGAGCAGCGCGGGCTCGGACTCCTCCGATTCGGAGGCCAGTTGTCCGGCGACGGCCTCGGCGGCCGGCCGGGCGAAGAGCGCGGCGGCGGGCTCCCCCGTCCAGGGCGTCCCGCGCAGGGGGGTCGCCTTGACCGAGCGTCCGGCGCCGAGGCGGCCTTCCGGGGAGACGGTCGCGCCGACGATGCGCAGACCGCCGCGGGAGAGCCCGGCGTGGTCGAGGGTGGCCCCGCCGAGGGCCACCGAGGCGGACCCCGCTCCGCGGGCGCGCGCGAGACCCCCGGGGCGTACGTCGGCCACGGAGTAGTGGGCGCCGTCCGGGGCGAGCAGGTGGGTGACCACGCCCCCGTAGCCGGTGGCGGAGAGCACCGGTTCCCGGCACAGCCCGTACACCTGGAGGCTGCCGCCCGGGGTGTAGGCCCGGCGGGAGGTGCCGGTGAGCGCGGGATCGGCGGAGCCGGCGGCGAGCAGCGCGGTGGTGTGCAGGAGCGCGCGGAAGACGCCGGTGAGGTCGGCGAGCCGCTGGCCCGCCCGGCGCTCGCGGGCCGCGCGCAGTCCGCGTACGACCCGGAGCGCGGCCGCCTCGGCGGCGGGCAGCCCGGCGAGGCGGGCGGTGTGCGCGGCCCGCAGCAACTCGGCCTGGACCACGGCTCCCCCGGCCGTCACCCCGGCGGCGAGTGCCTCGGCGGCGGCCTGCCAGAGCGCGGCGGCCGCCGCGGTCTGGGGCGCGGTGAGCGGCTTGGCCGGCGCGGGGGCCTCGGGCGCCGCCGCGGGGGCCCCAGGATCGTGAGGGAACCCTGCGGCCCGGGAGGCCCCAGGGGCCCGCGCCGGCTCCGCGGCCGGCGAGCCTGCGGCGGGCGGCCCTTCCGGCGACCCCGGCGAAGCCTGCGAAGGCTCCGCCTCTCCAGGTCCCCCGGAGCCTCCGCCGCCCGGAACCGGGAGCGGCCCGGCCGCCGAGCCCGGCTGCTCGGCGTCCGGGGACGGGTCGGGGTCGAGGGGGGCGTCCGCCAGCGGGGCCGCGCCCAGGACCGCGGTGCGGTGGAGGCAGCGCGGTGCCAGCAGGCAGCTGCACACGGCCTGTTCGGCGCGGGTGACCGTGCCTTCGGGACCCGGTGTCAGGGTGACCACGGCGTCCTCGCCGAAGCCGACGGTGACGCTGCCGTCCCCCTCCCGGGTGGCGTCCGCGCCGCAGCTCTCGATGGCGGCGTCCAGCTTCTTGCGCAGCCGCGCGGTGAGGCTCTCGACGGCTTCGGCGAGCACCTCGGGCGCGACGGCGGGCAGTTCGGTGCTCAACTGGCTTCTCCACGGAGGCGGTCCCCCACCCAGCGGGCGAGGGCGAGGGGGCTGAGGGCGGCCACCGGCATGCCGGCCGCGACGAGTTGCCGGGCGACGGGGACGCTGTAGCGGGGCGAGCCGGTGTCGTCGAGCGCCGCGCAGCCCAGCAGGTGGGCGCCGGAGGCGGCCAGCGCGCGGACCTCGCCGAGGAGCCCGCCGATGGGGGCGCCCTCCTCGAAGTCGCTGACCACCACGACGAGGGTGCGGCTCGGGACGGTGATCAGGGAGCGGGCGTGGGCGAGTCCGGCGGCGATGTGCGTGCCGCCGCCGACCCGGACCTCCAGCAGCAGTGACAGCGGGTCGTCCACCCGTTCGGTGAGGTCCACCACCTGGGTGGAGAAGGCGAGGAAGTGGGTGGACAGGGTCGGTACGCCGCCCAGCACGGCCGCGGTGAGCGCCGACCAGACGACGGACGCCTCCATGGATCCGGACACGTCGACGACGAGGATCAGCCGCCAGTCGGCCTCGCGGCTCGCCCGGGTGCTGAACACGGGCCGTTCGGGGACGACGACCACGCTGCCGTCGGCGCGGCGGCTGGTGTGCGCGAGGTTGGCGCGCAGGGTGCGGGCCAGGTCGAGGGTGCCGCCGGGGCGGCGGGTGGGGCGCGGGGTGGCGATGCCGGAGAGGGCCGGTCGCAGGCGGGTCGCCAGTTCCCTGGCGAGTTCGTCCACGAGCCGCCGTACCAGGGGGCGCAGACGGGCGAGTTGGGCTTCCGGCATGCCGCCCGCGAGGGAGAGCACGGAGCTCAGGAGCTCCACCGAGGGCCGTACGGACGCCGGGTCGAGTTGGGTGAGGACGTCGGTGCGGCCGGCTTCCGCGGCGCTGGCGAGCACCTCTTCCCGTACGTCGGTGCCGAAGAGGGCCTCCAGTTCCTCGGACCACTCGCGGGCCGTGGGGAACGAGGCCTCCTGGCCGCCGCCCCGGCCCGCGCCGCCCGCGTCACCGGCGCCTTCGCCGCGTCCGGCGCCGTACAGCTCGTCCAGGGCGTGGGCGTAGCGGCGGGCGTCGGCGGGCAGGCGGTCGCGTTCGCGGCCGAGCAGCAGCCGCCAGCGGTCGGCGGGGGCCAGCCGGGCGGGTCGGGCGGGTCGGGCGGGTCGGGCGGGTCGGTCCGGGGAACGTACGGGTTCCCGCTCGGCGGTGGGGTCCTGACCGGCCTCGGGAGCCACGCCGACCTCCGCCCCGCACGGCAGTGCGAGGGCCTGGACGGCGGCGAGTCCGGCCGCGTCGGCCGCCGCCCAGAGGGCGAGGAGCGCCGGCGGGGCGTCGAGGCCGAGGTCGATCCGGTCGCCGAGGCGTTCGGTGACGGTGTCCAGGAGCCGGTCGCGGGCGGCCGGCGACAGGACGTCGAAGCCTCCGCGCAGGGCGGGGAGGCGGTCGAGGAAGAGGTCGTCATCGAGGCGTTCGACGCGGTCGAGGAGCGGGGTGAGGGCGGCCGGGGAGGCCTGGAGCAGTGGCCCCGCGGCGGTGAGGAGTCCGCCGAGTCGACGGCTGAGGGCGCGCCGGCCGTCGGGGCCGGCCGCGCCGTCGATCCATCCGGCCGCGCGGGAGCCGAGCAGGGCGGCCGGGTCGAGGTCGAGGAGGACCCGTACGGCCAGGGCGGCGCCCTGCATCAGCGGGGAGGCCGTGGCGGCGAGGGCTGCAAGGGCCTCGTCCGTACGCAGTCCCAGCCGGTGGGCGGCGGCCCGGTCGGCGAGGGCCACGAGGGCGGCCGCGTCGGCGGGGTCCTCGCTGCCGGCGAGGCCGGGCAGGGAGCGCACGGCCGCTTCGAGGAGGTCGGCGGTGAGCGCGCTCGCGGTGGCCCGGGACCCGGCGGTGGTGCCGGGGAGGTGGCCGCGGTGGAGGGCCTCCAGGAGGTCGAGGGCGTCGAGGAGTTCGGGCAGGGTGGCGGTCTGCGGGAGGGTGGTGGCCGCCTCGTGCAGCCGTACGTCGACCAGCTCGGGCAGGTCGCACCGCGCGGCGGCGCCCAGCCCGGCGAGGATCTGCGCCGGGGTCGGCCCGCCGTCGGCGGCTGCCCGGCGGGCCGTGTCGCGGAGGGTTCCGGCGGCGGCCTGGGCGGCGGTGACGCCGCGGACGCCCGCGAGGTCCAGGCGGGCCGGGACGGAAGGCGTCCAGGACAGCCGCCACTTGGTGCCGAGCGCGGTGCCGTCGCCGGTGGCGGCGACCGGGGCGGGCTCGCCGTAGGAGGCTCCGCAGACGAGGAGCCGCTGCAGCAGCACCTCGCGGCGGGCGTCGAGGGCGGAGCGGAGCGGGTCGAGGCGGAGTTCCTTGGAGGCCGGGTCGTCGGGGCCGGGCAGCCGCAGCTCCGCCAGCTCGGCCTCGACGGCGGGACCGAGGCCGGAACGGGGGGCGTGCGGGGTGACCCGGCCGCGGGCGGTGCCGACGAGGACGGCCTCGAGGGCGCGGGCCAGCGCCCGCCCCCGGCCGAGGGGTTCGCCCTGACCGAGCACGGTGGTGACGGCCTCCAGGAGCTCGCCGCGGCCGGGCGCGGGGAGCCCGCGCAGGACGGCCAGGTCGCAGGCGAGCCGCAGGGTCTCGGCGGCCTCGCCGGTACCCGCGGTGTGCCCGGCGCGGCGCAGCTCCCGGCAGAGCCGGACGACGGCCCCGGAGGCCGCTTCCCGCACGAGTGCCGGATCGCCACCGGCCTCCAGCACGGCCTGCTGCCAGAGCGGGTCCCGGATTCCGGCGGGGTACCCGGAGCGGGAGTCGAGCAGATCGAAGGAGTACGCCACGAGCGAGGTGACGGCCTGCGCCGGTGCGCCGGCCGCTGTGACGTCACCGGAATCGCGCGTGCCGCCGGCCGCCGCGGACCCGGCGGCCGGTTCGCTGCCGCTCCGGGGACCGGGCACGTGCCCTTCGGCCGAGTCGCCGGAACCGTCCAGGGCCCCGGCAGGGACCGGGCCGGACGAGGCGCCTGCCCCGGAACCGGCGGCCGGTCCCTGCCCCACTGCCGTGTCCGCACCGTGCCGGCGGCCGGTGGCCCCGGTCGCGGGCACGTCGGCGGACGCGCCGCGGGTGCTTTCCTCGGCCGCGGTCGACGCAGCCGGGTGCACGTCCGAGGTGGCCACGGCGGGGGCCGTCGGCAGCAGGGCCGGGGCGTGGAAGGCGCCGATCACGGCGGCCACCCGGTGGCCGGCGGCGAGGGCGCCGCCGATCACCTCGCGCATGTGGGCCTCGCGGGCGAGGTCCGTCGGCTCGACGGCCGCGGTGTCGGCGCGCAACGCCCAGCCGACGCCGAGCGCGGCACGGCGTACGGCCTCCGGGGCGCAGCCGGGCGCGAGCACCTCGACGGCCCGGTCCCACATGTCGTCCCCGTCCCGCCCGGAGCCGGCGGCGGCGAGCCCGTCCGCGAATCGCCTCCCGCGCCCGGACCCCACGTCCCGGTCCTGGTCCGGGCGCGTAGGCGAGCCGGAACCCGAGGCCGTGCCCGAACCCGGAACCGAGTCCGATCCGGAGCCCGAGGACGGGTCCGAGGCCGCGGCCGGATTCGGGGACGTGCCCGGGATCGCCGCGGTCACGCCGGGGAGGGGGAGCGCGGCCCGGTCGCCGGTGGTCCAGGCGGGCGCGCCCAGGGGGAGGTCGCAGCACAGGACCGTCGCGCCGGTCGCCGCGGCCCAGCGGATGGCCGCCAGTTCCGGGGAGAAGTCCGCGAACGGGTAGAACGCGAGGCGGCCGTCCCCGGAGGTGCCCGCCAGGGCGATCGGGGGCAGGGTCTCGGGGTCGGCGAGGTGGGACGGCCACGGCTGGAAGTCCGCCGGGAGCTCCACGCACACCACGTCCGCGCCGGAGGCGTCCAGCAGGGCCGGGACCACCGCCGCCAGCGCGGGGCTGTGGTGGCGGACGCCGAGCAGGTACGGCGTGCGGGAGCCCGCGAGGGCGTCCACCGCTGCCTTCGGGTCAGGCGTCACCGCAGGCTCCCGCGCAGGTCCCACAGGCGGCGCCACATCGCCGAGCCGTCCTCGGCCCGGCGGCGGACGGGGCCGTCCCAGTAGCCGAGGAGGCGGGCGTGGTCGGCGGGGTCGTCCTTGCGGACCACGCCCAGCAGGTGCCCCGGCAGCAGGTCGAGCACGTCACCGCCGGGCAGGTACGCCGCGGAGACCCCCAGCGAGGCCGCCACCTGCACGGCTTCGGCGGTGGACATGACCGTGCCGGGGCGTTCCACGTCCCAGCCCTCGGCGGAGCGCCCGTTCCGCAGGTCCCGGAAGACGGTGACGAGCGCGTCGAGCACGGCGTCGTCGACGCCGAAGGGCGCCCCGGCCCGCTGGACGGCGGCGACGGCCTGGCGGCGGATCAGGGTGGCCTCCGCGTCCGCGTCGGCGATCGGGGCGACGGTCTCGAAGTTGAAGCGCCGCTTGAGGGCGGCGGACATCTCGCTGACGCCGCGGTCGCGCAGGTTCGCGGTGGCGATGACCGTGAATCCGGGTGCCGCGCTGACCACGGCGTCCTCGGTGGCGGTCAGTTCGGGCACGCTGATCCGCCGGTCGGAGAGGATCGACACGAGCGCGTCCTGCACCTCCGGCAGGCAGCGGGTGATCTCCTCGACGCGGACCACCCGCCCCGTCCGCATGGCGGCGAGCACCGGCGAGTCGACCAGGGCGCCCGCGCTCGGGCCCTGGGCGAGGAGCAGCGCGTAGTTCCAGCCGTAGCGGAAGGCGTCCTCGGTGGTGCCGGCGGTGCCCTGGACGGTGAGCGCGCTGGTACCGCAGACGGCGGCGGCGAGCAGCTCGGACAGCATCGACTTGGCGGTGCCGGGCTCGCCGGTGAGCAGCAGGCCGCGCTCTCCGGCGAGGGTGACCACGCAGCGTTCGACGAGGGCGCGTTCGCCGACGAACTTGGGGGCGATGGCCATCTTGGTGCCGCCGCCGGGCAGGGCGAGCTCGGCTCCGTCGCTGCCGCACACGAAGGTGACGACGGCGCGCGGGGTCAGGGCCCAGCCGGGCGGGCGGGGGCCCTGGTCCTGGGCGGCGAGGAAGGCCAGTTCGGCGGCGTACCGCTCCTCGGCCGGGAGTACCTGGCGTGCGGGCGCCGTGGCGGCGGGCTGCTCGGTGAGGGTCATGGGGGTGTTCCTTGGGACGGAGGGGAAGGAAGGGGCGGCGCGCCCCGGATCGGGGCGCGCCGCGGGTGTCAGCGGCGGCGGGCGCGGGTGCGCTTGACCTTGAGTTCCTCGAAGCGGGGGGTGTCGCCCTCGCGGACCCGCTGCCAGGCCCTGCGGTACAGGTCGGCGACGGGCTGCGCGGGCACCATCTGGCCCACGGAGGCAGCCTCGTACATCGGGAGCTTCCACTGCTCCACCGGCAGTACCGGGGAGTTCTGCTCCGACCATCCGCCGGGCAGGAAGAGCGAGCGCCCGGCCCTGCTCCGGGAGGCTTCCACCACCAGGTCGGTCGCGGCGAGTTCGGCGCGGGCGGCCTTGAGGCGGGCGGGCTTCCAGCCGGTCCAGCGGGCCGTGTTGCGGTCGGTGGGGTCGGGCATGGCGAGCAGCATCAGGTACAAGGCGGCCGCGTCCGCACCGAGGCCGTGCGCGGCTGTCGCCTCGGCCACCAGGTCGGGCACGGAACGGCTCGGGTCCTGCGGCCACCAGGTGCCGTCGGCGTCGACGCCGCCCGCCGCCGGGGCGCCCGGGTCGGCGAGCAGCGCGGCGAACGCCGGGTCGTGGACGAGCCGCAGGGCGCTCTCGTTCCGGCTGGGCTGCTGGTCGGTGCCGCGCAGCAGCGGGAGGTACGGGTCACGGCCGGTGGAGTCGAGCAGCGTCGGGCGCAGCACGGGCATGGGCCGGTCGTCGTGCGTGGGCAGGATGACCGCGCCGTAGCGTTCGTAGCCGTCGGTGCCCTCCACGGTTTCGGTCGGGGTGCCGGCCGCCTTTCGGAACTCGGCGATGTCGGTGTAGTAGCCGATGAGGAGGAGCAGTTCGGGTGCGGCCAGCCGCTGCCGCAGGGCGGTCAGCACGGGCGGCAGGGCCGCTCGTACCGGGTCGCCGGCGGGCAGCCGGTGGGCCAGCCATGCGGCCGTGCACAGTGCGCCGGTCAGCACGGTCGTGGTGAAGGGCGCGGCGGCCGGCTCGGAGGGCTCGGCGCGGTCCCCCTTGACCCGCCAGGGCACGTCGGCGGAGAGCTCCGGCGAGGCCGCGGGGTCGACGACCGCGGCCAGGGCGCGGTGCGGGGACCACCCGGTGTTCACGGCGCGCGCGGCCTCGGTGAGCAGCCAGTCGGGTACGGGGGTACGTCGTCCCACGCGCAGGTTCCACACCTGTGCTGCGGCGGCCGCGTCGGGGCCGTCGCTCCACAGCCGTTCGGGGTCGGCGGGCAGCAGGGCGGCGACCACCTCGCGCCGGACGTCGGCGTCGAGTTCCCTGAGCTCGTCGCGGGCGTGGTCGGCGTCGGCGGACTTGACGCCGAGGACGGTGCGCAGCGGCGCGGGCAGGAAGTGGTGCTGTCGGTCGTCGATGTGCGGGAGGCCGGCGACGACCAGCTTGGCGAGGGTGCCGGAGACTCCCGTGAGGCGGGCGAACTCCTCGGCGGCCTCGGGGCGGAAGGGCACCGGGCCGTGCTCGTCGGCGGCGTCGAGGAAGGTGCGCAGCCAGCCGGCGGCCCGCTCCCGGTCGCCCAGCGGTGCCTCGCCGCGCAGGGTGTAGGGGCCGGGGACGGCGAACCGTCCGGTGGGGTCGTGGAGCAGGGCGCCGAACTCGTGCCCGTCGGGGACGGACGTGTTGTGCTCGGTGAGGGCCAGTACGGCGCCGCCGCCGAGGGGGAGCAGGCTGCGGTGGTGGACGCTGCGTTCGAAGCCGTCGGGGGTGCGCAGGTGGCGCTGGTCGAGGTGGAGCAGGACCCGGCGCCAGTGGCCGGCGGAGCCCGCGGCCGAGTCGAGGCCGAGTTCGTCCACGGCGTCGAGCAGGGTGCGCAGGGCGGCCCGCTGTTCGTCGGTGGCGGTGAAACCGGCGGCGCGGTAGGCGAGGGCGGCGGGCTGGTCGAGCCAGGGCGTCCACGTGAAGTTGGAGTACTCCAGGGCGGGCAGGTCCCAGTGGAGGCGCCCGGGCACCTCGGGTGCGTCGCCGTCGGCGCGGGCGGCGGCGAGGCCGCGCAGGAGCCGGTGGGCGCCGTCGTGATCGGAACCCCAGTAGTAGTACGCGGTGCCGAGGAGGCCGGCCAGTGCCTCGCCGATCAGGCGGTCGACGGGGCCGCTCTCCTCCTGCCGGGCCGCGTCCTGGTCCGCGTGGAGCCGGGCGGCGACCTCGTCCAGGGCCTTCTGCTGGGCGAGGGCGAAGCGCAGGACCTCGATGACGCCGCCGACCAGCTCGGGGGCGGTGATCTGCGGGAAGGCGGCGCCGACCAGGCCGGGCAGGTCGGAGACCTTCTCCACGGCGGCCGCGGAGGCGAGCAGCGCGGCGACGGTGTCGCGGTCGGCGGCGCGCAGGGCCTTGGAGCCCTCGGGGTCGCGGGGGCGCAGGGCGTACCAGAAGGGCAGCGGCGGGAGGTCGACGCTGCCGGTGGCGAATCCCTCGTTGCGGTGGTCGCCGTTGGTCAGCGCGGTGACGACGCCGTCGGGGTCGGTGATGTTCAGTTCGCGCCAGCGGTGGGTGAGGGCACGCGGCCGGTCCGCGCCGGGGAAGGCGAGGGCGGCGACGGGCATGTTGCCGTCCTCGGGGGTGCGGACGGTGCGGCCGGCGGTGTCGGTGCCGAACCAGCCCTCGTCACAGACGCGTACGGCGCACCAGCCGAGGAGGCCGTCGACGGGCTCACCGAGGGCCGAGCCCGCGACGGTGGGCGCGGGCCGCAGCCAGGCGGAGCGGGCGGAGAAGTTGGTGGTCGGGCGCCGGACGGCGAGCGTGTCGGTGAGGAAGGCGGGCTGGGAGAAGCGTCCGTGGGTGCCGTCGGCGGGGTTGTACTCGCACCAGCCGGCGCCGCCCTGGTCGTTGTCGCGGGACCGCCAGACCCAGTAGGAGGTGCCGTCGCACAGCACGGACCGCTCGTCGGGCAGTTCGGTGTCCCCGGCGTGCAGGACGCCGCCGCCGACGGTGCGTCCGCCGCCGGTCAGGGGCAGGCTGATCTCGTCGGAGCGCAGCGACCAGTGGGCGCGGTCGGTCTTGAGGGTGAACACGTGTCGAGGGTCGGTGTGCCAGTAGCCCTGGACGTCGCTGCCCCAGGTGGACCAGAAGACGAGCAGCGCGCCGTCGACGTAGTGGAATCCGTACCGGTAGGAGCCGCCGGTCGGCACGCGCAGGTCGTGGACGAGGACGGTGGAGTCGGCGTCGATGACGCGGACCTGGACTCCGTTGGCGACGATCAGGTGGGGCCAGGCCTCGACGACGGTCAGGTTGGTGCGGTGCAGGGCCTTGCGGTCGGCGAGTTCGACGAGCGCCTCCTCGAACGAGGGCCAGACGAACTCCTCGAAGAGGCCTCCGCGCAGGGTCCGGGCGAGGATCGCGCCGAGGTCGGCGGCGGCCGCCTCGGCCACCTCCTCGCGGGCGAGTTCGAGGGCCTCGGCGGGCAGCCAGGTCAGCCGGCTGATGGCGTCGGGCAGCCCGGGCAGGCCCGCGGCCTTGGAGTTGCGGGCGACTTCCCGCATCCATTCGGTGAGCATGGGGCGGCCGCCGGGCGAGGCGGCGAGGCGGCGCATGACGTCGCCGCCGGAGGTCGCGTCGCCGAAGGCGTTCAGGGCGCGGCCGAACGCGGGGCGGAACCGCTGGTCGGCGGCAAGGGCGAGCAGGTCGCGGCGCTGGTCGGCGCGTGCCCAGTCGGCCACGTTCAGCTGGTCGTGGCGGTGGTACCGGGGGGCGTTCTCCTCGGGGTCGGCGACGGGGACGCCGAGGGTGAGGACCAGGTCGAGCAGGTCGACGTCCTGGACGCCGATGCGCAGGCCGGTCTCCCGGCCGGGCTCGGCGAGTTCGGCGCGCAGCCGGTCGGCGGCGCGGGTGACGAGGTCGAGGAGGGCGGGCGGGGTGGGGCGCTGTCCCCAACCGGAGTGGCGGGCGGTGTGGTAGCGCTCCAGCCAGCCGACGGCTCCGTCGGTGCAGCGCTGCTCGGCGGGCAGGCCCGCATCGACGAGCCCGGCGGTGGCGCCGGATTCCTCCAGGATCGCCAGCCAGAGGTCGGACAGTTCGACGTCGCCGCCGGGCGGCATCAGTCCGAGGAGGGTTCCGCGAGCGGCCGGTACGCGGCGGGCCAGTGCGACGAGCGCGGTCCGGTGGGCCTTCCACCAGCCGGTGGCGGCGCGCAGGGTCGCGGACAGCGGCAGCAGTTCGGCGAGGTACTCCTGCTCGGGCTCGGTGCCCTTGTGGCCGGCGGCCCGGGCGAGGCGGCGCAGCTCGGTGGCGGCCTGCGCGGAGGGCGGGAGTCCGCCCGCGGTGCGGCGCACGCACAGGCGGCGGAAGCGCTCGTGGGCCTCGGCGGGGGTGACGCGGGCGGCGAGGTCCTTGCCGTAGCCGGTGAGCACCTTGACCGGCAGGGCGCCGGCCAGGGCGAATTCGAGGAAGACGGCGTCGAGCCGGTCCTCGTCGACGCTCAGCCCGTGCTGGGCCTCGGCCGTCCGGGCGCGGCCGAACAGCTGGGAGGCGTAGGTGGTGTTCTCGACGGCGAGGAAGATCCGGGCGGCCTGCTCGTAGAAGACGGGCAGGAAGTGCGGGACGGAGGCGGCGAGCCGGCCGGCGAGCTCGTTGCAGGCGTCGAGGGCGGCCTTGGGCTTGGTCTTGGCCTGGGGTGCGATGCGGTCGAGTTCGGGGACGACGGCGAGGGCGTGGTGGCCGTCCTCGGGGTGGTGCACGAGGACCCACTCGGGGAAGCCGAGTGCCTGGCGGCGGCTCAGACCGACGACGGGCGGCTCGGCCTGGTGGGGTACGAGGCCCAGGAACCCGGCGGCGAGGTCCTCGGCCGCGCCGAGTTCGGCGGGGGCGAGGCGGACGACCACGCGGTCGGCGAGGGCGGGGTGGTGGTAGGAGCGCGCGGTCAGCTCGACGGCGCCGGCCCCGGCGCCGGGGGTGCCGGGCGGGAGCACGGCTCCCGCCTTGAGCAGCAGTTCGGCCTCGCCGCCGGCGGTGGCGTTCTCGCCGCGCTGGTCGTCCTTCAGGTCCGTGCTCATGCTCCCGTGCCCTCCTCGATCTTGCGCCCGGCGTACAGCGCCGCGGCCATTCGCATGCCTTCGGACCAGGCCACCGGTCCGACGTCGGTCAGGCGCACCGCCCGGCCGTTCTCGTCGTGCCAGCTCAGGGCACCGGTGGTGGTCTCGTCGTCGTAGTACGGTTCGCCGATCCACACCGCCGCCTCCGCGCCGGCGCCCGCGTCCCGGACCTTGCAGGTGGCGTAGCCGCCGGAGACCCGGTAGCCGAGGCTCGTGGCGCGGGCGGCGAGGCTGAAGCGGGTGGGGAACTTGCCGCCCGCGTAGTCGCGGACCTCGGTGGCGCCGGCGGTGAACGTGTCGGGCTTCTGCCAGGTGGCCCGGTGGATCTGCTCGACGCCCTGCACGATGCCCAGTTCGGCGGCGAACTCCCGTACGTCGTCGAGGTCGGGCAGCAGCACCGGGTGCGGCAGGATCACCGTGCGCGGGGAGAGCCGTACGGTCTCGCCGTCGAGGTTGACCACCTTCAGTTCGCCGGACTCGGTGGCGTCCCGCAGGAAGCCGACCTCGTCGGGGTCGTCGCCTACGACGGCCACGTCACGCAGTGCGCTCTGCCAGGCCTCGTCGGGCCAGACCCGGGCGAGCAGCTCGGTCGGTACCGGCAGCGAGGACACCATCCAGGTGTCGACCTGGGCGACGCAGGCCGCGGCGTGCCGGTCGAGCCATTCGGAGAGCCGGCGCAGCCGGTCCACCTCGGGGTGTTCCTTGAGGGCCTTGGGCAGTGACTTCAACTGCCGTCCCGCCGACCGGCCGGTGGTGGACCGCGCCGCCACCCGCCCTTCCACGAGGGAGATCTCGTACCCCTCGCCCGCCGCCAGCCATGCCATCAGACCGTGCCCCTCGCTTGCCTGTACCCAACGGATCAGCGCAGCCTTGACAGGGGGGACGAATCCCCCCTGGGCTGCGGTATGTCGGGAGACTAGCGAGCGGCACTGACAACGCCCGCCGGAGGGTCCCCGGCCGGTTTTATGTCCGGTTCTGGGTAGTCTTCCGGGGTCAGTTGTGGAGCGGGGCCGGTGCGGGGTGGGGTTATGGGACGTCATACGAGGGTGCGCGGTGCGGTGGTGGCGGCCGCGCTGCTGCTGACGGTGGCGGGTTGTTCGGGAACGGCGGGTTCCGGCGCCCCGGACGCCAAGCCGTCGGGTGCGGCGTCATCGCCGCCCGCCGACGCGAAGCCCGCCGGTGGCGAGGTACTGCCGGGCATGGTCGGCGTCGCGGTCGCCCGCACCCAGTTGGCGGGGCTGAAGGTGGCGCCGGCGGGCACGATGGCCGGCTACAGCCGGGACAAGTTCACCCACTGGATCCAGCAGGGGAACAAGTGCGACACCCGTGAGGTGATCCTCAAGCGCGACGGCACGGACGTCACGCAGGACGCCGAGTGCCGGGCGGTCTCCGGTACCTGGAAGAGCCTCTACGACGGTGTGGTCGTCACGGACGCCGCGAAGATGGACATCGACCACATGGTCCCGCTCGCGGAGGGCTGGCGCTCCGGCGCGGCCGGCTGGGACGCGGCCAGGCGCAAGGCCTTCGCCAACGACCTGACCCACCCTCAGCTGCTGGCCGTGACCGCGGCCTCGAACCGCTCCAAGGGCGACCAGAGCCCGGACCTGTGGCAGCCGCCGGACAAGGCGAGCTGGTGCCAGTACGGACGGGCCTGGACCACCGTGAAGTCGACGTACGCGCTGACCGTCACCGAACCGGAGAAGAAGATGCTCACCACGATGCTGGACACCTGCGCCTCATGACGGACGCGCTCCGCTGGCAGGACGACGTGACCGCCGGGCCGGGCGGCGCCATGACCGACGAGGTCGGCGTCGTCACGGGCCCGCTCACCCTGCGCACGACGGTCCTGCCCGGGGACCGGGTCCGGTTCGACGTCCAGTACAAGGACGCCGACGAGTGGTACACCCTCACGGGCAGCCCCCTCCCCCACCACGGCGCCCCGCGGTCGCTGCACACCGCCGCCCTCGCCGAGATCCGCACGGGTCGCGCGGCCCAGGCTCCCGGGACGAGGCCCGCCTGACCGGGAGCGTCCGGAGCTCGCGGTGACGTCTCACGATCGCTGCTCGTACGTGTCGGCGCGGCTGGGCTTCCCCATGACCCCGTCCACGCATCCGGACCAGGACGCGAGCCGAACGGATTCCGGTTCGTCACCTCCGCGCTTGCCCGCACACAGCGCGAGGGCGGTCGGCCCGTCCTTCCCCGGAGCTTCCCGGCCGTCGAACGCCTCGTTCAGGAGCCGCGCGTGTTCGTACGCCGTCTCGTATGCCTTGCGGGGATCCGGCTCCTCGCCGCAGCCCGTCAGCAGTACGCCGGCCGCCAGGACGAACATCGTGGCCTTCTTCAAGGTTCCCTCCCCAGGCTCGTGCCGCGCCGCGGGGAGGGTAGGGGAACGTGCGCCAGATGTATGCAGAAGTGACGCGGGAAGTTCCCCGAACGAAAGAAGTCCCGGCCTGTCGCCTCCTGGGCCGGGAGGCGGCGCCGCGCCCCCGCTTCCGGCACGGCCGGTCCGCCTGAGCGGGGTTCAGAGGACGGCGATGCCCAGGGGGCGGTTGCCCGTCGGGAGGCGGTGGGTGGTGCCCGTGGTGAGGTCGACCGTGGTGATGCCGTTCCAGTAGCCGTCGCGGGTGTAGCCGCCCGTGACGTACGCGGTGCTGCCGTCACGGGAGACCGTCACCGTCTCGTGCGGGCCGTCGAGGGGGTACACGCGCTCGGTGCCGTCCGGGGAACGGACCGTCAGGGAGGGGCCCTTGCCCTTGCCGGGTTCCACGGCTCCCGTGCCGACCACCAGGAGGCGGCCGTCGGGGGTGAGCTCGGCCCCGTGTTGGTGGGTGTCGGCGGTCATCGGCTCGATGGTGGTGCCTCCGGTGCGCGGGTCGACCACCGCGAGCCGTTCGCCCTCGAAGGGGAGCAGCAGCATCCCGTCGGAGGGGCGGACGGCCGTGTAGTGCGGCTTGAGCCAGGATCCGAGCCCGCCCTCGGTTCCGTAGGGGGCGACCTCGATGCGGCGCGGTCGCAGCGAGGCGGCGTCGACCACGGTGACGTCGAAGGAGTCGTGGCCGGTGGCGTACACCTCGGATCCGTCGGGGGACACGTCCACGTCGAAGGGGCGCCGTCCCACCGGTACGGCCGCGGTGACCGTCTTCGTGGCGGTGTCGAGGACCTCCAGGACTCCGGTCCGGCCGGGGACGTTGACCCCGACGTAGGCGTGCGCGCCGTCGGGTGACAGGGCGATGCCCATGCCTCCGCCGCGGTACTCGCCGTCGCCGGCGGGCCCGGTGCCGGTGCGGTAGGGGATGTTCGCGACCCGGGTCCGGGTGTGGGTGTCGACCACGGCGACGCCCTCGGCGGTCGCCACCCAGGCGCGGCCGTCCGCGCCGACGGCGAGCCCGTACGGGGCCCGTCCGACGGTGACGGAGGCGACGGCGCCGCGCCGCGGGTCGACGAAGGTGACGGTGTCGGCCCCGAAATCGGCGGTCAGCAGCAACCCCTGCGGGGTCGGCTCGCCGGCCGGCAGCGGGGAGGCGGCGGAGGGTGCCGGGGCGGGCGCCGAACTCGCGGCCTGCGTGCACGCGCCGAGCAGCAGGGCCGCGGCGAGCGAGGCGAAGGCCGTACGGGCGGCACGTGCGCGGCCGTTCACCGGCCGGTCTCCCGCTCCGCCTCGGCCGCGCCCAGGAGCCGGGCCATGCCGTCGAAGCCCCGGCGGGCGGCGTGCTCGTACGGGGTCACGCCGTCGTGGTCGCCCAGTGCCGGGTCGGCGCCCGCGGCGAGCAGCAGGCGGACGATCTCCTCGTGGCGCGGGCCGCCGTCGCCGAGGATCACCGCCTCCAGGAGCGCGGTCCAGCCGAGCCGGTTGACGTGGTCCACGTCGATCGCGGTCTCTTCGAGGACGGCGCGCACGTACGCGGTGTGCCCGCGTTCGGCGGCCGGGATGAGGGAGATCCCGCCGAACCGGTTGCGCTGCTTCAGGTCGGGCCCGGCGGGCAGCAGCAGCCGCATCATCCGCACGCTGCCGGTGACGCCGGTGACCAGCCAGGGGCTGTCCTCGCGCGAGTCGGGGGCGTTCGGGTCGGCTCCGGCGGCGACGAGCAGCTCGGCGACGGCCACGTGGTCTCCGAGCGAGGCCAGCAGCAGCGGGGTGCGCAGCTGGTCGTCGCGGGCCTCGACGGAGGCGCCGGCGGCGAGTGCGGCGCCCACCGCCGCCGTGTCGCCGCGCCGGGCGCCGTCGAGGAGCTGTCGGTCGTGCGTGTTCATGGTGTCCCTCTCGGCTCCGGGGCGGGGAGGTGCCGGGAGGGTCCGGTCCGCCCTCCCGCTGCCCCGGTCCATCGTCGCCGGGCGGCAGGCGCGGGCCGGTCCGCCTGCGGGCCGGCCCTCGGGATCGTTCGGACGACCCCGCGGTCAACCGATCGGTTGATGCGGCCGCGGGCGGCGTGCGGTCCGCCGGATCAGGCCTCGTACTCGGTGAGGTCGATGCCGTGGATCTGCAGGAGGTAGTGGTGCTCCGGGTCGGTGGTGTCCCGTTCGAGCTCCATGCCGAGCTTGCGGATGACGTTCTCGGACTCATCGTTGCCGGCCCGGTTCACGGCGATCACCCGGTCGAGCCCGCGGTCCTGGAGCGCGAACTCCAGCGAGGCCTGGGCGGCCTCGGAGGCGTAGCCCTGGCCCCAGTACTGGCGGCCGAGGCGCCAGGTGATCGCGATCTCCGCGAGGACCTCCGGCGGGCCGTCCGGCACGGTGAGGCCGACGACACCGATCAGTTCGCCCGAGGCGAGGAGTTCGACGGCGAAGAGCCCGAAGCCCTCCTCGTCCCACTCCTCCTCCATCCGCTCGATCTCCTCGGCGGTCTGGTCCAGGTCGAGCGTGGAACCGTCGCCGATCCAGCGCATCACCTCCCGGTCGGCGTTGATCTCCGACAGGGGGACGAGGTCGTCGTCGGTCCAGCGGCGGAGGAGGAGTCGGGGGGTGCGGATCTCGGTCATGGGCCCATCCTGCCGAAGTTCGACGGATCGGCGTAATCGGCCCCCACGGTGGCTGTCGCGGCCCGCCCGGCCCTGGTCAGAGGGTGTGGAAGCGGACCTCCGGGGCGTCGACGGTCGGACCGTCGAGAAGGGGCGGGAGGACGGCCGCCAACGCGACTGCGGTGGCGGTTCGGCGACGGCTCATCCGGTTTCGGTACACCCGGCCGAACCCACGGACCGGCGCTCGCCCGATCGTCGACTCCGGTCATTCAGAGGTCGCGGGCACGCTGATCGCGTCGAGCTGTCCCCGCAGGTAGGCGTGGGAGTCCACCGGGTCGTGGGCGATCCGGCCGATGGGGGCGGGCAGGGATTCCACGCGGGTGTGCGCGTCGCATTCGTAGAAGTAGACCAGGGAGATCAGCTCCTCGGCCGGGCTGTGGGCGGGCGGCGGCAGCACCCGGTGGCGGCCCGCCCGCCAGCGGTCGCCCGTCCAGCGGGCCATGAGGTCGCCGATGTTCACGGTGAGCGCCGCCGGGTCGAAGGGGGCGTCCTGCCAGCCGTCGGCGTCGGTGTGGATCTGGAGACCGCCCGAGCCGAGCTGGCGGTCGAGGACCGTGACCGTGCCGAAGTCGGTGTGGGCGCCGATCCGGAACTGGCCGGGCAGCGGCGGGCCGACGGTGTCGGTGCCCGGGTACCAATTGAGGTTGAACCCCCAGGTGGGGTGTGAGGTGTGGCGGGTGAAGTGGTCCTCGGCGAGCCCGAGGGCCGCGGCCAACAGCTCCAGCAGCTCGTCGGAGAGGGCCCGCATCAGCCCCAGGTACTCCTCCACCAGTGGCCGCAGCGCCGGGACCTCGGCGGGCCAGGTGTTGGGGCGGAACCACTCGGCGTCGACGGAGGGGACCCCGGTGGGCTCGTCGGCCGCGAAGGACCAGGACTCCTTGAGGTCGGGCGGCGAGGGCTCCCCCTCCGCGTAGCTGTTGGCCTCGGCACCCGGCCCGAGCCAGCCCCGCCCGCCGACCGTGACCGCGTACGGCCGCTTCGCGGCGGCCGGAAGCCGGAAGAACTCCGCCGCCGTCTCCCGGATCCGCGCGGGCAGCGCGGGGTCCACGCCGTGGCCGGTGACGAGCAGGAATCCGGCGGCGCGCAGCGCCTCGTCGACGCGGGCGGCCGTACGGGCCCGGGCGTGCGCGTCGCCGGACCGCCACGGACCGAGATCGATCACGGGAACGACGGGGGTCCCGGGAGTGGGGGAAGTCGCGGGAACCGGGGAACCGGCCATGGGAGACCTGCCTTCCGAGGGTGCGGGAGCGCGTCCGGGACCGAGGCTAGCGCCGCGCGCGGCGCCACGGGATCACCACGGAGCGTGATTCCAGGCCACTTCTCGTATACGAAGGGAGCGGTCGACCGGGTGGGTCGTCCCCAAAAGGACCAGAATGGGACCGGGGGTGCGCGAGGGATGGAGCGAGCGGTGGAGATTTCGACGCGGGAGGTCTTCGGGGCGCCGTGCTGGGTGAGCCTGATGGCCCGCGACCTCGACACGGCGCAGCGCTTCTACGGTGCGGTCGCGGGCTGGCGGTTCCGGCGGGCCCGGCTCGGCGAGGCCTTCTCGGTGGCGCTGCTGGACGGCGTCCCGGTGGCGGGCATCGGCGCCCTCGCCGGGGACCTGGCGGTCCCGGTGGCCTGGACCCCGTACTTCGCGGTCGACGACGCCGACGTGGCGGTGGACCGGATCCGGGAGCGCACCGGCACGATCGCCGTCGGCCCGGTCTCCTTCGAGTCCGGCGGCCGCGGGGCCCTGGTGGCCGACCCCGACGGCGCGGTCTTCGGCATCTGGGAGGGCGACGTGGCCGCGGACTGGCGGGTGGGCAAGGGCCCGGCGCCGGCCTGGCTGGAGCTGCGTACCAGGAACGCCCTGGACGCGGCGATGTTCTACGGCGCGGTGCTGGAGTGGGCCACCGAGCGACCCGGCTGCTGCGAGGTCAGCTACGAGGAGGACCAGGTGGTGCTGCGGCAGGACGGCGTGCCCGTCGCCCGGCTCAACAGCGGCCCGGTCGAGCTGGCCTCCTACTCCCCGCACACCCGGCCGCGCTGGCACGTCCACTTCCGGGTGCCGAAGCTGCGGCCGGCGATCGAGGCGGCCGTCGCGCTCGGCGGCCGCACCGTCTCGGACGTCGTCTCGAACGCGGAGGAACGGTGGGTGACGCTCCGCGACCCGGACGGGGCCCTGTTCACGCTCACCACCGCCCTCGTGTCGGACACGGACTGAGCTCAGCCGAGGACGGCCAGTACCCGGTCGGGGGTGAGGGGCAGGCCGCGCAGCCGGTGTCCGGTGGCGTGGGAGACGGCGTTGCCGATGGCGGCGGCCACCCCGACGATGCCGATCTCGCCGATGCCCTTGGCACCGAGCGGGCCCACGTGCGCGTCGTGCTCCTCGATCCAGTGGGCCTCGACGTCGGGTACGTCCGCGTGCACGGGCACGTGGTAGGCGGCCAGGTCGCTCTGGGCGAAGTCCCCGTGGGCCGCGTCGACCGGGCTGTGTTCGGTCAGGGCCATGCCGAGGCCCATCACCATGCCGCCGACGAACTGGGAGCGGGCGGTGGTCGGGTTCAGGATGCGCCCGGCGGCGTAGACCCCGAGCAGGCGGTGCACGCGGACCTCGCCGGTGACGGTGTCGACGCGGACCTCGGCGAAGTGGGCGCCGAAGGAGTGGCGGGCGTACGGGGGCTTCGCCTTGACCGCCGCGCCGGTGTCGGCCGTCGCGGACAGCCCTTCGGGCGGCAGCGGCCCGCGGTGGCCGGCGAGGCGGGAGGCGAGGGCGGTGCAGGCCTCGTGGACGGCCCAGCCCCAGGAGGCGGTGCCGGCGGAGCCGCCGGCCAGCGGGGCCGCCGGGAGGCCGGTGCTGCCGATGGCGATGGTGACGGAGTCGGCCGGGACCCCGAGGGCGTCGGCGGCCACCTGGATCAGGACGGTACGCGCGCCGGTGCCGAGGTCGGTGGCGTTCAGCTCGACGTGGTGCCCGCCGCCGGGCAGGGCCCGCACCCTCGCGGTGGAAGGGGCGATCCAGACGGGGTAGGTGGCGGCGGCCACGCCCACCCCGCACAGCAGCGGCCCGTCCCGGCGCGGTGTGCGCAGGGCGCTCCAGCCGAACCGGTCCGCGCCTTCGCGCAGGCATGCGACGAGCCGGCGGCTGCTGAAGGGGAGGCCGCTGTCCGGTTCGACGGCGGGCTCGTTGCGGACGCGCAGCTCGATCGGGTCCATGCCGAGGGCGTCGGCGAGTTCGTCCATGGCCGATTCCAGGGCGTACATGCCCGGGGTCTCGCCGGGGGCCCGCATCCAGGAGGGGGTGGGGACGTCCAGGGGGACGACGCGGTGGCGGGTGCGGATGGCGGGTACGGCGTACATGATCCGGGCGGGGACGGCGGACTGCTCGACGAACTCCCGCACCCGGGAGGTGTGGCCGGTGACGGTGTGGGTGAGCGCGGTGAGGGTGCCGTCGGGGCGGGCGCCCAGCGCGATCCGGTGCAGGCTGGGCGCGCGGTGCCCGACGGTGGCGGGCAAGTGGCGGCGGGGCAGGGCGAGGGTGACGGGGCGGCCGGTGCGCAGGGAGGCCATCACGGCCAGGACGACGTGGGGGCGCGGGGTGCCCTTGCTGCCGAAGCCGCCGCCGACGTGTTCGGCGTGGACCTCGACGTGCTCCTCGGGCAGACCGAACAGGGCGGAGAGGACCTTGCGGACGAGGCCCGTGCCCTGGCTGGAGTCGTGCACGGTGAGCCTGCCCCGCCCGGCGTCCCAGACGGCGGTGGCGGCGTGCGGCTCCATGGGGTGGTTGTGCAGCGGCGGCACGGTGTAGGCGCAGTCGATCCGTACGGGTGCGGCGGCGAGCGCCGCGTCCGGGTCGCCGTGCTCGCGGAGGGCGGGATAGCCGCCGTTGACCAGCTCGGGGGTGTGGGCGTCCGGGTGGTCCTCGTACAGGACGGAGTCGTGCGGCTCGGTCGCGTACTCGATCCGCACCGCCTCGGCGGCGGCTCGGGCGCCCTCCGGGGTGTCGGCGACGGCCAGGGCCACGTACCAGCCGCGGTGCGGGACGGCCGGGTCCTGGAGGACGTGGAGGGTCGGGTCGTCCCAGGGGCCCAGGCGCGGCGCGTCGAACGGGGTGAGGACGGCGAGCACGCCGGGCAGGGCCAGGGCGGCGGCCGTGTCGACGGCGGTGACGTGCCCGCGCGGGATCGTGGCGGGCACGGGCCAGGCGTGGGCGCGGCCGGGCGGGCTGTGGTCGGCGGCGTAGCGGGCGGCGCCCGTGACCTTCTCCGGCCCTTCGGCGCGGACGGTGGGGGTGCCGAGTGCGGGGTGCGGGGGCATGGGGGCTGCTCCTCTCCAGGGCCTACGCGGTGGCGTCCCGGGCGAGCGCGCCGAGTACGTCGCGGGCGAGGTTGCGGGCCAGTACGACCTTGAAGGCGTTGTCCCGCAGCGGGCGGGCCTCGGCCAGTTCCGCCTCGACCGCCCGCCGGAAGGTCTCGGGGGTCGGCGCGGCCCCGGTCAGCGCCCGCTCGGCCGCGCCGGCCCGCCAGGGCCGGTGGGCGAGCCCGCCGAAGGCGAGGGCGGCGTGGCGGACGAGGCCGGATCCGGCGTCGACGTCGAGGACGGCGGCTACGGAGACGAGCGCGAAGGCGTACGAGGCCCGGTCGCGGGCCTTGCGGTACCGGGAGCGGGCTCCGGGCGCGGCCGCGGGCAGCAGGACCCCGGTGACGATCTCGCCGTCGCGGATCACCGTGTCCCGTTCGGGGTGGTCCCCGGGCAGCCGGTGGAACGCGGTGGCGGGAACGGTGCGGGTGCCCTGCGCCCCGTACAGCTCGATGTCGGCGTCGAAGGCGGCGAGGGCGACGGCCAGGTCCGAGGGGTGGGTGGCCACGCAGTGGGTGGAGTGGCCGAACACGGCGTGCTCGCGGTGCGCGCCGTCGAGCGCGGAACAGCCGGTGCCGGGTTCGCGCTTGTTGCACGCCTTGGAGGGGTCCTGGAAGTAGGCGCAGCGGGTGCGCTGGAGGAGGTTGCCTCCGGTCGTCGCGACGTTGCGCAGCTGCGCGGACGCCCCGGCGAGCAGGGCCTGGGCGAGGGCCGGGTAGCGGGCTCGTACGAGGGGGTGCGCGGCCACGTCACCACCCCGGGCGGTGGCTCCGATGAGCAGGGCGCCGCCGGGACGTTCCTCGATGGCGTCGAGCGGGAGGCGGGAGATGTCGACGAGGGTGCCGGGGCGCTCGACGCCCAGTTTCATGAGGTCGACGAGGTTGGTGCCGCCGGCTAGGTAGCGGGAGCCGGGGTGGGCGGCGTGGGCCTCGACGGCTTCGCGGAGGGTGACGGCGCGCACGTAGCCGAAGGGCTTCACCGGTCCGCGTCCCGTACGGAGAAGTCCCCTACGCCGACGTCCCCGTCGCCGACGTTTCGTTCGGCCACGTCCCGTACGGCGCGGACGATGGCCGGGTAGGCGCCGCAGCGGCAGAGGTTGCCGCTGAGCCGTTCCCTGATCTCCGCCTCGGTGAGGGTGACGGGGCCGTCGGGGTCGTCGGCGGCCTCGGTGAGGGCGCCGACGGCGGAGCAGAGCTGGCCGGGTGTGCAGAAGCCGCACTGGAAGGCGTCCCGTGCGACGAACGCCCGCTGGAGCGCGGCCCCGGTCGCCGTGTCGGAGAGCCCCTCCACCGTGGTGATCTCGGCGCCGTCCTGGGCGACCGCGAGCAGCAGGCAGGCGCAGACCCGCCGCCCGTCGAGGAGGACGGTGCAGGCGCCGCACTGGCCGTGGTCGCAGGCCTTCTTGGCCCCGGTGAGGCCGAGGTGGTCGCGGAGGGCGTCGAGGAGGGTGGTGCGGTGGTCGGGTTCCAGGACGTGCGCGATGCCGTTGACCCGCAGCGTGATGCGCGTGCTCGTGCGGGTGGTCGTGCGGGTGCCGGCGCGGGTGCTCGTGCCGGTGGCGGCGTCCTCGTCCGGGTCGGTTCGGCTCACTCCCACAGGTTCGCCGAAGGGCGGGCCTCCGGCATCCGTGCTCGGCCATTCGCGTAAGGCCCGCGCTCCGGCGCCGCCTTCACGGATCACGCTCGGTCACGGTTCGAGATGCGTGCGCGCGGCGGTGCTGATTCGCTGGGTCCGCCCGCTCTCCCCCACTGATCCAAGGAGCGATCATGAGCGTTTCAGGCGAGTCCCGCGGCCGGTCCCAGCAGATGCGCATGAAGGCCAAGGAGCTGAACGACGCGGCTGAGCGTTCGACCGACCCGGAAGAGCGCCGCCGGCTGAAGGAGAAGGCGCGCCGCCTCCAGGAGCAGAGCGAGCAGGAGGGCCGTATGGACGACCGGGGCATGGACCCCATGTAGTCGTCCGCCCCCGTCCCACGTGCCGTACCCCGGCCGGTGGCCGCCGCGTCCCCCATCGCGGCGGCCACCGGCCGGAGCGATTCCCCGTTCCCCCGTTCTCCCTCCCTGCTACTGCACGCGAGGCACGTGCTGGGTGACGCAGTGGACGCCACCACCGCCCCAGGCCAGGGTGCGTGCCGGGGTTCCGACCACCTGGCGTCCGGGGAAGAGCGACGCGAACCGGGCCAGGGCGAGGGCGTCGGCCGGTTCGCCCGAGAGCGGGACGACGACGCTGCCCGAGGTCAGGTAGTAGTTGGTGTAGCTGAAGGTCTCCACCAGCAGTCCCTTGTGACGGAAGTGGGGCTGGGGCTCCATCTCCACCACCTGGAAGGGCCTGCCGCAGGCGTCGGTCGCGGCCTGGAGCACGGCCTTGTTGGCGGCCATCCGGGCATGGTTGGGGTCGGCCGGATCGGGCTGGGTGTGGAGCAGGATCCTGGCCGGTCCCAGGTACGCGGCGACGAGGTCGACGTGACCGTTGGTGATGTCGTCGTGGTGGAGGCCGTACGGGAGCCAGACGACCTTGCTCGCTCCGTACGAGGCGAGCAGTTGGGCTTCGATCTGCGCACGGGTCATGCCCGGGTTGCGGTTGGGGTTGAGGAGGCATTCCTCGGTGGTGACGAGGGTGCCCTGGCCGTCCGTGACGACCGACCCGCCCTCCAGGACCATGCCGACCTGCGTGCGGGGGTCGCCGAGGTGGGCGCAGACGCCGACGGGGAGGAAGTCGTCCTTGTCGTACGGGTACTTGCCGCCCCACCCGTTGAACCCGAAGTCGACTCCGGCGCGGTGCGTGTTGCCGGGGTTGACCACGAAGAGCGGTCCGGTGTCGCGGGTCCAGCAGTCGTTGACCGGGTACTCGATGACGGTGACCGTGCTGCCGCACTGCCGGCGCGCCTCGGCGGCCGTGCCCGGTTCGGCCACCATGATCACCGGCTCGAAGCGGGCGATCTCCCGGGCGATCCCGGCGATCTCCGCCTGGACGTCGGCGAGCAGCGAGCCCCAGCCGGCCGTCCGGTCCCAGGGCCAGGCCATCACGCAGCCCGCGTGCGGCTCCCATTCGGCGGGGGCGTGGAGCGGGTCCGCGCTCGCCTCGGCGAAGGCGGTGCGGCCGAGCAGGGGGACGGTGGCGGCCACGAGTGCGGCGGCGCCGAAACCGCGGCGCGTCAGGCGCGGGAGGTTCGTGCGCGGGAGGTTCGTGCGCGGCAGGCCCGTGTGTGGCAGGTCCATGACATTACTCCTTCGATGTGAAGCGGATGCCGGAATCAAGGGGAGCTGTGGGATCGGTCGGCGCTCCGGACCGGACGGGGGCGGGGTTCCCACCGCCGGACCGGGCGCTCCGGGTCCAACGGGGCGCTGCGGATCAGGGGCGGTCGGCTGCGAGCACGCCTGTTCCTGCTCCCGCGTCGCTCTCCTCGCCCGCCGGGGCGCTCCGCAGTGCGTGGTGGGGCTTCCTGACCGCGAGGTAGAGCAGTCCGGCCGTGATCACCGCGCCGGTGCCGATCAGACCGGCCCAGACCTGGTACCAGGGGGCTCCGGGCGGCGCCAGGACGGCCCGCGGCCAGCAGACGTTGGCGACCTCGAAGGCGGTCCACAGCACGGCCAGCACGTTCAGGAAGGTGCCCTTGCGCCCGAGCCGGACGTGCCCGGAGGGGACCCAGGTGCCCCGCAGCCGGGCGATCAGCGCCGCCAGCGTGACCAGGAAGAACGGCAGGAAGGTGGCCGCGGTGCCGAAGGCGATCAGGCTGCCGATGGCGGTGGCGTTCAGGCCCAGCAGCAGGCCGGTACAGCTGACGAGGGTGGAGGCGATCAGGCCGCCGATGGGGGCCTGGCGGCGGTTGACCTTGCGCACGTGGCGGGAGAGGGGGAAGCCGCCGTCGCGCGCCAGCGAGTACACGCCGCGGGCGGCGCCGCCCTGGGAGGCCATGGCGCACGCGAGGAAGCCGACCAGGACCACGGCGACGAAGGGCTTGTCCGACCAGGAGCCGAAGGCGGTGGTGACGGCGGTCGTCACCGGGTCGAGGTCCTCGCCGGCGACGACGGCCGCGGGCGAGGGGTGGGCGAGGGCCACGGCCATCGCGTTGAGGATGACGACGAGGCCGACGCTGAGCAGCGCCCACCACATGGCGCGCGGCACCTGCCGGCCGGCGTCCTTGGTCTCCTCGGCGGTGGAGACGCAGGCGTCGAAGCCGATGAACCCCCAGCCCGCGACCGCCAGTACGGCCAGGAAGGCCATCGTGGTCGATCCGCCGGACAGCTCCTCCGCGCCGAGGGTCTCGGTGAACAGGGAGAAGCCGTGTTCGCGGAAGAACAGCAGCAGCGCGAAGCCGACCAGGACGGAGGCGACGGCCTCGGCGGCGATGCCCAGGGAGACGAACAGGCTCAGGATCCTGATCCCGTACGCGTTGACGAGCATGCAGGCCAGCAGGATCCCGGCGGCCACGGCGACCATGGCGCCCGGCGTGGGGGTGACACCGACGAGGGCGAAGACCCAGGGCGCCGCCAGGTAGGCGACGGTGGTGTTGCCGAACATGACGGCGAACTGCCACACCCAGCCGCTCATCCAGCCGAAGGACGGGCCGAGCAGTCGGCGCCCCCACTGGTAGGGCCCTCCGGCGAGCGGCCACTGGGAGGCGAGCTCGGAGTAGACGTTCACGACGAGGCACTGGCCGAGCAGCACGATCGGCAGCGCCCACACCCAGGCGGGGCCGGCGATCATCGTGCCGACCATGGAGACGGCGTACAGGGCCACGACGGGCGAGACCACGGCGAAGCCCATGGCGATGTTGCCGAGGACGCCGAGGCTGCGGTTCAGCTCCTGGGTGTAGCCCAGGTCCGTCATCCGGGCCGCGTCCGCGTCCGTGGGCGCGGCCGTACTCGGGCCCGTGCTCGTGCTCGTGCGGGGGGAGGGAAGGTCTGGCATGCGTACCTCTCACGGGGCCGGGGCACGCCGGGGCGGCCGGCGCGTCCCGACAGCTAAATCTAACGTTGTTAGGTTGCGGGATTGCGGGGACCTTAACCCGACCCGGACCCCAGGGGAAGACCCTGCCAACGGGTAACCTGACGGCCATCGACGAGGGGGATCACACGTGGGCCGTCCGAACCAGCCGCTGCTCAGCCGCGGGAACATCGCCCGCGCGGCCCTCGACCTGCTCGACGAGGAGGGCCCCCAGGCCCTCAAGATGCGGACGCTCGCCGACCGGCTCGGGGTCAAGGGCGCGTCGCTCTACCACCACGTCGCCTCCAAGGAGGACGTGCTGGACGCGGTCTCGGAGCTGATCAACGAGGAGATCGACCTGAGCCCGCTCGACGGGCCCGACTGGCGCGAGGGGATCGCGGCGTACGCGCGCGGCTACCGCCGGGTGTACCTGCGCCACCCGAACGCGATCGCGCCGGCGGCCCGCCGCCGGGTCGAGGCGGACCGGGCGCTGCGCGGTTACGACGCCCTGCTCGCGGCCCTCGCCCGCGCGGGCTGCACCCCGGCGCGGGCCGCCGAGGCCGCCGCCGCCATCGACTACCTGGTACTGGGCTCCGCGCTGGAGACCTTCACCGCGGGCTTCACCCGCCCCGCCGCCGAGTACCGGCCCGCGTACCCGGCGCTCGCCGACTCCCTCGCCGAGTCGGCCGCCACCGGGGAGGGCCTGGACGCGCTCGACGACCGCGGTTTCGAGCTGGGTCTGCGGCTGGTCCTCGACGGCCTGGCCGCCGGACCCGGAGCTCCCTCGCCCGCAATGTGAGAACCGTTACCTTCTCTCCCTAATCGGACATTTCCGTGGTGATGATGGATGACCTCACCCGTCATCTACGCGCCCCTGCCGCGGCCTGCGAGCCGCCCGGCGACCGGTCGGCGCCACAAGGAGAGATGTGCGACCTGCGGGCAGCTGGACACGTAATCGGCGGATCGCCGCGATGACGACGGGCGGAGCCCTGGTCCTCGGGCTGGGCGGCCTCTACGTCGCCGGGCTCGCGGCGGGGGACGACATCGCCTCCGGGACCCGGGTCCGCGGAGTGGACATCGGCGGCATGAGCCCCGCGGCGGCGGAGCGCAAGCTGACCGACGCCCTGGGGCCGCAGGCCACCGCGCCGGTGGCCGTGCGCGTCGGCGACCGGGTCGAGGAGGTCACCCCCGCCGCCGTCGGGCTGTCCCTGGACGCCGCCGCGACCGTCGACCGCGCCGCGGGCGAGGGTCCCGGGCCGTTCGGCGTCATCGGCCGGCTGTTCGCCTCCGGCGACCCGGACGTCGAGCCGGTGATCCGGACGGACGAGAAGACCGCTCGCGCCGGCGTCGACCGGCTCCGCGAGAGCACCGCGCAGCAGGTCCGCGACGGTTCCATAACCTTCGACACGGGCAGGCCGAAGGTGGTCGCCGCGCAGAGCGGCGTCACCCTCGAACAGGACGCGGCCTTCGACACCCTGCGGGCCGCCTACCTGGCGCCCCGCACCGACGGCGGCCCGCTCGAACTGCCGGTCCGGCGCACCGAGCCGCGCGTGGGGGCCGAGGAGACCAAGCGCGCCCTGCGCGAGTTCGCGGCGCCCGCTGTGTCCGAGCCCGTCACCCTCACCGTGGCCGACACCCGCGTCCCCGTGAGCCCCGTGGTCCTCGGCGAGCACCTGAAGATGAAGGCCGACGACGCCGGGCGGCTCGTACCGGCGCTGGACTCCGGCGGCCTGCTCGCCGACCCCGCCGTGGCCGGCCCCCTCGGGGAGGCCGTCGGCTCACCGCGCGACGCCGTGCTCGGCCTCGACGCGAACGGCCGCGCCGTGGTCACCGAGTCGAGCCGTTCCGGGCACGAGGTCACCGAGGAGGCCCTCGGCAAGGCCGTGATGCCGCTGCTGACCCGCTCGGGCGCCGCCCGCAGCGCCGTGGTGGCCACCACGGCCGTCCAACCGGAGCTCACCGACGCCGAGGCGCAGCGCCTGGGCATCAAGGAGAAGCTCTCCTCCTTCACCGTGCAGTTCCCGGCGGCTCCGTACCGGTCGAAGAACATCGGCCGGGCGGTGGAGCTGATCAACGGCTCCGTGGTGAAGCCGGGGCAGGAGTGGAGCTTCAACCGCACGGTCGGCGAGCGCACCAAGGAGAACGGTTTCGTCGACGGCATCATGATCAACGACGGCCGGTACGTGAAGTCGCCCGGCGGCGGCGTGTCCGCGGTCGCCACGACGATGTACAACGCCGTGTTCTTCGCCGGTCTCAAGCCGCTGGAGCACGGGGCGCACTCCTTCTACATCGAGCGCTACCCGGAGGGCCGGGAGGCGACCGTCGCCTGGGGCACCCTCGACCTGCGCTGGCTCAACGACTCGGGCCACCCCGTCTACGTCCAGGCGCAGTCGACCGACACCTCGTTGACGATCACCCTGCTGGGGACGAAGAAGTACGACGAGATCCGCGCGACCAAGGGGCCGCGCACCAACGTCACCCCGCCGACCAAGCACACGGACACCGGCCCGACCTGTGAGGTCCAGACGCCCCTGGAGGGCTTCGACGTCAAGGTCGGCCGGATCTTCGTCAAGGGCGGCCAGGAGGTCAAGAGCGAGGAGTACTCCACCCACTACACGCCGCGCGACGAGATCGTCTGCGAGCCCGCCCCGGCGCCCTCCACGACGCCGGGCACCGGCCCGACGGCGGCGGCGCAGGCGCTGCCCTCCCCCGGCGCGGCGTAGTACGGCCCGGTTCCGGCCAAGGGTCTGATCCGAAGGCCGGGCCCTACCCCGTCACCACCAGTAGACGGGGTAGGTCGGAGCCTTTCGGCGCACGCGCGAGGCGGCGTACCCGGTCAGCACCAGCAGGACGGTCGCCCCGAACAGCAGCGGGACGAACCGGCCGGGGGCGGGCGTCTGGAGCACGATGATCACGGCGGTGGCCACGGCCGGCGAATGCGGGGTACGGGCGAGCATGTTGAGGCCGAGCGTGAGGCCCGCCGCCACGGCGGCCGCCCAGGCGCTGCTGCCGGCCGCCGCGAGGACGGCGTAGCCCATCGCACTGCCCAGCAGGTGGCCGATGACCACGTTGCGCGGCTGCGCGAGCGGAAGGGTCGGAGCGCTGTGGACCAGGGCGGCGCTCGCGGCCAGCGGGGGTATCAGCACCGGTTCGTGGATCATCGCGCCGATCCCGACGAGGGCCAGCAGGACGGTGGTCGCCGCCGCGATGCTGTGCAGGGCCGCCGCCGGGGCGGGCCTGGCCGGGGCCCGTACGGTGAACCCCGGCCACCGGCGCACCGGAGCGCCGTCGGGTGCCGGGAGGGAATCGGCTTCGGGGGCGGGTGTCGGCTGCGGGCGGAGCGCGGCGTTCGTACTCATGTCAGCTGTTTCCGGGCAGGCGGCCGTACAGCGGCCGGGGCGGGCAGGACGACGCCGGGCAAGGGTGGTGCCGGGACAGATGCGAACGCCCCCGGGGCTGCGGTGGACCGGGGACATTTCAGACGACCCTACCTGGCGGGTGCGCCGCAACCGCTGCCGAGGGGGGTGACTTTGCTCCTATCCGGGGCCGGGCCCGCCCGCCCGCGGGCCCGGTCCGCCGCGGATCTCAGAGCCTGACGCTCCACGCGGCCGTGGCGCGCAGGGTCTTCATGATCTTCGGGTCGCGCACCGACGGGGTCCGGTCCTCGGCCGTCACCGACAGCCGGTGCGTCCGCAGGTCGAAGAGCCGGAGTTCCGCCACGGCCACTTCGGTGCGGCCCTCCAGGCGCTTCACCTCCTTGCCGTCGAGGTACCAGCGGACCGTGAGCCGACGCCCGTCGGCGCCCTCCAGGGCCGGCACGGCCACCTTCGCCCGGCCCCACAGCCGCAGGGTGCGGTCGGTCGGGGTGAGCGGGGTGACGATCCGGGCGTGCTGGTAGAAGCCGGCGATCATCGCCTCGGTGCCCGGGAGGTTGAACGGCTTGCCGAGCACCCGCATGATCGAGTTGTCGGTGGGCCGGTACAGCCCGGTCACGTAGTAGCCGCCGCCCTCGTACGCGCCGACCGTGCCGCCGTCCGGGGACGGCTCGCCCAGCCAGCGGTACCACTTGGCCCGTTGGGCCTCCATCCGGTCGGCGGGAAGGCCCGAGACGTTGGATTCGGCCGGCTCGGGGCCGGTGTACTTCTCGTAGTCCGGGACGCCCGGGTAGAAGTACTCGTCGGCGAGCTTGCCCAGCGAGTGGCCGGTCTCGTGGATGGCGACCTGGCCCGACTTCGGGTGACCCGCCGAGGCCGTCGAGATCCCCTCGTAGCCGAGGGTGGCGCTGCGCTCGTTGTAGCCCGCGCCGCCGTACTTGGCGCTGTTCGCCAGCACGATCACCAGGTCGGCCGCGGGCGCCTTCGCCACGTACGCGTCGACCTTGGGCTGGTCCACGCAGAGCAGCCGCTCGATGTCCTCGCACCAGAAGTACGAGCCGAGGGCGGTGTCGCGCACGGTGGCGCGGTCGGGGTCGCCGGTGACTCCGGAGTCGTGGGAGACCGCGTCGACGGTCCACACGTTGAAGAGGTTGCGGTAGGTGGTGTACGGCTCGACGGCCGTCACCTCGGCCCACTTCTGCGCCGCGTCGGCGTGGAAGCGGTCCAGTTCGGCGGCGGTGTAGCCGTCCCCGATGACGACGACGTCGAGGCGGTCGGCGGTGGGGCCGTTGTCGATCATCTTGGCGACCTCGCCGTCGGCGGCCCGTTCGGCCGGGCTCAGCCCGGCGACGCCCTTCGCCGGTCCGGCGCCGCCCGGCGGGACCAGGACGTGCCCGGATCCGGCGTCGCCGCCCTGTTCGGGTCCCGGTACCTCGACGGCCACCCGCGGCTTCGCCGTGGGTTCGCCGCTCGTGGCGCGGGCCGGGCCCGCGGCCACCAGAAGGGCCGTCGCGCAGACCGCCGCGGCGACCGTGCGCAGGGCTGCGCGGGCGCCCGGGCGTGTACCGACGTCCATGAAGTCCTCCCCCGTGAAAGGCAGTTAAGAAGGTTGTTAAGTCTGCTGAATCAGCTGCTTAAACTAAGCGGGGTGCCGGGGCGTTCGCAATGGCCCACTCCCCCCTGAATACTGGGGAGTTCGAGCGATCAGGGAGTCTCCATGGACGAACCGGCCGACATCGGGCGCAGGGTTCAGCGTCTGCGCAGCGAACTCGGCCTGACCCAGCGCCGGCTGGCGGAGCCGTCCTACACCTCCGCCTACATCTCCACCCTGGAGTCGGGCAAGGTCCGCCCGTCCGAGACGGCGCTGCGCTTCCTCGCCGAGCGGCTGGGAACCTCGTACGAGGAACTCGCCACGGGCCGCCCCGCCCACCTCGCCACGGAGCTGCGCCTCGCCCTGTCCGACGCGCAGCAGACCCTGGCGACGGGTGAGGCCGACGAGGCCGCCGACCGCTACCGGGCCCTGCTGGCCCGGGCGGAGGAGCTGGCCCTGTCGCCCGAGCAGGCGGAGGCCCGCCTGGGGCTGGGTGACTGCGCTTTGGAGTCGGGCGAACTGGCCGAGGCGATCGGCCATTTCGAGGAGGCCGAGCGGCTGCTGGCCGACGAGCCGCTCCCCCGCCGGGCCCGCCCGATCCGGGGCCGCGCCGTCGCGCACCTGCTCTCGGGCGAGCTGCGCTACGCCTGCTACCTCCTCGAATCCACCATCGACGAGCTGGGCGCGAGCGGGCTCGCCGATCCCGAGGCGCTGGTGCTGCTCTACGCCGCGGTGATCGGGCCGTACATCGACATGGGCGCTCACGCCCGCGCCGCGCGCGCCGCCGAGATGGCGCTCGCGCTGGCCCCGCAGGTGGGCGATCCGGCGCTGGTGGCGGGCATGCACCGGCAGGTGGCGCGGACGTTCCTCGCGGAGGGGCGGATCGCCGACGCCGACGCCTCCCTCGCCAAGGCCCAGGAGATCTACGGGCAGCTGCGGCTGCGGACCGATCTGGCGCACTGCCACTGGATGCGCGGTTACGTCCACGCCCAGAACGGCGAACTGGCCTCGGCGGAGCGGGAGCTGCGCACGGCCCGGTCCGTGCTGTCGGCCCGGCGGGCCGCCCTGTACACGGCGCAGGTGGAGGTGGAGCTCGCGGACGTGCTGCGCCGGCTCGGCCGGTACGAGGAGGCCGCCGGGCTGCTGTCGGCGCTGCTGGAGCTGGGCGAACGCCACGGCAGGGTGCACGCGGGCGGCGCCCACCGGCTCCTCGGGCTGATGGCCGAGGAGCGCGGTGAGACCGATGCCGCCGAGCTGCACTACGTACAGGCGCTGGCGCTGCTGGAGCGCAGTGGTGCGACGGGTGATCTGGCCGATCTGTGCCGGCTGCTGGGCGATCTGCTGCGGCGCACGGGCCGGGTGGAGGCGGCTCTCGACGCCTACCGGACCGGCCTCGGGCACCGCGCGGCGCCGGGCACCACCACGCTGGGCCCGGCGCCGGCCGGGCTGGGGCCCGTCTTTCGGATCAGGCCGGATCAGGGCCCCGCGAGCCCTGCCTGATCCGAAAGACAGGCCCCAGGTGTCAGTGGTTCTCGGTGGGCCGCAGGTCGCGGGGAATGAGCGTCCAAGTGGTGGCCGCCGCGGCGACCGCCAGGGCGCCCGCCATCAGGAACGCGGGTGTGATCGCCAGGGTGTAGGCGTGCGAGGCCGCGTCGAGCAGGGTCTGGCCGACGGCGCCGCCGAGGCGTTCGGCGGTGTGCGCCGCCTCGCCGACGGAGTCCCGGACGGCGGCCGTGGTGGGGCCGTCCAGTTCCAGGGCGGGCAGGTTGCCGCGGTAGAGGGCGGCGGCCGTGGAGCCCAGGATGGCCACGCCCATGGCCGAGCCGAGCTCGTAACAGGTCTCCTCGATCGCGGCCGCGCTGGAGACCTCCGCCGCGGGGGCCGCGGAGATCAGCGTCACGGAGGCCACCGTGGTCGCGGTGCCCGCGCCGAGACCCATGACGGTCAGTGCGGCGGCGAAGGCGGGGTAGCCGAGGTCGGTGAACTGCTGGAACACCCAGGGCAGGGCCATTCCGGCGGCGAGTACGACCAGTCCGGCGCCCAGCACGTGGCGGATCGCGAAACGCTGCATGAGGGTGGGGGCCACCATCGAGGCGACGATCAGCGCGAGCGGCGCCGGCAGCAGGCGCAGGCCCGCCTCCAGCGGGGTGTAGCCCTGGCCGTACTGGAACCACTGGGTGACGAGGAACAGGATCGCGCCCATGCCCACCATCGGCAGGAAGATCGCGGTGGCGGCGACGCTGAAGGCGGGCTTGGCGAACAGCCGCACCTGGAGCAGCGGGTTCGGCACGCGCAGCTGCCGGCGTACGAAGACGGTCAGCGCCACGGCGGCGAGGAGGAGCAGGGCCCAGGGCAGCGGGTCGGCGACACCGCTCTTGCCGAGCTGCTTGATGCCGCCCGCGAGGGCGAGCATGCCCACGATGGACTGGCCGACGCCCCACCAGTCCCAGGCGCCGCCGGTGCGCGGGGCGCGTGATTCGGGGAGGTAGCGCATGCCGGTCGCCATGATCACGGCGGCGACGGGAAGGTTCAGGAGGAAGGCCGAGTGCCAGCCGTAGTCCTGCACGAGCAGTCCGCCGATGACCGGGCCGAAGGCCATGCCGCCGCCGAAGACGGCCGCCCAGACGGCGAGGGCGAAGGCGCGCTCCTTGGCGTCGGTGAAGACGCCGCGCAGGATCGACAGGGTGGACGGCATGATGGCCGCGCCGCCGACGCCGAGCAGGGCGCGGGCCGCGATCACGTGCCAGGCCTCGGTGGACAGCACCGCGATGAGGGAGGCCAGCGAGAAGATCGCGAAACCGGCCATGAGCAGCCGCTTGCGGCCCCAACGGTCGCCGAGGGCGCCCGCGGTGACGAGCAGGCCGGACAGGGCGAGGGCGTAGACGTCGATGATCCACAGCTGCTGGACCGCGCCCGGCTGGAGGTCGCCGACGAGGGAGGGGAAGGCCACGTTGAGGATCGTGGTGTCCATGGAGATCAGCAGGAGACTGCCGGAGAGGATCGCGAGGACGATCCACCGGCGGGGGTCCTGCGTGGGGGTGTGCATGGGAATCCGTTCAGGGTCGAGCGGGGCTCGGGTCGGGGTGTTCGGGGTACGGGGTACCGCCGTGCGCCAGGCAGTCGGGCGTGCGCCGGGCGGTCGGCCGGGCGCTAGGCGGTCGGCCGGGCGCCGCCGAGGAAGGAGGTCAGGACCAGCCGGCCGATCTCGCGGGGCGCGAGGTGGCCGTCGCGCACGCCCTCGGCGGCGGCGTCGAGCAGGCCCCACAGGGAGTACCAGATCCAGTAGGGCGGGAGGTCGGCGCGCAGCCGGCCCAGCCGCTGGCCGAGCGCGAGGAAGGCGAGGGCCCGCTGGTCCTGCCGGTCCACGCCGGCCCGGAACTGGGGGTCGGCGAGCACGGTGGCGTCGCGCGTGGTGAAGCCGTACAGGTGCGCGGCGGGCAGCAGGGCGACGACGAGTTCTTCGAGGGCCGCGTCGAAGGCGGCCCCGTCGGCGCTCCGCGGCAGGTCGGCCGGGGTGAGGCAGGCGTCGACCACCTCGATGGCCCGGACGGCGACGGCCTTCAGCAGGGCCTCACGGGTCGCGTAGCGGCGGCTCAGGGTGGCGCGACTGGTGCCGATGCCCGCGGCGATCTGCACCATCGAGGCGCTGTGATCGCCGGCGAGGACGCGGGCGGCCGCGTCCAGCAGTTCTTCTTCACGCACGAGAGTGAGCCTCCTTCGCCTCGCCTGATACAAAACTGTCTCACATGAGGCAAAGAAGGTCCACTCTTCACGTCTGTCGCTCTACCTGATCACCCGGCGCCGAGCCGGGAGGCGGGGCTCACCCCCCGTTGGTGCGCGCGCGTGCGCCCTCGCGGGTGCGGGACGCGATCTGGGCGCGCTGCGGGTGGCGGCGTACGTATTCGTGCTCCAGCTCGTTCATCCGCTTGGTGTGGGTGACCAGGGCATCATCGGACCCGTGCAGCAGGGTCTCGTGGCGCGTGCGGTGGATGGCTTCCAGCTCCTTGAGGAGCCTGCCCTCCTCCAGCCTGCTCGCCGACGGACCGCCGTCGTGCTCCGTCATGTCGCGTGCACCTCCTCGGCACGAGTCCTGCTGGCTTCGTCCCCCGCCTCCATCATGCGCCGCCGGGGCTCCGGCCGCCGATCTCCGCCACGAGGGCGCCGCAGAAGGCCTTGAGGTCGCGCGGTCTGCGGCTGGTGATCAGAGTGGCCGGCGCCGCGCGGCAGACGTGGACCTCCTCGTCGACCCAGGTGCCACCGGCGTTGCGGATGTCGGTCGCGAGGCTGGGGTACGAGGTCAGGGTCCTGCCGCGCAGCACGTCGGCCTCGACCAGGGTCCAGGGGGCGTGGCAGATCGCGGCGACCGGTCTGCCCGCCTCGAAGAACTCCCTGACGAACGCGACGGCCCGCCGGTCCATGCGCAGGGTGTCGGGGTTGGCGAGGCCGCCGGGCAGCACGAGCGCGTCGAAGGCCTCGGCCGGGTCCTCGCCCAGGACATGGTCGACGGCGTGGGCCCCGGCCTTGTCGAGGTGCTGGTAGGCGCGGACGACGCCCGGTTTCGTGGAGACCAGTCGGGGGATCGAGCCCGCCTCCAGCACGGCCTTCCAGGGCACGGTCAGTTCGACTTCCTCGACGCCCTCGGGCGCCGTCAGGAACGCGATGCGCATGCGGGTGGCCTCCTTCCCTCCTTCCAGGGTGCCCGCTCGGGCAGGACCCGGGCGCGCGGGAGCCCGCGAATGGGGGGTGCGAGGATCAGGGCGGCCGCGCAGCAGGCGCTGATCACGGCCCCCACCAGGAGCAGGCGGTGAACGCCGAAGACCGCGCTGGCGGGGCCCGCGAGGGCCTGACCGAAGGGGATCGCCAGGACCGAACCGGCGATCTCGTAGGCGGTGACCCGGCCCAACCGGTCCGCCGGGATCTGCGTCTGCACGGCAGTGGCCCACTGGACGCCCCAGAACGCCCAGCCGACCCCGCTCAGGCCGTACGCCGGCAGCAGCAGCGGCAGCTCGGGGACCAGGGCCGCCGCCAGCGGCATCAACGGGAACAGGAACATCGCGAGCCCACCCGCGAGGAGGGGACGGGAGGGCCGGATCCGGATCGCGACCAGGCCGCCGAGCACGCAGCCGGCCCCGAAAGCGCTCTCGGCGTAGCCGAAGGCCGCCTTGCCGTGGGCCTCCATGACGGAGACCGCGCCGAGCGGGGTGACCGGGCCCCAGACGAGGACCCCCAGGACCCACCAGATCAGGATGACCCCCCACATCCAGGACCGGGAGCGGAACTCGACCCAACCGGTCCTCAGGTTGGCGAGGGTGGAGGCGGACCGGTCGACCTCGAACCGGGGCAGCCGCAGCGCCGCCAGGCAGCCGGCGCTGACCGCGAAGGTGGCCGCGTCGACCGCGAACACCGTGGCGGACGAGGTGAACGCGACGAGCAGTCCGGCCAGCGCGGGACCCGTCATGGTGGCGACGCCCTCGCTCACCCTGATGACCCCGTTGGCCCGTTGCACGTCCTCGGCGACCTGGGGCACCAGGCTGTTGACCCCCGGCTGGAACATCGCGGTCGCCACCCCGCCGAGCACCGCGCCGCCGACGATGAACCAGAGGGGCGGGTGCCCCAGCCAGAGGTAGGCGGCGAGACCGGCCTGGAGCAGGCACCGGACCGCGTCCGCGCCGATCATCAGCGGCCGGGGGTGGAACCGGTCCGAGAACACTCCGCCGAAGACGACGAAGAGGGCGAACGCCCCCATCCAGGCGCCCAGCGCGAACCCGACCCCGCTCACCCCGTGGCCGAGCGCGAGCATCGCGACGGCCATCGCGACCGGGATCATCGTGTCGCCCACCACGGACAGCGAGCGGGCAGTGAAGTAGAGGGTGAAGTTCCTTGACCGGAAAGGGGACTTGAGTGGAGCAGTGGTCGAGACCATTCGCGAATCCTCCGACGCGCGGCCCTCCCGGTCAAGCGTTTTGACCGCAGGAGGTAGACACTGTCTACTCACCCTGGTAGACACTGTCCATGGACGACCGGGACACACCGCTCCGGGAGCGGCTGATCGACGTGGGCGTGGAGCTCGTGACCACCGAGGGCACCGCCTCCCTCGGGCTGCGGGAGATCGCCCGCCGGGCCGGGGTCTCGCACGGGGCGCCGCGCCGGTACTTCCCCACCCACCACTCCCTGCTGTCGGCGATCGCCCGGCGCGGATTCGCGGATCTCGGTGCGCGGTTCTCGGCGGCGTGCGCCGGGGAGCCCTCCCCGCGGGGGCAGGTGCGGGCGCTGGGGGCCGCGTACGTCGGTTACGCGCTGGAGCAGCGCGGGATGTTCGAGCTGATGTTCCGCCACGACCTGCTCGACAGCACGGGGCAGGAGCCCACGGGCGGGCCGAGGCTGCGGGAATCGACGCTGCCGCTGTTCGGGCTGCTCGTCTCGCTCGTCTCCCGCTGCGGGGCGGCCGAGCCGGAGGTCACGACGGCCGCGCTGTGGGCCAACCTGCACGGCGTGGCGCAGTTGTGGGGCTGGGGCAGCCTGCCGCTGATGGTGGCGGACGCGGGGATCCCCGTCGAGCGGCTGGTCGACGCGGCGCTGGACGCGCACCTCGGTCCGGCCTCCGGGAGCCCCTCGTGAGGCCCCGGCTCGCGCTGCTCGTCAGCGTGGCCGGCGCCATGATCGTCGCGCTGGACGGCACCGTGCTGAGCGTGGCCCAGCCGAGCCTGCGGCGTGACCTCGGGGCGAGCCTCGCGCAGGTGCAGTGGACCAGTACCGCCTACCTCCTCGCCGTGGCCGCCTTCCTCGTCGTCGCCGGGCGGCTCGGCGACCGGTACGGACACACCCGCCTGCTCTTCATCGGGGTGCTCGGCTTCGCCGCGGCCTCGGCCGGCATCGCGTACGCGCCCGGCGTGGGCTGGGTGATCGCGTTGCGCGGCGCCCAGGGGGTGTTCGGCGCGCTGCTCCAGCCCGCGACGCTGGCGCTGCTGCGCCTCGCCTATCCGCCGGAGCGGCTCGGCACCCCGGTCGCCGTGCGGACCGGCGCCATCGGGGTTGCCGCCGCGGCCGGTCCGCTGCTGGGCGGTGCGCTCGTCGGGCAGTGGGGCTGGCGGGCCGTGTTCGTGATCAACGTGCCGGTCGCCCTGCTGATCGCCGTCCTGACCCTCGCCGTACGGGCGCCCGCGCCGCCGCGCGAGAGGTCCGGGCGGCTGGAGTTCACCGGCCCGGCCCTGCTCACGGCGGCGCTCGCGGTCTTCGTGCACGCGCTGGTGGGGGTGCCCGCGTACGGGTGGCTCTCCGGACCGACGCTGGTCGGGCTCGGCGCGGCGACGGGGCTCGCGGTGGTGTTCGTACGGCGTGAACGGCGGGCCGCGCGGCCGCTGGTGCCGGCCGCCGTGGCGCGCTCGGTGCCGGTGGCCGCGTCGATCGGGCTGCTGCTCGCCGTGTCCGCAGGGCTGTTCGGCGCACTGTTCACGGCGACGTTCCGGCTCCAGGACGCGCAGGGGCTCGATCCGCTCGCCACCGGGCTGCGGGTGCTGCCGTTGACGCTGGCGATGGTCGCCGGGGCGCCGGTGGCCGGGTTGGCGCTGCGCCGCTTCGGACCGAGGCGGACCGCGCTCACCGGTACGGGGCTGGTCGCGCTCGGCATCGCGGGGCTCGGCTCGGCTTCCGGGGTGGCGTTCGGGGTGCTGGGCGCCGGGTTCACCACCGTGATGGTCACCGCCACCGGGACCGTGGTCGGCGAGGCCCCGGCCGGGTACGCGGGGGTGATCGGCGGGCTCAAACAGACGGCCATGAACGTCGGCCCGGCGCTCGGGATCGCGGTCGCGGCGGGCGCCGGAGCGGGCGGACCCTCCCTCGCGGCACTGGCCGCGCTGGCCCTCGTGGGCTTGGCGCCCGCGTCAGTGCTGCCCGGCGCCGGGTCCGGCGCCGGGCCCGGCCGCGCGCGCCCGGCAGCTGCGGGCGACCTCGTCGGCGAAGACCAGGGCGGGCGGGGCCAGCGCGGACCAGCGGCGGACCGCCCAGCCGACGGCGAGGGGCGGCAGGCCCGGGATGGGGACCAGCCTGAGGGGACCGTCGGTGCCGGGGACCCGCCAACCGGGCAGCGCGGGCACGACGGCGTGGCCCAGGCCCAGTTCGGCCAGTAGCAGGGCCGTGTCCCAGTCGGCCACGCTGGTGTCGGAGCGGACCCGGACACCTTCTTCGGCGAGGGCGGCGTCGAGGTGGGCGCGGGAGGCGGAGTTCTCCGGGAGCCGGATGTGGCGGATCCCGGCGAGGTCTGCCGGCTCGATGCGGGCGCGGGCGGCGAGGGGGTCGTCGGCGCCGACCGCGAGCACCCAGGGCAGTTCCATGACGGGACGCTGCTCGATGCCCCGCACGGGCCCGCCGATGGTGATCCAGGCGAGGTCGAGGTCTTCGGCGGCGAGGGCGTCGAAGCAGCTGCGGCTGGAGTTCTCGGTCTGGAACTCCAGGCTCACCCCGGGGTGGCGGCGGCGGAAGGCGACCACGGCCTCGGACATGAAGTGGCGCACGGTGGTCGCGCCCGTGGTGACGCGCACCGTGCCGCCGCCTCCCCCGGCGAGTTCGGCCAGGCGGCGCAGGGCGCCGTCGAGGCCCGCGATCGCGTCGGCGGCGGCCGCTTGCAGGATGCGGCCCGCCTCGGTGGGCACGACACCGCGGGCGTGGCGCTCCAGCAGGCTCATGCCGGTCCGCTTCTCCAGCCGGCGGACGTGCTGGCTGACGGCGGACTGGGTGCGGCCGAGGTCACGGGCGACGGCGCTGAGACTGCCCGCACGGCACACGGCCACGAACACGCGGAGATCATCCAGGGTCACGGGCTCCAAGGTATCGCTTGGATGTGGGGAGCAAATCGGAGGATTGACTTGGGTTTTGGGCCGGCCCAGGATCGATGCAGGCCCGGGCGGCAACCCGTCCGACGCCTCCGCCACGGGGTCCGGACCCCAGACGGAGGCGAGGACGGGTGCCGACCCGTCAGCGGCGGCTCACGGTGTGAAGGTCCAACGCTGGGCCGGGGTGTTGTCGCAGGCGGTACGGGTGAGGACCGTGCCGTTGGCGGTGGCGGAGCCGACCGGGGCCAGGCACTGGCCGGCGTTGCGCAGGGTGCTCTGGGGGCCCGCCTGCCAGGTCTGTCCGGCGCTGCCGTCGCAGGTCTGTACGGTCACCCGGGAGGCGTTCGCCGCGTCGAGGCAGACCCCGGAGAGCCCGGTCAGGCGGCCGTCGGGCTGGAGGGTCCAGCGCTGGTTGGGCCCGCCGTGGCAGGTGTAGAGGGTGGGTTCGGTGCCCGGGGTGGTGGCGCTGTGCGGGAGGTCGACGCAGCTCGCGGAGGCCGCGTTGACGAGTTCGGCGTTGGCCGGGAGCGGGGCGGGGCGGCCGGTGAGGGTGATCTCGGCCGCACTGCTCCAGGGGCCGCGGCCGCCCGCCTCGGTCAGGGCCTTGAGGCGGACGTAGCGGCCGGCCTTCGGCGAGAGGGCGGTGTTCTTGACCGCCGCGGTGTCGGCGAAGGTGCCGCTGCCCACCGGGGTGCCCCAATCGGCGGTGGTGTCGGAGACGTAGACCTCGTAGGAGCCGATCCTCCCGTTGACCCCGCCGTCCTGGCGGGGCAGGTAGCCGAGGCCGTCGACGGTGTGCCGGGCGCCGAGGTCGATCTGGATCTCGTGCGGGAGCGGGGCGGGCTTCGAGGAGGACCAGGCGGTGTGCCACATCGTGGCCGGGTTCCCGTCGAAGGCGTTGGCGCCGGCACCGTTCTCGGCGGCGGTCTCCTGGCTGTCGGCGTACACCAGGGACCAGGCCGACCGGTCGATCGGCGTGGAGGAGGGCAGGGCCTCGGCCGCGGGGACGCTGGTGCCGGTGGCCGAGACGCTGAACGCGCCGGTCTTGGTACCGGTCTTGACCCACAGGACGCCGGAGCGGTCGGCGGCGTCGAAGAACCAGCCGGTCGCGGCCGCGTCGTAGGCGGCCTTCGAGGTGTGCCGGGTCGGCGCGGCCCCGTCCACCGTGACGGCGGTGGGCGCGGAGGCCACGTGGAGGGTGAATTCGTAGCCGCGGGAGGCCGGCTTGCCGGCGTAGTCGCCGGTGGGGGCGCCCACGGAGACGGTGACGGCGCCGGAGCCGGTGGTGGGGGCGGTGACGTCGACCCGCTGGCGGGCGTACGCGCCGGACTGGTGGGCGCGGGTCAGGCCGTCGTCCTCGTACAGGCTGAAGGAGGAGGCGCCGCGCGGGTGGATGTCGTAGGTGAGGGTGGAGACCGGCTTCTCGCCCGTGAAGTTCATCTGCGGCCACATGGGCACGATGCCGCCGCCCTTCACGAACAGGGGCAGGGTGTCGAGGGGCGCCTGGTAGCCATTGAGCCAGCCCGGGCCCGCGTACGTCTTCCCGGTCCAGTAGTCGGTCCAGCTCCCCGCGGGCAGGTAGATGCCGTCGCGGACGGAGGTGTCGGAGACGACGGGCGCGACGAGGAGGGAGTCGCCGGCCATGAACTGGCCGCTGGTGAGGTTGCCGCGGGCCACCGGGTCGTCGGGGTACTCCAGGACCATCGCGCGGGTGCTGGGGACTCCGCTCTCGTGGGCGACGCGGCTCATCGTGTACAGGTACGGCATCAGCCGCATCTTCAGCTGGAGGTACTTGCGGTTGATGGACTGGTACGGCTCGGCGAAGCGCCAGGGCTGCTTGTCCTGGTAGCCGGCGGACGGATTGGTCGCGCCCCAGCCCGACATGGTCATGAAGGCCGGGGTGAAGGCCTTCCACTGGAGGTCGCGCGTGTACGTCTTGGGGCTGCCGCCGAAGATGCCGTCGACGTCGCCGGAGGCGTAGTTGAGACCGGACAGGCCCGCGCCGGCGATGGCGGGGACGTGCCAGCGCATGTCCTCCCAGGTGCCGTAGGTGTCGCCGGTCCAGACGACGGCGTTGCGCTGGGTGCCGGCCCAGCCGTCCACGGTCCAGACGTAGCGGCGGGCGTCGGAGTTCTTCTCGATGCCGTCGACGGCCTGCTGGACGCCCTGGAAGGCGGTCTTGTAGCCGCCGCCGATCCAGGCCACGTCCGTCTTGACGCCTCTGCTGCCGGCGGTGCCCACCTCGTCGGCGATGGAGCCGAGGCCGGTGGAGGTCCACAGGCCGGTCTGGAAGCCCTTGGCCTTCAGGGCGTCGACGGTGGACTTGAGGGGCGCGGTGTAGCCGCAGCCATAGCCGTCGTTGGGCAGGAACCAGCCCGAGGGCATGTCGGCGGCGCGCGCGTCGGTGGCGTACCCGACCACATCGGGGGTCGTCTGGTGACGCAGCCGGTTGTGGTCACCCTGGTAGGCGGGATTGGAGGCGTTGAAACAATCGGCGTTGCCCAGCTCGAAGCCCCACATCGGAGCCATGAACGGCTTGCCGCTCACGTCGGTGTAGGCGTCGAGCACGGACTTGAGGGAATCGCCGGTGAAGTACCAGGCGTCGAAGCGCTTCTCGTCGTGGGTGAGGGTGCTGGGCGCGTTGAATCCGTACGAGCCGGGCGCCCAGGTGTTGCGCATGACGCCGTAGCCGTTGGTCGACATGTAGAAGGGGGCGGGGCTGGCGTTGTTGTTCTCGCGCCACTTGTTGTCCACCGCCACGGGGACGGTCTTGCCGCGCAGCGCCCATTCGCCGAGGCGCAGGCCGGTGCCGTAGAACTGCTCGTCCGCGCCGCGGGCCAGGTACTGGGTGGTCTGGCTGTTGGTCCAGCTGGTGGGCTGGGTCTCCTGCCAGACCAGGGTGGCGTTGTCGGCCCGGTAGACGGAGAACTGGAGGGGTGACTTGTTCACCCGGATCGAGAGGGCCCCGGTGTCGATCCGGTAGTACGTGCCCGCGTCCGAGTAACTCGTGGCGACGGAGCCGAAATCGGTGGTCGGCGCGAGGTCGGAGCCGGCCGGGTCGTTGGTGAAGGTGCCGTCCGGGGAGAGCCAGAGCCGGAAGATGTCGGGGCGCGCGATGACCACACGGGCCTTGGCGCCACCGGAGGCGGTCACGGTGAAGGTGCTCCCGGACTGGGTGAGACCGGTGACGTTGCCCGCCGTCGCGGTTGCTCCGGCGGGGGCCGCGGCGGCCGGTGGGGCAATGGGTCCGGCGGCGGCCAGACCGAGGACGGCGAGGGCGCCGGCGAGCAGGGCGGCGCGCAGGCGGCCGGCTCGGGGGCGGATGCGGGGCAGTCTCATGGGGCAGCTCCTCGTGCGGTCCGGATCACGAACTCAGCTCTTTGGCATGCACCTGGCAACTTGCACCGGCAACATAGCGCCCACGAGGCTCCACTTGAAGGATGATGCTCGAAATTGCCTCACATCAAGCAACTTTGAGCATTCGGTCTACGCGCCGCCGCCGCTCGGCTCCGAGACGGACAGGACGACCGTGCGGCCGTCGGGGTCGGTCAGGGTGCGGGGGAAGTCCCCCGTCGGCACTGTCAGGCCGAGGCGGAGGTAGCCCGTCTCGGGGCGGCGGGTGGCGGGGTAGAGCTCCAGGACACCGCCGTCGGCGAGGGTCGCGGCGTAGTGGTCCGGCCCGTTCCCGTGCCGTTCCGGTACGAGGTCGAGTCCGAGGCCGGCGTAGAAGTCGCGGCACTCTTCGAGCCGGTTCGTGTAGACGACGAGCAGGTCGATGGTCACGCGGCGCCACCCGCGGGGGTCGAGAAGCGGCTCCGTGCCGTGCACGCGAGCATCCGTCTTCCTTCCGTCGGGTGGTCACTCGATGGCGTTCACCGGCGGGCGGGGCCGGCCTGGAGCACGACCTCCAGCACCGGTGCGGCCGCGGAGGTCCGGCGGTGGCCGCAGGGCTCGAAGGCCAGTACCACCGGCTCCCCCGGGCGCTGGCGCCAGGAGATCCGCTCCGCCACTCCCCCGCACACCGGGCAGCAGGGCAGCGGGCCGGCCCCCGGCGGGCACTCGGGTGCGGCCGCGAGGGGCGTGGCGTGCGGATCGCGCATGGAGGCTCCCTGCTGGTGCGGGTGGACTGATCGCACTGTGCCATGGCGGGGCCTCTCACCGCACGGGCGAATCCTCCAGTGTTCTGGCTGGTCAGAGGTGTGGCCGGCAGGGGGATTCCGGTCGTCTTGGGGGCACTTTGTGATCAACCGCTCCCGCCCGCGGCCGCCACCAGGCCGGATTCGTAGGCGGCGATCACGGCTTGCGCCCGGTCGCGGACGCCGAGCTTGCCGAAGATGCCGGTGATGTGGTTCTTGACCGTGGAGACGCTGATGTCCAGTTCTCTGGCGATCTCGGCGTTGTCGAGGCCGGTGGCCAGCAGCTGCCAGATCTCCAGCTCGCGCGGGGTCAGGTCGGCCGGGATCGCGGCCACCGGCGGCCGGGGTCGTGCGGGGGTGCGCACGTAGGCGGAGATGAGCCGGGTCAGCAGCCTCGGCGCGACGGCGGCCTCGCCGGCGTGGACGATGCGGACGGCCGCGCCGAGCTCCTCCGGCGAGATGTCCTTGGGCAGGAACCCGTACGCGCCGGCGCGCAGGGCGGCGACCACGTACTCGTCCATGTCGAAGGTGCTGAGGGCCAGGACACGGGTTTCGGGAACGGTCCGCGCGAGCTCCTCCGTGGCCTTGACGCCGTCGAGGACCGGCATCCGGATGTCCATGACGACCACGTCGGGCCGCAGCTCGGCGGCGAGGGCGACGGCCTGTGCACCGTCCTCGGCCTCGCCGACCACCTCGAACTCCGGATCGGGGCCGAGGATCAGCGCGAGGCCGCGGCGTACCAGCGGCTGGTCGTCCGCGATCAGGATCCGGATCACCGGGTCGCCTCCGCTTCCGCCGGGGCCGGGATGCGGGCAGCGACCCGGAAGCCGCCGCCGGCCGAGGCTCCGACCTCCAGGGTTCCGCCCTGCAGTGCGACGCGTTCGCGCATGCCGATCAGCCCGTATCCGGACCGGACGGCGGGCCGGGCGGCGGGCGCCGGCGTTCCCGTGCCGTCGTCGCGTACCTCCACCGTCACCTCGTCCGGCCCGTACGTGAGCCGGACGCCAGCCCGTGCGGCCCTGCCCGCGTGCTTGCGGGTGTTCGTCAGCGCCTCCTGCACGATGCGGAAGACGGTCAGGCCGACGGTCGGCGCCAGCGGGCGGACCGGCCCGTCCACGGTGAACTCGACCTCCGTCCCCGACAGCCGGGCCTCCGAGACGATCCGTTCGAGGTCTCCGATACCGGGCTGCGGGGCCGTCGGGGCGTCCTCCGGTTCCTCGCCGGCCCGCAGCACGTCGAGGAGCTGGCGCATCTCGCGCAGCGCGAGTCGGCCGGAGCCCTCCAGGGTGACGAGGGCCTCGCGCGCCACCTCCGGATCGTGCGCCAGGTTGGCGCGTGCCCCGCCCGCCATCAGCTGCATGGTGGTGATGTGGTGGGCGACGATGTCGTGCAGTTCGCGGGCGATCCGGCGGCGTTCCTCGGCCACCGCGCGGTCGGCGAGGAGCCTGCGGTGGGTCTCGGCCTCGCGCTCGCGGCGGTTGACCACCTGGGCCGCGGCGACGATGAGCCCGGTGACGAAGGCGTTGCCGAGCAGCACCCACCAGCCGAACGGCAGCGGCCAGCCGCTCTGGCCTGCGGAGATGAGCGGCACCGCGGCGAACGCCGTCACCGCGGCGAGGGCCGGGCGCAGGGAGCGGGCCACCGAGTACAGCGCGACGACCACCGTGAGGGGGAAGTGCGGGGTGAACGGGGCGACCAGGTTCAGCACGACTCCGAGTGCCAGTACGGCCGCGAGGGCCGACAGCGGGTGCGTACGGCGGGCCAGCAGGGGCAGGGCGCAGAGCACCGGGACGACGGCCAGCGCGAGGGAGCCGCCCTCGGCCTGGGTCGCGAGGGAGAAGCCGATGAGGTCGGTGGCGGCTGCCCCGACCGCGACGAGTGCGTCGTTCCGGGTCCAGGCGGAACACTCGGCGGCCCTGCCCGCGCCACGCTCCACGGCCGTGCCCGCGCCACCCTCCACGGCCGTGCCCGCGACCCCCTTCGCGGCCCGGGGCACGACTCCGTCGAGGTCCGGGGCCCCTGCCTGTGATCCGGTCCGCTCCGCGTCACCGGGCGCGACGCCGACGTCGGCCGCGCCGGTGACCGGACGCAGGTCCTGGTGCGCGGCCGCGCCGCCGACCGCGGCCCGGCCCGTGCTGCCGGCCGCGGGCCATCGGGTGCCAAACGGCCTCTCGCCCAACGTCATCGTCGCGGGTCCTCCCCCTCCGGCCGTCCCCCCGGCCGGTGCCGGGAATCGCGTGGCCGCGCTGTCCGGTGGTCCATTCTGGCATCGGCGGCGGCCCCCTCCATCGCCCCAGGGCCGGATCCCGACCAGGACCGGGGTCCTGGTCGCGGCGCGCCCCCGGACCCCGGTCCCGGCGCCCGGCTCCTCCTGCGACCCGACGCTTTCCGGGCCCGGCACTGATGGTCTGGAGTCCGGTCGGGAACCCCCGGCCGGCACCGCACAGACCTGAGGAGACCAGTGATCCGCGCCTTGACCGGAGTCTCGACGAGGCATCCGTGGAAGGTCATCGCCCTGTGGGCGGTCCTCGGAATCGCCCTGACCATCCTGGGCCAGGCCTTCGTCTTCCGCTCCATCCAGACCGGCACGGGCGGGTTCCTGCCCGCGCAGTACGACTCGGCCGCCGCCCTGAAGATCGCGGAGGAACGGTTCGGGGCCGATCCGGACGCCAACCCGCTGACCGTCTTGGTGGCCCGGTCGGACGGCGCGCCGCTCGGCGCCGCCGACGAGGCCCGCATCGACGCGGAGGCCGCGCGCCTGGCCCGGACCCGGGTCGTCATGCCGCGGACCAAGGAGACGATGCCCCTGGCGCAGGACCACTCCCAACTCCCCCGGGTCGCCCCCGCCATGACCGCGCCCGACCGTTCCTTCCGGCTGCTGACCGCCGAGCTGACCGGCAATCCGGCCGATCCGGGGGTGCTCGACACCTATCGGGCCTTCCGGGACTCGGTGCGCGACCAGTTCGGGCGGGAGGGCCTGCGCACGGGCTTCACCGGCGGGCTCGCCGACCGCGCGGACGCGGCGGACGCCGAGAAGACCAGGACGACGGTGGTCGGCATCCTGATGCTCGGGGTCATCGTCCTCCTGCACGTACTGGTCTTCCGCAGTGTCCTGGCGGCCCTGCTGCCGCTGCTGGCCGTCTCGATCATCGGCGGGGCCGCAGCCGGCGTCGTGGTGTTCACCGCGCTGCTGACGGGGACCGGACTGGCGGATTCCACGCCGGGGTTGATCAGCGTGGTGCTGGTCGGCATCGGCATCGACTACTTCCTCTTCCTGCTGTTCCGCTTCCGCGAGCAGCTGCGCCTGCACCCCGAGCGGACCGGCCGCGAGGCCGCCGCCGAGGTCGCCGGGCGCGTGGGTACGGCGATCACCTCCGCGGCGCTGACGATCGTCGCCGCGTTCGCGACGCTCGGGGTGGCCTCCTTCGGCCAGTTCCGGGTGCTCGGGCCGGCCATCGCCCTGTCCGTACTGGTGATGCTGCTGGGCAGCCTCACCTTCATGCCGGCCCTGCTCGCGGTCGCCGGGCGCAGGATGTTCTGGCCCTCCCGCTCCCTGAAGCGCGAACCGCGGCCGGGCTCCGCCGCCGGGACGGGTGCGCTGGTGGCGCGCCGCCCGCTCGCGCTCGTCCTCGCCTCGGTGGCGCTGCTCGGCGGGCTGGCCGCGGGGATGCTTGGCATGCGGATGGACTACGGGCAGGGCGGTGCGGGTGGGGAGCGTACCGCCGCGGCCGTCACCGCGGCGGAGATCGCGCGTGCGCTGCCGGCCGGGGTCTCGGATCCGACCAGCGTGTTCGTCATGGCGAAGGACGGTTCCGTTCTGGGCGCCGAGCGGTTGGGCGGGCTGGCGCGGGCGCTCGCAGGGGTCGACGGTGTGGGCCGGGTGGCGGAGACCGTGCTGAGCGAGGACCGCCGGGCGGCTCGGATCGACCTCTCCCTGACGGTGGACCCGAAGGGACAGGAGGCCCGCGACCTGGCGTCGGGCCCGGTCCGGCAGGCGGTCGCCGCGAACACTCCCGCCGGTCTGGAGGCCCATGTGGGCGGCACCGCGGCCCTGTTCGCCGACATCTCGGCGGCCGTGGACGAGGACCTGAAGGTGGTCTTCCCGGTGGCGGCGGCGCTGATCGCGCTGATCCTGTTCGCGCTGCTGCGCAGTCTGCTCGCGCCGGTGATCCTGCTGGCCGCCGTCGGCCTGGGCTTCGCCGCCACGCTCGGCGCGTCGACGCTGCTCTTCCAGCACGCCCTGGGGCGGGCCGGGGTGGACTTCACGCTGCCGCTGGTGCTGTTCCTGTTCGTGGTCGCGCTGGGCACGGACTACAACATCCTGATGAGCGACCGGATCCGGGAGGAGATGGAACGGCCCGGTCCCGCGCGCGCGGCCGTGGGGCGGGCCGTGCGGCACACGGCGCCCGCGATCGCGACGGCGGGCCTGGTGCTGGCCGCGTCCTTCGGGAGCCTGGCCGTCAATCCGGCGCCGTCCACCCAGCAGATCGGTTTCGCGACGGCGCTCGGGATCCTGTTCTCGGCCTTCGTGCTGTCGATCGTGCTCGTGCCGGCGCTGGCCGCGCTGCTGGGGCGGTCCACGTGGTGGCCGGTGCGGCCCCGCCCGGCAGGCGGGACGGCCGAGCGGGAGCACGCCCCGGACCGGGTCCTGGTCGGCTGATCCACCGCGCGACGCACGTGTGACGGACGCCGGCGCGCGCAGGACCGTACGGGTCCCGCGCGCGCCGGCGTCCGTCACCGCGTCAGGCCAGTGAGTCGACCTCGGGGTGCTCCTTCAGCCAGGCTCGGACCGCCTGCTGTTCCTTGCCCTTCCCGGTCTCCTGGATCTTCGCCTCCAGGCCGGTCAGCTGCTTCTCGGTGAGCTTGAACGAGCGCAGCCAGGCGGCCACCTGCGGCTCGTCGGCGGCGAAGCCCTTACGGGCCAGGCTGTGGATGCCGTCGCCCGTGCCCCAGGCCCCCTTGGGGTCCTGCAGCTTGGTCAGCTCGTACGTGGAGTACGCCCAGTGCGGCGACCACAGCACGACCGCCACGGGCTCCTTCTTCTCGTAGGCCCGCTTCAGCTCGGCGAGCATGCCGGGGGTGGAGCCGTCGACGACCTGGTACTCCGAGTCGAGGCCGTACTGCTTGAGGACCTTGTCCTTGAGCGCGCCCATCGCGCCCGCGCTGGGCTCGATGCCGATGATCCGGCCCTTGAACTGCGCGGACTTGCCCTTCAGATCGGCGAGCGAGTGCACGCCCTCGACGTACGAGGGCACGGTCAGCTCCAGTGAGGTGGGGCCGTACCAGGAGCCGAGGTCCTCGAGGCGGTTCCCGTACTTCTCCCAGTACTGGGCCTGGGTGACGGGAAGCCAGGCATCGGTCTGGAAGTCGAGCTGCCCGCCCGCGAGTCCGGTGAACAGGGCGCCCAGCTCGAGCTGCTTGGCCTCCACCTTGAAGCCCCGGCGTTCCAGGAGCTCCTTCCACAGGAAGGTGGAGGCGGTGCCCTCGTCCCACGGGATGTAGCCGACGTTCAGGGTGCGGCCCTTGCCGATGTTCGCGGCGCCGGTCGGTCCGTCCTGGGAGGAGGACCCGCCGAAGGTGTTCAGGCCGCCGGCGACGAGGGCCAGGACGACGGCCCCGGTGACGGCGAACGCCGGCTGGGGGCGGTGGTTCCACACCTTGGCCGCGCCGGTGGCCGCGGACCGCGCCTTGGCGAGGGCGCGTCGGCCCAGCGGGGAGACCTGGCGGCCGAGCGCCCCGGTCATCCGGTCGAGGTACATGGCGAGGATGACGATGGCGATGCCCGCCTCGAAGCCGAGGCCGATGTCGACGCTGCCGATGGCCCGGTAGACCGCGCCGCCGAGCCCGCCGCCGCCGACCATGCCCGCGATGACGACCATGGAAAGGCCGAGCATGATGACCTGGTTGATGCCCGCCATGATCGTCGGCAGGGCCAGGGGCAGCTGCACGCGGACGAGGATGTCGCGCGGCTTGGTGCCGAAGGCCTCGGCGGCCTCGACCAGTTCGGAGTCGACCTGGCGGATGCCGAGCTCGGTCATCCGTACGCCCGGCGGGAGCGAGAAGATGATGGTCGCGATGATGCCGGGCACCACGCCCACCCCGAAGAAGATGATTCCGGGGATGAGGTAGACCATGGCCGGCATGGTCTGCATGAAGTCCAGGACCGGCCGCAGCAGGGCGCTGACCCGGTCGGACCGGGAGGCCCAGATGCCGAGCGGGACCGCGAAGAGCAGGGTGACGAGCGTCGCGACCAGGACGAGGGAGAGCGTCGACATCGCGTCGGACCACAGGCCGACGGAGTCGACGAGTGCGAAGCCGCCGAAGGCCGACAGGCCCGCGAGCAGCCCGCGCAGCCACCAGGCGCCGAGCGCGAGGATGCCCGCGAACAGCAGCGGGGAGGGGGCGTTCAGGACGGCGTCGATGCCGTCGTAGAGGCCGGTGACGAGCGTGCTGATGGCGTCGAACAGCCAGGACAGGTGGCTCTGGAGGAAGTCGACACCGCTGTCGACCCAGGCGCCGAGGTGCAGGCGGGGCATCAGGCCGCCACCTCCGCGCAGGCCATCGGGGGCCGTTGTTCGTCGCCGATGAAGGCGATGAGCCGCTCCTGCGGCACGGAGCCGACGACGGTGCCGTCCTCGTCGGTGACGGCGACCGGGTGCGGGACCAGGGCGCTGACCGCGCAGAGGTCTGCGAGCGGGGTGTCGGCGTGGACGGTCGGGCAGCCGCAGGCGGCCGTCTCGGGCTCGTCCATGACGGCTTCGGCCGTGAGGACCCGGGACCGGTCGACGTCCTGGACGAAGGAGGCGACGTAGTCGTCGGCGGGGCGGGTGAGGATGTCCTCGGCGGTGCCCTGCTGGACGATGCGGCCGTCGCGCATGACGGCGATGCCGTCGCCGATGCGCATGGCCTCGTTGAGGTCGTGGGTGATGAAGACGATGGTCTTCTTGAAGCGCTTCTGGAGTTCGAGGAGCTGGTCCTGCATGTCGCGGCGGATCAGCGGGTCGAGGGCGCTGAACGACTCGTCCATCAGGAGCAGGTCGGCGTCGGTGGCCAGGGCTCGGGCCAGGCCGACGCGCTGCTGCATGCCGCCGGAGAGCTCGTCGGGCCAGGAGTTCTCCCAGCCCTCCAGGCCGCACAGGGCCAGCGCCTCGGCCGCGCGCCGGTCGCGCTCGGCACGCGGCACGCCCTGGACTTCGAGGCCGTAGCCGGCGTTCTCCAGGACGTTGCGGTGCGGGAAGAGCGCGAAGTGCTGGAAGACCATGGAGATCTTCGTGGAGCGTACGCGGCGCAGCTCGGCCGCGGTCAGCGCGGTGAGGTCCTGGCCGCCGAAGAGGATGCGCCCCGCGGTGGGCTCCAGCAGTCCGTTCAGCATGCGCAGCAGCGTGGACTTCCCGGATCCCGACAGACCCATGACGACGAAGATCTGGCCGGCTTCGACGTCGAACGAGGCGTCGATCACCGCTGCCGTGGTCCCTTCGGCGCGCAACTCGTCACGGCCGGTGCCGTCTTCGAGCGCGCGGACCGCGTCGCCGGGCCGTCGTCCGAACACCTTGTAGACGTGCTCGGCTTGGAGCGTGGACACATGCACCTCACGGGTCGTACGGGGACGGCGCGCCGGGCGGACCGGCGGGCCGTAGAGCGGGACGGGATCTGCCCGTGTGCGCCTCGCCTCCGGCACGAGCGGCCGGAGCGCTCGGTTCCGCTCCACCGTCGACCATGCCCCGCATCCATTCGCCTAAGCAAACTCACGCGTGATCCTCGTCACTTGTGGGAACCGGAGGCGCTCCACCGTGACGCACGCCCGGGGCGGGGTGGCCGAGGGGGCGTACGCGCTTTCCCCGGAGGGGAGTTGGGCCGGGCGTCCGCTCGCCCCGGACCTGACGTCGGGCCCGGTGCGTCGCCACCCGGGGCGTGGCGGAAGCCACAGTGCGCACCCGGCGGCCGGTCGGGACTCCCGGCCAGCGCGGAGATGTGAGCTACGTAACGCGAAAGCCGGCGGCCGCCCGGTCACGGCGGTCGCGGTGCAGGACGAGCCGGTCCCAGGTGGGGAAGACCAGGTCGGTGACGGCGAGCAGTCGGCCGGAGTCGTCGTGCAGGGTGCGGCGCGCGGTCAGTCCGCAGGCGGCCGATGCGACCGGGGGGTGGCTGGTGCGGGTCATGGTGAGGGTCTCGGTGACCCGGCCTTCCACGGCGGCCCGGTCGAGCCAGCGGTGCAGTGCGTGCGGGTCCGCGTCGGCGGCCGCCGCCACCCGGTCGCGACAGCGGGCGAGTTCGGGACTGCGGGCGATGGCGCCGGGGCTGAAGTAGGTGACGGCGTCGCGCAACACCTCGCCCGCGGGGCCGCGTTCACGCCGGTGGTGCACCAGCGTCGGCTCCCCGCCGCGCATGCCGAGCAGCACGGCGAGCGAGGGCGGGACGCTGACCAGGTCGACCCGGCTCAGGGCGGTCGACGCCGGGCGGGGCAGGCCGACGACCGCGGGTGCCGGTGCCCCGCTCGCCGCGGCGGGGCGGGTCCCCCGGCGGCCGGTGACGACCAGGCCGTCCTCGCGCAGGTGCTGGAGGGCGGCCCTGATGGTCTGCCGGTTGACCTGGTAGCGGGCGGCCAGGGTGCGCTCGGAGGGCAGCCGGGCGCCGGGGAGGTGTGCGGTGCGGTCGAGTTCGTGCCGAAGCGCTGCGGCGATCCGCTGGTACTTGGGCATGGCGGCCGGGCCGCCGCCCCGCGAAGGGGAGGGCATGGCATCTCCTCTGACGGGTGGTCAAGGACTGCGCGGTCTGCCCGACCAACCTAGCATTGGTCTATACCTCTGTGTGAGAGGTGCCCGCCCCCGTCGCCCACCTTGGCCGATTCCCTACGCCTCCCGCAGCGGGTTCGGCAGGGGGATGTAGCGGGCGTCCGCGCCGTCCGCGCGTGTCCAGCGCAGCAGGAGGTTGGTCTTGCCGGGGAGGGAGGGGGCCGTGAGGAGGTCCGCGATCTCGGGGAGATCGTGTCCGGCGGCGTGGCGCAGGAACTCCTCCCGGGCGGCCGGCCACAGCCCGGGGGCCGCGTGCGGGTGGCGGTCGGCGAGTTCCGCCGCGATCTCCGTGAGGTGGTTGACCACCAGGCAGTAGACGAGACGTTGCCAGGCGGCCTCGCGCGGGAGGTCGGGCAGGAGCTTGACTCCCTCCGCGTCGCGGAACAGCGCCTGTACGGGCATCCCCGCGGCGTCGACCGCGACCAGGGTGTTCTGGAGGTGGGCCTCCAGGACGACCCCGTGGCGTTCGAAGAGCTGCAGTACCGGCGGGACCACCTGGCGCAGGTACGCCCGCCACCAGGCGGCCGGGTCACGGGTGCCGGCCAGCGGGCTCCCCCGGTAGCCCTCGGCGAGGGCGGCGGCCAGCAGCGGGGTGGCGCCGGGCTCGGTGTGCGCGCGCAGGCCGTCACGGACCAGTACGGCGAGTTCCTCGAAGGCGAACCCGGCGGTGCGGTAGCCCCGGTCGGCGAGCCAGGCCGCCCGTGAGCCGGACCGGCGCAGCGCCGCGAAGCCCGCCTCGACCGCCGCGTCGGTGCGGCGCAGTTTCAGCAGGTCGTGGCGCCACAGCCGGCGCACGTCGTTGGTGATCCGGACGTCGAGGCTGAACTTCACGAAGAGGTCGGCCGCGGCGTCCGATGCGTACAGGGTCCGGATCGAGGCGGTCGGCCAGGCCGGTATCCGGCCCTCCCCCAGCCGCAGGAGGCGCCCGTCGGCGAAGGCCTCGCGCACCGCGGGCCGGGCGGCCACCAGGTCGAGCTGCCAGGGGTGGGCGGGCAGCAGCCGGTATCCGGCGGGCGCACCCGGCCCGTCGAGCAGGCCGGCGAGGGAGTCGACGGCCCCGGCGGCGGCCTCGCCGCCCTCCTCGACGCACTGGTCCTCGCGCAGCCCGAGGAAGACCAGTGGGAAGCGGGCGTGGGCCTCGGGCGCGTAGGGCAGCCAGCTCGCGGCCGGCGCCCCGCCGCGGGCCTTGGGGGCGGGGTGGTGCGGATGGCCCATGACGAGGGACTGTTCGGAGAGCAGGTACGGGTCCGCCGGAGGCTCCGCGGCCAGGCGGGCGGCCAACAGCGCGGCGATCGTGTCGCGGCTGTCGGCGATCTCGACGGGGAGTTCGTCGTTCGGGGTCCCGGTGAAGCGGACCAGTTCCTCGGAGGTGAGCTTGACCAGTTCGGTGTGGCCCAGCGGATGCCAGCCGTCCGCGGTGCGCAGCTCGGGGCGCGCGGAGCGGCGCCCACCCCGTACGCGGAGCAGCCGGCCACTGCCGCGCAGCCGGTGGACCTCGCCCCCGAGGGGTTCCGCGGCCTCCCTGAGCAGGCAGTTCAGCAGCGGCGTGGTGGCGTACGCGTCGGCGGCGGCGTTGAGGTCCACTGGTTCCATTCGGTCTGTCCGGTCCATCCGGTGCGCCGGGGTTCGCGGGACGCGACCGCCCGGCCGTGATCTTCAGTATCCGCGATGATGACGTGATCATCCCTTCGAGCGACTATCTGCGGAGCCGCAGCATGTACCTTCCCGCTTCACCGGCCGAAGACGCCGTCGCCGCCGAGCTGGACGGCGTCCGCCCCGCCCTCTCGGCCGCGTACGCCGACGCGCTGGACGGGGCCCGGGCGGCGGTGCTGACCCGGCTCTGGCGCGCCCTCGCCTTCGAGCCGCTGCCGTGGGTGGTGGGCCGGGAGCAGGTCCCGGGCGGGCTGAGGCTGCTGCTGGAGGGCGGCGGCAGGCTGGAGGGCCCGGCGCCGGATCCGTACGCGACGGCGCCGTACGTCCGCGAGCTGCTGCTCGACGGGCGGCCGTACGGGCAGGCCGCGCGCCTGATGGCGGCGCTGGGGGTACCCCACGGGGAGGGGTTCGCCGCCGAACTCGACGGCAGTGCGGCGAACCTCGCGCTCTCCCGGGCCGGACAGCCCCCCGCCGGGCGGGACGTTACCGCGCGCACCACCTGGGAGTGGGAACAGCGGATCGTGGACGGGCACCCGTACCACCCGAACTGCCGCTCCCGACCCGGGTTCTCGGTGGCCGAGCAGCTGGCGTACGCGCCGGAGCACCGGCCGGTGGTGGAGCTCGGGCTGGTGGCAGTGCGGGCGGAGGAGTGCCTGGTGACCGGCGACTGGCCGGATCGACTCCGGGACGGCGGGCGGATCCTGGTCCCGGCGCACCCGTGGCAGGCGGCGCACACCCTCAAGCTCGAGCCGGTGCGGGCCGGGTTCGCGGCGCACCCGCTGATGGCCCTGCGCACGCTCGCGCCCGCCGACGGCGGTCCGCACGTCAAGACGGCACTGAGCACCCGGCTGACCTCCTCCGTGCGGGACATCTCCGTCTACTCCATCGAGACGGCCGCGGCCGTCTCCGCCTTCGCCGAGGCCCTCTCGGAGCGGCTCGACGGGCGCCTGCACATCACCCGCACCCTCGGGGCCGCGACCGCGCACAGCCCCGACCTGGCGGCCGTGCTGCGCGAACCGCCCGAGGCGTACGCGGACGCCGCCGCCGGCGAACGGGTCCTCCCGGTGGCGGCGCTGGCCGGGCTGCCCGAGGCCCGCTCGACCGCCTGGCGGGCCGACTTCGCCCGCCTGGCGCTCTCGGTGTGCCTGCGCGTGCTGGACCTCGGAGTGGCGCTGGAGGCCCACGGCCAGAACCTCCTCGTGGTCCTCTCCGCCTCCGGGGAGCCGCTGCGGCTGGTCTACCGCGACCTCGCCGACATCCGGATCAGCCCGGCCCGGCTCGCGCGGCACGGGCAGGCGGTGCCTCCGCTGTCGGGCCGGCTGATCACCGACGACGTGACCGTGCTGCGGCGCAAGCTCTTCGGGTCCCTGCTCGCGGGGGCGCTCGGGGCCGTCGCGGGTTCGACGGACGCCTTCCGCGAGGACCTCGCCGCGGCCCTCCCCGGACTGCCGGTCACCGCCGACACGGAGGCCCTGCTGACCGGGCCGCTGCCAGTGAAGGCGCTCACGCTGATGCGGCTGAGCCCCGGTGTTCCGGGGGACCGATGGGCGGACCTGCCCCATCCACTGACCGTTCACTGAGCGGGGGATGAACCGGGACGCCGCGCGGGCTACTGTCCAGGGGCATGACAGGTACCTCGGATCTGAGCTCCGTACGGGCGTCCTACGACACCGTCGCCGTCGACTACGCCCGTCTCCTGGGCACGGAGCTGTCCGGCAGGCCCCTGGACCGGGCGATGTTGTCCGCGTTCGCCGAGTACGTGCGCGGGGACGGCTCCGGCGGTCGTCCGGTCGCGGACGTCGGCTGCGGTCCGGGTCGGGTGACGGCCCATCTGGCCGGGCTCGGGGTGCCGACCTTCGGCATGGACCTGTCCCCGGCGATGGTGGCGGTGGCCCGGCGGACGTATCCGGGGCTGCGCTTCGACGTCGGTGCGATGGCGGCGCTGGACGTGGCGGACGGGGTGCTCGGCGGGGTGCTCGCCTGGTACTCCACCGTGCACACCCCGCCCGCGGAGCTGCCCGCCCTGTTCGCCGAGTTCGCCCGGGTCCTGGCGCCCGGCGGGCACTTCCTGATCGCCTTCAAGGCGGGCGACCGGCAGGTCCGGCTGGATCACGCCTATGGTCATCCGGTCGGCCTGGACGTGTACTGGACTCCGCCTGAGCTGATCGCCGAGCTGCTGGCCGGGGCCGGGCTCGTCGAAGTGGGCCGACTGGTGCGGGAGCCGGCCGAGGACGAGGCGGGTCCGCAGGGGTTCCTGCTCGCCCGCAAGGCCTGACGCCCCCGGCTACCAGCGCAGCGGGAGGCTGCTCACTCCCCGCATCAGGGTTCCGGGAAGCCACCGGCGGGGGCCCGCGTCCGGGTCCTCGGCGAGGTCCGGGAAGCGTTCCAGCAGCGACCGGATCGCGATGCGGCCCTCCATGCGGGCCAGCGGTGCGCCCAGGCAGAAGTGGATGCCGTGCCCGAAGGCCAGGTGGCTCTGGCCGGTGCGGCGGATGTCGAAGACGTCCGGCCCGGGCTCCGCGAACCGTGCCGGGTCGCGGTCGGCCGCCGCCAGGGCGACCAGGACCGAGGAGCCGGCCTCGATGCGGGTGGAACCGATCTCCAGGTCGGTGCGGGCGAAACGGTACGTGGCGTGCTGGACGGGGCCGTCGTAGCGGAGCATCTCCTCCACCGCGCCGTCGATGAGGTCGTCCGGGTCGGCGCGCAGCGCGGCCAGCTGCTCGGGGTGCGCGAGGAGGGCCCGTACGCCGTTGCCGATGAGGTTGACGGTGGTCTCGTGGCCGGCCACCAGCAGCAGGAAGGCCATCCCGATCAACTCGTCCGGGGCGAGCTGGTCGCCGTCCTCGTCGCGCGTGCGGATCAGGGCGCTGAGGAGGTCCTCGCCGGGGTCCTCGGCCTTGGCGCCGACGAGTTCGAAGAGGTACGCGGTCATCTGCTCCATGGCGCGGGGGTCCGAACCGGAGGGGTCCGCCGAGGTCACGATCTCACCCGACCAGTACCGGAAGCGCTCCTGGTCGAGGTCGGGGACGCCGAGCAGCTCGCAGATGACGGTCATGGGCAGGGGCGCGGCGAAGGAACGGATCAGGTCGGCCCGCCGGTCGGGGAGGCCGGCCATCGCGTCCAGCAGCTCGTCGGTGACCTGCTGGACCCGGGGGCGCAGGGCCTCGACGCGGCGGGAGGTGAACTCGCGGGCCACCAATCGGCGCAGCCGTGTGTGGTGGGGCGGGTCGGATTCCAGCATGTTGCGGTTGGCGGCATAGGCCTGGGAGGTGTCGAACAGCTCGGATCCGAGCCAGTTCTTGGACAGCGCCGGATGGTTCAGGGCCGCTCTGGCCTCCTCGTGGCCGACGACCAGCCACGGGCGTTCCCCACCGATCCGTATCCGGTGGACGGGTCCGGCCTGGCGCAGTGCCGCGTAGAAGGGATAGGGGTCGGCGTCGAACTCCTCGGCGTGCGAACCGAGATCCACAAGAGGCATGCGCGCAGCGTACGGCCGATGCCCACCGGTCCGAAGTGGTCGTCCGTACGGGTTGCCCGAAGTGATGGCCTGAAGTGATGGCCCGGGGTGATGGTCCGAAGTGGTTGTCCTACGAGCCGAAGCGTTTCCTCTGCGGCCGCCGGCCGTGGGCCGTTCGGGCGGCAAGCCCGGTCCGCGTGGGCCCGCCTTCACCGGGATCGGGCCGGGCGGTGGCAGAAGGGAGTATGAGCCTTCCTCGCCGCCGGGTCCTGTGCAGCGCGGCCGCGGCGGTGTCGGCCACCGTCATGGCGGCGCGGCGCGGCCCCGACTTCGGCGCTCTGGCCCGCGGGCTCGACGGGCGGCTGGTGCTCCCCGACGACCGGGACTACAGCGAGGCCCGGCAGTTGTTCCAGCCCCGCTACGACGCGGTCGCACCGGCCGCGGTGGCCTATCCCGCGCACGCCGCGGACGTGGCTGCCTGCCTGGACTTCGCGCGCCGCTCGGCCGTTCCCGTGGTCCCGCGGGGCGGCGGGCACGGCTACGCGGGCTGGTCCACGCGCGCCGGCGGGCTGGTCGTGGACCTCGGGGCCGTGGCGCGGGTGGTCGTGGCGGGGGACGGCGCGCGGGTCGGCGCCGGGGCCCGGCTCGGGGACGTGAACGCCGCGCTCGCCGGGCGCGGTCTGGGCGTCCCGACCGGGCTGTGCCCCTCCGTCGGCATCGCCGGCCTCGCCCTGGGCGGCGGCCTGGGACTGGCCTCGCGGGCGTACGGAGCCACCTGCGACCGGCTCACCGGGGCCACCGTCGTCACCCCCGACGGGGCCGTCCGCGAGGTCGGCCCGGACCGGGAGCCCGAGCTGTACTGGGCCCTGCGCGGCGGCGGGGGCGGCAATTTCGGGGTGGTCACCGAGTTCCGCTTCCGCACGCATCCGGTGGCCGACGCGGCCTTCGCCGAACTGCACTGGTCCGGCGCCGACTCGGCGGCGGTGCTGCGGGGCTGGCAGCGGTGGCTGGTCGGGCTGCCGGACCCGTTCTGGAGCCAGGTGGAGTTCCTCGTCGGCGCCGACGTGGAAGGCGGGACCGTGCCCGCGCTGCGGGTGGTGTGCCTCGACGGGCGCCGGGAGCTGGAGCGGGAGCTGACCCGGCTGACGGACCTGATCGGCAGGCCGGTCCGGGACACCTGGACCGTCGTACGCGGGTACGGGGACACGGTGAGGGCCGTGTCGGGCTGCCTGGAGCGGAGCGCCGAGGAGTGCCGGCTGCCGGGGGTGCTTCCCGGCCGGGACCCGAAGGGGCGCCTCGGCCGGGAGTCGTACGCCGCCCGCTCCGACTTCTGGGCGGGCCCCGGGCTGCCCGACGCGGCGATCGGCGTGGTGCTGGACGCCGTGCGGCGCCATCCGTCGGCGGCGCCCCGGGGCGGGATCGGGGTGGTGCAGTTCGACGGGGTCTGCGGCGGGGCCCTGAACCGGGTCCCGGCGGGCGCGACCGCGTTCGCGCACCGCGCCGCCGCCTTCCTCGCCCAGTACCTCGTCCACTGGCCCGCGTCCGCACCGGCCGCCGAGGTGGCCCGCCACCAGGACTGGCTCGACGGGCTCTGGCGCGACCTGCGCCCGTGGGCGAGCGGGAGCGCGTACCAGAACTACACCGACCCGAAGCTGACCGGCTGGCGCGAGGCCTACTACGGGCCGAACCTCGCCCGGCTGGAGGCGGTCCGGCGCCGCTACGACCCCGACCGGCTGTTCCGTTTCCCCCACGCCCTCTAGGAGCTGCGCATGGTGCTACGTACGTTGACGATGGCCGCGGCGGCGGCCGCGCTGCTGGTGCCCGGGGCGCAGCCGCACGTGGCCGCGGCGGAGCGCGCCGCCGTCCCGGAGGTACCCGCCGCCGGACGTTGGACCGCCCGGGCGGCGGAGTCCTTCTGGACGCCCGAACGCATGGCCTCCGCGGTCCCGCTGCCGGCCGACCCCGGCCCGGGTGCCGCCGGCGACGCGACCCCGGGCACGGCCCCGGCGCCGACCCCCGGGACCGGGACGGGCCCCGGGCTCCCCGCGGCCGCGCCGGACGCGACGCCCGGCGCGGCCCCCGCCCCCACACCGGCGCCCGCCCTGGATCCGGACCCGGAGCTGCCCCCGGTCCCGGACGTGGACCCGCTCCCCGACGGGGTCCCGGACGCGGACGTGGATCCGGACGACAAGGCGGTGAACCCGCCCCCGATCCTGGACCCGGCCTCGCCCCGCCTGCCCGCCGCGGGCCCCGGCGTCGGGCAGGACTTCAACGGGACGCCGGTCGTCGGCAGGATGTACCTCGTCAAGGGCGGCGGCGCCTACTTCTGCACGGCGAGCGTGGTCGCCTCGGCCGGCCACGACCTGGTGATGAGCGCGGCGCACTGCCTGACCGGGTCGGACTACCAGCAGGTGGCCTTCGTACCGCAGTACACGCGCGCCAACCCCCAGCCCTACGGCATGTTCCCGGTGCGGCGGACCGCGGCCGGGAAGTCGAGGATCTGGATCGACCCGCGCTACCGCTCGCAGGGCGTCGACCGGGCCGCCGGACTCGACGTGGCCTTCGCGCAGGTGGGGCCGGACGCCGACGGGCTCCCGGTGGAGGACGTGGTCGGCGGGAACCGCCTGGTGACCGGCTCCGGTTACGCGCACCCCAACGTGACGCTGATCGGCTACCCGGCCTCCGCCGCCCGGCCGCGGATCTGCGCGAACCGGACGACGAAGTTCACCAGCAAGGATCCGGAGATCCCCGGATCGTTCCTGCGCATCGACTGCACGGGCTACCCGGGCGGGACCAGCGGCGGCCCGTTCCTGAGCCGCTACGACGCGCGCACGGGCACGGGCGACGTGATCGGGGTGATCGGCGGCTGGAAGACCGGCGGGGACACCGCCGACACCTCGTACAGCTCGTACTTCGGCACCGACGTCAGGAAGTTGTACGAGAAGGCGGTTGCCGAGGCGAAGGCGGGGTGAGCGCGACCCGCACCCAGCGGGTGCGGCGCGGGTTGCCCACCGAACGCGGGGCCGCGGGCAGCCCGTCGGCGGTCAGCGGGTCGGCGGGCGCGAGGCCGAGCCGGCGCCGCAGGTCGGCGAGGGCCGCGTGGACCGGTGCGAGGACGACCTCCGCGCCCGGGTCGATGTGCGCGAGGGCGTGCGCGGTGGTCTCGATGGCCTCGGCGGCGTCCTCGGCGGCCCCGCGGCTCCACCCCCCGTGCACGGCGGTGTCGTAGAGGTGGCAGGCGGCATCGGCCACGGCGTCGGCCCGTTCACCGACGCCCGGCGCCGCGATGGTCGGCAGTTCCATGCCGGGTCAACGAGCCGCCCCGCCCGAGGCTACGACCGGATCCGGCGGGCCACCGCGTGCGCGGCCGCCGTGGCCGCGCCGGCCACGGCCAGGCCCTTGACCACGTCGCCCGGCCGTGCGGGGCGCAGGACCCCGGCCCGGCGCAGCCGGCCGCGCGCCCACAGCGTGAAGGGGACCACCAGCAGCGGCGAGGTGACCACCCCGGGGGTGTACCCGCGCGTCGCGGCGGCCTGCGCGAGGTGGACGAGGCCGTGCAGCCCGAAGCCGTTGAGGGAGTGCTGGTAGAAGGCCGAGCGCCCGCCGGTGCGGTGGCCGTCCGCTGCGGCCGCCGCGACGACGACCGCCATGGCGCCGACGGCGGTGGCGAACTCGCGCCCGTCCACGCCTCCGAGGCTCCGCCAGATCCGCTCGGGCACGCGCGGGTGGCGTTCCCGCAGCACCGGAACCCGGTTCCGGGACCAGCGGGCCACGGTGGCGACCTCCTCCAGGTCGTGCACGGCCCAGGCGGCGAACAGTCCGAGGGTGGCGGCGGTGGACAACGATGTTTCTGTCATGGGACGACAGTCTGCAACCAGAGCGGCAGCAGCAGGAGGGAGATCACCGAGCTCTTGATCACGATCGAGGCGGAGAGGTCGACGCCCACGTCGTAGCGCTGGGCGAAGATGAACAGGTTCTGCGGGGTGGGCATCGCGGCGATCAGGACCAGGTACGCCAGCCACTCGCCCCGCACCCCGAACAGCATCCCGCAGACCGCCCAGGCCAGCAGCGGGAAGGCCAGGCATTTGAAGCCGATCAGGGCGAGCTCCTCGCGGGTGGTGCCGCGGACGTCCAGGCCGAGGCCGCCGAGGTGCAGGCCGAGGGCGAACAGGGCCACCGGGGAGGCGCTGTCGCCGACGAAGGCGGCGCCGTCCAGGACCACGGCGGGCACGTGTACGGAGAGCAGGTTGAGCAGGATGGCCGCGTTGCAGGAGAGGACCAGTGGCGTGACCAGCGAGGCGCCGACCGCGCGGCCCAGGCGCCGTCCGGGACCTCCGCCGGTGGTGGGGTCGGTCCGGCCCAGTTCCATCAGGGAGATGACGACCAGCGACAGGACGCAGACCTGGAACAACAGGATCGGGAAGATCGGCGCGGCGGTCCCGAAGACGGTGATGAAGACGGGGACGGCGAAGTAGGCGGTGTTCACCTGCACTCCGGCCATCACGCGGAGCGCGACGGCGCGCGGCTCCCGGATCGAGTGGGCGACCGACGCGACCGCGACGAGGGCCACCGCGAGCGCGGCCGCCGTGGCGTAGCCGCCGATCGCCCGCCAGTTGAAGAGGGCTCCGAGGTCACTGGCGTAGATGTTGCCGAAGAGGTAGCAGGGGACGGCGAAGAGGAAGGCGTAGTCGGAGAAGGCCTTGGAGGCCTCCGCCGGAACGATCTTGCGGCGTGCGAGCAGCACCCCTCCGCCGAATGCCAGCAATACCGGCAACAACTTCTCCAGCGCGGCTGCCCCACCCATGCGTACCGGACTCCCCCTTGATCGACTGGCCGGCAGCCTACCCGTACTCCCGGTCGCGGGCCGGGGGCGCATAGGCTGGCCCGATCATGAGCGACAGACCCCGCATCCGGCCGGGCCGCCGGAACCGTGAACGCGTCCGCGCCGCCGGGGCCGCCGGGCCGGGCGCGCTGAAGCAGCTCGGCGTGCTGCTGCGGACGCCGGCGCGGGCGGCGGAGCCGCTGTTCGCGCAGGCCCCCAAGTCCTGGCAGCGGATGCTGCCCTTCGTGGTCGTCGGCGTGTTCGTGGTGACGCTGCTGCCGGTGACGATCGCCGTCCTGACGAGCAACTACGGGCTCGGCGGCGGCTGGTCGGGCGCGCTGGGCGTGGCGCAGACCGTACCGCTGCTGCTGGCCGTGACCCGACCGGTGCGGGCCTGGGCGGTCGTCCTGCTCGCGGACACCATCGGCGCACTGTTGCTGATCCAGGCCGACAAGGTGGCCACGTACCCCTGGCCGTGGCCGCCGATGACCATCGTCGGGTACCTGCTGCTGATGGCCTGCCTCGGGCTGCGCGAGTCCGTCCGGACCATGGTCGGGGTGTGGCTGGCGACCGGCGCGGTCGGGTTCGCCCTCGAAATCCTCCGCCCCGCGGGCACCGCGACCACCTCCGCCCTGCTCTTCGTACTGGCCGGGGTGATGCTGGCGCTGACGGGCGCGCTGCGCGGATACGGAGACGCGCAGCGGCGCATCGCCGAGCAGGAGAGCATCAGCGAGGCGGAGCGGGCCCGACGCACCCTGCTGGAGGAACGGGCCCGGATCGCCCGTGAGTTGCACGACGTCGTCGCCCACCACATGTCGGTGATCACCGTGCAGGCGGATTCGGCACCGTACCGGCTGCCGGGCATGGCGGAGTCGGTGCGGGAGGAGTTCGAGGCGATCGCCGCCAGTGCGCGGGAATCCCTCGGGGAGATGCGGCGGCTGCTGACCGTGCTGCGCGGTGACGGCACCGAGCGCGCCGAGGGCGAGAAGGCCCCGCAGCCGGGGATCGATCGGCTCCAGCAGCTGGTGGAGGCGACCGTACGGGCGGGGCAGCCGGTGGAGTTGTCCCTGGCGGCGGGGGTGGCCGGGGCGGCCCGTACGGCGCCGCCGGCCGTGGACCTGTCGGCGTACCGGATCGTGCAGGAGGCCCTGGCCAACGTGGTGCGGCACGCGCCGGGGGCCGCGACCCGGGTCTCGGTGACGGTGGACGCGGAGGAGGTGCTGGTGCTCGTGGTCAACGGCCCGGCCCGGGGCGCCGTGGTGGCGCTGGAGAGCTCGGGCACCGGGCATGGTCTGGTGGGGATGCGGGAGCGCGTACGGTTGACCGGCGGGACGCTGGACACCGGTCCACTGCCCGACGGCGGCTTCCGGGTGGCGGCCCGCCTGCCCCTGAACGACGCTACGCGGGAGACGACTTGACCATCCGGGTGATCATCGTCGACGACCAGGCCATGGTGCGGGCGGGGTTCGCCGCGCTGCTGTCGGCGCAGGCGGACATCGACGTGGTGGGGGAGGCCCCGGACGGGCGCGAGGGGGTGCGGGTCTCGCGCTCCACGCATCCCGACGTGGTGCTGATGGACGTACGGATGCCGGAGATGGACGGACTCACGGCCGCCCGGGAGCTCCTCGATCCCCCGCCGGGGGTGGTGCACCGGCCGAAGGTGCTGATGCTGACCACCTTCGACATCGACGACTACGTGTACGAGGCGCTGCGCGCCGGCGCCTCCGGATTCCTCCTCAAGGACGCCCCGCCGGCCGACCTGATCTCCGCGGTCCGGGTCGTCGCCTCGGGTGAGGCCCTGCTCGCCCCGTCGGTGACCCGGCGCCTGATCGCCGACTTCGTCCGGCAGCGGCCGGCCCCGCGCAAGGACCCGGCGCTGCGGCTGAACGGTCTGACCCCGCGCGAGACCGAGGTCCTCGAACTCATCGCGCGCGGCCTCTCCAACCAGGAGATCGCCGCCCATCTCGTCCTCGCGGAACAGACGGTGAAGACCCACATCGGCCGCGTCCTGGCCAAACTGGACCTCCGCGACCGCGCCCAGGCCGTGATCTTCGCGTACGAGGCGGGCCTGGTCCGCCCGGGCGGCTCCGACTGACGCGCCGGTCCCCGCTCAGGCCTCCAACCCGACCAGCAGTCCGGCGACTTCGAGCCCGGTCGTGAGGTAGTCCACGAACATCCGGTTGTTCAGCGCCCACGGCGACCGCCCCCGCCGCACGATCCCGACGGCGGTCGCCGGCTCCTCGCCGCGCTCCACGAGCGTCTGCGCCACGACGAGCCCGGACCGGTTGTAGCCCGAGCGGCACCGGACGAGGACCGTGCGGCCGTCCCGGAGCGCCCGGGCGGCGGTACGGGCCAGCTCCTGGACCGTACGGATCTGCTCCGCGCTCAGCGGCGCGTCGGGCATGTCGGCGACCACGTGCTCGACACCCGGGCCGGGACCGTGGCCGGGCCGTGTGAACAGGCTGATGACCAGCCCGAACTCCCGCCCGACGACGACCGGGCGGCTGTCCCCGAGCGGGTCCGTCCACTGGTGGCCGCCCATCCACAGCCCCGGCACGATCTCGCTCCACGGGGCGTCCGGCTCCGGCACTCCGCGACCCTTCTTCCGTGTCTTCACCTTGGCTCCAAGTCTGCGAGGCCGTCCGTCGGGTCGTGTGGCCGGGGCGCGTGGGCGTCAGCCGAAGGCCGCCGGTACGTCGGCGGGCCCGTCACCGAACAGGAGTGTGCCCGGGAGGAGCTCGGGGTCCGGTTGGGCGGCGGCGCGGTCGGCGTAGGGGTACGCGGAAGAGTGCGGCAGCCGTTCCGGGAGCCGCAGGCGCACCGGCCCCGCCGGGTCCGGGCGGTGCCGGGCCACCAGGACGACGGCCGCGGCGCGCTCCACCTGGTCGGGCCGGACGGGGACGAGTTCCCCGGGGTCCCGCGACCCGGGTACGGAGCCGGCCGGCCAGGCCCGTACGGGGTCGTCGGCCGGAATGAGATCCGGCGTGAAGAAGGCACGCAGGTCCTCCGGCCAGTGCGCGGTGACCTGGTAGTCGGTGGCACGGATCACGGCGCCGGTCTCCAGGTCGACGAGCATGTACACGTCGACGCCCTCGTCGTACCAGCGGGCGCCGTACTCGGTCAGGGCGAGCCGCCGCCCCGGCCGCAGCACCCCGTCCGGGGGCACCCGGAAGACCCCGTCCAGCTCCGCCGCCCGGCGCGGCTGCGCGCGGTGCCATGCGACGGCCGCCCGGAGCAGGTCACCGCCGGCGGGGTCCAGCCTGTCGCGCCTCGTCTCCGTCATCCGACGACCATGCCACCGGCCGGCCGCCCCTGTCTGCGGAGCGGCGGAAGTCAGGGCCGAGCAGGGGTGTTGGACGTCCGCGCGAGGGGCCTCACGGCGAAGTGGCGGGCGAGCTCGCGCAGCACGGCCCCGTCGGAGGCCCGGACGTCCCAGAACGAGCTGTCGAATTCGGTCAGGACGACCACGAGCTCGCCGCCTGCGAACCCGCACGCCTCGGCATCGATCAGCTGGTACCCCGGGGTCGTGAGCGAGAGCAGCGTCAGCGTGTCCAGCCCGTCGCCCTCGGAGAGTCGCTCGATCTCGGCGCAGCGGGGGTCCACCATCTCGTCGATCTCGACGCGCCACGTCAGTCCCAGGCCGAAGCTGCCGAGCCGGACCAGCACTTCGGCCAACGTCACGTAGTGGCTTCCCTGCCAGGCACGGAACGTGATTCCGTCCAGCTCCGCCTCCGCGGCGGCCGTGTAGCGCGACATGCCGTCCCCCTCTTTCCCCCGCACCCTAGGCGTCGCCGTCTCCTCCACCCCCTACCGGGGTATGACATGCGGCTTGGCTCCCCGGTGCGACGTCGGTCGCGGTACCTCGTTCCTACCTTCCTCCTCGTCACGAGGCTCGCCACGAGGAAGGGAGAAGGGGCATGCGCCGCTTGGGGAGGACGCTGGGGACGGCCGCGCTGGCGGTGGCCGTCGTCGCGGGGACCGCGGGATGGGCCGCCGGGGAGGGCCAGGCGGCGGTCACCGGGCCCCCGCCGGGCGCCGCCGCCTGGCGGGCGGACTCGGTGTACGGCGGGGCGCTGCCCGACCCGGCGGGCGCGACCCCGGCCGAGGTGGCCCGGTTCTTCGCCGGGCTGGACGATGCCGCGCGGCAGGCGCTCGTACGCTCGCACCCGCTGGTGGTGGGGAACCTGGACGGGGCGCCCCTCGCCCTGCGGTACGAGGCCAACCGGATCGCCGTGGCGGCCACGGGCGAGGCCCGGTACGCCTCCCTCGCGGCGCCGGGCCGCCAGGTCCTCGCCTTCGATCCGCGGGGCCGGGGGCAGGTCGCCGAGGTGTTCGGGGACCTGGAGCGGGCGCGGCACGTCTCGGTGATCGTGCCCGGTTCGGACAACGACGCCGCGTCGCACGACAAGGCGCGTACGCCGTACACCGGTCCGGCGGGGATGGCCCGGGCCCTGCGCGAGGTCGCGCGGGACGTGGCCGTGATCGCGTGGACCGGGTACACCACCCCGGTCGGTGTCGGGTGGGACGTGGCCGGCGGCCGCCTGGCCGAGGCGGGGGCGGCCCGGCTGGTCCGGTTCACCGCGGGGCTGGACGCGGTCGGCGCGCCCGACCCGGTGCTGTTCTGCCACAGCTACGGCTCGGTGGTCTGCGGGCTCGCCGCCCGGAACACCGACGCCACCGACGTCGTCGCCTTCGGCTCCCCCGGCATGCGCGCCGGCACCGCCGCCGCCCTGGGCACCCGGGCCCGCGTGTGGGCGGCCCGCGGACCTTCCGACTGGATCGCCGACGTGCCGAACGTCCGGTTCGCCGGGCTCGGCCACGGCGCCGACCCCACCTCCCCGGCCTTCGGCGCCCGCCGCGTGCCCGCCTCCGACGTGCGGGGCCACACCGGCTACTTCACGCCCGGCACCCAGACCCTGGCGGCCTTCGCCGCGATCGCGAAGGGAGAGGTCCGATGAGCCTCCTCACCGACTTGAAGCGGGGCGCCGAGCGGATCGACCGGCAGACTCCGGCCCATCGCGACCGGGCCGTCGACGGGCTGCGCGCCCTGGCGCTGCTGGCCGTGCCGACCGGCCACTGGCTGCTCGGCGGCTTCACCCTCGACACGGACGGCGGCCTGCACAACGCCAGCCCCCTGTCGGCGTTCGGCGCTCTCGCCCCGGCGAGCTGGGTGCTCCAGATGCTGGGCATCTTCTTCCTGGTCGGCGGGTACGCGTCGGCGCTGTCCTTCAGCCGCCGCCAGGGGTCGACGGGTGCCTGGCTGAAGGGCCGGATCGTCCGGCTGGGGCGGCCCGTGCTCGGCGTGACCGCCGTGTGGGCGCTCGCCGCGCCGCTGCTGTACACGGCCGGGGTGCCGGAGGCGACGCTGCGGACCGGGGCGACGCTGGTGATCCAGCCGCTGTGGTTCGTCGGGGTGTACGTGGTGATCACCGCGCTGACCCCGTACTGCGTGCGGGCCGCGCACCGGCTCGGCGGCTGGGCGGCGGCCCCGCTGCTCGGTTCGGTGGCCGTGGTGGACTTCCTGCGCTACGGGCCGCTGTCCGGTTCCGTACCGTCCTGGTTGTCGCTGCTGAACATCCTGCCGGGCTGGCTGTTCGCGTACCAGCTCGGGGTCTCGTGGGGCGAGCGGCGGATCGGGCGGCGCGGGGCCTGGCTGCTGCTGGTCGGCGGGACGCTGCTGTTCGCCGCGCTGCTGGTGGTGTTCCACTACCCGGCGTCGATGGTGGGCGTACCGGGCGAGGCGCGCACCAACTCGCACCCGCCGTCGCTGCTGGTACTGGCTCTGGCCGCGGCCCAGTCGGGGGCGGCGATCCTGCTGCGCGACCGGCTGGCGGCGCTGCTGGCGCGGCCCGCCGTGTGGGCTCCGGTGGTCGTGGTCAACCTGTGCGCGATGACGATCCTGTGCTGGCACCAGACGGCCATGCTGGCGGCGGCGGTTCCCGGTTCCTTCCTGGGCGGGCCGGCCGGGCTCGCCGGGCTGACCACGGCCCCGGACAGCCTGGGGTGGATCGCGGCGCGGGTGGCGTGGATGCCGGTGTTCGCGGTGCTGCTGGTGGTCATCGCCCGGTACGCGCGCCGGTTCGAGGAGCCGCCGCGGGCCGTGCGCGGGGGCCGGGCGGTGCGGCGGACCGTGGCGGGGCTGCTGGCGGCCGGGTTCACGGTGTTCGCCCTGGGCCTGGCGTAGGCGTCGGCCACGCGAGAGCGCCGCTCCCCGGGGGGAGCGGCGCTCTCGTCATCTCGTACGCGCGTACGTCAGGCGATCGAGGCGGCGACGATGGCGGCCACGGCCAGGTTGCAGGAGGCCGTGACCCAGACCGCCGGGTGGGGATCCGGGTCGACGACGATGGCGCCGAGCTTGCCGGGGGTGACCAGGTCCAGCACCAGGAAGGCCACTCCCATCAGGACCAGGCCGAGCACGCCGAAGGCCGCCGTCGACAGCAGGCCCTTGCCGAAGTCGTCGTAGGTGGTCCAGATCGAGGTGAAGACGATTCCGCCGATGCCCAGGAGCGCGGAGCTGAGCATGATGGACGCGTTGCGGTTGCGCTCTTCCCAGATCTGCTTGGGCAGCTTCCCGGGCGTCAGCACGTCGACGAGGACGATGCCGAGGATCAGCAGGACCAGGCCGAGGGCACCGAAGGCACTGGTGCGGCCAAGTCCGTTGACGATGTCGCTCATTGAGAAGCCTGTCTCCGCGGGGGTGGGATAAGTATGTGCCGTGCGTGGGCTGGCCGAATGTATCGCACGGCCCTACGGCAGACCATGGGGAGGTCGACAATTGGTAAAGGTCAGGGCTGCGCGGGCGGACGAGGCCGAGGCCCTGACGGGGCTGGTGATGCGGTCCAAGGCGTACTGGGGGTACGACGCCGGCTTCCTCGCCGCGTGCTCCGGGGAGCTGCGGATCCGCGCCGAGGACGTGACCGCCCGCAGGGTCGTGGTGGCCGAGGACGAGGGCGGGGCCGTGCTCGGAGTCGCCTCCCTGGAGGGCGCTCCCCCGCACGCCGTGCTCGGTCTGCTCTTCGTCGAACCGGCCGCGATCGGGCGGGGCGTGGGGCGTCTGCTGTACCGGGACGTCCTGCGGCGGGCGGTGGCTCTGGGGGTGCGCGGGCTGGCGATCGACTCCGATCCGCACGCGGCCGGGTTCTACCGGGCCATGGGCGCACGTGCCGGGGAGGTCCGTCCGGGCGCCGGCGCCGACCCGACCGCCCTCGTGCCCTTCGAGGTGACCCCCGTCCCGCTCGCCGACTGGGCGCGGGAGTGGACCGGCGGCGGCCGGTCCGTGCACCTGGGAAACGTCGCGGAGTTCAACGCGCAGTTCGCCGACGCCACCCTGGACGCGGAGCAGCGGCCCGCCCACCACTACGCGTCCCTGGCCGCCTTCTACGGCCCCGACCCGGCCGTGCTGGTGCTGCCGCGGGCCGTGCCGCGGGGCTGGACCGAGCTGGTGGGCCGCCAGTTGGGCTGGTCGGACGTGGAGGTGTACGACGGGCTGGTGGAGCGGGGTCCGGGACTCCTGGACGCCGTACGGCGGCGGCCCGCGCTCGCCGCCCGGCTGACGGGGTTCGGGCTGCCGCTCGTACCGTGGGGGCTGACCCGCCCCTTCGCGGAGCTGACGGGCCGGCCGTGGCGGCCCGGGGAGTTGCGGTACGAGTCGAAGTCCGCGGCGCACGCGATGTTCGGCCGGATCCTGGCGGATGGCGGCCATCCCGGGATCGTGCTCCCCGCGCAGTGGCGGGCCGCGACCCGCCGGGCGGCGACCCGGCTGCTGTCCGCCCGGGCCAAGGCGGGCGAGAGCACCGTTCTGAAGTCGGAGCACGGTGTCGGTGGTTCGGGTACGACGGTGGTCACGCCGGAGCGCCTGCGGGCGGCCGGCGGGGCCCGCGCCCTGTTGCGGCGGCTGCCGCGCGGACCGCTGCTGGTGGAGGAGTACGTCGAGGACCCGGCGTCGCGGGACGGCGGCCCGCGCGACCTCACGTACGACGGCTTCGTGGGCCCCGACGGCCGCGTCCACGAGGTCGGCGGGGCCGTGATGGAGGTGCGGGACGGCTGCTACGCGGGCGCCACCGTCGGGCCCGGGGTGGTGCCCGAGTGGGCGGAGAAGCCGCTGACCGCCTTCGGTGCGGCGGTGGGCCGGGAGCTGGCGGCCGGCGGCTACCGGGGCTGGTTCGACGTGGACTTCGTGGCGGCCGAGGGGCGGCGGCTCGCGCCGACCGAGACGAACCTGCGGCTCACCGGGCCGTCCGTCGCCTTCGTGGTCGCGGCCCGGCTCGACGCGCTGCGGGGCGCGGGGCACCTCGTACGGATCGTCGACCGGGTGGAGCTGGGCGCCCGACTGCCCGAGGCGCAGTTGGACGAGCTGTGCACGGATCTGGCACGGGAGTGCGCACGGTTCGGGACGGTGTTCGTCCCCGCGATCCCGACGGGGGCGTTCGAACCGTCGCCCTGGCTGGGTGTGCTGGTGGCCGCGCACAGCAGGGAGGCCCTGGACTCGGCGGAAGCGCGGGTGCGGGCCGCGGCGCGGGCGGTGGACGCCCTGTTCGGCCCGCCGACCGCGTTCCAGGGCCTGATCCAAAAGACAGGCCCCAGGTCGGTCTAGGCGTCGTCCTCCGGGTCGAAGTGGAAGGGGTCGTCCGGCTTCCTGGTGAGGAACACGGCCACGATGAGGCCCGCGATCATCAGCGGAACGTTGAAGAGGTAGACGAGGAGGGCCTGTTGCGGCCAGTCGTGCTTGGCCGCCAGCCGGTAGAGGTTGTCCTGCGGCCACCAGGCCAGGAGCAGGTAGCTCGCGGCGAGATGGGCGGCCCTGGTGCGCCGCCGGCCAAGTTTGCGGTGCTTCATCCTGCGGTGCCCGTTGATCAGGAACAGCACGCCGGCGCCGAACGCGAGCACCTCGCACACGTAGAGGAGGAAGAAGAGGGTCGCCCAGGGGTTGGGCACCGCGCCGAGGTCCGTCGAGCCGGGCCACAGCACGTTCGTGAGCAGCATGGCGACGAAGCCCAGCACCACCGCCATGCATCCGAAGGCGCAGCCGCCCGGACCTTCGGCGGCCTGCGCCACGCCGCCGAACTTGTTGGGCCGGGCCACCGTCTCGGGAACGTGCCGTGCCGGCAGCGGCAGGGCCGTCCGCTCCTCCTGGCCGGCCCTGCCGCGTGGCAGGGCGCGCAGCTTGATGACGCTGCGCGGGGTCTCCGCGTCGAGGACCACTCCCGCGAGGTGGTCGCGCACTCCTCCGACGTCCGGCAGTGCGGCGGCCGCGTCCCAGGCGATCCGGTCACCGGGCGGCGGGGCGAGGTACGCGACGAGCCGCCGGGCCCCGGTGCCGTCCTCGACCGCGGTGACGGCCGCCCGGCCGACACCGGGGTGGCTTCGGATCGCGGCCTCGACGGGATACGGGTCGAGGGTGCCGCCCGGCACGGCGATCCGGTCCCGGATCCGGCCGCGGAACTCCAGCAGGCCGTCGGGTCGGAGCAGCCCGAGGTCTCCCGTGGGGATCGCGTCGCCGCCACCGGGCGGCGTGAGCCGTATCTGCCCGTCCCGGACGTGGACGTCCCAGCCGGGGAAGGGGACGCCGAGCAGCGAGAGGCCGTACGGTTCGTCGACCGGGCCGCGCAGCTGCGGAAGTTCGAAGTGGGTGCCGATGCCGGCCGTCTCCGCCGTGCCGTAGACGGCCAGCACCCGTACGCCCGGCCGCAGCCGCGACTGGAGGGCGTCCAGCTCGTCGAGGAAGAGCCGGTCCCCGGTGAGGGCGAGCAGGCGCAGGGCCGCGAAGTCCGGCCCGAGCGTGCCCCGGCTCCGCGGAATCCCGGGGGCGGGCTTCGCCCCGCGCACGAGGAGCCGTTCGGCGCCGGCCGGGTCGGTGTGCAGGACGGAGACGCGTTCGCCGTCGATCGCCGTCCGCAAGTCCTCCGGCTTCCAGGGGGAGATGACGGGGAGGACCAGGGTGCCGCCGGAGCACAGGGCTCGGGTCCAGCCCGCGGCGAAGTCGGTGAGGGCCGCTCCGGCCGTGATCAGGTGTCGGTCCTCGGGGGTCGGCCGGGCCACTTCGGCCCACCCCTCGTACGCGGCGAGCAACGTCGTGTGGCCGGCGGGTACGGCCCGGGGCTCCGCTCCGGCGGTGAACAGGACCGCGGCGGACCCGGTGGACGCCGCGACCCCGGGCGGCTCGGCGGGCTGTCGCGCGACGGCGGCGGTCCGCTCCTCCAGGCGGATCACCCGCAGGCCGCTCCCGCCGTCGAGGACCGCTTCCTGGGCGGCCCGGGTGAGCAGCGCGAAGGGCTCGACGGCGGTGAGCTGGAGCCGTCCGGTGCGCGGTGTGTCGACGTCGACGACGGTGTACGCGCCGCCCGCCTTGAGGACGGCGAGGAGGGCGATGAGGAGTTCGGCCTGGCGGGTGGTCCCGATCGCGACGAGGCCGCCGGGCGGCAGGCCGGAGGCGAGCAGGTGGTGCGCCAGCCGGTTGGCGTCCGTGTCGAGCTGCTCGTAGGTGAAGCTCTCGTGGCCGGCGACGACGGCGAGCCCGTCGGGGGTTTCGCGGGCCCACTGCTCGAAGCGGTGCAGGACGGTGTCGGTGGTGCTCTTGCCGAAGCGGACTGACTCGGATCCCTGCGTCATGGACCGATGATGCCACCGGGCGCCGACAGCGGGCGGGAGTCGCCGATTTCCGTGGTGGGGGCGCCGGTTGGGCGCCCCCACCGAGGGACCTCGCGTCAGTTGGTGGCGCCGTACCAGGTGCCGTCACGCCCGCCCATGCCCGTCTTGACCATCGAGTTGTAGCCACCGCTGCAGTCGCTGCTGCTGTAGAGGTAGAGGTCCGGGTTGAACTTCCACCACCAGCCGCTGAACGGGGTCTCCCAGCCGGGTGTGGCCCAGCAGCCGGTGACGCGCCTTCCGTCCTGGTTGACCCCGACGACGAGCACGGAGTTGGCGACGTGCTGGTTGTCGAAGAACTCGATCTGCCGATTGAGCTTGTCGAGCGTGGTGTTGCCGGGGCGCCCGATCGCCTGCCAGTCGTTGCTGGAGGTCACGGGGATGTTCACGGACCACGAATAGCTGGCGTTCTCGGCGTTGTTGTTGTTGCAGCTGGTGGAATAGTCGTACCAGTAGACCGTCATGTTGTCCCGCCACCACCAGCCGGAGATCCAGGTCTGGTAGCCCGAGACGGAGAAGCACCGCCGGACGGGGTTGCCGTCCTGGTCGTTGCCCCGGACCAGGAAGCTCTTCGCGGTCCCGCCGTTGTCGAGGACCATGATCTGCTGGCCCCGGCTGCCGGCGTGGGCACTGCCCGCGGTGGCCAGGCCGAGGGTCAGGGCGAGGCCCACGGATCCGACGACGGCTGCGATTTTGTGGCGCACGGTACTCACGGTTCCCCCGAAGATGGTGCGGCGGGAGCGGCGGTGTCCCGTTCCCGGTGGCTGATCTGCCGCGGGAATGATCGCGGGAGGGTGCTTCTTCAGTCAACTGGCTTGTTTTCACTGGCATGTTGGGAATCCGTTGACCTCAAGCTTGCTTGAGGTATTAGCGTTCGGGCCATGGACATGGAAGTCACCGCCTGGACCTCGCTCCACAGCGCGATCAACGCCCAGCAGGACCGGCGCCCGCTCTCCCGGGCGAGCCTGCGCCGCGTCGCCGCCTTCGCCCGCCCGCACCGCCGCGGGCTCACCTTCTTCCTCATGCTGAGCGTGGTCACCGCCCTGCTCGCGGTGGCCACTCCGGTGCTCGCCAGCCGGGTCGTCGACGCGATCGTCGCCGGGCGGGACAGCGGCACGGTCGTCCGCCTCGCCCTGCTCATCGCGCTGATCGCCGTCGTCGAGGCGGGGCTGGGCCTGCTGACCCGCAGACTGTCCGCGACGCTCGGCGAGGGGCTGATCCTGGACCTGCGGACGGCGGTCTTCGACCACGTGCAGCGGATGCCGGTCGCCTTCTTCACCCGCACCCGGACCGGCGCCCTGGTCAGCCGGCTCAACAACGACGTGATCGGCGCCCAACGGGCCTTCAGCAACACCCTGTCGGGGGTCGTCGCCAACACCGTGACCCTGCTGCTCACGCTGGTCGTGATGCTGAGCATCTCCTGGCAGATCACCCTGCTCGCACTGGTGCTGCTGCCCGTGTTCGTCCTGCCGGCCCGCCGGATGGGCGCGCGGATGGCGGCGATGCAGAGGGAGGCCTCCGCGCTGAACGCCGCGATGGGCACCCAGATGACGGAACGCTTCTCCGCTCCCGGCGCGACGCTCGTCAAGCTCTTCGGGCGGCCCGCCGACGAATCCGCCGAGTTCGCGACGCGGGCGGCTCGGGTGCGCGACATCGGCATCCGTACGGCGATGGCCCAGTCGGCCTTCATCACGGCCCTCACCCTGGTCTCCGCCCTGGCCCTCGCGCTCGTCTACGGCCTCGGCGGGTTCTACGCCCTGCGCGGGACCCTGGACGCGGGCTCCGTCGTCGCCCTCGCCCTTCTCCTGACGCGGCTGTACGCCCCGCTCACCGCGCTCGCCGGAGCCCGCGTCGAGGTGATGAGCGCCATGGTGAGCTTCGAGCGGGTCTTCGAGATCCTCGACCTGAAGCCGCTGATCGCCGAGAAGCCGGAGGCCCGGCGGGTGCCGGACGGGCCGGTGACGGTGGAGTTCGACGCGGTCTCCTTCGGCTACCCCTCCGCCGACAAGGTCTCGCTCGCCTCACTGGAGTCGGTCGCCGCCCTCGACACCCGCGGCGGGACGCAGGTGCTGCACGAGGTGTCGTTCCGCGCCGAACCCGGCCGGATGATCGCTCTGGTGGGCTCCTCGGGCGCCGGCAAGTCGACCATCGCGCAGCTGCTGCCGCGCCTGTACGACGCGGACGCGGGCGCGGTCCGCCTCGGCGGGATCGACGTACGGGACCTGACGGCCGAGTCCATCCGCGAGACCCTCGGCATGGTCACCCAGGACGGACACCTCTTCCACGAGTCCGTACGGGCGAACCTGCTGCTGGCCAGGCCCGACGCCACCGAGGAGGAGATCTGGGAGGCATTGCGGCGTTCCCGCCTGGACGGGCTCGTCGCCTCGCTGCCGGACGGGCTCGACACGGTCGTCGGAGAGCGCGGCTACCGACTGTCGGGCGGGGAACGGCAGCGGCTGACCATCGCGCGGCTGCTGCTGGCCCGTCAGCGGGTGGTGGTCCTCGACGAGGCCACGGCCCATCTGGACTCCACCTCGGAGGCGGCGGTGCAGGAGGCCCTGGGCGAGGCCCTCGCCGGCCGGACCGCGGTGGTGATCGCGCACCGGCTGTCGACCGTACAGGCGGCGGACCTGATCCTGGTCGTCGAGGACGGCCGGATCGTGGAACGGGGCACGCACACCGAGTTGCTGGCGGCGCGGGGACGGTACGAGGAGCTGTACCGAACCCAGTTCGCGGCGGCGGACACGGCTCCGGGCGACGGCGTGCCGGTCCCGGGCGACGGAGTGCCCGCTCCGGGAGACGGAGTGCCCGCTCCGGGCGGCGCCGTCACGGCCCCTGGCGCATGATGCCGGCATGGACATCAAGCTGGAGCTCGTCGCCGTGCCCGTCACCGATGTGGACCGGGCCAAGGCCTTCTACGAGCGGATCGGCTTCAACGCCGACCACGACGTGACGGTGAGCGAGGACATCCGGTTCGTGCAGCTGACCCCGCCGGGGTCGGCCTGCTCGATCGCGATCGGCAAGGGGCTCACCCGGATGGCCCCGGGATCGCTGGACAACATGCAGGTCGTCGTCACCGACATCGAGGAGGCGTACGAGGACCTGCGCGGCCGGGGCGTCGAGGTCACCGAGATCCAGGACATGCCCTGGGGGTCCTTCGTCTACTTCTCCGACCCCGACGGCAACGGCTGGGCGGTCCAGCAGACCACGCCCCGCGAGGCGGCCGGGCCCTCCGCGTGATCCGCGCGGGGCCGGCCGCCGGGGCGCGCCTGGCGGCCGTCAGGCCTCCGCGGAGACCACGTCGTGGTCGTGGTGGTGGTCGAGCTCCCAGGCGTGGTGCTTGAACTCGTGCCGGAAGTCGGCGTGGTCCTCCCACTGGCGGGCGATCCCGCGCAGGACGTCCCAGTTGTGCTCCACCGACTGGTCGATGACGCGGCGCATGGCCGGTTCCGCCGACTCGCGCTTCTCCAGCAGGCCCTTGATCGCCGAGGCCTCCAGGACGGCGTTGCGCAGCGCCCGCAGCGCGCGGCCGGTGTCGTCCATGGAGAAGCCGTACTCGCTCCCCGTCTCCGCGTCGAACAGCGGGGTGAGCCGCGCTTCGATGAATGCGGTGATCCGCTCGAAGTGCTGCACATCCATCAGGGGCTCCCTCTCCTGCCGGGCCGCATTTCGGCCCGGCGTCTGCCTCGTTCACTCGCTTCGGCTGTCCGGCGCCATTATGCCGGGCTCCGACTCACGTCTACTTTGATCATCATCCGCCAGGGGAGGAATGAACACAGTGGACGAGAGCTCGACATTGACGGAGCGCTTCGAGGAGCACCGCTCTCATCTCAGAGCGGTGGCCTACCGGATGCTCGGTTCGCTCACCGAGGCCGATGACGCCGTTCAGGAGGCGTGGCTACGCCTGGACCGCTCCGACACCGGCGAGGTCGAGAACCTCGGCGGCTGGCTGACCACGGTCGTGTCGCGGGTGTGCCTGAACATGCTGCGCAGCCGCCGGACCCGGCGCGAGGACTCCATCGACGCCTACCCCACCGACCCCGCCGCCGGCCGTGAGGACGCGATCGACCCCGAGCAGGAGGCGGTCATGGCCGACTCCGTCGGACTGGCCCTGCTGGTCGTGCTCGACAAGCTGGCACCGGCCGAGCGCCTCACGTTCGTCCTGCACGACATGTTCTCCGTCTCCTTCGACGAGATCGCCGAGATGATCGAGAAGACCCCGGCCGCGACCCGGCAGCTCGCCAGTCGCGCCCGGCGCCGCGTCAAGGGCGTACCGCTGGTCCCCGACGCCGATCTGGCCCGCCGGCGCGTCGTCGTGGACGCCTTCCTCGCAGCCACCCGCGGCGGGAACTTCGACGCGTTGGTCGCCCTGCTGCACCCCGGTGTGGTGCTCACCGCCGACACGGCGGCCGGCCCCTTCCCCAAGCCGATCGTCGTCCGTGGTGCCGTCCCCGTGGCCACGGGTGCGATGGCCGCCATGCAGCGCGCCCTGGCCACGCAGACCGCGCTGGTCGACGGCACGGTCGGCCTGGCGATGGCGCCGTACGGACGCCTGTTCCTCGTACTCCGCTTCACCGTCGAGGACGGACTGATCAGCGCGATCGACGTCGTCGCCGAGCCGGAGCGCCTCGACGGGATCGAGATCGCGGTCCTCGACGTCTGACGGTCGGGCCGCACGACGCCGGTACGGGTGACCGTGCCGGCGCCGTGTAGCCGGCCCCGCCGGCGGGAAATGCGGTTGAGTGGTGGGCACGGAACGGGGTCGACGAGGACAGCGAGGTGGACGTGGGCACCCAGCGCGTCATTGTGGTGATGGGCGTGGCCGGCACGGGCAAGACGACCGTGGGCCAACTGCTCGCGGAGGCCCTGGGCATTCCGTACGCGGAGGGCGACGCCTTCCACCCCGCGGCCAACGTGGCCAAGATGTCGGCCGGCGTCCCGCTGGACGACGCCGACCGGTGGCCGTGGCTGGACGCCATCGGCGAGTGGATCCGCAACAGCGCGGGGCGCAGCGGAGGGGTGGTGGCGGCCTCGTCGCTCAAGCGCGTCTACCGGGACCGGCTGCGCGCTGCGGCGCCCGGGGCCGTGTTCGTCCACCTCACCGGTGACCGCCCGCTGATCGAGAAGCGGATGTCGGCCCGCCGGGGGCACTTCATGCCCACCACGTTGCTGGACTCCCAGTTCGCCGCCCTGGAGCCGCTCGGGTCGGACGAACTCGGCGTCGCCGTCGACGTGTCCGGGTCCCCGGAGGACGTCACCGAGAGGGCGCTGGCCGCGCTGCGCCGGCTCCGCGCCACGGAGGGCTGAGCGCCAGGGCCGGCCCTCGTGCCGCCGCCGTCACGTGTCCTGTAGCTGTACGGCGGCGAGCGCGAGGCCCGCGGCCGCCGTCGCGCAGCGGTCGGCGAGGGCCGCCACCTCGGCGCGCAGGCCGTCGCTCTGGGGGGCGTGCCATCCCGGCGCGGCGGCCGCCGCGCGCAGCCGGACCGCGTGCGAACGCAGCGCGGCGGCGTGGTCGCAAAGGCCGAGCGGGCCGCCGGGCGTCGGGCGCGGGGCCCGGCGGGGCAGCTGCCGCACGGCCCGCCGGCGGGCGGCGGAGTTCCGCGCTCGGGCCGGCTGTACGGCGGCCGCCCAGCCGGGCTGCCGGAGGTAGGGCTTCGCGTCCGGCTGGGTGGACTGCCCCGTGGGCCGTTCCGACAGGCCCTGGCCCCGGTCGCAGAAGGCGAGGAAGGCGGCGCCGAGCCCGATGAGCGGTTCCGCCTCCTGGGCCCGCCCCGTGGCGACCTGCCAGCCGGCGTGGTCGTTGAAGGGGTTCACGTCGGTCAGGGCGCTCCAGGCCAGGATGTCGGCGAAGTACGGGGACAGCAGCGTGAACGCGTGCTCGGCGCCCTGGTCCCGGACCATGCGCCGGAACAGGCGGACCGCCTCGCCCTGCCGGCCCTCCCGGACCGCGGTGAGGACGGCCACCGCCCCCGGGTCGGCGAGGAGTTCGGGACAGCTCGTGCCCGCCGCCCGGATGCGGGCCCTCAGCCCGCAGACGGCGATGCTGATCGCGAGGCTCTCACGCCCCGTCAGGACCCCGGCGATCCGGCCCACCCCCGCCACGCCCCGGCCCCGTGGGGCCCAGCCCAGCCCCGCGGGGTCGGTGAGGGTGCGCAGCAGGGTGCGCCAGCCGAGGCGGCGGGCGCCTCCCCGGGCGAGGGCGGCGGCGGGCAGCCGGCGGCCGAGGGCGAGTGCGGAGGCGTCTCTGGCGGCCTCGCCGACGGAGTCGGCGGCCTCGGCGAGCGCGCGGCACAGCGCGTCGAGCAGGTCGGCGTCCAGGTCGGGGGGCGGGAACGGCGGGTACGACGAGGAGGACGCGGTCGCGGCGTCGGGCATGGGTTCCTCTTGTGGTCGGCCAGGGGGAAGGGAGGACGGAGGGAGACGGTGGCGGGACGGAGGAATGAGCGGGTCCGTCAGCGACGGGTGAGGGTGATCCGGACGGCGCCCGGGTCGAGCGTGGCGGGCAGCGGCCCCACCGGGTCCAGAACCGGCCTGGTCGCGGTGAGCCGGTGGCCCCGGAGGACCTCCGCGCAGAACGCCGCTGTGATCATCAGGCCGAGCTGGTCGCCCGGGCAGCGCCCGCCGCCGTGGCTGAAGGGCGCGATCCGGATGTCCTGGTCGGCGTCGGGGCTCTTCCACCGACCGGGGACGAACACGTGCGCGGCCGGGACCCGTTCGGGATCGCGCTGGTGGAAGGCGGCGGGCAGCAGGACGGAGGTGCCCGGCGGGTAGCGCACGCCCCGCCACTCGGTCTCGGCCCGGGTGACGCGGATCAGGTCGGGCACCACCGGGTAGAGGCGCAGGGCCTCCCGGACGCAGGCCCGCAGCCGGGGCAGTTCGCCGGCGTCCCCGCCGCGCGCGGCCTCCGCGGCGGCCGCGTCCTGTTCGGCCGGGTGCGCACCGAGCAGGAGCAGGGTGTTCAGCAGGGTGGCGGGTACGGCGTCCATGGCGAGGAGCCAGTGGTGGGCCTGGCGCAGCGGGTCGAGGGCGCCGCCCGGGTCGGCGCGGCGGGTGGCGCGGCCCACGAGGGTGTCGTCGCCGGCGCCGGCGGCGTAGTGCTGGATGCGTGCGTGGGCCTTGGCGTAGACGCCGCGGGCGGACCGGATTCGGCCGCCGCGCAGTTGTCGGAGCCAGCCGGCGAGCTCCTCGTCGGAGGCGGCGCCCTCGCCGAGCACGATCCGGCGGGCCGCGCGGTGCACGGCGTGCCGGGCGCGTACGAGGTCGAGGGTGCGGGCGGCGGTCAGGTGGGGGGCCGCGGCGGCGACGGCCGCGAGGAAGGTGGCGCACGAGGGGTGTACGGGGACGCCCGCGGCCAGTGTCTCCTCGTTGATCCGGCGCCGCTGGGCGCGGAGTTCGCCGCGGGAGCAGCCGATGCCGGCGGGCTCCTCGGCGGCCGTGCCACGGCACTTCTCCGGCGGGTCCGCGGCCAGGAGGCTCACGGGTTCGGCGTAGAAGCGGTCGAGGTCGAGGGGGTCGAGCAGGACGAGGAAAGTACGTCCGGACCGGGTGCGCAGCAGGGCGGGCGCATCGCCCCGGCGGGCCCGCAGGGCGCGCAGGGCGGCGGCGGTCGCGCGCGGTGTGCCCGTGCGGACGAAGCCGCGCAGGCGGGCGCCGAAGCCGGGGGCGGCGGGTGTCCGCCGGTCCGGAGCTTCCGCGCCGAGGGCCCGTACGCGGGCTCTCAGCCCGTCCAGGGCGGCCCCTTGGACCGTACGCATGCGTGTACCTCCGCGGCAGGGGTGACGACGGTCGGTGACATCGGCATCACCGTACGTCCCACCCCGGGAGTGCGCGAGCGCCGGTCGTCTGGAAGGCGGCCTCGCGGAAGGCGGAGCGGAGGGGCCGCTGCCCGGCGGCCGTCGGGAGGAGGATCGCCCACCGGTGGAGGCGCAGCGAGATCCACACGGCCGGGCCGTCGTCGGCCGGGGCCGGGTGCGTCCAGACGCCGTGGGGGGCGGGGTGCCAGAGGAGGCCCCGGGCGGGGGTGAGTTCTCCGGTGCGGATGCGGAGGGACTCGGTGGTCCAGGCGTGGGTCGGGGCCGCGGGAGCGGTGGGCTCCGCCGGAGCGGTGGGCTCCGCCCGCGCGACCGGCTCGTGGTGCCCGGCCGGCTCGTCCTGTGCGCCGGGATCCGGTGCGAGGAGGTGGCGCAGGAAGCCGACGATGTCGGCGAGGGAGGCGTACAGGGTGCCCTCGGCGAACCGGGTGGCGGTCATGCCGAGCGGGCCCCAGACCCTGGCGGCGGCCAGCTCGCCGAGGGGGATGCCGGAAAGCCGTTCGGCGAGGCGGGTGAGGTCGGCGGATCCGGCGGGGTGCGTGAGGAGGTGGTGCGCGGTGGTCCCGGCGGGAGCGTCCGTTTCCCCGTAGGCCGCGATCGGGGTGTGCAGCCGCAGGGAGCCGTCCTCGACGAGGCTCCCGATCACCGGCCAGAGGGCGAGTACCGCGCACAGCCCGCCCGCGTCGATCACGACCTGCCCGTCGTGCGAGCCGGCGTGGACGCCGTCGGCGTCGCCGAAGGCCCACACCGCCCCGGGATCGGCGGCCGCAACGAGGGCCCGGATGTCATCGGCCTGGTCGCTCAGGAGCGTCATGGTCAGCCACGCTAACCAGGCGGGCGCCGGCCGCGGCGCCGGTCGCGCCGGAGTCCGCGCGCCGGCCACTCGAATGCCGGTCCGCCCACCCGGCGCCTGCCTCGGGAGCCGTTCCTCCCGGGTGGCCTTTCGCGGCGGCGCGCGCCAGCCTGGGGGCATGACCGAACCCGCCGGTCCCGGCGACCAGGGCGACCCCGGCACTCCCGCGGCTCCCGGTGCTCCCGGTGCTCCCGGTGCTCCCGGTGCTCCCGGGGTCGCGATCGCGTCGGCGCGGGGCCGGTGGATCCTGCTGACCACGGTGCTCGGGTCGAGCATGGCGCTGCTGGACTCGACGGTGGTCAACGTCGCGCTGCCGCGCATCGGGGAGGACCTCGGCGCCGATCTGGCCGTGCTCCAGTGGACGGTCAACGCGTACCTGCTGACCCTGTCCGCGCTGATCCTCGTCGGCGGGGCGCTCGGTGACCGGTTCGGGCGGCGGCGGGTGTTCGTGCTCGGCGTGATCTGGTTCGCGGTGGGCTCCCTGCTCTGCGGGATCGCACCGAACGCCGGGGTCCTGGTAGCCGCCCGGGCGCTGCAAGGTGTCGGCGGGGCGCTGCTCACGCCCGGTTCGCTCGCGCTGATCCAGGGCTCCATCCGGGGCCAGGACCGGGGGCGGGCCGTGGGCCTGTGGTCCGGGCTGGGCGGGGTGGGCGCCGCCGTGGGGCCGTTCCTGGGCGGTTGGCTGGTGGACGGGCCCGGCTGGCGCTGGGTGTTCCTGCTGAACGTGCCGCTGGCCGCGGTGTGCGTGCCGGTGGCGCTGCGACACGTACCGGAATCGCGGGACCCGCAGGCGCACGGCCGGTTCGACGTGGCCGGCGCGGTGCTGGGGGCGGCTTCGCTGGCCCTGGTCACGTACGCGCTGATCGAAGCCCAGGCCGCCACGGCGCCGGTGATCGCCGCGGCGGTGGTCGGTGTGCTGCTCGCGGTCGCGTTCGTGTGGCTGGAGCGGCACCGGGCGGACCCGATGGTGCCGCCGGACATCTTCCGCTCCCGCCAGTTCACGGCCGTCAATCTGGTCACCCTGTGCGTGTACGGGGCCATCTCCGGGTTCTTCTTCCTCGTCGTGCTCCAGCTCCAGGTGGTGTCCGGGTACTCGGCGCTGGCCGCCGGGGCCGCGATGCTGCCTACCACCCTGCTGATGCTGCTGCTGTCGGCCCGTTCGGGTGAGCTCGCGGAGCGGATCGGGCCGCGGATCCCGCTCACGGTGGGGCCGCTGGTGTGCGGGGCCGCGGCGCTGCTGATGCTGCGGGTGGGGCCGGACGCCTCGTACGTGGCGGACGTGCTGCCCGCGATGGCCGTGATGGGCCTGGGGCTGGTGGCCCTGGTGGCTCCGCTGACGGCGACCGTGCTGTCCTCGGTGGACCCGGGGCGGGCGGGCCTGGCCAGCGGCATCAACAACGCGGCGGCGCGGGCGGCCGGGCTGCTGGCGGTGGCGGCGCTGCCGCTGCTGGCGGGGATGGCGCCGGAGTCCTACCGCTCGCCGGTCGAGTTCGACGCGGCGTTCGGGCGGGCGATGGTCTGGTGTGCGGGGGCGTTCCTGGTGGGAGCGGTCGTGGCCTGGGCGACCGTGCGGTCCCCGGCGCCGGGGGCCTGCCACCCGGAGTGCCACCGGTACTGCGCGGTGGCCGCTCCGCCGCTGGAACCCTCGCGCGACGCCGACGAGGGGAGTGGGCGGAGTTGACCGCGCGCCTCCGGCCGGGTCCGGGCTGATCGCGTGTCTGGAGCGCCACGGCCGATCTGGCGGCGGGCACGGTGATCGCCGCCGTCGGGGTGGTGTGCCTGGCCCGGGCGCGACGGGTCCGGGATCTGCCGCTCGCCGCCCTGCCGCTGCTGTTGGGCGTGCACCAACTGCTGGAGGCCGCCGTCTGGGCGTCGGACGGGGGCCGCTCCCCCGCCGCCACGGCCTGGGCGGTGATCGCCTCCCCCCCTGCTGCCCGTGTGGGTGCCGCTCGGGGTGCTCCTCGCGGCCGACCCGGAGGCCCGCCGCAGGCTGTGGGGGCCGCTCGCCGTCGGTGTCGCCGTCGCGGGCGTGCTCTCGTACCGCCTGTCGACGGAGCCGGTGATCGCCGAAGTGCGGGGTCACACCCTCGGCTACGGCGTGAATGTTCCGTGGATGCCGTTGGTCCTGGCGGGCTATCTGTTCGCCACTCTGGGCTCCCTGCTGCTCGCCGGTGACCGGCGCCCGCGGATCCTCGGCGGGGTCCTGGCCTTCGGGGCATTGGCCTGCTCAGCGCTGTGGCGACTGGAGTTCGCCTCCACGTGGTGCGCCTTCGCGGCGGTCGCCTCCGCGCTGGTCCTGGGGTGGGTCCGGGGCCGGGATCCGGCCCCCACTGTTACGTGATCGACCGAAAGTTACCTAGACGTATGTAGTGACTTCACACGATGGCGGCAGTAGAACTCGTTCCCATTCCGCCGAGAGTGAGGAACGTCACATGAGTGACAGAGCCCTGCCCGGAAACGATTCCAATGGATTTTCGCGCCGCGGATTCATCGCTAGAACGAGTTCCATTCTCGGGGCCGTGACCCTCGCGGGTCACATCACCCCGGCCGCCGCCCAGGCGCAGGATCAGGCCGCCGCGGCGGCCGGCCCCATCGCCAGTGGCGCCCACGTACCGGCCCTGGTCATCGGCACCGGCTACGGCGGCTCGGTCGCCGCGCTGAGGCTCGCGGAGGCGGGCGTCGACGTGCAGATGATCGAGATGGGCATGGACTGGGTCACCCCGGGGTCGGACGGCAAGGTCTTCCCCAAGGTGACCAGCCCGGACTACCGGTCGTTCTGGCTGCGCACCCGGACGAAGGCCCCGCTGAGCAACTTCCTCGGCTTCCCGATCGACAAGGACGTCCCGAAGTACACGGGCATCCTCGACGCCGAGGACTTCGCGGGCATCACGGTCTACCAGGGCCGCGGCGTGGGCGGCGGCTCGCTGGTCAACGGCGGCATGGCCGTCACGCCCAAGCGGGCCAACTTCCAGTCCGTCCTGCCTTCGGTGGACGCCGAGGAGATGTACGGCACCTACTACCCGAGGGCCAACGCGGGCCTCGGCGTCGGGATGGTGGACCCGGCCTGGTTCGAGACGGCCGAGTGCTACCAGTTCTCCCGGGTGGGCCGCAAGCACGCCCAGCGCTCCGGCTTCGCGTGGACCTTCGTGCCCGACGTGTACGACTGGGACTACATGAAGCAGGAGCAGGCGGGCACCGCCGCCAAGTCGGCGCTGGACGGCGAGATCCTGTACGGCAACAACCACGGCAAGAAGTCCCTGAACCAGACCTACCTCGCCCGGGCGAAGGCCACGGGCCGGGTCACCATCTCCTCCCTGCACAAGGTCACCTCGGTCTCCCCCACGACCGGCGGCGGCTACACGGTCGTCATCGACCAGCTGAACACCACCGGGGACACCGTGGTCACCAAGACGGTGACTGCGGACCGGGTGTTCTTCGCGGCCGGCAGCGTCGGCACCAGCAAGCTCCTGGTCCAGCTGAAGGCCACGGGCGCGCTGCCGAACCTCAACGGCGAGGTCGGCAAGGGCTGGGGCGACAACGGCAACGTCATGTGCGGCCGCGCCAACCACATGTGGGACCCGACGGGCAAGCTCCAGTCGACCATCCCCTGTTCCGGGATCGACAACTGGGACGCGGGCGGGGCGTTCGCCGAGGTGGCGCCGCTGCCGACCGGGATCGAGACGTACGCCTCGTTCTACCTGTCGATCACGAAGAACCCGAACCGCGCCGAGTTCACCTGGAACGCCGCCACCGGCAAGGCCGACCTCAGCTGGCAGACCGCGTGGAAGCAGCCCTCCATCGACATGGCCAAGACCATCTTCGACAAGATCAACGCGAAGGAGGGCACGATCTACCGGACGGACCTGTTCGGCGCCTACAAGATCTGGAACGACACCCTCACCTACCACCCGCTGGGGGGCGCGGTACTGAACAAGGCCACCGACAACTACGGTCGCCTGCACGGCTACACCGGCCTGTACGTGATCGACGGCGCGCTGATCCCCGGAAACACCAGCGTGAACCCGTTCGTCACGATCACGGCGCTCGCCGAACGCAACATCGAGAAGATCATCGCCACCGACCTGTAGGCCCGTAGGTCCGTAGGCCTGTAGGTCTGCAGGCCCGTAAGGGGCAGCCGAGCCTTCACCCCCCACCGCAGCCGCCGTACGGCGGCTGCGGTCGACCCGTGTCAGTGGCCGGGCAGGACGCACACGCTGTCGAGGCCCAGGACGTGGTTCAGCCGTCCGAAGGCCAGCCAGGAGCCGATGCTCATGGTCAGCTCCACGATCTCCAACTGGCTGTAGTGCGCGGTCATCCGCTCCCAGAACTCGTCGTCGAGGCCGTGGTGGTCGAGCACGTACCGCTCGGCGTACTCGGCGGCCAGGCGGGTCCGGTCGTCGAAGGCCCCGGTGGTGCGCCACTCGGTGACGGCCTCGGAGAACTCCTCCTCGACCTTCTCCCCGTCGCGCTCCGTGCGCCAGTCGAGGCAGAAGACGCACCCGTTGATCTGCGCGACGCGCAGCCGGGCCGCCTCGAACTCCCGCAGGCCCAGGGTGGTGTGGGCGTACACCGACAGCGAGAAGTTCGCCGCGGCCATGCCGATGCCGGGGACCATGTCGCCCCAGACGTACTCGATGGGGTGCCGGCCTTCGGGGATGTCGATCCTCATGACTGCTTCCTTCCGAGTCTGCCGATGGCGGGGCGCAGGGGGACGTCGAGGGCGTCGTAGAGTCCGGGTTCCGCCTCGGTGAGCCAGTCGATGGCACTCACGAGACGGCCCACGGCGGTGGCGTTGCCGCCGGCCGAGCGGTTGTCGCCCTCGTCGGTGGCCTCGATGGTGACCTCGATGCGGGGGCGGCCTTCGATGACGACCCGGTGGGCGCCGTCGCCGCCGTCGGGCGGGGTCGGCCAGTCCGGTGCGCACGAGGCGTGGATGCGGGTGACGTGCTCGATGACGATGCGGGGTTCGCCCTCGACGATGCCCTGCACCTCGAAGCGGATGGCTCCCTGGGTGCCGGCCTCGAACTCGCCCATGGTCCGGGTGGTCACGGTGGTGTCGAGCGCGCGGCGCTCCGACGTCTCGCGGATCTCGTCGAGTTCGACGCCGAGGGCGCGTGCCATCATCCGGATCTGCCCGCCCCACACCATGGTCGGTATGGAGGGCATGAGCATCATCGGTTCGAAGTCCATGGGCTGGCCCATGCCGACGAGGTACCGGACGGAGTCCGGCTGGTCGTAGGTCGAGTAGTCGAATATCTCCTGGCAGCGGATGGCGTCGATGGTGGTGCCGAGTCCGCTGATCAGGAGCGGGAGGACGTCGTTGCCCCAGCCGGGGTCGACGCCGGAGGCGAAGAGCGAACCGCCGCCCTCCGCGATGGCCGCGAGCACCGGATCGCGGAACTCCGGTGGGGCGCTGCGGTGGTCGTAGAGCGGATAGAGGGCGGGGCTGACGACGACGGCCCCGGACCGGACGGCCCGGGTGATGTCGGCGAGCGCCTCGTCGGGGCGGACGTCGCCGGAGGCGGCGTACACCACGGCCCGCGGGCGGGCGGCCAGTACGGCTTCGATGTCGTCGGTGGCCGCCACCCCCAACGGGTGGTGGAGTCCGCCGAGTTCGCCCGCGTCGCGGCCGACCTTGGCCGGATCGTGGACGATGACGGCGGTGAGTTCCAGCGCGGGATGGGCCTCTACGGCACGAATGGCCAAACGGCCGACGTTGCCGGTGCCCCAGACAACCGTGGGAATCATGCGCGGAGGGTAGCCGCGGGACCTGCACGTTTCCAGAGTCGTGCGGCATGCGGTCACGCGCTCCGCGGGGTTACTGGTTCTGGCCGCCGAGGACGAAGAGGAGGTAGACGAAGAAGGCGAAGAGGTGGCCGACGAACAGGTAGGCGATCAGCCGGATCACGAGGCCGCGCGGGAACTTCGATTCGAAGCGCGCCCGCAGGGTCACCGCGGGGGCGGGGATCTCGGGGGCAGGGGTCTCGGGGGCGGGGGCGGGGACGTCCGCGGTGCTCACCGGGTTCTCTCCTCGGGTCATGGTTACTGCTCCTCCTCGGCTCTGCCGCGGCTAGGGGCGGTGCGTGGACGTGGTCGTGGATCCGCCGAGGCACAGCCCGGCGAGACTGCTCTGGAGCAGGGTGTGCACGAACAGCAGATCGGCCCCGCCCGACGAGGCGGCTCCGATCCGGTGCGGGGTGAGCGAGTCGAAGTGGGCGCTGTCCCCCGGTTCGAGGAAGTGCTCGGTGTCCCCCAGGTGCAGCCGCAGCCGCCCGTCGAGTACGTAGAGCCACTCCTCGCCGGGATGTACCCGGACCAGTTCGCCCTGGCTGCGCCCGTGCGGGACGTGCACGCGCAGTGCCTGCATCCCGCGCCCGGAGCCGCCGGCCTGCCAGTACGTCCACCCGTCGGCCTCGCGGGCGCCGGGTCCGCCGGCCCGTACGATGGGATCGGCGACGGCCGGGGTCTCGCCGAGCAGCTCGGACACCGTGGTGCCGTAGGTGCGGGCGAGCCCGAGCAGCAGCGGCAGCGAGGGCTGGCGGCGGCCGGTCTCCAGGCGGGACAGATGGGCGGGCGACAGCCGGGCCCGGGCGGCGGCGGCCTCCAGGGTGAGGCCCGCGCGGCGGCGCAGCTCGCGCAGCTGCGGGGCCACGGCGGGCAGCTCGTCCGCCAGGGCGTCGGTACCGGCCGCGTCCTCGGGGCCGGTGGATCCGGAAGTCATACGCCGATTGAGCCAGAGGATTGCCCCCATGGCAAACCTTCTTGCCTCTGAGGCAAAACGCTGTGGCCGAGCGGCTCGGCCTCACCTGTTCGAGGGCCGGTTGCCGGGCGAATGAGCCACCGCGGTTGCGCGCGGTCCCGCGCCGTACAGGCTGGGAGCCACGGCACCGGATGACCTACGGCGAGGGACGATGATCGTATCGATGCTGTCCATGCCGGACGGCGCCCCGACCCGTGGCGACGTGTCGGAGGCCCGCGAGCTCCTCGCCACTTCCCCCTTCCTGTTCGTGGACGTGGAACTGCCCGAGGAGGGGGCACCCGACGAACCGCCCCTCGCGCGGCTCCTCGGGCTGGAGGGCGTGCCGTGGCTCGGGCGGCAGGACGAATCCCCGCGCGCGGAGATCGTCGGGGACAGGGGCGCGTTCGTCGTGCCCGCGGTCGACGAGGACCGGGTCGTGCACGTCCACGTGCTGGTGACCGAGCGGTACCTGCTCACGGTCCACCGCGGGCCGGCGCCCGTGATCGGGGACGTCATCGACCGCTTCCCGCTCGACTCCCCGTCGGACTCCGTGGCCATGGTCTTCCTGTTCCTCGACGAGGCCATGGAGACCTACCGCCGGGCCACCGTCCAGGCCCTGCTGGAGGTGGAGGACCTGGAGGACGCCATGTTCCGGCGGCGCGAGCCCGAGCAGCTCTACCGCCTGTCACGGCTGCGGCGCACCGCGGCCCTGCTCCACCACACGCTGCTCCCCTACCACCGGGTGGCGGAGGAGAGCGTGACGCGCCGGGTGCTGAACCGGGGCTTCCGGGAAGAGCGCGGGCAGCTGGTCCGCGAGTACCGGCGCACCGGGAATCTCGTGCTCGCGGACATCGAGTCCCTCCAGGAGAGCGCCCGGCGGGCCTTCGGCAGCTACTCCTCGCTGGTCTCGGGCGACCAGAACGGCGTGATCAACCGGCTGGCGGTGGTCTCGACGATCTTCCTGCCGCTGACCTTCGTGACGGGGTTCTTCGGCATGAACTTCGCCTATCTGACGGACGAGCTGGAGAGCCGCGCCATCTTCTGGATCCTCGCGGTGGGCCTGCAGGTGCTCTTCCTGGTCGCGGCACTGTACGTCCTCCACCGCACCGACCTCTGGCGCAGACTGCGCGAGGACGACAGCGACCTCGACGACGAGTAGACCGGGCGGGCGGCCTACCGGAGGTGGGACGCCAGGACCGTTTCCACGGTGTCCGCCTCGGCCGCGGTCTTGTCGGGGCGGTGGCGCAGCACCCGCGCGAAGCGGAGGGCCACGCCGGCCGGGTAGCGCGGGGATCGCTGGAGGCCGTCGTAGGCGATCTCCACGACCAGCTCCGGCCGCACCCGGACGGTGAAGCCGTCGTCGGAGGTGGCGAGGGCGCGCAGCGCGTCGGTCTGCCGGCGCAGCATCTCGTCGGTCAGTCCCTTGAAGGTCTTGCCGAGCATGACGAAGGTGCCGTCGGCGGCCCGCGCCCCCAGGTGGAGGTTCGACAGCAGTCCGGTGCGCCGGCCGTGGCCCCATTCGGCCGCGAGGACGACCAGGTCGAGGGTGTGGACCGGCTTCACCTTCAGCCAGTGTTTCCCGCGCCGTCCCGCCGCGTAGGAGGAGTCGAGGGCCTTGACCATGACCCCCTCGTGGCCGCGCCGCAGGGTCTCGGCCCGGAACTCCTCGGCCTCGGCCGCCTGCGCCGCCCGGTCCTCCACGACCAGCCGGCGCACCCGGGCGTGCTCGGGCACGAGGGCGGCCAGGGCCGCGTACCGCTCGCGGACCGGCAGGTCGAGCAGTACGTCCTCGCCACTGGCCAGGACGTCGAAGAAGTACGGGACGACGGGGAGCGTCCGGCGGGCCGCGGCGACGTCCACTCGGGAGCCGACCCGGCTCGCGATGTCCTGGAAGGGGACCGGGCGGCCGTCCGGCGCGAGGCCGATCACCTCGCCATCGAGGATGAACCGCGCCCCCTCCAGCGCCCGGGCCAGCTCCGCCACTTCCGGGAGCCGGTCGGTGATCTCGTCGAGGGAGCGCGTGTACACCCGTACGTCGTCCCCTTCGCGGTGGACCTGCACCCGGATCCCGTCGAGCTTCTCCTCCACCGCGCAGGGCCCGAGCGCCTCCAGTGCCTCGGCCAGCGATCCGGCGGTGTTCGCCAGCATCGGCTGTACGGGCTGCCCGACGCGCAGGGTGAACTCGCCGAGGGCGCCCTCGCCCCGGGCCAGTACGGCCCGCGCGACGCGGGGCAGCGAGCCGTCCAGCATCACCGCCCGGCGCAGACCGGCGGCCGGTACTCCGGCGGCCGCGGCCACGCCCTCCAGCGCCACGGCGTCGAGCGCGCCCTGACGCACCTCCCCGGAGAGCAGACCGCGCAGGAAGGCCTGTTCCGCCTCGGTGGCCGCGCCCAGCAGGGTGCCGATGATCCGGTGGCGCTCCGCCTGCGACCCGGTGCCCGTGGCGGCGGCGAGGGCGGTCACCGCCCCGTCCACGTCGAGGACGGTGAGGGTGGGCTCCCGCGCGGGAGGGGTGTCCTGCGCGAGGGCGCGCCAACCGATGCCGGGGCGGCCCTGCGGGAGGCGCCCGGCGAGGTAGGAGATCACCAGCCCGGCCTCCTCGGGCGGGGCGGCGGCGAAGACCTCCGCGAGCAGGGCGGTCTTCCGGGAGCGGGCGGAGGTGTCGGCGACCTCCCGGGACACGCGCGCGAGCTCGGCCAGCAGCATGCGGCCATCCTCCCGCCGCCCGGCGCGCCCCGCAGGTCGGACGCGCAGGTACGGACACGCGGAGCGGGCCCGTACCGCAGGTGCGGTATGCGCGGCGCTCGGCGTACTCCTCGAGAAGTGCTGGACATCCCCCTCCGGGCGCTCGGGCGAGGGGCATCCGGGCGTCTAGGGTTCCCGTATGAAGCTCCGATTGCCACGGCGCCGCCGGGACCGCCTGCTGGCGGGCGCCGCAGCCCTCGTCGTCGTCGCGGGAGCCGGGACGTGGTCGGCCGCGAGCGGCGACGACGGTCCGGCGGTGCACCGCGAGGACCAGGTCCTGAAGATGGCCGGCCCGACCGCGCCGGATCCGGCCGTGCCCGGTTCGACCGCGCCGGATCCGGCCGTGCCCGGACAGCAGACCGGCGATGTCGGGATCGACATCTCGTACTTCACCACCGGCGGCGGGGAGAAACGCCCCGCGGTGCTCCTCGGGCACGGTTTCGGCGGCAGCAAGGACGACGTCCGCGCGCAGGCCGAACGGCTGGCCCGTGACGGCTACGCCGTCCTGACCTGGTCGGCGCGCGGCTTCGGCCGCTCCGGCGGCCGGATCGGCCTGAACGACCCCGACTACGAGGTCAAGGACGTCTCGCGGCTCGTCGACTGGCTCGCGGCCCGCCCCGAGGTGCGTCTCGACGCGGCGGGCGATCCGCGCGTCGGCGTCGCCGGGGCCTCCTACGGCGGGGCCGTCTCGCTGCTCGCCGCCGGCTACGACCGGCGGGTGGACGCGATCGCCCCGCAGATCGCCTACTGGAACCTCGCGGACTCCCTCTTCCCCGGGGGCGTCTTCAAGAAGCTGTGGTCCGGCATCTTCTTCACCACCGGCTCGGCGGGCGGGATGCAGCAGCAGGCGGGACCGCAGCGGGCCGCCCCCGGCGGCGCCCCCGCGGCCCCCGGCTGCGGCCGGTTCCAGCCCGAGCTGTGTGCCATGTACGAGCGCGTCGCGGTGGCCGGGAAGCCGGACGCCGAGGCGCGCGCCCTGCTGGAGCAGCGCAGTCCGTCGGCCGTGGGCGCCAGGATCAAGGTGCCGTCGCTGATCGTGCAGGGGCAGGACGACTCGCTCTTCCCGCTGGACCAGGCCGACGCCATGGCCAAGGCCATCGCGGCGAACGGCGCGCCCGTGTCCGTGGACTGGGCCGCCGGCGGCCACGACGGCGGCATGCGCGAGGCGGACCGGGTGGAGGCGCGGGTCGAGGCCTGGTTCGACCGCTACCTCAAGGACGACGCGGGCGCGGACACCGGCCCGGTGTTCCGGGTCTCCCGCTCGGGCGGCATCGACTCCACCGACGGCGAGGTGAAGCTGCGCGGCGCGAGCGGCGGGCAGTACCCCGGGCTGACCTCCGGCCCGCGGGAGTTCGCCCTGGCCGGGCGCGAGCAGAGCTTCGCGAACCCGGCGGGCGGGGCGCCTCCCGCGCTGTCCTCGCTGCCGGGGTTCGGCGGGCAGCTCTCGGCCCTCGGCGCAGGTCTCTCGCTCGACTTCCCCGGCCAGAACGCCCGGTTCGAATCGGAGCCCCTCGACCGCGAGCTGCGGATCACCGGGACGCCGACCGTAACCCTGAACGTGAGGTCGACGGCCGCGGACGGATCGGCCGTGCTGTTCGGCAAGGTGTACGACGTCGGACCGGACGGCCGCACGCAGGTGCTGCCCAGCCAGCTCGTCGCCCCGGTGCGGGTGGAGAACGCCCAGCAGGGCACGAGCGTCGACCTGCGGCTGCCCGCGATCGACCACTCCGTGGCGGCCGGACACCGGCTTCGGCTGGTGGTCGCCGCGACCGACCTCGGCTACGCGACCCCGGCCGCACCGGCCACCTACACCGTCTCGGCGCGCAGCGCGCTGGCCGTCCCCGAAGCCCCGGCGGTGCGGACGGCCGCGGCCGGGCTCCCCGCCTGGACGTGGGGACTGCCGCTGGGCGCCGCCGCTCTGGCCGCGGCGCTGCTCGGGATCCGGCGGACCGGCCGGACCCCGGCCGCACCGCCGCCGGACGCCGGCCTGGCCGACGTACCGCTGGAGATCACCGGCCTGACGAAGCGGTACGCCGGGTCGCAGGACCGGTACGCGGTCCGGGACCTGTCGTTCCGTGTCGAGAAGGGGCAGGTGCTGGGGCTCCTCGGACCCAACGGGGCCGGGAAGACCACCACCCTGCGGATGCTGATGGGACTGATCTCGCCGGACGCCGGGGAGATCCGGGTGTTCGGGCACGCGGTGCGGGCCGGGGCGCCCGTGCTGTCGCGGGTCGGGGCGTTCGTGGAGGGCGCCGGGTTCCTCCCGCACCTGACCGGCCGGGCCAACCTGGAGCTGTACTGGCAGGCCACCGGCCGTCCCGCCGAGGACTCCCACATGGCGGAGGCCCTGGAGATCGCGGGGCTCGGCGACGCGCTGGAGCGGGCGGTGCGCACCTACTCGCAGGGCATGCGCCAGCGCCTCGCGATCGCGCAGGCCATGCTCGGGATGCCGGACCTGCTGATCCTCGACGAGCCGACGAACGGTCTGGACCCGCCGCAGATCAGGGAGATGCGGGACGTGATGATCCGTTACGCGGCGGGCGGGCGGACGGTCATCGTCTCCAGCCACCTGCTGTCGGAGGTGGAGCAGTCCTGCACGCACCTGGTCGTCATGGACCGGGGCCGCCGGGTGGCGGCGGGTGAGGTCGCCGAGATCACGGGCGGCGGGGACACCCTGCTGGTGACGTTGGCGGAGCCGGTGGACGAGACGGGCGTCGAGAAGGTGGCGGCGCTGGAGGGAGTGGGTTCGGTGGCGGCCACCGACGACGGGCTGCTCGTACGGCTGGAGGGCGCGACGGCCGCGGGGCTGATCGCCGAACTCGTACGGCTGGAGGTGCCGGTGACCGGAGTGGGTCCGCACCGGCGGCTGGAGGACGCGTTCCTCACCCTGATCGGAGGTCCGGCATGAGCACGGTGCGAAGCCCGGAGAGCCCGGAGAGCCCGGAGCGGAGCCTCGGGCGGAGCCCGGCGCAGGAGGTGGCCCCGGGGTACCGGGCGAGCCGTACTCTGCCGCTGCGCGTGGAGGCGCTGCGGCAGTGGCGCCGGCGGAGGACGCTGGTGATGGGCGGGGTGCTGGCCGCACTGCCGTTCATCCTGATGATCGCGTTCGCGGTGGGCGGCGGGCCGGGCAGCCGGGGCGGCGGCGACGGCCGGATCACCCTGGTCGACACGGCCACGGCCTCGGCGGCGAACTTCGCCGCGACCTGCCTGTTCGTGTCGGCCGGTTTCCTGCTGGTGGTGCCGGTGGCGCTGTTCTGCGGGGACACGGTGGCCTCGGAGGCGAGCTGGTCCTCGCTGCGGTACCTGCTGGCCTCGCCGGTGCCGAGGGCGCGGCTGCTGTGGAGCAAGTTGGTGGTGGCGCTCGCGTTCAGCCTGGCGGCGATGGTCCTGTTGCCGGTGGTCGCGCTCGCCGTGGGAACGGCCGCGTACGGGTGGGGGCCGCTGAAGCTCCCGGCGGGCGGGGTACTGCCGGCCGGGGACACCCTGCCGAGGCTCGCGCTGGTGGTGGCGTTCGTCTTCGTGTCGCAGCTGGTGACGGCCGGGCTGGCGTTCTGGCTGTCCACGCGGACGGACGCGCCGCTGGGCGCGGTCGGCGGGGCGGTCGGGCTGACCATCGTCGGCAACGTGCTGGACGCGGTGACCGCGCTCGGGTCGTGGCGGGAGTTCCTGCCGGCGCACTGGCAGTTCGCGTGGGCGGACGCCTTGCAGCCGCACCTGGAGTGGGGCGGCATGGTCAAGGGCGCGGCGGTGTCGGTGTCGTACGCGCTGGTGCTGTTCGCCCTGGCGTTCCGGGGGTTCTCCCGCAAGGACATCGTCTCGTGACGGTCACGAGCGGGAGAACCATCGTCCCGAGCTAGCCGAGCAGTCGTACGGGTGAGCCGTCGAGGAACGCGATGACGTCCTCGACGGCTTCGCCGTAGTACGTGGCGTAGTTGGCGCGGGTGACGTACCCCAGGTGCGGGGTCGCCAGCAGGCGCGGCGCCGTCCGCATCGGGTGGTCGGCGGGCAGCGGCTCGACGTCGAAGACGTCGATGCCCGCGCCCGCGATCCGGCCCGCGTGCAGGGCGGCGAGGAGCGCGTCCTGGTCGACGATGGCGGCCCGGGAGGTGTTGACCAGGTACGCGGTCGGCCGCATCAGTTCCAGTTCGGCGGCGCCGATCAGGCCCCGGCTGCGGTCGCCGAGCGCGAGGTGCACGGATACGAAGTCGCTGCTCGCCAGCAGTTCCTCCTTGGAGGGCGCGAGGGCGACGCCCACCTCGTCGGCGCGTTCCTTGGTGAGGTTGCCGCTCCAGGCCACCACGTCCATGCCGAACGCGAGCCCGACCTGCGCGACCTTGCTGCCGATCTTGCCGAGGCCGAGCAGTCCGAGCCGCCGCCCGTGCAGGTCGGCGCCGACCGTCTGCTGCCAGGGGCCGCCGTCGCGCAGCGCCGTGGACTCCTGGACCAGGCCGCGGGCCAGGCCGAGCAGCAGGGCCCAGGTCAGTTCCACGGGTGGGGTGGAGGAGCTGGCGGTGCCGCAGACGGTCACTCCGTTGCGTGCGGCGGCCGCGTGGTCGATGACGGAGTTGCGCATGCCGGAGGCGACGAGCAGGCGCAGGCGGGGCAGCCGGTCGAGCAGCGAGCCCGGGAAGGGCACGCGCTCGCGCAGGGTGACGACGATGTCGAAGTCGGCCAGGCGGGCGGCGAGTTCGTCCTCGTCGTCGGTGTGCTCGGGGAAGCTCACCACCTCGACGCGTCCGGCGAGCGGTGCCCAGTCGGCGACGGTGGTGCCGACGCCCTGGAAGTCGTCGATGAGGGCGCAGCGCAGCTGCGGGCCGCCGGTCATGCGACGGCCGGGGCGATGGCGTCGATCTCCGCGAGCAGCTCGGCGTCCAGCGGGCGGTCGGCGACGGCCGCGTTGGCGCGCACCTGCTCGGCGGAGGTGGCCCCGGCGATGACGGAGGCGCAGCCGGGCTGGGCGGAGAGCCAGCCGATGGCGAGTTCGAGGACGGTCCGGCCGTGCTTCTCGGCGAGGGCGGCGAGCGCTTCGACCACGTCGAGGCGTTCCTCGGTGACGTAGCCGTCGCGTCCTTCGAGGCGGGAGCCGGGCGGGACGGCCGCCCCGCGGCGGATCTTGCCGGTGAGCAGGCCGTTGGCGAGCGGGAAGTACGGGAGCACGCCCACGCCGTAGTGCAGGGCGGCGGGGACGAGCTCCCGCTCGGCCGACCGCTCCAGCAGCGACCACTGGTTCTGCGCCGACACGAAGGGTGCCGCGCCGGTCTCGCGGGCGACGTGGGCGGCCTCGGCGAGCTGCCAGCCGGTGAGGTTGGAGTGGCCGAGGTAACGGACCTTGCCCTCGGTGACGAGCTCGGTGAGCGCGGCGAGGGTCTCGGCGATGGGAGTGGCCGGGTCGGGGCTGTGCAACTGGTAGAGGTCGATGTGGTCGGTGTCCAGGCGGCGCAGGGACTCCTCGACGGCCCGCCGGATGTAGGCGCGCCCGCCCCGGGAGCCGGCGGCGGGCCCGTACTTCATGTCCATGCCGGAGAAGCCGAACTTGGTGGCGAGGACGACCTGGTCACGGCGGCCCTTGAGGGCCTGGCCGAGGTGGCTCTCGGAGCCGCCGAGTCCGCCGTAGATGTCGGCGGTGTCGAGGAGGGTGATGCCGGCGTCGAGGGCCGCGTCGACCACGGCGCGGGTGGCACGTGCGTCGAGGCGGCCGCCGAAGTTGTTGCAGCCCAGGCCGACGGCGGAAACCTGAAGCCCTGAACTGCCCAGCGGGAGATGGCGCATGCGATTCGTTCCTCCGCACTCGTCAGATGAAGATCGACCAAACGGCCAGTCTAGGCGGGTCGCCGCGTTGGTCTCGCGCCCCCGTCCCCCCGGTTGCGGAGTCAGGAGTCAGGAGTCCGAGTAGTCGTACTTCATGCCGATGCCCAGCGTGCTCTGGGACGGCAGGAGTCCGGTGGCCACGATGTCGAGGACCGGAGGGAGGAGCAGGTCTGTGAGCCGGGCCGCCTCCTGACCGCTCAGCGCGGACCACGGGGCGGCGGCCAGTTCGTCGGTCAGCTTCTCGACGGCGGTGCGCACCGCCATGCCCGCTTCGGTGGCCGTGCCGTCTTCGGACAGGAGGTTCCGGGCGGCGAGGCGGCCGTGGGCCCGGTGCCATTCACCGGCGGACCACTGGCGGCTGTCGAAGGCCTCGGCCGGCGCGGCTCCTGCTCCGGCGTGCAGGACCAGCGACTCGATCGGGTCGAGGTGGTGGGCCTGGAGGGCGACGAGGTGGCCGTCCCCGCGGTGCTCGCGCAGGATCGTGGCCGCGTGCCACAGCACCGCGTGCGGGGCCTCGGGCCAGGGCAGGGCCGCGTTGGCCGCGGCCAGCGGGCGCCCGGCGGTGACGGCGGCCTCCGCCGCGCGGCGGGCGAGCCCTGCCGCTTCGGCGACCTCGGGGGAAGCGGTGCGCTCCCCGAGCGCGGCCCGCAGGGACCGGTCGGTGGCCGCCGCACGGGCCTCCAGGACCCGGGCCGGCGGGGCGGCCCGCCAGGACCGGTCGGCGTACCGCCGGACCATGCTCGGGCTGAAGCTGTAGAAGAGGGCGTTCACGAGCTCCGCTTCCACCGGCCCGAGCGGAGCGGACCGGAAGGCGAAGTACATCGGCCACCGGTCGTCGGTGGCGTATCCGAGGGCGCCCGCCTCCTGGTAGGACTCCGGCGCGAAGTAGACGAGGGCGTGGACGGGTTCCAGCAGTTGCCACAGCTGCCGGACCGTACCCAGGTCGTGTGCTCCGTCGTACGTCATCTCGCGTTCCCCCAGGCTCGGTTGGTGCAACGGAACCGACGGGCGCCAGCCTAGGTCAACGACGGCGGACGGGGTGGCCGAAAGCAGGTTCGAAGCGTGACATAACGTGCCGTCCATGGATCAGGAGCACATGGCCGGGGCGAGCGGGAGCGGCAACGGGGCGGGCAGGCGGCGGTTCCTCGCGATCGCGACGGGGGCGGCCACGGTGGCCGGGCTGGGGGCGGCCGTATCCGGCTGCGCGGGCGCGGACGGCAACGCCGCGCTGAAGGGCGAGGACCGGCAGGACGCGTCGGGCACCCCCGGTGGGAAGTCCTCACCCACCGCGCCGCACGGCTTCGACGTGAAGGCCGAGAACGCCCGCCCCGGCAACGCCGACTGGCCGGTGACCAAGGCCGGCCCGGACCGCGCCGTCGAGGGGTTCGCGGACAAGGTCAGCGTGCTGCCCGGCGAGTCGTTCGGGCTGTACGTGTCGACGACGGCGCCCCGGTTCACCGTCTCCGCCTACCGGATGGGCTGGTACGGCGGGGCCCGGGCCCGGCTGGTGTGGCGTTCCGAGGCGCTCCCTGGCGTGCGACAGCCGGAGCACACCGTGGACTCCGGGACCCGCATGGTCCGCACGCGGTGGGCCCGCACCACCACGGTCGAGACGAAGGACTGGCCGGAGGGCAGCTACCTGCTGCGGCTCGACGCGCAGGGCGGCGAGGGGCAGCGCTTCGTACCGGTGACGATCCGGTCGGCGTCGACGGCCGGCCGTACGGTCGTGGTCAACGCCGTGGCCACCTGGCAGGCCTACAACAAGTGGGGCGGCTACAGCAGCTACGACGGCCCCAGCGGCGGCTACGGCACGCGCTCCCTCGCGGTGACCTTCGACCGGCCGTACGACTACGACGACGGCGCCGGACTGTTCCTGGTGTACGAGGCCCCGCTGATCGCGCTCGCGGAGCGGCTCGGCATCCCCCTCGCCTACGCGACCACCAGCGACGTGGCACGGGAGAAGCGGCTGCTGGAGGGGGCGTCGGCGGTCCTCTCCCTCGGCCACGACGAGTACTGGTCGCCGGAACAGCGGGCGCACATAACGGCCGCGCGCGACGCGGGCACCAACCTCGCGGTCCTGGGCGCGAACTGCTGTTTCCGCCGGATCCGCCTCGAAGCCTCCGACCTCGGTCCTGACCGTACGGTGGTCTGCTACAAGTCCTCCTACGACCAGGATCCGGCGATCAAACGCGGCCACCCGGCGACGGTCGACTTCCGCTCGCCGCCCGGCGCGGACCCGGAGAGCTCGCTGCTCGGCGTGATCTACGACGGCTACCCGGTGGACGCCCCGTACGTGGTGACGAACCCCGGCCACTGGCTGTTCGAGGGCACCGGCGCGAAGGCGGGCGACCGCTTCGCGCACCTGGTCGGGGTGGAGTACGACAAGGTGAACACCGGGTTCACGACGCCCCGGCCGATCGAGATACTGGCGCACTCCCCCGTGGTGTGCGACGGCCGCCCGAGCCACCAGGACACGGCGTACTACACGACGACGAGCGGGGCGGGGGTCTTCGCGAGCGGAACGATGCGGTGGGTGGAGGCCCTGGACGCGGCGGGCGACGGCCGCAGCGGCCGCAACCACGGCCTCGACGCCCGCTCCGGCGCACTGACGACCCGCGTGACGGAGAACCTCCTACGCGTCTTCGCGGCGGGCCCGGCGGGCCGGACGCATCCGGCGCAGGACAACGTCAGGGCCGTGTACGGGGGTTGATGACGCCGGGGGCCAGTCGGGGGCCCGGAGTCGGGGGCGGAGAGTCGGAGGCCCGGGGGCGGAGGTCATGAACCTCGGACCTCCGACCTCGGACGCCCGACCTCCGACGCCCGACTCCGAAACCCGTTGGACTCGCCCCGAACGACCACTTACGATCGCGATCACGGCATCGCGTGTCGGTCACCGACCGGGTGAGGCATGGAGGTGCCCGTGACGTGCCTTTCGGAGGCATTCACCCATGTCGGTCGAACTGAACCACACGATCATCCACTCCCGTGACAACCGGGAGTCCGCCGAATTCCTGGCGCACGTCCTCGACCTGAAGGTCGGGACGGAGTGGGGACCCTTCATCCCCGTCGAAACCGCCAACGGCGTCACCCTGGACTTCGCGACCATCCCGGCCGGGTCCATCACCGTGCAGCACTACGCGTTCCTCGTCTCCGAGGAGGAGTTCAGCGCGGCGTTCGAGAAGATCCGGTCGGCGGGGATCCCGTACTTCGCCGATCCGCACGGCAGGTTCCCCGGCGAGATCAACCACAACGACGGGGGCCGCGGGGTCTACTTCACGGATCCGAGCGGGCACGGGATGGAGATCATCAGCCGCCCGTACGGCTACCAGGAGGACACGACCGAGTAGGCAACACCCCTGGGGATGAGTATCCGCACTCATCCCCAGGGGCCGTCGGTCCCACAAACTGGGTGTGTCACCGCAGGTCAGCCACCGACAGGGAGCCACCCGCCATGTCCGCCCCGAACTCCACCCCCACCCCCGTGTACTCCGCCGCGTACGCCGCCCTGTACGCCCCCGCACCCGCCGCCGCGCCCGCGCCCGCGCCGACGAACAGGGCGCTCGTGGTGGCGGCCGCGCTGCTGTGGGGCATCACGTGTTCCGCGCTCTCCCTCATCGCGTTCTTCGTGCTGATGATCGCCGTCTGGAGCGCCTCCTCCGGGGCGGACGTGACCGCACTGCTGCTCTGGCCGGTGGTCGTGCTCGCCGGGGCGGGCGGACTCCTCACCCTGCTGTACTTCGCCCCCGGCGTCCGACGCCTGTCGCGCGAGGCCCGCTTCACCCTGCTGGGCGCCCTGGCCTGCCCCGCCCCGATCGCACTGGCGCTCTACGTGATGTCCGCGTAGCCACCGCGCAGTCGGCGACCTGCGGCAGGCGACCGACGCCCGCGCCCGCGGATCACGGACACGGGCGGTCGGGCATGATGCCCGGGTGAGCATCATCGTGGAGTTCTTCATGGCGCCGAGCGACGCGTCCGCGGCTTCGGTTCTCAAGACCGGGCCGGGACGTGCCGGGTCGCTCTCCTTCGGCAACTTCGATCCCGAAGGGGCCGTGGTCGAGTGGGAATGCCTCCTCGCGGGCGGCGGTTTCGAGGACCTCGTCGAGGCAGGCGAGCCTCGCATCGTCGCCGAGCAGGACAACGACGAGCGCGTCGTCCTCGCGGTCTCGCCCCGTCTGTCCGCCGCACTCGCCGACGCCGAAGAGTCCGAGTTGCGGGACGCCGCCGTCTCGTGGGCCGCGCAGCGCGCCGCTGACGGTGAGGCCATCGACACCGGCATCGCCGAAGTGATCCTGAGCGACCTGGCCGCACTCGCCGGCAGCGCCCGACGCGAGGGCCAGGACGTCTACTGCCGGGTCGCGTAGACGCTCACGTGCGCAGTCGGCCCACGAAGGCCGCCGCCCGCTCCGGGTCTTCCTCGAGCCATCGACCGAGCCGCTCCTGAACGGCCTCCCTGACGCAGACCCGCACGCTGGAGTTGACCAACACGTTGCGCGCGGCGCCCTCGAACTCGGGATGGTCCAGCTTCACCGACACGACGGCCGTCATCCCCTCCCCGATCGGATCGACCCCGGATTCCGGGGCGGTCGCGGCCGGCAGGAGCCGTTCCCGGGCATGGGCGTCGATCGCCTCCGCCACTCCTTCGCGAAAGCCCCGCTCGTGGGTTCCGCCCGCGGTCGGACGGCTGTTGGCGAAGCCCAGGATCCGTCCCTCATGGGAGCCGCACCAGCGGAAGGCCACGTCCACCGTTCCCTCCATCCGCGGGTCCTCGTACTCGAAACCGAAGGTGTCCTCGGACGCGGGAGCCCCGCGGTCGTCGAGGAAGTCGACGAAGTCCCGCGCCCCGCCCTCGAACCGGAACCGCTGTGAGCGGGGCTCGCCCGGGTGACGTCGGTCGGTCAGCGAGATCTCCAGACCCCGGTTCAGCAGGGCCAGTTCCCGGAACCGTTCGGCCAGCGTCTCGAACGAGAACTCCACGGTTTCGAACACCTCGGCGTCGGGCCAAAAGCCGATCGTGGTCCCCCTTCCGGCGGTCTTCCCGGCCTCGGTGAGCGGGGTGACGGCCACACCACGCGCATACTCCTGCACCCAACGGACCCCCTCGCACCGCACCTCGGCCCTCATGCGGCCCGACAGGGCGTTGACGACGGACAGCTCCGCTCCGAGGATTCCGAGCATCACGTCGTGACGGCCACCGGACCTCCCCCGGAACTTCATCTGCGTCAGAAGGACTTCAAGGCCCGGGCCGGAACCGGGGCCGTCGGCACCCTCCCCTCCATCGACGGGAATGCCCGGCCCGTCGTCGGTGACGGTCACGCCTCCGTCAACGGTGAGGACGACTTCGACGGAGCCGGCTCGACCGGCCGAGACCTCGTTCACCGCCCGGTCGGCGACCCCGAACACCATTTGACGCAGGCCGCGTTCACCGGTCGAGCCGATGTACATCCCGGGCCGTTTCCGAACGGCCTCCCACCCCTCCAGCACCTTGATGTGACTGGCGTCGTAGCTGTTGGTTTCCTCGCGCACCATGTCCCCCTTCGGCGGTGTCCAGCAGACCCCCGCAGCCTAGGCGAATCTCCGAAAAACGCCAGGTCAGACCCCATGCGTCGATGTCTCGAACGGGTGCGTGAGCCCCTGCCGGGACATGGTCGCCCCGGGCAGCTTCACCACCCCGGCCGGGACGCGGCCCGCCCCCGCCAGAGCCGCGTACGACCCCGTTCCGGACTCCCCCGAGGCCCCTGATTTCCAGCCTCGGCACAGGTGAGCGCACCCCACACCGACCGAGCCCCTGTCGAGCGGCGGTGCGCCGGATGCGCAGGGGCCGTCCAGGCCGCCTCCATGGCCGGCAGTGGGCCGTCAGCCTCCGTCCACGAGGGCAAGAGCGGGGTGGACGGCCAGGGAGTCGGACTTGGCGATGAGCGCGCGGAGTTCGCGAGCACTTCGACGTGAGAGGGCTCGCATCACCGCCTCGAGGAGCCGTCTACCTTCGAGCGGATTGCCGCAGCAGTACCAGTGCACGCTGCCCCATGTGCAGAAATCCCGGTCCGCGCTCTCCGGGCTGCGGACGAACTTCTTCCAGCGTTCGAGGGCGAGAGCGACATCTGCCGTGCTCAGATCGTTCCGCGTGTATTCGAGCCGGAGTATCTCGCCCATCGCCCGCGCGGACAGTCCGTCGATGGAGGGGGTCGGGCGCCGGACGTGCCGGTTCCTGCGTGGGGCAGGTAGCACCTGCCGCGGCCGTCTACGCGGCACAGGCCGTTCGGGAGTTCGTCATGCCGTACAGGCTGGCACCATCTCGAACGGGGCGCACGGACTTTTCTCCGACGGCAAGAGTCCGTGCCCTTCCTCCCACCCGACCCGGCTCGTTCGACGGCCGTCGCGCCTCGGCGATCAGCCGCGCACGTGCAGCCCGAATCCCGTGCGGCCGGCGGGTTCCAGTCCTTCCTTCAGGTGCAGCGAGGGGATCTCGTAGTCGCCGAAGTTCTGCCGCCGGAACGCGATGGGCTCGGTCGACTCCAGCGTGAGCAGGCGCTGCTCCCAGGCCTTGGCGACGTCCGGGTACTCCTCCGCGGTCATCCGGTCCGTGCCGTACAGCACGAAGGGCGGCAGCACCTCGATGCCCGGGTAGTAGAGGATGCCGTGTTGGATCGGGAACAGCAGGTCGTCGATGGGGCCGTTGATCCCGCGGGCGGCGTAGTGCGCTTCCGGGCCGCCGGTGGTCACGGACAGGAGGGCCCGCTTGCCCGCCAGCGTGCCTTCGCCGAAGCGCTCGCCGTACTTGGTGTCGCTGTGCTCGCCGACGCCGTACGCGAAGCGGTAGGTGAACACCCGGTCCACCCAGCCCTTGAGGATCGCGGGCATCGAGTACCACCACAGCGGGAACTGGAAGATGATCGTGTCCGCCCACAGCAGCTTCTCCTGCTCGGCGAGGACGTCCGGGGTGAGCGTCCCGGCGTCGAAGGCCCGGCCCGAGTCCAGAGCGACCTTCAGCGGGCTCGACGCGTGGTCGCCGTAGTCCGCGGCGTCCACGACCGCCTTCCAGTTCATCGCGTACAGGTCGCTCACCCGCACCTCGTGCCCGGCGGCCTCCAATGTGGACACCGCGAGGTCCTTCAGCGAGCTGTTGAGCGACCTCGACTCCGGGTGGGCGTGGACGATCAGCGTCTTCATGGGAACTCCTTCGGATCGGATGCCTGCCTCCGATCCTGGCCGCGACAGCGCTCCGCGTTCAGGGACGCTTCGTCCGTAGGACGGGACTTCCTGGTAATGGCAGGGCCACCTTCGCCGGTTCCGCCGAAGCCATACTGGGAGCATGGACGATCTTGCGAGCTTCCTGCGCACCCGGCGTTCCCGGGTCGACCCGGCAGGCGTCGGCATACCCGTCGACAGCCGCCGCCGGGTCTCGGGACTGCGCCGCGAAGAGGTCGCGCACCTGTCGGGGGTCAGTGTCGACTACTACGTGCGCCTGGAGCAGGGCCGCGCGACCCAGCCCTCCGAACAGGTCCTCGACGCGCTCGCCCGCGTCCTCGGTCTGGACGAGACCGAACGCGGACACCTCGACCGGCTCGCCCGGCAGCCCCGCCGCCGCGCGAAGGAGCCGAGCGGGCGGCTTCGGCCGGAGCTGCTGCGCGTACTGGACCTGGTCACCGGCGCACCCGCGATGATCATGAACCACCGGCTGGACGTGCTCGCCGGGAACCACCTCGCCGGGCTCCTCTTCGGTCGGCCGATGCCGGGCCTGAACATTTCCCGGCACCTCTTCCTCGAAGAGGCCGAACGCGGCCTGTACGCGGACTGGGACAGCTGCACCCTCGACGTGGTGGGGCACCTGCGCCTGGCCGCCGGCACGTACCCGGAGGACCCGCGCCTGGCCTCGCTCATCGGCGAGTTGGCGATGGGCAGCGAGCGGTTCCGCCGCCTGTGGGCCCGCGCGGACGTGCGCGCCCGTACGCATGGGCTCAAGGCGTACCGCCACCCGCTGGTCGGACTCCTCGAACTGCACCAGGAGAACTTCGCGCTCCCGGACGCATCGGGCACGGAACTGCTGGTGCTGTCCGCGGCCCCCGGCTCTCCCGCCGAGGACGGCCTGCGGCTGCTCGCGAGCCTGGGCGAGCGCGAGGCCCAGCCCGAGCCCCACCCGGAGCCCCAGCCCGAGCCCGGACGGCCGCCACGCGCCGCGCCCCACAGCGGACTCTCACATCCTCGTTCCGACGGACTTCCGGGCCAGATCAGCGACGTGCGTCGCTGAAACGGCATCAAGACGTCCTCCCGACCGTCGCCCGCGTCTGTTGCCGGTGCCGTGCCGGTGCCGGTTCACCCCACGGACGCGGGGAGAACCGACAACGGTCGGAGTGCCGGCCGCGGCTCGCGTCAGGTGACGCAGTAGACGATGGCCCGAGCCGTCCCCTCCACGTTGGAAGAGGTGTTCCGGAACGAGACGGTCCAGCTGCTGGTTCCGGACCGGCTGCTCGAAGAGGGGAAGATCAATGACGAGCTGGCGCTGAACCCGCCGGACACTGCCCGTTGCGTACCGGGACACACGGCGATGCTGGTGTTGGTCCCGCCGTTGTCACCGACTGTCACAACAGGCCCGAGCACCTCAGTGATCGCCCCCAACCCGCCGGACCCGGCGGGCCCGGTCGCACCTGTCACTCCAGTCGCGCCTGTCGCCCCGGTGGCACCGGTGGCACCCGTGGCGCCTGTCGCCCCGGTGGCACCCGTTGCACCTGTCGCGCCTGTCGCTCCGGTGGCACCTGTCGCGCCGGTAGCTCCCGTGCTACCTGTCGCACCAGTGACTCCGGTCGCGCCGGTGGCGCCGGTTACGCCAGTTGCCCCGATGTTGCCGGTTACGCCCGTCGGCCCCGTAGCTCCGGTCGCCCCGGTGTCGCCGGTGCTACCTGTTGCCCCAGCGACTCCGGTCGGGCCGACGGCCCCGGTCGCGCCAGTCGCCCCGGTGTCGCCGGTTGCCCCAGCCGCCCCGGTGTCGCCGGTTGCCCCAGTCGCCCCGGTGTCGCCGGTTGCCCCAGTCGCCCCGGTGTCGCCGGTTACGCCAGTCGCCCCCGTGGCTCCGGTCTCACCGGTGGCCCCGGTTACACCAGTTGCCCCGGTGTTGCCGGTTGCGCCCGTCGCCCCCCTGGCTCCGGTCGCCCCGGTGTCACCAGTTGCTCCCGTGTCACCAGTTGCCCCAGTAGCCCCGGTGTCACCAGTTGCCCCGGTCGCACCGATGTAGCCAGTTACGCCTGTAGCCCCGGTTGTGCCCGTCGGCCCTGTAGCCCCGGTCACACCGGTGGCTCCGGTGGCTCCGGTCGCCCCAGTGTCACCAGTTGCTCCCGTGTCACCAGTTGCTCCCGTGTCACCAGTTGCACCCGTGTCACCAGTTGCCCCAGTAGCCCCCCTCGCGCCTGCTACTCCAGTCGCACCCGTGGCTCCAGTGCCGCCTGTTGCTCCAGTCGCCCCGGTGTCGCCGGTTACGCCACTCGCTCCCGTGGCTCCGGTGTCGCCCGTTGCCCCAGCAGCTCCGGTCTCGCCAGTCGCCCCGGTCGCCCCCGTCACTCCGGATACTCCAGTTGCGCCAGTGGCTCCAGAGCCGCCTGTTGCTCCAGTCGCCCCGGTGTCGCCAGTTACGCCGGTCGCCCCGGTATCGCCAATTGCTCCGGTAGCTCCGATTGCGCCCGTCGGCCCGGTGGTTCCCGTTGCTCCGGTGGCGCCTGTTGCGCCCGTCGCCCCGGTGTCACCGGTTACCCCGGCAGTGCCCGAGGGGCCGGTGGGACCCGTGGCCCCGGTGGCCCCTGTAGGGCCCGCATCTCCCGTGGCGCCCGTGTTGCCGATTGCTCCGGCAGCTCCCGTGGGGCCGATCTGGCCGGCAGAACCGGAAGCACCGGTCGCGCCCGTGGGACCCGTGGGACCCGTGGCTCCGGTGGAGCCAGTGGAGCCCGTCTCACCTGTGGGACCGGTGGGACCCGTGGCGCCGCCGTCACCCGTTGCGCCGGTCGGGCCCTCCGGGCCGACGGAGCCGCTGTCGCCGTGTGGGCCCGTCGCGCCGGTGTCGCCCGTTGGTCCCGTCGGACCGGCGGGACCCGTTGGCCCGACAGGACCCGTGGCGCCTGCGGGGCCCACCGCGCCGGAGGGGCCCATCGGACCGGTCTCACCCGCCGGCCCCCTGGGGCCCGTGGCGCCGACCGAACCGGTCGGGCCCTGCGGGCCCGTGGGCCCGGTGCCGTCGGGGCAACGGCCCTGATCGCCGCGAGGCGCAGGGCCTCGGGGCTTCTCGTGGGGTCGCGAGGGCTTCGCCCCCGGTTTGCAGTCACCGCCGCCCAGCACATCGGCGGTACCCCCGTACGCGCCCGCCTGTGGAGCCGCAACCGCAGGCGGCCCCGCCATCCCGACACACACGAGGGCGAGTGCGGCGGCGGCCCCGGCGCCCAGCCACTTCTGCCGCCGCGGGAGTGGACCAAGACGCACTGCGCGCCTTCCGTTCATCCACCTACTCCTTGCCAACCGGAAACGAAGGAACGATCAGGACCGACAGCATGATCGAACTCTGACGCATTTTCGGATCAAACCAGGGCATTTCCCGAATATCGTGTGGTGCTATCAGCGGATTGGCTCTACGCCGACCTCGAACGGCACCGGCTCCTCCAGGGCGGGCTGCGCGATCGCATGGGCAGGCCGCACATGGGGGCCGACACCTGGCAACGTCGCCGCCGTCGGCCGGAAGGGCGCCATCGGGCCTCACTGCCGGCAGAAGCTCTCGGCGGAAGGCCTGCAGCCACGATCACGCCGCTCAGGCGGGAACCCGCGTGAGCGGTACGCGTCCACGTCTCGGGCCTCCCTGCGTTCAAGTCCGCCCCACGCAGGTCCGCGTGGTCGAACCAGGAGCCGGTCAGGTCAGCCCCGCCGAGGTCGGCGCCGCAGGTCGGCCAACCGTGGGTCAGCTGCCGTCGTCGGCCGGGGAGGTCCGCCATCGCCCCTCGACCTCGGCCGTCGGGAGCCTTGGCGAGGGTGCGCCTGAGGTCTGCAGGTCCGCCTCCCGAACAGCGGCTACTGGATGCTCCTGAGATGCGGATGCCCCGGGTCGACGGGGCAGGCGAAGACGTTCAGCTTGCCCCAACGGCCCACCGTGACCCGGGTGGGCTCGCTGTCCTTTCCGATGGCCGGATCCCGTTCCTCCAGCGGCATCCAGCTGCCGCTTCCGCCGTCCCACTCCTTGCTGTCGATGGTCAGCAGCAGCTCCATCGGGGCCGAGCAGGCCGGGCAGTCCACGGCGGACGCGTCGGTCAGGTTCCACGACGCGTAGCCCCCGGCGCGCCAGCCGGGCGGGATGGACAAGTCGAACTGGTAGGTCGGCCAGTCCCATTCCTCCGCCTCTGCTTCCTCGGCCTCCTCTTCGAGGGCCTCTTCCCTGGCGTCGATCCGGGCGCACAGCTCTTCGGGCAGCAGCCCCGCGAAGGGGTACGTGACCACTTGCTCGGGGTGCAGCACGCACGGCTCGGGTACGTAGCCCTCGAAACCCACGACCTCCGGCACGGGCGGCTGCGCCATCGTCTCGACGACCTCCCACGAGCGGCGCCAGCGCAGGTCCAGCAGCATTCCGGTCCGGTTGTCGCCGTGCGCGTCGAAGGGGCACCAGAACACCTGGAGCAGATCGTGGTCCTCCGGGCCGGCGAGCAGGTCGGGTACGTCCCGGCGGTACAGCTGGGCCACGGCGATCATCGGGAGCGGGTCCGTCTCCCCGTTCTCCCCCTCCACCCGGTGCGTGCGCCTGAGCTCCTCCAGGAGTCGCCTCTCCTCGTCCGTGGGGCCGGAGTCCGGGTTCCGGGCCCACGCGTCGGTCAACAGCCGACGCTCTCGGCGGATGTCCGCGGGGCGTCGGCCGCGCCCGTGGGGATGCGGATCGGTGCACACCGGCCACGGCTCGTCCGCAGGCCAGAGCATCGGCCCGCCCACGGAGCTCACCGACGCGTCGGGGCTGCCCGGCCGCGGGTGCAGCCGGGTGGTGGTGCCGCGGTGGGCGGCGAGCGCGGGGAAGAGCCCCTCGACGTCGAGCGGGCGCGGTGGCGTGGTCCTCGTCATGATCCCGAACCCTACGACCGCAGTCGCCCCGGTCCTCGCCCGGCCGTAGCGCCGGAGCCGTATGCCTCCGGGAAGCCGTAGGGGTAGGGGGCTACTGCGGCGTCTTCAGGAACGCCCGCTCCCGTTCTTGATCCACCGCCACCTTTTGGCGGCGGCTGCCCGCCGACGACACTTTCACGGGGGACACATGTCGATACGCGAGCGCGCCCTGTCGGTCAGCACGGTGGCCACGGTTTCCGCCGCGCTGCTCGCGGTCGGCACCGCCGGCGCGAAGCCGGGAGCACCGTCCATCCGATACGGCGCGAGCGGCATCACGGCCTACTGCGTGCAGGTCGGCGTCGACCACGCGCGCACCGACCGTCAGACGACCGCCGACCTCGTCTCGCAGGACGGCAAGTTCGGCCCGGCCGCGCTGGGGGCACTGCAGCAGCTGCAGCACGACTTCGGCCTGTCGCCCGACGGTGTGGTCGGCCCTGACACCGGCTTCGAGGCGTACGCCGGCCACTGCTACCAGGTGCTCCCCACCCACGGCTGATACCAGCGACGGTGCCGGAGCACACGGCCTGCCTGCCTCGGTCTGCTTCACGGGGTGGCCGGTGGCTCCGCGTTGAGGCGGGCCGCCTGGCGGGTGAGGTGGGTGCGTTCGGCCAGGGTCGGGGCCTGGTGGGCGGCTTCCGCGTAGAGGCGGGCCGCTTCGGCGCGGTCGCCGTTTCGGTCGTGGAGCCAGGCGTTGACGGCGGTGTAGCGGGGCAGGTCCGGGTCGAGTTCGGCCAGGGCGGCGAGGCCGACGCGCGGCCCGTCGGCCTCGCCGAGGGCGACGGCCCGGTTGAGACGGGCGACGGGGCTGTCGGTGAGGGCGACGAGTTCGTCGTACCACTCCACGATCTGCGGCCAGTCGGTCTCCTCGGCGGTGCGGGCGTCGGCGTGGAGCGCCGCGATGGCGGCCTGGGCCTGGTACTCGCCGAGCCGGTCGCGGGCCAGAGCGCCGTGCAGGATTCCGATGCCCTCGGCGATGGCGGCCGTGTCCCAGCGGCTGCGGTCCTGTTCGGCGAGGGGGACGAGGCTGCCGTCGGGGGCGGTGCGGGCCGGGCGGCGGGCGTGGTGCAGGAGCATCAGCGCGAGCAGGCCGGCTGGCTCCGGGTGGTCGACGGACGCGGAGAGCCGGCGGGTGAGGCGAATGGCCTCCGCGGCAAGGTCCACGTCCCCCGAGTAGCCCTCGTTGAAGACGAGGTAGAGGACGCGCAGGACGGTGGCGACGTCGCCGGGCCGGTCGAGCCGGACGCCGGAGACGGTCCGCTTGGCGCGGCTGATCCGCTGCGCCATGGTCGCCTCGGGCACCAGGTAGGCGCGGGCGATCTGGCGGGTGGTGAGGCCTCCGACGGCCCGCAGCGTGAGGGCGACGGCCGAGGACGGGGAGAGGTCCGGGTGCGCGCACAGGAAGTAGAGGCCGAGGGTGTCGTCGGCATCGGACGCGGGGCCCGGCTCCGGTTCGCGGTCGACGAGGTCCTCTCGGCGCCGGCGGGCGGTGTCGGCGCGGGTCGCGTCGAGGAAGCGGCGCCAGGCGGCGGTGACGAGCCAGCCCCGCGGGTCGCGGGGCGGGTCGGCGGGCCAGACGCGGAGGGCGTCGACGAGGGCGTCCTGAACCGCGTCCTCGGCCGCCGCGAAGTCGGCTCCGCGCCGGACGAGGATGCCGAGGACGGCCGGGGTGAGCTCCCGCAGCAGGGCCTCGTCGACGGCGGACGGCGGCGCGGACGCTGACGCGGACGGTGACTCGGGCAGTGACGCGGACGGCCGCGCCCCGCCCGGGACCGCGGGGTCCTGGGCGGGGCGGGAGTCGGGCGTGGGGGCGGTCATCGGGGGTCGGTCACTCCGTGATCGTGGGCGGCTCGGCCATGAAGGGACGCAGCTCCAGCCACTCGTGGATGGGCCGGCCGCCGGCGCCGGGGGCCGCCGACAGCTCGGCGGCGAGCTCCAGGGCCCGGTCGTGGGTGTCCACGTCGATCACCATCCAGCCGGCGATGAGGTCCTTGGTCTCGGCAAACGGGCCGTCGGTGACGGGCGGGCGCCCCTCACCGTCGTACCGGACCCAGGTGCCCTCCGGAGCGAGCGCCTGCGCGTCGACGAATTCACCCGTCTCCTCCAGTTTCGCGGCGAAGTCGCGCATGTACTGGATGTGGGCGGAAACCTCCTGCGGGGTCCAGTGATCCATGGGGACGTCGTTGCCCGGGGCCGGGGCGCCGCGGTAGTGCTTGAGCAGCAGGTACTTGGCCATGACGGTTCTCCTCGATCCGTTGCGACGCGTCCATTCTGGCCGCGCTCACACCTGGGACGGAGCCGACTCCGGGTTCTCGACATCCTCCTCGAAGATTCTTTTCCGGGGTGCGGAGTGCCCCTCGGGGCGATGCTCCGCCGATCGGGACGAGACGCCCTAGCCGACCAGGCGGCGGCGCCAGTCCAGGCGGGTGACGGTGATCGCGCGGCCGGGGTCGCCGTCCCACTCGGTGTGGAGGCCGGCGGCTTCGAGGGCGGCCACGACCTCGTGGCCGACGGCCACGGTGGTCTCGGACGAGTCGTCGAAGCCGCCGTAGAACAGCATCAGGCCGTGGCCGGCCGCGGCGGAGTCAGTGCACTGGGTGTGGAAGTAGACGTAGCCGCGGGCGTCGGGCCCGCCCTCATCCTCGATCTCGGACTGGCCGCAGCTGCCGCAACAGGTGAAGTTCTCCCGGGCGGTGATGCCGGCCTCCTCCAGCGCGGTGAACGCGCGGGTCAGCCGCTCGGGGTCCGTCTCGCCCTCCCAACCGGCCTGCTCCGCGACCCGCTCCAGCCACAACCTGTCCACCAGCGCCTCCGCCTGCTCGGGCGAGACGGGCCGATGGTCCCCCGTGACCAGGTAGTCCTCGGCGAGCTCGGCCAGTTCGGAGCGGGACGAGTAGCCGCCGATCAACACCTCGCGGACGTGTTCCTCCAGCTCCTCGCGCTCTTCTTCGTCGAGGTCGAGCGGCGGCACCTCCCGGACGGCGCCCATGTCCAGCAGCGACCAGGCGGGCCCGTCGTCCCATCCCGGCTCCTGACGGGCCCAGCCGGCGAGCGCCGAGATCACGGCCTCGGGACCGTCGACCGTCGCCTGGAAGTGCCGGTCGGCGGCCCCGTCACGGTATTCCAACGTGTAGTTGCCGTCGCCGTCGCCCTCGCCGTCGCCGCCATCGCCACCTGCCTCGTGCCAGACCTGGGCGAAGACGTCCGGCAGGTCGGGTATCCGCTGGACCACCAGGAACCGGTCGTCGTCACCGCCGATGCGCCGGACGAGGGCGCCCAACTCCTCGGCGGACACGCGGACGTGTCGCTCCTCGTTCTCCGTCTTCACCACGATCTCGATCATGTGCCGACTCTGACACACCCCTCTGACAGCGGGCTTCCCGGCCCACGACCACGTCAGGCGCTGCGCGGAACGTACGCCATCCCGTGCGCGCCGGCCTCGCCGAGCTTGGCGACGTCCAGGCGGGCCAGGCGCTCCAGCGTTTCCAGGTCGACGATGTCGACGGTGGAGGAGATGACGCAGGCCACGTAGCCGAGCCGACCGTCCGGGGACGAGGTGATGGTCAGCGGGAAGAGTCCGACCTCGACCTCGCCCAGCGGCTTGCGCGTGTCGGCGCAGAACACGGCGAGTCGGCCCGGTGCGTGGCGGCCGAGGCGTGCCCCCGGCTCGGCCGTCATGCGCAGCTCGCCCGCGAGGAGTTTGCCCGTCGACGTCAGGTGCACCGGGAGGACGACGTTCTCCGTGGGCAGGGTGTCGACGACGGACGCCGTCCGGGGGTCGATGACGCGGATGCCGGCGGCCGGACGCTCCTCGGGACTGCCGGAGAAGTTGCCGTACGGCGCGGCGACGAAGGCGTGCGCACCGTCGGGTGAGACGGCGAGTCCCTCGCTGCCCGGCACCTCGACCTTGGCGGTGAGGACGCCCCGTTCGAGGTCCACGACGGACACGAACGGCGCTTCCTTGTTGGTGGCGTACCCCGTCCGCCCCGCCGGATCGATCGCGAACCAGTGCGGGCCGGGCGCGTCCGTGTCGATCCTGCCCAGGGGCCGGCGGGTCCGGGTGTCGAGGACCACGACACCGCCGGGTCGGTCCCGGCCGCTTTCCACGCTGACGTAGAGCCGGCCGCGCGCGCTGTCCAGTGCCAACCCGTGCGGCCCGTGTTCCGGGGCGAGGTCGACGATCTCGACGATGCGACGGCTGTCGGGATCGATGACGGCCAGCTCGGTACGGCGGCCGCCGTTCGCGTGGTAGTAGCCCGAGTGGTAGGTGAGCGTGCACCACAGCAGTCGCTGCGTCGGGTCGTAGCACAACTCGTGGGGTTCGGAGGGGACTTGTACGTCGCCGAGGTGTCGGTCCGACACGGCGTCGAAGAACGAGACCGTCGGGCCGCTCTGACTGACGACGGCGAGTACGTCGCCTTCCCGGCCGGTACGGGGGGACTGCTGCACAGGGGCTCCTTGAACGGGGCGAAGCGGATGCGCCACGCGTCTTCGCGGGCGTCTTCGCGGATGTCTTGGCGGACGTCTTCACTCTCCGGTGTCGACGGATGCGGCAGCAATGCAAAGATGGGCACCCAATCATTGTCTAAGACGCAAAGATGCAGTTCAGGAGTTGTTCGCCGATGGATCTCAACCTGCTGCGCGTCCTGGACGCCCTGCTCCAGGACAACAGCGTGACCCGCGCCGCCGAGCGCCTCGGCACGTCGCCGGCGGCGGTCAGCCGCACCCTGGCCCGCCTCCGCCGCACCGTCGGCGACCCGCTGCTCGTCCGGGCCGGCCAGGGCCTGGTTCCGACCCCGCGCGCCACCGAACTCCGCGAGGAGGTCGCCTCGTTGCTCCGCGGATGCGACAACGTGCTGCGGCCCGGCGCCGGGTTCGACGCCGTCCACCTCCAGCGCACCTTCACGGTGCAGGCCACCGACCTGCTGCTGGCGGGCGTGGCCGGCGGCCTCACCGAACGGATCCACGCGGAAGCCCCGCGAGTCGATGTCGTCTTCCTGCCGGAGGCGATGGAGGGCGGCCCGGGGCTGCGGCAGGGCTCGGTGGACGTGGAACTGGGCGTCCTGGGACACCTGGACCCGGAGATCCTGACCCGGCAGCTCACCCGGATGCCGCTGGTCGGCATCGCCCGCAGCGGGCACCCCCTCTTCGACGGGCGGATCGACGCCCGCCGCTTCGCCGAAGCCGACCACATCGGCATCTCCCGGCTCGGCAAGCGCCTCGGGCCCATCGACACCGCCCTGGCGGAGCTCGGACTGCGCCGCCGCACCGCGGTCGTCGTACCCAGCCACACGAGCGCGATGATGCTCGCCCGGGAGACCGACCTCGTCGCGCTGAGCCTGGCCGGCTGGCTCCCCGACACCGTCTCGGCCATGGGCCTGCGGACGTTCCCCGTCCCCCTCGACCTGGAACCCCTCCACCTCGGGATGGCCTGGCACCCCCGCAACTCCGCCGACCCGGCCCACCGCTGGTTCCGCGACCACCTCGCGTCCGCCGTCCTGACCCCGGCCGGACCCGGGGCGGGCACGGCGCGCACTCGCTGACGGCTGACGGCTGACGGCTTCGGACGCCCGGGCCCGTCACGGGATGGCCGGTGAGCGGCCCCGTAGCGACCGCGTACCGGTCGCTATGCTCCCGAGATGACCGCACAGCCACCCGCACCGCTGACTCCGGAAGTCGCCAGGAGCCTCCAGAGCGTGCTGGGAGCCGACATCGGGCCGGGGCTCGACGAGCGGGAACTCGACGCGGTCGAGGCCCGGTTCGGCTTCGCCTTCTCGGCGGACCACAGGGTCTTCCTCGCCGCCGGGCTCCCGCACGGGTCACCGGGTTGGCCCGACTGGCGCGACGGTGACCCGGAGGACCTGGCCGAGTGGCTCGCCCGGCCGGTCGAGGGCGTGCTCTTCGACGTCGAGCACAACGGCTTCTGGCACCCCGCCTGGCCACCGAGGCAGGCGATCACTTCCCATCCGCTGGAGGTCGCACGCCGCGAGTTGGCGACGGTACCGCAGTTGGTACCCGTCTTCGGCCACCGCTACCTGCCCGGCACGGCGGGCGAGTGGGGACACCCCGTACTGTCCGTCCACCAGACCGACATCATCTTCTACGGGAACGACCTCGCAGACTACGTACGCCGCGAGTTCACCGGCCGGTCGAGCGGCGTCCCGGCCCGCGCTACCGTCGACTTCTGGTCGTACTTCGTCGAGGCCGGTCCGGGCATCGACGTCACCGCGCCCACCCCGCACATCCCCTACGCCGTCAGCGCGCAGGAGGCCGTCGAGTACCTGCGGATGCTCGCGCTGGAGCGTCTGATCGGTCGCCCGCACCACCCGCACCAACTGATCGAGGCCGGGCTCGCGGCCCTGGTACTCGACGTCGAGACGGAGTCGCTTCCGCTGCTGGCCGGCCTGACGCGCACCGAACACGAGCGCGCCGACGCGCTCTTCGAACGGGTACTGACGGAGCTGGGGCTGCCCGAGGGCCTTCCCCCGGATGACACCGACATCCCCCGGGAGGCGGCCCGCTGGGAACTCGTGCGCTGGTGGCTGCGGTTGATCGTGAACGGGAGCACGACCCCGGGCGCCGGCGGTGATCTGATCACCTACGAGGGTTGGGATGCGCTGGGCCGACCGGAGGCGCTCAAGCCCCTGGCCGACGACGTGTACGAGTACGACAACTGGGAGGCGCGGCGCGGCGGCACCCGCGAGCAGTGGGCCCGAGCGATCACAGCGGAGGCCGAACGGCTGCTCGCGGGCCCCTGGCCACCGCTCGGCTGACCGTCCAGCGGTCCTCGCCGCTCCCCCGCATCGTTGAACCCGCAGGGCTCAGGCCCACGTTCAACCGCAGGGACCTCGGCCGCCGCGTGCCTGACGGTCCAGGAAGTCGATCAGCCTCGTTTCCGAACGCCGAATCCGCTCGGCCTGCTCGGGAGGAAGCGCGGCGAGGGCGTCGACCAGGGCGTGTTGCCGTGGGACGAACACCAGGCTGCTGGTGTAGATCCTGCAACCGGAACACCAGGACAGCCCGATGCAGCGCTCGAACATCCAGGACTCGGGCGGATGGAAGCGGTACCGATAGGAGCGTACGGACGTTCCGCAGGCGGCGCAGACTCGACGATCCCCATCGGGGACCGTGTCCCAGGTCGCGGTCTTCCGCCAGTGCCAGTGCCCGGCCGGTGCTCTTCAAGTCGTCATGCCGAGCATCCTGCCCCACCGTACTCGGCCCGAATGTCGGGGGCGGGCCTTAGCGTGGGCGACCATGGCTGACATATTCGAGCTCATGCTCACTCTGGACCTGCGCGACGAGTTGCCCGAGGAGGAGCTCGCCGAGCTCCGATGGCATCTCGGGCTCGGCCCCAAGCCCGGGGTCCTCCGGATCGTGGCCGAGTTTCCGTTCGTGGGCGTGGACCAGGACGGCGAACTCGTCGTCGAAGACGATCCTCACCCCCTTCTGGGCCATCACGGCGAGGCCTGGAAGGTGGAAGGCGCGCTCGTCTCCGTCCTCGCTCGCCGAGAGCGGACCTCGCGCGGCACCTGGGCTCTGACCAGTCGGCAGGAGATCCACCCCGACGAGTTCGATCTCACCGGTCAGCTCCTCGGCTGGCTGGCGAGCAAGGCCGCCGACCACCAGCGAGGCTTCGACGGCAGTGTGGACCTCGGGTGGACCCGGTTCCATGAATCACGCCGGGCGGAGCCGCTGGTCGTGCGTGACGGCATCGTCGACTGGCCCTCGTAGTCGGCAGGCCCGAGCGTCACACTGTGGCCGTGGACCCGAACCGTAAGACATCCGATGGACACCGCCGAAGGGGCCGTGGCGCTCGCCGTGGAACTCCTGCCGGCCGGACCGGCCCCGACGATCACGGGAACTGCCGGCGACGGCACATGACGGGGCAGGCCAAATCCCTTTGCCATCGCGGGTTTGCGGGGTCGATGCTCCGCACATGGACCTTCCGCGGCAGGTGATCGAACTGGGTGATCTGACCCTCCGTCGTTTCGACCGGGAGGCGGACCTCCCGGAGTTGGACAGGGTCATCGAGGAGTCGCTGGAGCACTTGGGCCCGTGGATGTCGTTCGTCGCCGACCACAGCCGTTCCAGGACCGCCGAGTTCCTGGGGCGACGCCACGAAGCCTGGGAGGGCGGGCGGGAGTTCACCTACGCCATCGTGCTGGGCGGGGCCATCGTCGGCGCCTGTCAGCTGTTCCGGCGTGAGGGTGCTCCGGAGAACCGGCGCGAGCTGGGGTACTGGCTGCACCCCGCCGCCACCGGCCGCGGCGTGGCGACCCGGGCCGCGCGCGCTCTCGTCGACGAGGCCTTCCGCCTTCCGGGCGTCGACCACGTCGAGGTCGTCCACGACCCGGCCAACCGCGCGAGCGGCGCGGTCCCGGCCCGGCTCGGCTTCACCGAGCTCCTGCGCCGGCCCGCAGAGCGCGGGGGCACGGCCGGGACGGGAGAAGAGCAGGTGTGGCGGCTGACCCGCCAAGAGGTGGCACAGGCGGCTTGGAGGCTCGTCGACGACTGACCCGCACCCTCGGTTTGCAGCGGTGACAGGAGGAACTCGGACCTTGACGTGAACGAATGGGGGACGTTTTGCGCTCCATCTGGAACGACTCCGTCCGCAGGGGTTGACGGAGGCATGTGCCAAGCGGATCGTAGGCGCCTCAGCCGAACGAACGCTGGAGGTCCTGTGACCGACGAGTACCGCACCAGAGAACGGGCACTGCCGGTCGGCACTGCCGCGATCTTGGGGGCAGCCGGAATGGATCTGACGGACGCCGAGCTACTCGAGCGGTACCCGCGCGTGGCCGAGATCCTTGCGCGTTGGGAGCAAGACGAGCGGGGGTGACGCCCCGGCCAGGGGCCATCCCGAGCGACGCCCCTCCCGTCCCTCCCCCCGGGAGGGCCGTCGCGCGCCTGGCAGCCCACGCCCGGTGACGGTCACGCCGTCGTGGAGCGGTCACGCATCGTGGTCGTCCTCGTACACGTGCGGCCGGCCGCCCTGCCAGGCGATGACCTCGGAGTCGCCGAGGACCAGCTCCTCCGGGTCCGGTACCTCAAGGCGTCTGAGGAACTCGATCAGATCACGGTCGGAGTGGGCGACGCCGAGGACGGTGTCGACGCCGCGGATGCGGATCACGACCCGACGTCCGCCCGTCGCGGAGATCCGGTGCACGAGGATCGGCGCGTGGTCCATGGCTCAGACGCCCCACTCCTCCGGGCCGCCGCCGAGCCACCGGATGGGTGGCCGGCCGTCGGCGGTCTCCAGTCCGGCCGCGCGGAGGAGGTCGATGACTCCGGTGAAGGTGTGCGCGATCCCGAGGGCCTGGTCCTCGGCATGGACGTGCGCCACCACGGAACGGCCACCGGCGACGACGGGGTGGACAACGACGTAGACGTGATCGGCCATACCTCCAGCCTGGGCCGAGCCGGTCGGTCCAGCACGCCGAGCCGGGCATCGGGACGGCGCAGGCGGCACGGATTCCGCTCCTCCTCGTCCCGGATCCGTCCCGGGTGCGCTCGCGGTCGTCGGGCCGTACCGCCTCCAGGGAGCGGAGCCAGGCGAGATGCGAGGCAGACGTAACGTACGAACGCACGAACGTTCGAATCGGGCCTCGGATCGCCCCGGCGTTGTCAGTGGTCGGCAGTACGGTCGGACCATCACATTCGAGCGATTGCCCCGTGGCTGCGGCAGCTACTCGAATCCCGCCCGTCGGCCCTTCGGGGACAGCGACCGACGGGCGGAGCCATGTCCGGGCCCCCTCCACCTCGCCGCCCGCGCCGTACGGCGGCGGCATTGTCCGGAAACAGGAAGGCCCGGGTTCAGACTGCTCTGACCCGGGCCTTTGACACTGCATCACCTGTTCGGCATGGCAGGGGCGGCAGGATTCGAACCTGCGACATCTGGTTTTGGAGACCAGCGCTCTGACCAGCTGAGCTACGCCCCTTCGGCGAGACCAACCATCGCACGGACCGCTCCGGAGATCCAACGAATTGGCCGAATGTCCACCCCGCGGGACGGCCGGCCCGACGACGGCGTCGGCCGGTGGGGTCCGGCGCGGCGATCGGGGTCGGGAGGCGTCGACACCCTTGACGCGCTCTGGTCCAGACCAATAGCTTCCGGCATGCACCGCGCACGCGCACGTTCCTCACTCCCGCCTCCGCAAAGGAAGCCCATGCGCCGCAGCATGCTCGGCAGACTGGCCGTCGCCGTCTGTTCCCTCTCCCTGCTGACCGCCCTCGCGCCCGCCGCCGGCGCCGCGCAGGCCGACGGCGGTCACGACCGCGCCTACAAGAAGGTCGGCTACTTCACCCAATGGGGGGTCTACGGGCGGGACTTCCAGGTCCAGGACCTGGAGGCGAACGGCTCCGCCGGCAAGCTGACCCACGTCAACTACGCCTTCGGCAACGTCAGTCCGGAGGGCAAGTGCTTCACCGGGAACGTGCCCGGTGAAGCGGACGCCTGGGCCGACTACGTGCGCCCGCTCGACGCCGCGAACTCCGTCGACGGGGTCGCCGACACCTGGGATCAGCCGCTCGCGGGCAACTTCAACCAGTTGCGCGAGCTCAAGGCCAAGCACCCCGGCCTCAAGGTGCTGATCTCCCTGGGCGGTTGGAGCTGGTCCACGCACTTCTCGGACGCCGCGCTGACGGCGGCGTCCCGCAGGGCCTTCGTCGAGTCGTGCATCGACCTGTACATCAAGGGCAACCTCCCGCAGGACGGCACCCGCGGCGGCGCGGGCGCTGCCGCCGGCGTGTTCGACGGGATCGACCTCGACTGGGAGTGGCCCGGCTCGGCCGGGGACACCGACACCAAGTTCCGACCCGAGGACAAGGAGAACTTCGCCGCCCTCGTCCGGGAGTTCCGCACGCAGCTCGACGCGTACGCGCGCGACCGGAAGCGGAAGTCGGCGTACGAACTGACGGCCTTCGTGCCGACGGCACCCGCCAAGATCGACGCGGGCTTCGACGTCCGCCGGATCATGCGGGACCTGGACTTCGTGAACCTCCAGGGTTACGACTTCCACGTGTCGGGTGAGCCGCGCACCGCCCAGCAGTCCGCGCTGTACGCCCGGGGCGACTTCAGCGTCGACGGCACCGTGGACGCCTGGCGGCGGCGCGGTGCTCCCGCGCAGAAGCTGGTGATGGGCATGCCGTTCTACGGGCAGGGCTGGACGGGTGTGAGCGGCGGCGGAGACGGCATGGGGCAGCCTGCCACCGGTCCCGCGCCGGCCACCTGGTCGGCGGGGTACGAGGACTACAAGGCGCTGAAGAAGCTTGCCGGTTCGGGGACGTACGAGGTCTACCGGGACCGGCGCGGCGGGCACGCCTGGCTCTTCGACGGCAGCACCCTGTGGACGTACGACGACCCGCGGGTGCTCCGCACCAAGGCGGGCTACGTCCGCGAACACGGCCTGGGCGGGGCGATGTTCTGGTCGCTGGACGCGGACACCGCGGACGGCGAGCTGATGACGGCCGTCGACCGCGGGCTGCGCGGCCACTGACCGGCGCCGCCGGGCCGCGGAAAAGGACCCGGCCCGGCGGCGTCCTTCCACGTACCCTCCCCCGCATGAGGAACTCGACGGTGCGGGCGGTCAACCGGCTCACGAGGCGGTGGGCCGCGCAGGACACGGGCAGCGAGCGGGGCACGGTGTTCACGGCGGCGGGGGTCTGGCCGCTGCTGGCACTGCTTGCGGACGGCGCGGGCGGTGCGGCCCGTGAGGAACTGGCCGGGGCCCTCGGCATGTCCGCCGGATCCGCGGCCGGTGCCGCGCGCGAGCTGCTGGCCGCGCTCGACGACGTACGGGGCCTCCAGGCGGCGACGGGGCTGTGGACGGGGGCGGAGTTCCCATTGGAGGAACGCTGGTCGGCGCAGCTCCCGCCCGGGACCCGGGGCGCCCTGACGGGGGACGCGGACCGCGACCGCGAGGCGTTGGACGCGTGGGCGTCGGACCGCACCGGTGGGCTGATCGAGCGCATGCCGGTGCAGGTGACCGAGGAGACCCTGCTGGTGCTGGCTTCGGCGCTGGCGCTTCGGCTGCGGTGGATACGGCCGTTCCACGAGTTCCAGGGCACCACCGACCAAGGCCCCTGGGCCGGGCGCGAACTGCCCGTGCTGCACCGCACCACCACCCTGCTGGACCGGGTCTCGGTGGCCCGGGGACCGCAGGGCCCGGTCACCGTGCTCGAAGTGGTCGGCAGCGCCGGGGTGGACGTCCACCTCGTGCTGGGCGAGCCCGAGGCGGGCCCGGGGGCGGTGCTGGGCACCGGGATCGACGTGGTCACCCGGGCTGTCGCGTCGACGGGCGCGAGCCTGCTGCCCGAGGGGACCGCCGCTCCCGGGCTGACCGTCCGCACCGAGCGGGCCGAGACCCCCGAGCCTCTGCTGACGATCAAGACGGTCGCCTTCGAGGTGCGCGCCGAGCACGACCTCCTCGAACGCGCCGGGCTGTTCGGGCTGGAGACGGCGAGCGACGACAGTAGCGGGCACTTCCCCGGGATCGGTCCGCGGCCGCTGGCCGTCGAGGCGGCCCGGCAGTCGGCACTGGCCCGCTTCCACGCGGAGGGCTTCGAGGCCGCCGCCGTCACCGCGTTCGCGGCGGTCGCGGGTTGCGCCATGCCGCGGCTGCGGTACCGGGCGAGGCGGGTGGGCGTCCGGTACGACCGGCCCTTCGGTTTCGTGGCCGTGCACCGCACGTCGCGGCTGGTCCTGGCCGCCGGATGGGTCGCCGAACCCGAGCCGGTACGGTCCAGGGATGACTACTGACATGATCAGCGCGGACGCCGCCGGCACCTGGGGGCTCGGCGACCTGACCGTCAACCGCATCGGCTTCGGCGCGATGCGGCTGACGCAGGACGGCCCCGCACTGAGGACCAACGCGCCCGCCGGCGACCGGGACCGGGCGATCGGGGTGCTGCGCCTCGCCGTCGAACTCGGCGTGAACCACATCGACACCGCCTCGTTCTACTTCTCCAGCCTCCGCTCCGCCAACGAGCTGATCAACCGGGCGCTCGGCCCCTACGCCGACGACCTCGTCATCGCCACGAAGGTCGGACCCGGACGCGATCCGTCCGGCGCCTTCCACTGGGCCACGCCAGGGCAGTTGCGGGGGCAGGTGGAGGAGAACCTGCGCCAGCTGGGCCGGGACCACCTCGACGTGGTCAACCTGCGCCTGCCGGGCTCGGCGGCCGAGGACTCGCTCGCCGAGCACTTCGGCGCCCTCGCCGACCTCCGCACGGCCGGGCTCGTCAGGCACCTCGGCATCTCCAACGTGCGCGCCCACCACCTGGTGGAGGCCCGGTCCATCGCGCCGGTGGTGTGCGTGCAGAACCCGTACGGAATCGATTCGCCCGCCGAGGACCACGCCCTCGTCGAGCTGTGCGGGAAGGAGGGCATCGCCTTCGTCCCGTTCTTCGCGATCGCCGGCACCGGCAAGGAAGCCGGATCGGTGGCGGACGACGGCGGGCGGCTGCGCGCCGCCGCCGAGGCCCGCGGCGTGTCCGTCGCCCAGCTGCGGCTGGCGTGGACCCTGCACCGGGGCCCGCACGTGCTGGCGATCCCCGGCACCGGAAATCCCGACCACCTCGTCGAGAACGTCTCCGCGGGTGCCCTGCGCCTCACGGCCGAGGAGATCTCGGCGCTGGAGGCCCGCCCCTCGTAGCGGCCAGGGCCACCGTCTCCGCGAAGGCGGGCACCCGCCCGGTGCCCCCGCGGCCCGAGACGGAGAGGGACGCGGCGGCGATGCCGTAGGCCACCGCGTCATCGAGGGCGTCGCCGAGGGCGAGGCGGGCGGTGGCGGTCCCGGTGAAGCAGTCCCCGGCTCCGGTCGCGTCGACGGGAGCCGGGTTGGACGGCACGGGGTGGTGGCGGGCCGCGACGCCGTCGTCGAGCAGTAGTCCACCGGCTCCCGCGGTGACGGCGACCGCCCGGGCGCCGAGCGCACGGTAGCGTGCGGCGGCCGTGGGCGGGTCGTCCGTGCCGACCAGGGCCAGCGCGTCGGCCGGGCAGGAGGTCTTGAGCAGCCCGGTCAGCGGCGCGATCCGGGCGAGGAGCTCGCGCGCCTCGGCCCGACCGGTCAGCCGGGGGCGGAAGTTGGGGTCGTACGAGAGGTGTCCGCCGGCCCCGTGCACCAGGCGGGCGGCGGCCAGTACGGCCCGGCGGCTGGTGGGTGAGAGGGCTCCGGTGATGCCGCTGGTGACGAGCGCCCGGCAGCCGGAGAGCAGCGTGCGCCAGGATTCGACGTGCTCGGGCGCCAGGGTGGAACCGGCGCTGCCAGTGCGCCAGTAGACGAACTCGCGCTCGCCGTCAGGGTCGGCGGAGAGCAGGTACGCGCCATTGGGGCGCGGGGCGCGGCGTACGTGGGAGACGTCGACGCCGAGTTCGGCGGCCCCCCGCAGCAGCGGCACGCTGAGCTCGTCGTCGCCGACCACGGCGAGCAGCGCGGTCCGGGCCCCGGCGGCGGCCGCCGCGGCGGCCGCGTTGAGGGCGTCCCCGGAGTAGGAGATACGGGCCGGGGTGCCGTCCGCGGCCTCCCGCAGGGCGGTGTCGGCGTGGATCTCGACGAGCACCTCCCCGAGGACCAGGACGTCGTAGCCACCGCGCCCGCCGCCGCTCACCGCCCCTCCGAGCGACCGGAGCGGTCCGAGCAGCTTGGGCAGTCCGCGCGGCACGGCCCGGCCGTGCCCGCGAACAGGGCCGCCAGCTCCCCCGGATCGGCGGGCAGCGCGCCGCCGACGCCGACGGCGCTGGCCCCCGCGGCGATCCACTCGTCGACCTCGGCGGGCCCGATCCCGCCGGTCGGGATGATCACCGCGCCGGGGAGGACGGCCCTGAGGGAACGGATGAACCCCGGACCGCCCACGTGCGCCGGGAACACCTTCGCGGCTCCCGAGGACCGGACCGCGGCGGCGATCTCGCCGGGGGTGAACCCGCCCTCGACGAACACGGCTCCGCGGCGGGCGGCGACTCCGCGGACTTCGGGAGCCGGGTACGGGGAGATCAGGAAGGCGGCGCCCGCGTCCAGGGCCGTCTCGGCCTGCGCGGCCGTGGTGACGGTGCCGACGCCCATGAGGGCGGGGCGGCCGTGGGCGTCGACGAGCGGGACCGTACGGGTGAGGGCCTCGGCCCAGCCCGGTGTGGTGGTGGTCAGTTCCACGGCCCGGCATCCGGCGGCGAGCAGGGCGCGGGTGGCTCGTACGGCTTCGTCGGCGTCGGCGTGGCGCAGCACCGGGAGCAGGCGCTGGGCGGCCAACACCTCGTAAGGGTGGCAGGACAAGGATCCCTCCCCTGCGTTCCACGCGGGGGAACGCCGTATCGTCGTGCGAGAACGATGTGGTCTAGACCCTACCCGGACGATCCGTCAGAGGCGGTGGATGCGCTCGATTCCGTACCACTTCGACACGCACGCGGCGACCCAGTCCTTGTCGTAGACGGACGTGTAGAAGGGCTCGGCCAGGCTTCCGATGTGCAGGGGGCGGTATCCGATGTCGGTGGCGCCGCGTGCGGCCTGGTTCCGGATGCGGGAGTTCTGGGCGTCCCAGGCCGCGGCGCGCGTCACCGTGGTGGTGGTGAGCTGCTGGACGCTCGGGACGAGCGCGGCCAGTGCCGCCAGCGCGAGGCCGCCGGCGGCCACGATGCCGGCGGGCAGGGCGAGCGTGGCGGTCCGGCCGCGTGCCGGGAGCCTGCGGGCCCACGCCCCGAGCAGCGCACCGTAGGCACACAGCGCCAGTTCCATCGGTACGAGGTAGTTCGTCCATGTACGGGCGTACGTCCAGCCGCTCGGGCCGTAGCCGCTGCGCAGGCCCAGCACCACCGCGAACGAGCCCAGCACCACCACCGGCACCGGGAGCAACAGCGCCGCGACCAGTGTGGCCCGCGGCACGGCGCGGATCCGATCGTGCCGGCCGAGCCGCGTGGCCGGGACGCGCAGCCCCGCCGCCAGACCGAGGAGGACGCCCACGGCGACGGCACCGAGGTAGGCCCACTGCCCGGTCACGGACTCCCACATGTTCAACCAGTCCTGGAAGGTCGCCCGGAGTTCGCCCGGGGAGAGCGGGGACTCCTTCTCGGGCTGCTGGGCGCGGCGCCATCGGGCGCCGGGTGACGTGTAGAGCACGATCAGGCCGCAGAGGAGCCCGGAGCACCAGAGCAGGCACCAGGTGAACGGGCGCCAGGTCCGTGCCAACCCCAGGCGGGGCAGCGCCAGCAGCCCCGCTCCCGCCGCGAGGAGACCGCTGACGAGCGCGAACGGCTCGCTCAGGGTGCCGAGCGCGAACCCGATGACGAACGCCGCGGCGAAACCGGTCGCGCGTGCGCCGGGACGGGGACTGCGGATGGTCCAGATGGCCAGCAGGAAGGCCCACACTCCGATGACGCTCGGGATCGTGTGGGAAATCGTGGCGGGAGCCCACAGCAGGACCTGGTAGCTGCGCGTGCCGGCGAAGTAGAGCACCGCCTGGATCACCAGGGCGCAGGCGGTCAGCGTCACGACCCCGGGTCTTCCGCCGAGGAGGCGGACGAACCGGCTCCCCAGCAGGACCAGACCGACCGTGAAGGCGATCGTGATGACGGTCGGGAGGATCTTGATCCCGCCGAGTCCCCCGCCGAGTCCCCCGCCGTAGACGACGCCGCTCAGGAAGGCGTTGGCGATCCGGCCGTTCTGGGTCATGTAGAAGTCGGATGTGATGCCGAGGACGCCCAGGTCACGGGCCTTCCAGGCGGCGCACCAGTCATCGGAGGTGGGCCGCAGGTAGAGCCCGAGGAAGCACCCCACGGCGACCAGGGCTCCGGCCGCGGCGAGCACGGTCGCGCCGGCGCCCCGCAGCATCGTGCGGACGAGGTGGCGTCGGCCGCTCTCCCGGCCCGCCACGGAGGAATGCCCCTGGCGGCCCCCGTCCTCGTCCTCGGTCCCGCTCTCGGTCGGAGCAGTGATCATTCGGCAGTCCTCCGCAACGACGGCTCCCGGCCGGGCCGACGGCCGGTGTGCCTGCCGACGGCGGTCACCTCAGGGCGGGCCCGATCACACCAATGTGCACAGTCCGCCGCCGACCGGCATCCGGGCCCGGCCCGATCACCCGGGCGGCGGTCATGTCGTGGCGGGCCGAGCGCTCCTGCCCGACGATGGGCCTTCCGGGGGGCCGCGTGCCCGGAAGGGCCGGAGGCCGGAACGACCGGAGGCCGGAAGAGCCGGAGGCCGGGGAGAGCCCTGCGGAAGGAGCGGTCGTGCCTGCTGTCCCGCTGGTTCGCTGGGTGGTCGTCACCGCGGCCCTCGCGAGCGTCGTGCTTCCCGTGTGCGTCGCGGCGATCCCCGTGGCCCGGCCCGCCGCCGAGAAGCGGCAGGTGTTCTTCGTCAGGGCCCTGGGACACCAGAGCCACGGTGAGGCCGAGGGCGGCTACGCGCCGCTGTCGCTCCTCGCCGCCCCCACGGTCGGCCTCCTGGCCAGCGCGACCGTCGTCGAGGGCATCACGGCGCCACTCGCCAAGGACGCGCGGTACGTCGAGCGGAGCAACGTGCTGCGGCTGCCGTCGGGCCGGTGGCGGTACGTGCCCGCCGACCGGACGGCCTCGGTCATGGTCCCCGCCGGCGATCCGGAGGCCTGGCGGCAGATCGAGCGGAGCCGCGCCTGGCTGGCCGCCGGCCGGGTGCCGGGCAGGTCACCGGCACAGCGCGCGGCGGCCGAGCGGGCCCTGCTGTCCATGCGCGCCCTGCTCCGGCCCAACGGGGCCTTGGCGGCGGGGTGGACACCCGGCTGGATGTACTCCTGGCCGCGCGACGCCGCCTTCGCCTCCGCCGCGTTCGCCCACACCGGCCACGAGGCCGAGGCCTACCGGATCCTGCGCTACAGCGTCGCGACCCAGCGGAGGGACGGTACCTGGGACGCGCGGACGAAACTCGACGGCTCCGGTCCGCCGGACGGCAGGCGGTGGCAGCTCGACGCCAACGGCTGGGTCCCCTGGGCGACCTGGCAGTGGTACCGGACGGCGCCGCGGAACACCCGCCACGCCCGGCTGGAGACCCTCTACCCGATGATCCGCAAGGCGGCCGACCGCGCGGCGGCCTCCCTGGGAAAGGACGGGCTGCCCCCGGCCTCGCCGGACTACTGGGAGCTGATGACGACCACGACGAACATCGGAACGGCGGCGCCCCTGCTCGCCGGGCTCAACGCCGCCGCGGACCTCGCCCGGGAGCTGGACCGGCCGGTCGACGCGGCACGCTGGTCCGGCGCCGCGCAGCGGCTCTCCGCCGGGATCGCGAGGAGCTTCGCCCCGCTGGGGTACCAGCGCACCGTCGACGGCCTGCACGGCCGCGACAGCGCGGTCACCTTCATGGCGCCGCCCTTCAACGCGGCCCCGGCCGACCTGCCCCGCGCGCTCGACGCCACGTACGAGGCCCTGCTCCTGCCCCAGGGGGGCCTCACTCCCGGAAACGACCCGACGGCGCCCTGGGGTGGGAACGCCTGGACGCCGAGCACCTCGCTCTTCGCCCTCGCCCGGGCCGGCACGGGGAGGCCGGCGGAAGCCGGGAAGGTCCTGGAATGGCTCCTCGCCAAGCGGAACACGCTCGGCGAACTCCCCGAGAAGGTCGACCGGGAGGGCAGGCCCTCGTCGGTGGCACCCCTGGCGTGGACCGGCTCGCTCCTGGTCCTCTCCCTGGTCGCGCTCGACGACGGCGCCCTCCCGACACCGCCCCTGCGGTCCTAGACCGTCACCGCAGCGGGGGTCCCCCGGCGACGGTGCGATCGGCGCTCCCGTCCTGCGCCTGCGGCCGGGGCGGGACCGCCCTGTGCCACGGGGAGGAGGTGCGGCCGCCGTGCTGCTCGGCCGGCGGGGGCTCGCTGACGAGGTGGAGTTCGGCGTCCAGGCCGAGGACCGCCGCGACGGTCGTTCCGGACGCTTCGGCCACGGCCGCCGGTGCCCCCGTGTAGAGCATCTGGGACTGCTGCCAGGAGCGCGGACCGTCCGTGACCGCCGCTCCGGCCGTACCCGAGTCCGCACGGCCCACGAGCAGATGGCCCGCGACGCCGACCGCGCCGTAACCGCCCAGACCGCCCTCCTCGGCGACCGGGGAGAACTCCGGCGCGGGTTCGCCCGGGCCGGCCAGGCTCGTACCGATGTTGCCCGTGCCGGGCCGGCGGAAGAACAGCCGGACGCCGGCGCCTTCCGGGCTCGCCGTGAGCACGCCCGTGGTCTGCGGCAGTCCGGTCGCGAACGGGCCCTCGACCGGGTCGCCCGGGTCGCCCGCTGCCGGCCGTACCCAGGCCAGGACGGACCCGGTGGTCGCCGCGTACACGTGCCGCCGCCCCGACCCGTCGGTCGCGGTGACCGGATCGCCCTGGAGGCCGGCGCCGCCCAGTTCCTCCCAGGCTCCGAACGAGCCGCCCGCGGCCTCCTGCGTCCGGGCGCGCAGCGTGCGCGCGGAATCGCGTACGTACACCGTCATCCGGCCCGCCGGATCGACCGCGACCGCCGGCCCGCCGATGGCCGAGGTGCCGGATATGTCGGCGGTGTCGGGGGTGCCCAGGGAGCGCCACGGGCCGAACGTCCCGCCGGCCGCGGCCTGGACGGCGTACACGACGTCCCTGCCGTAGTCCTGGGGCGTCGTGCCCAGGGTCGTGCGGGTGGCGAACACGGCGATCCTGCCGTCGGGCAGCCGCACTGCCTTGGCACCGGCGTCGACGACGGTGCCGGGGCCGGTGCCGGGAAGGAACCGGGGGCCCTGCCAGGGGGCCTGCGCGCCGGTGCGCGACCAGTACGCCATCCGGCCGTCCAGTACCGCGAAGGCCCACAGCCGGCCCGTGGGGCCTTCGGTCAGCCAGGACGTGCCGTCGCCCCGGCTGTAGCGGATGGTCTGGCTCCAGCCCGCGCCGGTGGGCCGGGTCGCGGTCTTGCGGTCTCCGCAGCCGGCGGGGCTGCCGCACCAGTCCTGGTGGTCCATCCAGGCGTAGGTCTTGAGGTAGCCGAGCTTCTCCTCGGCGGCCTGCGGGTCGAGCGTCGGGGGCAGCGAGCTGTTCGGGTAGCTCACGTAGTTCTGGAGCGAGAAGTGCGGCCGGTCCGCGGACTTCGCGTAGCGCTCGGCGGCCGCCTGCACGAAGCGGGCGCCGTACACGTGGTCCTGGTGGTCGAGGAAGGTGCCGGCCGCGGTCCTGCCGGGGGTCGGGTCCTGCGTCCGTATCGTGGTCGGCTCGTACCGCGCGAACACGTCCGCGATGGCTGCCACCGCCTGGTCCTTGGTGTACGAGAACCAGGGCTTGACCGGCGTCCCGGAGGTCAGCTGCGCCCCCAGAGCGGGCACTTTGCCGTCCCACAGTCCGCGCAGGCTGTCCGGGTTGTCCCCGGAGATGCTGCGGGCCTCACGGAGCTGCATCCACACCAGGTTGACCTCGGGCCTGGCGACGAGCACGTCGACCTCGGCGCTGCCCCCGCCGGCGGTGGGTATGGACCTGCGCCGCCAGGCGCTGGTGCGTTCGCCGGTGGCCATTTCCGCGTATGCGGCCCGTATGCCGTTCTGCCGGGCCTCGGCGTAGGCGGCGCGGTCGGCGGGGCCGGCGGCGTCCTGGAGGTGCGGGCTGTGGGCCTCGTTCCTGCCGTCGGACTCGCCGGAGGTCAGGTAGACGGTGGTGACCTTGATGCCCGTCGATATGGAGCGGCTCAGGTCGGGGTTCATGAAGAAGAGGTCGTCGTCGGGGTGTGCGACGACCTGGAGCGCGGAGCCCTGGGTCACGCTCGGTGTGACGAACGCCTCAGGGCCGTCCGCCTGTCGACCGGTCACGTGTCCGTAGGCCCAGGCCGTCGTCCCGGCGACGCCGACGGTGATCGCGGCGAGCAGGGCCGCGAGGCGGGGGCGGCTGGGCAGGGGCATCTACGAGGGCCTTGGGGGTCGGTCGGTGCGGAAGTCCGCCTGGGGGATCGGTCCGTGCCCCCATGGATCCACTACTTCCGGAAGCTACGGGTCCGATTATGCCTCGCACGATTGCCGCTGACACAGCCTCAAGGGTCATATGACAGGAAGGGAGTTGATTGGGCGATTTAGCCCATTTGCACCTTTTGGCGGTTCCTGGATGTCGGGAGAAAAAAGATTCCGGATAACTGTTATCGGGGCCCCTCTCGACGGTCTCCCAGGTATTGGGCATCATCGACCGCCGGTACGGACAGGGACATCACATGAGTACTCAGCAGACGGCAGCGCTGGTGGCAGCGGCCCGCGCGGGCGATCCGCGGGCGCAGGACGAGCTCGTCGCCACCCATCTGCCGCTGGTCTACAACATCGTCGGGCGGGCCCTGAACGGGTCCGTCGACGTGGACGACGTGGTCCAGGACACCATGCTGCGCGCCCTCGACGGGCTCGGCGGCCTGCGCTCGGACGACAGCTTCCGGTCCTGGCTGGTGGCGATCGCGATGAACCGGGTCCGGGCGCACTGGCAGGACCGGCAGAGCGGCTTCGGCCAGAGTGCCGCCCTGGACGCGGCCGACGACGTGGCCGACCCGGGGGCCGACTTCGTCGACCTGACCGTCGCGCGCCTGAACCTGTCGGGCCAGCGGCGCGAGACGGCCCGCGCCACGCGCTGGCTGGAGCCCGACGACCGGGCGCTGCTGTCGCTGTGGTGGCTGGAGTGCGCCGGGGAGCTGACCCGGGCCGAGGTGGCCACCGCCCTGGAACTGCCGACGCAGCACGCGGCGGTGCGGGTGCAGCGGATGAAGGCCCAGTTGGAGTCGGCGCGGGTGGTCGAGCGGGCGCTGGACGCACAGCCGCGGTGCGAGGAACTGCGGGCCGTGGTGGGGACCTGGGACGGGGAGCCGTCCGCGCTGTGGCGCAAGCGAATAGCCCGCCACGCGCGCGAGTGCGTCCGGTGCTCCGGGCTGTGGAGCGGTCTGGTCCCGGCGGAGGGGCTGCTGGCCGGGCTGGCGCTCGTACCGCTTTCGGCGGCGCTGCTCGCGTGGACCCGTACGGCCGGGGCGACCGGTTTCGCCCCCACCGCCGCCGCCTACGACGCGGGCCCGGGCGAGCTCGCCCAGGTGGGCGCCACGGCCGGCGGTACGGGAGACGGCGGTACGGGGGACGGCGGTCGGGGCCGGCTGCGCAAGCGGCGCCGGCAGCGCCGCCGGGTCGTCGGCGCCGCGGTGATCGCGGCGTGCGTGGCGGGCGGCGGCCTGGTGTACCTGGGCACGCTTCCCGGTTCCGGCGGCGAGAAGGACGCGGACGCGCCCGCCCCGCTGGCCGCGCTCTCGGCGACCGAGTCCGCCGCCGCGCTGCCCTCCCCGTCGGCCTCCGCCTCGGCTTCGCCCTCCCCCTCGGCTTCGGCGTCCGCCTCGGCGAGCCCGAGCCCGAGCCCCACCCCGGCGAAGACCTCGGCCTCCCCGGCCAAGAAGACCTCCGCTCCCCCGCCGGCGCCGGCTCCGCAGGGCATGGCCGGGCAGGTGATAGCCCTGGTGAACTCCGAGCGGGCGGCGGCCGGCTGCGGCCCGCTGAAGGAGGACTCGCAGCTGCGGGCGGCCGCCCAGGGGCACTCCGACGACATGGCGGCGCGGAACTTCTTCGACCACACCAACCCCGACGGCAAGGACCCGGGCGACCGGACGACCGCTGCCGGGTACCGCTGGTCGACCTACGGGGAGAACATCGCGCGGGGCCAGCAGACGGCGAAGTCGGTCATGGACTCCTGGATGAACAGCCCGGGCCACCGGGCGAACATCCTCAACTGCTCCTTCAAGGACATCGGGGTGGGCATCCACCAGGGTGCGGGCGGACCCTGGTGGACGCAGAACTTCGGCGCCCGGTAGCCGCGGGCCTCAGGCCTGGATACCGCGCAGTTTCTCCGGGTTGAGGGCGAGGCGCAGCCCGGTGATCCGGCCGTCGGCGGCGTCGAAGGTGAGGGCGCCGGCGTTCACGCCGCCGTACACCAGCAGCAGGCCCGGCTCGCCGTTGATCTCGGCGGGGTGCATCTCGACGCCCTGGACCTCGGGTTTGGCCAGGACGCCGAGGAACCAGCGGGCGACGTGGTCCGGGCCGTGCAGCGGGCGGCGGGCGGCCGTGACGACGCCGCCGCCGTCCGACCAGGAGACGACGTCGGGGGCGAGGAGCGCGAGCACCTCGCCGAGGTCTCCGCCTGCGCACGCGGCGCGGAACTTCTCGGCGATCGCGCGCTGTTCGGCTGCGTCGGCGGTGAAGCGGGGGCGGCGGGTGCGTACGTGCTCGCGGGCCCGGTGCGCGCATTGGCCGACGGCCGCCTCGGACTTCCCGACGACCTCGGCGATCTCCGCGTAGGAGTAGCCGAACACCTCGCGGAGCACGAACACGGCCCGCTCGGTGGGGTTCAGGGTTTCCAGGACGACCAGGACCGCCATCGAGACGCTGTCGGCCAGTTCGGCCTCCTCCGCTATGTCGGGCGTGGTGAGGAGGGGTTCGGGGAGCCAGGGCCCCACGTACGCCTCGCGGACGACGCGGGCCGACCCCAGCCGGTTGAGGCTGAGGTTGGTGACGGTGCGCACCAGGTACGCCCTGGGGTTCGCGACGGACGCCCGGTCGGCGCGGTGCCAGGCCAGCCAGGCGTCCTGCACGATGTCCTCGGCGTCGGCGACGCTGCCCAGCATGCGGTAGGCGGCCGCGAACAGCAGGCGCCGGTGCTCCTCGAAGGGGTCAGTCATGATCGACACGGTGGCACCACCCGGCCGGACGATCAAGGTCCGGCCGGCGTCCGTCTCGCTTTCCGGCTCACTTCGCCGCGAGCGCCCGCAGGGTTTCGGTGCATCCGGGGTGGCTCGGCGCCCATCCGAGACCGGCCCTCGCCTTGGCGTTGGAGACGCGCATGTTCGTGTTGACGACCCGGTGGACGTAGGAGACGGGGCGCATCAGCCAGGCGGGCACGGTCAGCGGCTTCGGGGTCCCGAAGGCCTCGGCGACCTTCTTCACGTACCCGCCGAAGCCCATCGGGGTGTCGTCGACGATGTTGTACGCCTCCCCCGCGCGGCCGCCTTCGACGGCGAGGGCCACGGCGCGGCCGGCGTCGGCGAGGTCGACCCACGGCAGCACCCTGCCCTGGTCGGCGACCGCGGGGATCTTCCGCTTGCGCAGCAGCTCGACGAACGATTCGGTGCCGCCGGCGCCGTAGAAGAGGCCGAAGCGCAGCGCGATCCCCTCGATGTCCGGGTCGCCGAGGATCAGTTGCTCCTTGACCCGCATCCCTTCGAGGTGGCGTTCCACGGCCGGGTCGCCGATCGGAGCGTAGGGGTCGGCCTCCTCGGTGATGACGTGGTCGCCGAAGTCGCGGTAGCCGTAGCCGAAGACCATCGACTCGGAGATGACTCGGCGGGCGCCGACGATGCGGGCGGCCTCCATCAGGTACTTGGTGCCGGTGAGCCGCAGGTCGTCGGTGGCGAACACGTCCTTGTGCCGCATCGGGGCCTCGCGCAGGGCGGTCGCGGCGTGCACGACGGTGTCGACCTTGAGGCCGTCGACCGCGCGCAGCAGCCCGTCACGGTCCATCAGGTCGGCCCGGACGTCGGCGCCCGCGCCCCGGCCGAGGCCGACCACCGTGTATCCGTCGCGGGTGAGCGCCTCGGTGATGTGGCGTCCCAGGACTCCGCTCGCCCCGGCCAGCAGTACGTTCTTGGTCTCGTTCATGTCCATGGGACAAGAGAAGCCGACCGGACTTGACGCTCTCTGGTGTGAGCCGTGTCACGCACCTCGCGGCGCGTGCGTCAAAATCAGGGCAGGATAGGAGCTGGAGACGAATCAGCAGATCACAGGGGTGGGGTGAGGCAGGTGGCGAGGAAGCAGCTGCGCCCGCACCAGCGTGAGGCCGTCGACGCGGTGGTGCGGGCCTTGGAGCTGCCCGCCGGTGGCCGGGTCCCGGAGGCCGGGCTGCGCACCCAGGTGATCATGGCGACGGGGTCGGGGAAGTCCCTCGTCGCCGTCCGCTCGGCCGAGGAGTTGCGGGCCGGGCGGGTCCTCGTACTGGTGCCCTCGCTGGACCTGCTGGTGCAGACGGCCGCGGCCTGGCGGGACGGCGGCCGCACCGGGCGCTCCCTCGCCGTGTGCTCGCTGCGCGGGGAGGACGCGGGGGTGCCCACGACCACCGATCCGGTGGAGCTGGCCCGCTGGTGCGGCCCTTCGGTGGACCGGGTGACCGTGTTCGCCACGTACGCCTCGCTCGGTCTCGGCATCGTCGAGCGGGCACACCTGGCGGGGCTGCCCGGCTGGGACCTGGTCGTGGTCGACGAGGCGCACCGCACCTCCGGGCGGATCGGCAAGCCCTGGGCGGTGGTCCACGACAACACGCGGATCCCCGCGCTCCGCCGGCTCTACCTGACGGCCACGCCACGGGTCTGGCAGGACGGCGAGGAGAGCGAGGAAGAGGAGCGCGGCGGCAGCGGCGCCAAGGGGGGCGGCGAACTGGTCGCCTCGATGGAGGACGACCCGCGGGGGCCGTTCGGAGCCCGCTGCTACACGCTCTCGCTGTCCGAGGCCATCGACCGGGGGATCTGCGCCCCGTACCGGGTGGTGTGCGTGGACGTGACCGATCCGGGGTTTCAGGCGGCCGTGCTGATGGGCCGTGACGGGCGCTCGGACGAGGTGCGCGGGGCCCGGCTCGCCGCGCTGCAGACGGCGCTCGTGAAGGCCGCGGTCCACCAGGGGTTCCGGCGGACGCTGGTCTTCCACCACCTGACCAAGGAGGCCGAGGCGTTCGCGGCCGGCCTGCCGGCGGTGGCCGCGCGGCTGCGGCTGACGAGCCGCAGCCCGCGCCCGGTGTACCCCCGTCGGGTGTGGGCGGACTGGCTGTGCGGGCAGCACTCGGCCGCGCACCGGCGGCGGGTGCTGGGCGCCTTCGCCGATCCGCGGATCGCCGAGAAGGCGTTCCTCGGCAGCGTCCGGGTGCTCGGCGAGGGGGTGGACACCAAGGAGTGCGACTCCGTCTTCTGGGCCGACGTACGGGGCTCCATGCCCGACCTGGTCCAGGCCGTCGGGCGGGCGCTGCGGGTCCGCCCCGGGGAGGGGAAGGTCGCCTCGCTGGTGGTGCCGGTGCTGCTGGGGCCCGGCGAGAGCCCGGCGGAGATGCTGACCTCCCGGGCGTACGGGGATCTGGCGCGGCTGCTGGAGGCGCTGCGCGCGCACGACACCCGGCTCGTGGAGTCTCTGGCCCAGCCGCAGGTGCCGGGCGGGACCCAGGGCGTCTCGGCGGCGCCGGGCGGCCCCGGCGGCGGCGCCGAGGGGCTGTTGAGCTTCTCCACGCCCCGGGATCCGGCGCTGCTGGCCGCCTTCGTCCGGCTGCGCGTCCTGAACCCGGAGCACGAGCACTGGCGGCGCGGGGTCGAGGCCGCCCGCATCTACGCCGCCGCGGCCGGGGACCTGAAGGTCCCGTTCGGCTTCAAGGCGCCGGCGGGCGAAGAGGCCTGGCCGCCCGGGCTCGCCCGGTTCCCGCTCGGCCAGTGGATCGCGGACGTACGGCGCACCTACCGCAGGGGCGCGCTCGGCCGGGAGCGGGCGGCCGAGCTCGACGCGCTGGGCATGGTGTGGAGCCACTTCGACGTGGCCTTCGCGGAAGGGCTCTCGGCGGCCCGCGCCTGGGCGGCGGAGCACGGGCACCTGCTGCCGCCGGCGGACGCCACCTGGGGCGGCGCCCCGGTCGGGGTGTGGGTGAAGAACCAGCGGGCGGCGGCCCGTCGGGAGGGGCCGGGGGCGCTGTCGCAGGAGCGGCGCGAGGCGCTGGAGGCCATCGACGCCTCCTGGTGCCCGGACTGGGAGATCTCCTGGCAGCGCGCCTTCCACCTGACCCGGACGCACCTGGACGCGGGCGGCCGGTTGCCGCTCGCCCCGGGCGAGGTGCTGGTCCAGGGCGAGGACCTGGGCGTGTGGGTCCGTGCCCAGCGGCTGAACTGGGAGCGGCTGTCGTGGGCGCAGCGCTGGCTGCTGGAGCACGCGCTCGGCGCGACCCCGGCGAGCGAGGCGGAGCGTCCGGCGCCGCGCCGCAGCCACGCCGAGGCGTGGGCGGACCACCTGGAGGCGGCGCGGCAGTTCCACCTGCGCGAGCGGCACCTGAGGGTGCCGCGCAAGCACGTGGAGCTCGTCGGGGACCAGGAGTTGCGGCTGGGGGCCTGGATCGCCAACCAGCGCTCCCGCGCGGGCTCGCTCACCCCGGAGCGGGTGGCGGCGCTCGACGCGCTGGACATGCGCTGGTAGCCGTCCTGGAGGGCGGCCCGGCCGCCGGTACGGGGCCTCAGTGGTGGAAGCCCGACCGGGGTTCGGCCGCGGGTGCGGGCGGGGGCGTGGCGGTGAGGTGTTCGACGGCCCGGCGCAGGTCGGCGACGAGGAGGGCGATCTGGTCGCGGGTCACGCCGTGCCGGATGAGCACCCGCTGGATCACGGTGTCGTCGCGGGCGGGCGGCAGCGGGTACGAGGGCACCTGCCAGCCGCGCATGCGCAGCCGGTCGGAGAGGTCGTACAGGGTGAAGGGGGATCCCGCCGGGTCGGTGAGCGTGTAGGAGACGGCGGGGAGGCCGCCCTGGCCGTCGTAGAGGAGGGTGAAGGGGCCCATGGCGGCGATCTCGCCGGCGAGGTACTGGGCGGTGTCGGCGCAGGCCTGCTGGACGCGCCGGTAGCCGCCGCGGCCCAGGCGCAGGAAGAGGTAGTACTGGGCGATGACCTCGCCGCCGGGGCGGGAGAAGTTGAGGGCGAAGGTCGGCATGTCGCCGCCGAGGTAGTCCACGTTGAAGACGAGGTCGGCGGGGAGCAGGTCGGCGGTGCGCCACACGATCCAGCCGACGCCGAGGGGCGCGAGTCCGTACTTGTGCCCGGAGGTGTTGATCGAGGCCACGCGCGGCAGCCGGAAGTCCCACACCACGTCGGGGTGGAGGAAGGGCGCGACGAAGCCGCCGCTCGCGCCGTCGACGTGGATGGGGACGTCCCAGCCGTGCTCGGCCTGGATCGCGTCGAGGGCGGCGGAGAACTCGGCGACGGGCTCGTAGTCGCAGGTGTAGGTCACGCCCATGATGGCGACGACGCCGATGGTGTTCTCGTCCACGTAGTCGGCGAGCTGGTGGGCGCGCAGGCCGGTGGCTCCGGGCTCCAGGGGGACCGGGCGCAGTTCGACGTCGAAGTAGCGGGCGAACTTCTCCCAGCAGATCTGGACCGGGCCGCACACCAGGTTGGGGCGGTCGACGGGCAGGCCCTGGGCGCGGCGGCGCTCGCGCCAGCGGAACTTGAGGGCGAGTCCGCCGAGCATGGCGGCCTCGCTGGAGCCGGTGGTGGAGCAGCCGGTGGCGGTGGTTCCGGCGGGGGCGTTCCACAGGTCGGCGAGGATGTTGACGCAGCGCGCCTCGATCTCGGCGGTCTGCGGGTACTCGTCCTTGTCGATCATGTTCTTGTCGAGGCACTCGTTCATCAGGCGGTGCACGCCGTCGTCCGACCAGGTGGTGCAGAAGGTGGCCAGGTTCTGGGCGGCGTTGCCGTCGAGGAGGAGCTCGTTGTGGAGGAGTTGGTAGACCACCTCGGTGGGCGAGTGCTCTTCCGGGATCCGGTACTTGGGGAGGATCTGGCTGCTCAGCGCGGACGCGAACACATCCGTCCCGGCGTCGGGTGCGCCTTCGTCTTTCGTCTCATGAAGAGGCATATCGGGACTATATGGGACAGAAGGCAAGGAATCTCGGCGTCGGCCGGCCGGCGCGCACCGCCGCTTCCGGCCGACTCGGCGATGTGACCTTCTTCATGGCCCGCCGGTTCGGCCGGAGGATTTACCGTCCAGTAGGGTTTTACCCGTAGGTCTTCCCGTTCGGGCCACTGGAGCCGGTCCGAACGGGAAGATCATCCAACTTGTTCTATGGGCAACTTATCCACTGATGTCCGGATATCGGCCATCGGCCTTCTTCGCCCTGATACCTCTTCCGCCATGAACAAGATCACCCGCCGACAGGCCTTGGCAGGCACCACTGCCGGCGCACTCACCGCGTTGGGCGTGGCGGCCACCGCCGCGAACGCCACCCCGGCCACCACCCCGACGACCTCGGGCACGGCCACCGAAGAGGTCTACCAGGGCCGCCGCATCCGGATAACCCAGGACGGGGGCGGCCACCACGGCGGCCACCACGGCGCCGGGCTGCCGACCGTCCGGATAGACGGCCGCGAACTGCACGTGATGCGCAACGCCGACGGCACCTGGATCAGCGTGGTCAACCACTACGAGACCTTCGCCGATCCGCTCTCCCTCGCCCGCGCCGCTGTCCGCGACCTCCAGGGCTCCGAGCTCGCCCCGTTCGGGGGTGCGGCATGACCGTCCGCAAGAACCAGGCCGTGCTCACCGCCGAGGAGAAGCGCGCCTTCACCGCGGCCCTGCTGGAGCTCAAGCGCACCGGCACGTACGACCGCTTCGTGACCACCCACAACGGCTTCATCATGTCCGACACGGACTCCGGCGACCGCGTCGGTCACCGCTCCCCGTCCTTCCTGCCCTGGCACCGCCGCTTCCTGCTGGAGTTCGAGGCGGAGCTGCAGAAGGTCGACAAGAACGTCTCGATCCCCTACTGGGACTGGACCGCCGACCGCACCTCGCGCTCCTCGCTCTGGGCCGCTGACTTCCTCGGAGGCACCGGCCGCGCCCGGGACGGCCAGGTGCTCGACGGACCGTTCGCCCACGCGGGCGGCAAGTGGGCCGTGAACGTACGGGTGGACGGGCGCGCGTACCTGCGCCGGGCCCTCGGCACCGGCGTCGCCGAGCTGCCGACGCGGGCGGAGGTGGACGCCGTACTGGCCATCCCCCTGTACGACGCGGCCCCCTGGAACAGCGCTTCGAGCGGCTTCCGCAACAGCCTGGAGGGCTGGCGGGGCGCCAACCTCCACAACCGGGTGCACGTGTGGGTCGGCGGGCAGATGTCGACCGGGGTGTCCCCGAACGACCCGGTCTTCTGGATGCACCACGCCTTCGTGGACAAGCTGTGGGCCGACTGGCAGGCCCTCCACCCGCAGTCCGCGTACCTGCCGGCGGCGGGGACCCCGAACGTGGTGGACCTGCACGACACCATGCGGCCGTGGAACGACGTCACCCCGGCGGACATGCTGGACCACCGGAAGTTCTACACGTTCGACGCCTGAGGAGCCGCCAGCCAGCGGTAGTGCAGTTCGGGGCGGCCGACCTGGCCGTACCGGGGGGTCCGGTCCGCGCGACCGGTGTCCACCAGGTGCTCCAGGTAGCGGCGGGCGGTGATCCGGGAGATCCCGGCCGCCTCGGCCGCCCCCGCAGCCGTCAGCCCCTCGGTCGCCGCCCTCAGCAGGGCGGCGACCCGGTCCAGGGTCGGCGCGCTCAGCCCCTTGGGGAGCTGGGCCGGGCGGGGTGCGCGCAGGGCGGCCATCGCCCGGTCCACGTCGTCCTGGCCCGCCGCCTCGCCCGCCGTCTGGCGGAACTCGGCGTAGCGCAGGAGCCGTTCGCGCAGGGTCGGGAAGGCGAAGGGCTTCAGTACGTACTGGACCACACCGAGGGAGACGCTCTCGCGGACCACGGCCAGGTCCCGGGCGGAGGTCACCGCGATCACGTCGACGGGGTGCCCGGCCGCCCGCAGCCCGCGCGCGAAGCGCAGTCCGTGCCCGTCGGGCAGGGCGAGGTCGAGCAGCAGCAGGTCGACCCGGGTCCGTTCCAGGTGCCGGGTGGCCTCGGCGAGCGAGTGGGCGATCCCGACCGCCGTGAATCCGGGCACCCGCCCGACGTACAGCGCGTGCGCGTCGGCGGCCACCGGGTCGTCCTCGACGATCAGCACCCGCACCTCGCCCGCGCTCACCGGGCACCGCCCGGGGCCGGCAGCCGTACGGTGAACTCGGCTCCCCCGGCCGGGCCCTGGGCGGCGGTCACGCTACCCCCGTACCGCTGCGCCACCTGCCGCACCAGCGCGAGACCCAGGCCCCGCCCCTCCCCCTTGCCGGACCAGCCCCGGCGGAACACGTCGACGCCCTCCGGCAGCCCGGGGCCGTTGTCGGCGACCCGCAGCAGCAGTTCGTCCCCGTCGGGCCGCAGGGTCACCGCGATCCGCGCGCCGGGGACGCAGGTGACGGCGTCGGCCGCGTTGTCGATGAGGTTGCCCAGCACGGTGACGAGGTCGCGGGCCGGCGGCAGATCGCCCCCCTCGGCGAGGCTGCGACTGTCGGGCGTGACGACCAGCTCCACGCCCCGCTCGTGCGCCTGGGCGGCCTTGCCCAGCAGCAACGCGACGAGCACGGGCTCCCCGACCGCGGCGATGACCTGGTCGGTCAGCGCCTGCGCGAGCTCCAGTTCGGCGGTGGCGAACTCCACCGCCTCGTCGGCGCGGCCGAGTTCGATCAGCGAGACCACGGTGTGCAGCCGGTTGGCCGCCTCGTGGGCCTGGGAGCGCAGGGCCTGCGTGAATCCCCGTTCCTGGTCCAGCTCGCCGGTCAGCGCCTGGAGTTCGGTGTGGTCGCGCAAGGTGACGACGGTGCCGCGGCGGCCGCCGCCCGCCACGGGCGAGCTGTTGACGACGAGCACCCGGTCGGCGGTCAGGTGCACCTCGTCCACCCGGGGTCGGTCGGCGAGCAGCGCGCCGGTCAGGGGTGCGGGCAGCCCCAGATCGGCGACGGCCGTGCCGGTCATCTCGCCCAGCAGGCCCAGGAGTTCGCGACCGGCATCGTTGATCAGGGTGATCCTGCGCTGCCCGTCGAGCAGCAACAGCCCTTCGCGGACCCCGTGCAGGGCCGCCTGGTGGTAGTCGTACATCCGGCTCAACTCGGCCGCGTTCATGCCGTGCGTGTGACGGCGCAACCGGGCGTTGACCACGTAGGTGCCCAGGCCCCCGAGGGCGAGCGCACCGCCGGCGACCCAGGCGAGCGCCGAGAGCTGCGCGGCGAGCCGGTCGCTGATCGCCCGGACGGTGATCCCGGAGCTGACGAGGCCGACGATCCGGCCGCCGTCGGTGACCGGGGTGATCACGCGGATGGAGGGGCCGAGGGTGCCGGTGTAGGTCTCGCCGAAGGTCTCGCCCCGCAAGGCGGGGGCGGTGTTGCCGAGGTAGGGCTCGCCGATGCGCCTCGGGTCCGGGTGGGTCCAGCGCCGCCCGTCGGGGGCCATGATCGTCACGAAGTCCACGCCGGAGTCGGTGCGGACCTTCTCCGCGTACGGCTGGAGGGCGGCCGAGGGGTCGGTTCCGCTCGCGGCCCCCCGTACGGCCTCGCGTACGGACGGAGAGTCGGCGACCGCGTGGGCCACGGCCCCGGCCTGGCGCCGGGCGGCGTCCTCGGCCTGGCCGCGCGCGGTGGCGTACGCGAAGACGGCGCACCCGGCGACGACCACGGCGACCAGCAGCACCTGCATGGCGAAGAGCTGGCCGGCGAGGCTGCGCGGGGGCCGGGGGAAGCGGAACATGGCGCTCAGTGTGCACCGGGTCGTGAACTCAATGAACGCAAGGGTGACCGGGGTCACAGCGCTGGGCGATGGTCTCCCGGAACGACTTCACCACCAGGAGGCATCGTGGCCGCCAGGCGCGACAGAACGCACTATCTCTACATCGCGGTGATCGCCGCGGTGCTGCTCGGCATCGTCGTCGGCTTCGCCGCCCCCGGCGTCGCCGTGGAGCTCAAGCCGCTGGGCACCGGCTTCGTCAACCTCATCAAGATGATGATCTCGCCGGTGATCTTCTGCACGATCGTGCTGGGCATCGGCTCCGTCCGCAAGGCCGCCAAGGTGGGGGCGGTGGGCGGGCTCGCCCTCGGCTACTTCATGGTGATGTCCACGGTCGCGCTGGCGATCGGACTGCTGGTCGGGAACCTCCTGGAACCGGGCAGTGGGCTGCACCTGACCGAGGCCGTGAAGCACGCGGGCGAGGCGCAGGCCAAGGCCGGCGGGGCGCAGAGCACTCCGGAGTTCCTGCTCGGGATCATCCCGACCACGCTGGTGTCCGCGTTCACCGGCGGGCAGGTGCTGCAGACGCTGCTGGTGGCGCTGCTGTGCGGGTTCGCGCTGCAGGCCATGGGCTCGGCGGGCGAGCCGGTGCTGCGCGGGATCGGGCACGTGCAGAAGCTGGTGTTCCGGGTGCTCGCGATGATCATGTGGGCGGCGCCGGTGGGTGCCTTCGGCGCGATCGCGGCCGTCGTCGGGGCGACGGGCATGGACGCGCTCAAATCCCTGGCCGTCATCATGATCGGCTTCTACACGACCTGTCTGCTGTTCGTGTTCGTGGTGCTGGGCACGCTGCTGCGGGTGTGCACGGGGGTCAGCGTCTTCGCCCTCCTGCGCTACCTGGGCCGCGAGTTCCTGCTGATCCTGTCGACCTCCTCGTCGGAGTCGGCGCTGCCGCGACTGATCGCGAAGATGGAGCACCTGGGCGTCTCGCGTCCCGTCACGGGGATCACGGTGCCGACCGGGTACTCCTTCAACCTGGACGGGACCGCGATCTACCTGACCATGTCCTCGCTGTTCATCGCCGAGGCGATGGGCAAGCCGCTCGCGCTGGGCGAGCAGATCTCGCTGCTGCTCTTCATGGTCATCGCCTCGAAGGGCGCGGCCGGGGTCACCGGCGCGGGTCTGGCCACGCTGGCGGGCGGGCTCCAGTCGCACCGGCCGGAACTCGTCGACGGAGTCGGCCTGATCGTGGGCATCGACCGGTTCATGAGCGAGGCGCGGGCGCTGACCAACTTCGCGGGCAACGCCATCGCGACGGTGCTCATCGGGACGTGGACGAAGGAGTTCGACCGCGCGCGGGCCGGTGAAGTCCTCGCGGGACGGCTGCCCTTCGACGAGAGCACGCTCATCGACGACGCGCACGTGACGACCCCCGCGGACCGGGGCGACCCGGCCGCGGAGCCGGTGACCGGGGAGCCGGTGGCCGCGGTGCCGCAGCCGGCGGGCGGTCCCAAGGACGGCGTTCCGGCCTAGCCGGCACGCCCGTACGGGCCGGCCGGGCAGGGTTCGCCCCCACGGTGCCCAGCCCGGTCGGCCCCGTCATCTTCCGACACCGCTTGAAATAGTCGAATTTCAGCCACCGGCGTGCGAACCGTACTGCTGTAAAAGGTACTTCCATACCGGGGCATGCGTCTGACATCTTGCGTCCACCACTCGTTTCGTACGACGCGATAGGTGCCACCAGCACCATCGCGTCATCGGAGGACGCATTGATACCCCACATATCCAGCCGACCTCGACGTACCCTCGTGCTGGCCGCCACCCTCGGCGCCGCACTCGCTTTCGGGGCCCCCGCCGCGCTCGCCGGCACCGCCCCCGTCTCGCCTTCCGGCTCTCCCGCCAAGGCCGGCTCCGCACCCGCGGCGCCCAAGGCCGCGGCGCCGACTTCCCAGAGTGCGACCTGGGCTGCCGGCACCCGCGCCTACCTCGTGATCACCGCTCCCGGTGACACCACCGCGGTCCGCAACGCGGTCGCGGCCAACGGCGGCTCGGTCTTCCAGTACTACGACGCCATCGGCGTGGTCCTGGCCCACTCCACCTCCGGCTCCTTCGCCACGACCATGCGCGGCGTGAGCGGGGTCCAGAAGGTGGGCGCCACCCGTACCTCGGACGTGCCGGCGGACGCCTACGACCCGGCGCTTCCCGCCAACCCGGCGCAGGCCGCCACGCCCGCGGGCGAGCCGGCCCGCGTCGACATGACCCAGATCAAGGCCGACCAGGCCTGGGCCGTCACCACCGGTTCGCCCTCCGTCAAGGTCGGCATCCTGGACACCGGCGTGGACGACCAGCACCAGGACCTGGCCCCGAACTTCAACGCGGCTGACTCCGCCTCCTGCGCCTACGGAAAGCCGGACACCCGTACGGGCGCCTGGCGCGACGTCGGCACCCACGGCACCCACGTGGCCGGTACGGTCGCCGCGGCCAAGAACGGCAAGGGCGTCGTCGGCGTGGCCCCGAGCGTGAAGATCTCCTCGGTGCGCATCGCCGAGCCCGGCTCCTCGCTCTTCTTCGCCGAGAACACCGTCTGCGGGTTCATGTGGGCCGGTGACCACGGCTTCAAGGTCACCAACAACAGCTATTACACGGACCCGTGGCAGTTCAACTGCCCGGACAACCTCGACCAGGCCGCGATCATCGAGGGCGTCAAGCGCGCCCAGGAGTACGCCGAGGGCAAGGGTTCGCTCCAGGTCGCGGCGGCCGGCAACTCCAACATCGACCTGGCCAACAAGACGACCGACACCGAGAGCCCGAACGACTCGACGCCGGTCACCCGCACCATCACCAACGCCTGCCTGGACATCCCGACCGAACTCCCGGGCGTGGTCACGGTCGCGGCGAACGGCACCGGCACCACCAAGGCGTCGTTCTCCAACTTCGGTCAGGGCGTCATCGACGTCTCCGCGCCGGGCAGCAACGTCTACTCCACCGCGCCTGGCGGCACCTACGCCACCATGAGCGGTACCTCGATGGCCAGCCCGCACGTCACCGGAGTGGCCGCGCTCATCGCCAGCACCAACCCGGGCATCACCCCGGCCCAGATCCGCGAGAAGCTGGCCACCCAGGCCAACGACACCGCCTGCCCGTCGGACAGCCGGTGCAAGGGCACCACGGCCAACAACGGGTTCTTCGGCGAGGGCCAGGTCGACGCCCTGAAGGCGGTCGGGTCCACCCCGCCCCCCGGCAAGTACTTCGAGAACACGGGTGACTTCGCCATCGGCGACAACACCACCGTGGAGAGCCCCATCGCCGTCAGCGGTGTCACGGGCAACGCCCCGGCCACCCTCAAGGTGGGCGTGAACATCGTGCACACCTACATCGGCGACCTGAAGGTCGACCTGATCGCCCCCGACGGCACCGTGTACACGGTCCACAACCGGGCCGGCGGCAGCACCGACAACATCAGCCAGGTCTACACCGTGAACGCCTCCTCGGAGGTCGCCAACGGCACCTGGAAGCTGCGGGTCAACGACAACGCCGGCGGCGACACCGGCAAGATCGACTCCTGGAACCTGACCTTCTAGTCCCACTGGTCCCACCGGTTCCACAGCACCGCCCCGCGGGCCATCGGGGAGCAGCCCCGCTCCTCCCCGATGGCCCGCTCCCGCGCCCGCGCTACCTCGTGCGCAGCACGCAGTCCCCGCAGAGCCCGCCGCCCGGCACCTTGTAGTAGAGGCAGCAGCTGCGTCGGACGAAGGCCACGCCGAGCCCTTCCTCGTCGATGAAGGTGCCCGTCCCGGCGAGCGCCCCGCCCTCGCCGAGCAAGTCGCCGGCCAGGTCCACCGCCGCGCCTCCCGGTACCCGGTCGAGCAGGACCCGCAGGGCCCCGACCAGTCCCGACGCGGCGTTGCCCCGCAGCACCTTCGGCGAGACCCCGAACCGCTCCCGCAGTCCCGCGTCGAGCACGGCCAGGTTCCCGAGGACGTTCTCCCCGAGGGCCCCGGCCGGCAGTTCCCCCGGCTCGGGCAGCCACAGCTCCAGCGAGCCCGCCGACGGCAGCCGCCACCACACCCGGTCGGGGGCCAGGTCCGGCACCCTCCCGGCCAGGGCGGCGCAGCCGAGCCCGATGGACCACAACCGCGAGGCGATGCCGAGCTGGGCGGTCGAGGCGGCCACCCGCCCGGGCCCGCTGCCGATCCGCCGCCCGACCTCGGCGACGTACGGCTCCAGCCGCTCGCCGTACAGCTCGTCGAGCGGCCGGAATCCCTCCCCGGGCGGCCGGCTCCCGTGGGGCACGGTGAAGAACGGCCCGACGGAAGCGAGCCTGCGCAGTACCTCTTCCATGCCCGGATGATCTCAGGCGCGACTGCCCAGTCGTTCGGGGAGTGGGCTGCCGACTCGCTCGCGGGCGGCCTCGGCCGCGCGCACGGCCGGGCCCATCCCGTACGAGGCCGCCAGCAGCAGGGCGCCCAGCAGCAGCCACCCCGGGATGCCCCACACCAGCAGGAGCGAGGTCAGCACCAGCGGCCCCAGGGTGCGGGCCACGGGCACCCCGGTGCCGAAGAACCCCTGGTACTGGCCCATCCGGTCAGCGGGCGCCAGGGAGAAGCCGATCTGCCACGACCCGGCGGACTGCCGCATCTCCGCGTCCACCTGGAGCACCGCGCCCGCCACGAGCAGCCCGGCCGCCGCCCAGCCCGCCCCCGGCAGCGCCGACAGGGCGAACACGGCGCACGAGGCGGCCATCACCAGCCCCGAGATCCGCAGCGCCCGCCGGGCGCCGTCCAGGTCGGTCACGGGTCGGGCCACGCGCACCTGGAAGAGCATCACGGCGACGGTGTTGAGCACGAACAGCGCCGACACCAGCCAGCCGGGGGCGTGCGTGCGCTGCACGATCCACAGCGGCACGGCGAGGCTGAGCAGCGGCATGCGCAGCAGCAGGACCGCGTTCAGCAGCGTGACCAGCGCGTACGGGCGGTCGCGGAGCACCGCCAGCCGGGGCTCCCCGGCCGCCCGCCCGGGGGCGGGGGCCACGGCGGGCAGCGTCAGCAGGACGGCGGCGCAGCCGAGGAATCCCACCGCGTCCAGGACGAAGACCGCGAGGTAGGCCCGTTCGGTGTCCGCGCCCAGCGCCAGGCCGCCGAGTGCCGCGCCCAGGGCCAGCCCGCCGTTGAGCATCGACTGGAGGTGGGCCAGCACCCCCGTCCGCTGCTCCGCGGGGACCACTCCCGCGAGGAGCGCCTGGCGGGCGGCTCCGAGGCCGCACTGGGCGGTGGCGTAGACGACCACGGCCGCCAGGAAGCCCCAGAAGGACCGGATGAAGAGGAAGGAGAGCACCGAGGCCGCGGTGGCGGCCGCCAGTACCGCCGAGGTGCCCCGGGGCCCGCGCCGGTCGGCGAGCGCCCCCAGCGGGACGCCGGCGACGGAGCCCACGGCCCAGGCCACGGTCAACCCGAGGCCGATCTGCGCGGGCGAGAGACCGACCACGCGGGTGAAGTACAGGGCCGAACACACGTAGTAGGCGCCGTCACCGACGGAGTTGCTCAACTGGGCCGCGGCGAGCCGTCGCGGCGCCCCGGGCGGGGGCAGGATCCGTAGCGTCACCCCGTCATTCCATCAGCTGTGTGGCCCGCACGGGAGAGCCATTCATGGCTTGGGATCTTGGGCCACTCACAGTGCCGCGAGGAACTCCAGCAGCGCCCGGTTGACGGCCTCCGGCCGCTCCACCCCGGGCAGGTGCCCGGCCCCGTCGACGACCGTGAGCACCGAGTGCGGCATCAACGCGTGCATGGCCTCGGCGTCGGCGACCGGGGTGTAGACGTCGTCCGCGCCGACCAGCAGCAGGCAGGGCTCCGCGGCCCCGGCGAGCACGGGCCGGTAGTCGGGGCGCTCGGCCCTCCCGCGCAGGGCGGCGGCGGCGCCCTCGGGGTCGGTCGCGCACATCATGGCGCTCACCCGGGCGGCCGCCTCGGGCATGCCGGTCACGTTGTAAGGCGCCAGCATCTTGTCGATGACCTCTTCGGCATATCCCTCCATCCCCTCGGCGAGGAGCCGCTCCGCGAGCTCCCGGCGGTACTTCGCGCCGTCCTCGGTCTCCGGTTCCGGCGAGGTGTCGCAGAGGACGAGGGCCCGTACCACACCCGGGTGGCGCAGCCGCAGCTCCATGGCGATCTGCCCGCCCATGGACACACCACCGACGACCACTTGTTCGATGCCGAGGCGGGCGAGCAGGGCGGCGAGGTCGTCCGCGTGGTCGGCCAGGAGCGCCTTGCCGGGAACGACCGGACTTTCTCCGTATCCTCGCAGGTCAGGGGTGATCACCCGATAGCCGGCGGCCGTCAGCGCGGCGGTCTGGGGCGCCCACATCGTGCGGTTGAACGGATGTCCGTGGATCAGGATTACGGGCGCTCCGCCCCGGGGACCCAAGTCATCGAAAAAGACGTTCACGCCATTGCCAAATTGGGGGTTCATGAGAGGACTTTAAGGAGCTACATTGAGCCACTCGCGTTCACCTGACAGCCCGTTGCCTTTCACCCGTGTTTTGCACGGGGGGCGACGTCAGAGACGCACACTGTGCAACCACCCCACCGCCCAGAAGGACCGAAGGCTCCGTGCCCGTACCCGTACTCCTCGCCGGCCGCTCCGTGCGGCTCGAGCCCCTCGCCCCCCACCACACCGAGGCTCTGGCCCTGGCCGGGGCCGAGGATCGTACGACTTACGCCTTCACCCCCGTACCCCATGGGGTGCAGGCGTCCCACGAGTACATCGAACGCGCCCTCGCCGATCAGGCGGCGGGCCGATCGCTCCCGTTCGCGGTGGTCAGAGCCGCGGACGGCCTTGTTGTCGGTTCCACCCGGTTCCTGGAACTGGACTACTGGCAGGGTCCGCTGGTGTGGCCCGCCGTGCCGGGTGTCCCGTTCGGTGATCCGGCGACGGCCATCCCCGATGCCGCCGAGATCGGCAATACCTGGCTGTCCCCGGGCGCCCAGGGCACCGGCATCAACACCGAGGCGAAGCTGCTCATGCTCCGCCATGCCTTCGAGACCTGGGGCGTGCGACGCATCTCACTGCGCGCGGACGCCCGCAACCTCCGCTCGCGGGCCGCGATGGAGCGTCTCGGCTTCACCTGCGAAGGGGTCCGCCGGGCCCATTCCCGGGGGCTGGACGGCGCGGTCCGCAGCACCGCCTTCTACTCGATCCTCGACGAGGAGTGGCCGACCGTCCGGTCGATCATCGAGCTGAGGCTCTCGGCGAAGGCCCCGCGCAAGCGCAGGCGCAAGACACTGGTTCCGGCGTAACGGTCCTTCGGTCTCCCGCCCCCGCCTTCCTCACCCGAGGAACGCGGGGGCGAGGGCCGACGCCATGAGCCGGGCCGGGGCGCCGCTCCCGTCCGCGGGCACCGTGTACAGGTCGGCCCCGAAGTCCCCGGGCAGCGAGTAGGCGACGGTGCGCCCGTCCAGCCACACGACCTGGTCGTCCACGCTGCGCTCCTCGGCGAGCGGGGTCTCCGCTCCGGAGGCGAGGTCCAGGGCGTACAGCCGCCACGGGGCCTCGGCCGGCAGGCCCTCCACCCGCTTCTTGAAGACCAGTCGCTTCCCGTCGGGTGCCAGCGACGGGCACTCCACGTTCTCGCGCAGGGTGGTCACCGTGCGTGCGGTCAGGTCCCCGCGGATCAGGTGGGTGCGGCCGCCCGTGGCCATGGTCGCGTAGAACGCCTGCTCGTCGGCGGTGAAGGTGACCCCCCAGAAGTTGACGTCTGCGTTCCGGTACTCCTTGCCGTCCTTGAGGATCGTGAAGTCCTCCAGGGAGGCGTCGTACCTGCCCGTGCGAAGGTCGAGCACCGAGGTCCGCGTAGAGAAGTTCGTACCGGCGTACGAATCCCCGCCGACGAAGACGGTCCACGCGGCGAGGTGCCCGCCGGGCGAGACCCGGGCGCGGGTCGGGATGCCGGCCAGCGGGTGCGCCGAGACCTCCTTCAGTCGGGCGTCGAGCACGACGGCCCGGTAGCCGTCCTGGACCCCGCCCTTGACCGCCTGGAGGCAGATGCCGGTGCCCGCCGCGGAGTGGAAGCGCAGGCAGCTCACTCCGGAGGCGGTACGGGCCCCCTCGGGCGCGGAGACGGGGACGGAGGCGAGTTCGTCGCGGTGCGGTCCCCACGCCATGTTGCGGAAGACGATCCGAGGGCCGCCGTCGCCCGGGGTCAGCGAGAGCTCCCCCCGGGTGATCTCGGGGCCGCCCGCCTGGGCCTGGTTCTTCTGCTCGGCGCGGTCGGCGGCCCGCAGGAAGGACAGCCCCGCGACCACGGCCAGCAGGGAGACGACGGCGGCGAGGATCAGGATCCGGTGGCGGAGGGACAAGGGGGGCACGGGTGGCATGGGGGCCTTTCGGGGCGGCGTCGGGGGGTGTTCGGGAGCGGCCGCGTCAGTCGTCGCCGGCGGGCAGCAGCCGTACGGACACGCAGACGGCCACGGCGAGCAGCGCGGCGGCCACGGCCAGGGCGGGGCGGGCGCCCCACACCGTCCAGGCGGCACCGAAGCCGAGGGAGGCGGCGAACCGGGCGAGGGCCTGGCCGGTCTGGACGAGGGCCAGCCCACCGCCGCGGTGCTCCTCGGGGACGGCTCCGGCGGCCGCCGCCATCAGGACGCCGTCGGTCGCCGCGTAGAAGCCGCCGTGCAGCAGGAGCACCGCGTACGGCAGCCACGCGCCCGCCCCGCCGGCCAACAGCAGTCCGTAGGCGAGCAGCAGGGCGAGGTGGCCGCCGACGAAGACGCGGCCGCGGCCGATCCGGTCGGCGAGCCTGCCCAGGGGCAGCGCGAGGAGGAAGAACGCGGCGGCGGTGCCGAGCGGCAGCAGCGCGAACCAGCGGTCGGCGATGCCCGTGGCCCGTTGCAGCAGCAGGAAGACGAAGGCGTCGCTGACGGTGCACAGGCCCAGGACCAGCGCGCAGAGACCGATCCGGCGCAGGTCGCGCCGGCCCAGCAGCCCGACGGCGGCGCGCAGCGAGACGGGCTCGGCGTCGGCTGCCGGTACGGTCCGCCGGCCGGGGACGAACAGGACCAGGACGAGGACGCCGAGGGCGGCCACGCAGGCGCTGACGGTGAAGACGGCGTCGTAGCCGTCGGCCGCGCCACGCAGGATGAGGAAGGCGAGGATCGGGCCGATGAGCGCGCCGGCGGTGTCCATGGCCCGGTGCACGCCGAAGGCCCGGCCGCGGTCCTCGGGGGCGGCCGCGAGGGAGATCAGGGCGTCGCGCGGGGCGGTGCGCAGGCCCTTGCCGGTGCGGTCGAGGGCGAGGACGGCGCCGATCGCGGGCAGGGTGTGCGCGAGCAGGAGCAGCGGCTTGCAGAGCGCGGAGAGGCCGTAGCCGATGCCGGCGAGGGCCTTGTGGCGGCCGAGGCGGTCGCCGAGGTGGCCGCCGGTGAGCCGGACCAGGGCGCCGACCCCGTTGTAGAGGCCGTCGAGCAGTCCGAAGCCGAGCGGGGAGAGCCCGAGGCCGGCGACGAGGTAGAGCGGGAGCACGGCCGTGACCATCTCGGAGGAGACGTCGGTGATCAGGCTGACCGTGCCGAGGGCGAGGACCGTGGGGGCGAGGGCGGCGCGCCGCCCCGGGTGGGTGCCCGGGGCGGCGGCCTGCGGCTCGGGGGTCACGGCGGGCGCGGGGGTCCCGCGGCTGTCCGCAACGTACATGGTCAGGAAACCCAGATCCCCGTGATGTCCTTGGCGGTGGCGGCGTTCCCGGCGTGGGTGGTCAGGCCGGCCAGGCCCTCCAGGGTGCGCAGCATGTCGTAGTGGTTGTAGGTGGTGCTCGACGTGCTGCCGGGGGTGACGGGCTGGCCGTAGAGCACGGTGGGGATCTTGTTCCCCGCGAGCCGGTTGTCCTCGTCGAAGGTGACGACGAGCAGGCTGTTGTGCGTCTTGGCCCAGTCCGCGTAGGGCTTGATCTTGTTCTTGAGCCAGGTGTCGCCGGTGCCGACGGAGCAGTCGTGCATGTCGTTGCACAGGTCCGGGACGACGAAGGACACCTTGGGCAGGGTGGTGAAGTCCGTCGGGAACTGGGTCATCGTCTTCGCGGTGCCGGTGGGCACGTTGGAGAAGGCGAACCAGGGGTTGTGCTTGCGGGCGTACTTGCCGCTGCTGCACGTGGTGGAGCCGGCGCTGGGCAGGCCCTCGTTGTAGCTGCCCCAGCTCTTGCCCGCGGCGATCAGCTCGGAGGCCAGGTTCGGCGCGGAGCTGAAGCCGGGCGTGTAGCAGCTGTCGCCGGTGACGCCCTGGTTGGAGCCCGAGAAGAGCTGGAGGTAGTTGGGCTGGCTCGGGTGGGTGATGCCGTACGACTGCGTCAGGTTGGCGCCGCCGCTCTTGAGCGAGTTGATGTACGGAGCGCTGGAGCTGCCGATGACCTGGTCGTAGGCGTGGTTCTCGAAGACCACGACCACGACGTGGTCGGGCGCGGGCAGGCCCGCGGCGTGGGCGGGCTGGACGGCGCCGATGCCCGCCCACAGGGCCACGCCCGCGACGCTGAGGCCGAATGCGGTGGCGAGGGCGGTCTTACGACGAGAGCCTGGCAGGGACATGCCAAACACGGGGTACCTCCGGGCGGAATGAGGGTTCGGACGGCGGCGCGGAGGCACCATACCCAGGGGCATGTGCACTGGCCAGGGATACTTGGCGAACGGAACCCGAACTCCACCGGCCCTTCAGGCGCCGGGTAAGGGCCTCCCCCAGAAAACCCCAAGAGAAGTAAAAATGCGGAACCCGGACAAGTATTCGTTCATCTTCCGAACGGACGGGACCAGCCGCCAGACCACACCGCCCCCTCGGGGCAGCATCAGCCGGAGAGCCACCGCACATGTCGTACTCACCTGACGGGCAGCAGTTCCAGCCGTACAGGCCGCAGGGGCAGGGTCCCCAGCCGCCCTACGGGGACCAGTACGGCGGGCCCTACGCGGGGCAGCAGGCCCCCGGCCGGCCGCCGCAGGGGCCGTACGGCGGGCAGCAGCAGGGTCCGTACGGGCAGCAGCAGCCGTACGGTCAACAGCCGCAGTACGACGAGCAGTACGGGGACCAGTACGGCTACGACCCGGAGCCTCCGCCGCGCAAGTCGCGCGTGCGTCGCTGGGTGATCGCGGGTGCCTCCGTGCTGGCGCTCGCCGGCATCGCGGCGCTCGTGATGAACCACTTCGAAATACCGCCGTTCACCGACAAGGGCTCCGACGTGTCCTTCGGGCAGCCCGCGGGCGGTGACGGCAAGAAGAAGGACGCCGGGCAGCCGGCGCCGAACTCCAAGATGCTGATGCCCACCGGCCCGGCCGCCGAGTTCAAGAACTCGATGACCCTGGCCGACGGCACGCACGTGGCCGTCACCACCCTGGACGGCAAGAAGTCCGGCTTCAAGGGCAAGGTCTGGGTCTGGGCGCCCAAGGAGTACAACGACCCGAAGTTCGCCAAGAGCGGCTTCCCGGTCATGATCGCCCTGCCCGGCGGCGCCGGATACCCGAACAACTACTGGATGGGCACCGACCTCGGGCTGCAGACCAGCATCAGCAAGTGGTACGCGGAGGGGAAGAGCAAGCCGTTCATCCTCGCCATGCCGGTACTGAACCCGGGCCCGGACGACAAGGGCATCTACTGGGACGGCTCCGACATCCCCGACCAGCCGAAGATGGGCACCTGGCTGACCGAGGACGTCCCGGACCTGATGAAGGCGAACTTCCGCACCGTCAAGTCCCGTGACGGCTGGGCCTACATGGGCTCCTCCACCGGCGGCTTCGCGAGCCTGAAGGCCGTGCTCAAGTACCCGGAGAAGTTCAAGGCCGCGATCTGCTCCGGCCCGGACATCGTCCCCGACTCCTCGCTGTGGAAGGGCCACGACAAGGAGAAGGCCGAGAACAACCCGGAGCTCCTGGCGAAGGCCATGATCGACAAGAAGACCGGGCCGGACGTCTACATCGCCTTCCAGGTCGGCGACAACGAGAACAACAAGCGGACCCTGCCGGACGTGCAGAAGTTCATCACCACCTACGGCAACAAGGGGCCGATCCACACCGAGCTGAGGGTCATCCCCGGCGGCCAGCACAACGCCAAGACCTACGTCCCGAACATGGGCCTGGGCCCCATCCAGTTCATCAGCAAGGTCATGGAAGGACCCGTCGAGTAGCCCGCGGCTCCTCCACGAGTTCCACCTTCGTCTCCGGCCCGCCGAACGTCCTCGGCGGGCCGTTGCCGTCCCAGGGCGCCCAGCCCGGGTCCCCGGTCACCGCGAAGCGCACCCACGCGGAGTGCATCTCGTCGGCGAGCGCCTGCGGGGTGTCCGGGCCGGCGAGCCACGAGGCCTCCGGCACGCCGAGGGAGTCGAACACGAAGCCCAGCTCCAGGGCGTGGCAGGCACCCAGACCCGGTACGCCGGACGGCCAGGCGAATTCGTACAGGTGACTGGGCGCGGCCCGCCCGGCCCCGGCGAGCCTGCGCAGCGGGTCGCGCAGCAGGCTGTCCGTGAGCAACTGACCCGCGAGCTCGGCGGGACTCGCCCCGGGCAGGGCGGCGCGCAGCGCCCGTACGTCGGCGCGGTCCTTGCCGCTGCGGAAGCGGGCCAGCCACAGGGCGAGCGGGCCGAGCCGGTCCAGGAGCCGCATCGCGCCGGTGGGAGCGAGCCAGAGCCGGTACTCCTCGGTGGTCCAGCCCAGCAGCAGCGGCACCTCGCTGCGGGCGGCGGCTTCGAGGGGGTCCTCGGGGAGCGTGTTCGGGTCGGTCACCAGCCCGAAGGCGGGGCCGCCGACGAGGGGGCTCGACTTGTGGAGCACGGCCGCCTGGGCGGCGAGGAGGTCGGGCAGCGGGACGTCGGCGAAGGCCTTCGCGGTGGCCTTCACCTTGAGCAGGGAGGCCATCCTCCGCACCATGGCGCGGACCTTGTCGCGCGGCAGCGTCCCGGGGGCTCCGCTCTGCAGGACCGCCTGGGAGAAGAGCCCTGCGGCGCGCGGGGCGGCGAGGAGGGCCCCGATGCTGATGGCCCCGGCGGACTCGCCGAAGACCGTGACGCGGGCGGGGTCGCCGCCGAAGGCCGCGATGTTGTCGCGCACCCATTCCAGGGCGGCGATCTGGTCGAGCAGGCCGCGGTTGGCGGGGGCGTCGGGGAAGAGCCCGTAGCCCAGGACCCCGAGGCGGAAGTTGCAGGAGACGAGCACGACCCCGTCCCGCGCGAAGGCGGCGCCGTCGTAGACGGGCACGGCCGAGGAGCCCCGGGTGTGCGCGCCGCCGTGCAGCCACACCATGACGGGGAGCCGGGCCGCCGGCGCCGGGTCGGGGGTCCACACGTTGACGGTCAGGCAGTCGTCCCCGGGGATCTGCGGATCGGGCAGCAGGGCCGCGAAGGTGTGCTCGTAGGGCACCTTGGGCGCGGTGGGACCGAAGGCGTCGCAGTCCCGTACGCCTTCCCAGGCGGCCGGGGGCGCGGGAGCCGCGAAGCGCAGGGCGCCGACGGGCGGGGCGGCGTAGGGGACGCCCAGGAAGACGGCGCTCCCGTGGGCGTCCCTCCGGCCCTCGACCAGGCCGTGGCCGGTCCGGACCCGGGGCCTCGCCTGGCCGTCGTCACCGGGTGCGCTCATCTGGTCCTCCTGCTGTCGCAAGTGCTCCGCGCACGGTCGCACAGCCCTCCGACGGGTGACAAGGCGTGACCGCGTCGGGGCCCGGCCCGGTTGGACGCGGTATGCGATCCCTGCGTATCCACCACATTCTGCCCGTCCTGCTGCTGGCCGCCACCGGGCCGGCCGTCGTCGGCGGCCCGGCCGCGGCCGCGGCGGAGCCGGACTTCCAGTACGTCGGCCAGGACGACCGGCCCCACGGGCTCACCGCGCCGAAGGGCTGCCTCGCGGCGGAGGGCGGCGGCGGCCGCGCGGTCTCCAACAGGACCGCGGCCACGGCGACCTTCTACCGGGACCCCGGCTGCAAGGGGCGGGTGGTCGAGGTGCTGGGGCCGGGCGCCGTCACCCAGGTGCGGCCGTACTTCGCATCCGTGGCATTCGCCGTCACCGGGTAGGCGCAGGGGCCGTGACCCCTCGGCCCTCTCGGCGTTGTATGCCATGTCAAACGCCGCAGATTCTGTGGCTTCCCATATCTCACGAGGAGATCTTTGATGTCGCGTATCGCGAAGGCATTCGCCATCACCGCCGTGGCCGGTAGCGCCGTCACCGCCGGTGCGGGTCTGGCTGTCGCCGATGCCGGAGCGCACGGTGCGGCGGTCGGCTCCCCCGGTGTCCTGTCGGGCAACGTGCTCCAGGTTCCCGTCCACGTCCCCGTCAACGTCTGCGGCAACACGGTCAACGTGATCGCGCTGCTCAACCCGGCGTTCGGCAACACCTGCGTCAACGCCTCGGGCGGCGGCGACCACCACACCGAGGGTGGGGACTACGGCCACTGATCGCCTGATCTCCTGATCGGTTGATCACCGAGAGGGCCCCCGCCGAGCGGCGGGGGCCCTTTCCACGTCCCGTCCGGGACGGATCATCCATACGGGTCGTTCGTACGGGTCATTCGTAGCGGTAGACGCCCCGGTGGCCGAACGCCTCGCGCGGGGTGACGTTCCAGGGCGGCATCGGCTCGTCGAGGGCGATGACGCGGCCCCGCTGGAAGTCCTCGTAGGGAAGCGGCGCGGCCGGCAGGTAGCCGGAGTCGGGGTGCTTCTCCTGCCAGCGGTCCCAGATCAGGTCCACGAAGGAGTGGTGCAGCCAGAACGCCGGGTCGTTGGGGGCGGTGCCGCCGGTCATGTGGCCGCCGATCCACTGGTGGACCTTGTTGTGGTTGCGCCAGCGCTCGCTCTTGGGCGCGGCCCACCCCTCCAGCCTGTTGCGGAAGCTGCCGCCGGCGGCCGTGGAGTCCCAGGGCGACGAGTCGTACGTCGGGTCGTCGATCGCCCACTGGAGTTCGGCGGGGGTGGGCAGCGTGATCGGGTTCTGCGGGCGGCCGAGGTTGCGGGTGAGGAAGGCGGACTCCGTGAGGCCGACGGTCACCGTCCAGTTGCCCTTGTCGTAGGCGAACGGTCCGGTCATCACCTTGCGGTCGCTCTCCCTGCCGGTGCCGCCGAGGAAGTCGTCGGCCCAGAGCGAGGAGACCGGGCTGGTGTCGGTGGTCCAGTCCCAGTAGGGGATCGAGACGCCGGGGTCCACGCGCTGCAACTCCTTCTCGAACCGCAGCAGATAGAGCCGGTGCCACGGGAAGAAGGACGGCGACATGTGCCCGACGCGGAGCTTGCGGTCGCGGTCGGGCACGAAGTACTTGTCGTGGGTGCGCACGAAGGAGTCGTAGGTGCCGTCGCGCTTCAGCTCCAACACCGCCGCCGTGAATCGCTTCTTCTGGGCGCTGGTCAGGTTCTTCTGGTTCTGCCGGGTGTACAACGCGGGGCTCCTCCCCTTTCCCGTGGGTGTCAGCCGTGGTGCGGCGCCGCGAACGCCAGTTGGGCCGTGCCCAGTTCGTCGACGGCCGCGCGGGCCACTTCCAGGGGCGTCTCGTAGGACTGGAAGTGGTTGATGCCGCTGAGGTAACTGCCGTCGGCGCGCCGCATGACGTGCAGCGGACGGCCGTCGATGCGCACCCCGGCGAGGTCGACGGCGATGTGTCGGCCCCGGTACGTCTCCTCGGTGAGGGGGGCCGGGGTCAGCGTCTGCCGGGGGCGGCGGGCGCGCAGTACGGGGGCCAGGGCGGCGGCCGTTCCGGCGAGCACCGTCGCGGTGAACGCCGTACGGAGGACCGCGCGGCGGGTCAGTGGTGCGGCGGCGCTTGCTGCGGACAACATACGGTCTCCCTCGCTCGGTGGCCGGCGGCTACGGGTCTAACGCCGCGCGGCGGGCGAGGTCACCCTTGGGGGTGCTTGTAGAAGAGGGTGGTGGGGTGCAGGCGGCCCGCCGGGTCGGTGGCGTAGTCGGGGATGGTGCCGACCTCGGTCCAGCCGGCCCGGAGGTAGACCTTCTCGGCGCCGCTGCCGGTCTCGGTGTCGAGGAACATCAGCACCACGCCGGCGCGGGCGGCGGCCGACTCGGCCTCGGCGAGCAGGGCGAGGGCGGTGCCCCGGCCGCGGGCGGCCGGATGGACCATCAGTTTGCGCAGCTCGGCACGGTGACGGCCGTTGGGCTTGGACTCCCGGTACCAGCTGACGGTGCCGTCGATGCGGCCGTCGCCCCCGCCGCGGGAGACCCACAGCGCCAGGGAACCCTCCTCGACGGCGGGCAGCAGGGAGTCCCACCAGGCGGCGGCGCCCTCGTGGTCGAGGCCGGCGAGGAACCCGAGCGAGGAGCCGCCGTCGACGACCGCGAGGAGGAGGGCGGCGAGTTCGTCGCGGTGCGCGCGCAGGCCGGTGGCGTCGAGGGGGCTGATGGTGGTGATCATGTGGCCAGCGTACGGATCGGGAGGGTGCGGGCCGGGGCCGGGGAGGCCGGTGCGAACGCTCGTGCGCGCGGACGACAAGTACGGGGTGAGGCCGCTGCTCGTGGGGCCAGGGAGGGGAACGCGCATGGACGTGGACGACGAGGAACTGTTGGCCCGGTCGGCCCGGGACACGGAGTGCTTCGAGGCGCTGGTCGTGCGGCTGTCGGCGGGCCTGCACGGCTATCTGGTGCGCCGCGCGCCGGAGGCGGCGGACGACCTGTTGGCCGAGGTGTGGCTCCAGGCCTTCGCGGGGCGCGCCGGTTTCGACGCCGGCCGGGGCACGGCCAGGGCGTGGCTGTTCGGCGTGGCCAGGAACGTGCTGGCCGGGCACTGGCGGCGGCTCGCCCAGGAGCGTCCCGACGCGCACCGGCGCGAGTCGGACCACAGCGACCCCTGGCACGCCGTCGACCAGCGGCTGGACGCGGCGGCCCTGGCCCCGCAGCTGCGCGACACCCTGGCCGGGCTGCCGGCCGTGGAGCGCGATCTGCTGCTGCTCGTCGCCTGGGAGCAGCTGACCCCCACCGAGGCGGCCGACGTCGTCGGGATACCGGCCGGCACGGCCCGCTCCCGGCTCCACCGCGCCCGCGGCCGGCTGCGGGACGCCCTCGGCACCCCCAACCCCCTTCACCTGTCCGGAGAGATGGCATGACGGAACGTACGACGGACTTCCTGGACTTCCCCGAGGCCGACCGGCTGCGCGCCGCGGGTGAGGCGGCCGCGCCCGCCCCGGCGGTCGTGGAGGCCGCGCTGCTGGCCGTTCGGGCGGCGGCCGCGGCCGAAGTCGGCGCCCCCGTGGGCGTCGCCGCCCCGCGCCGGATGCGGACCCGCAGGCTCCTGGTCTCGGCCGCGACGATCGCGGCCATCGCGGCGGGCGTGAGCGTCTACCCGGTCGCCGGCCTGAAGGGATCCCCGCCCGCGGCCACGGCCGGCGCGGCCGACTTCCTGCGCCGGGTCGCCGCGACGGAGGCCAAGGGCACGGCCACGAACGCGCCGTACTGGAAGGTCCACACGGTGCAGTCCCATTGGGGTAATCCTCGCAACCCGGAGATCGAGCGTTTCGAGACACCGATGGTCCGCGACGGGAGCCTCTGGCTGTCGGCCGATTCCGTGTTCCACCAGGAGGGCGCCGACGGGGAGATCGTCAAGACCATCGGGGTCAGGTTCCAGTGGAGCCCTGCCCTTCCCGACGGCAGCGCCGAGGTCCTCCGCTGGGAGGATGTGAAGGCCCTGCCCTCGGACGCCGCGGCACTCAAGGCGGCCCTGGGAAGGTTCCACCCCGCAAGCCCGGGGTCGGACCCCGAGGCCGATCGCTTCCTGGACTACTTGGGCAACCTGCAGAGCCTGCTCCTGTTCGCGCCCCTCGAGCCACGGCAGCGGGCGGCCGTGTACGAGGTTCTCGCGGACATGCCGGGGCTCCGGCTGGTGGGGCCCGTGAAGGACAGCACCGGTCGGTCCGGGACCGCCGTCGAGGCGGACACCCACAACATGCGCATCCGCCTGGTCATCGACCCCGAGGAGGGCGGACTGCTGGAGTCGACCAGCCACTACCGCGGCGGGGAACACGACGGAATGATCGCTCACCGCACCACGGTCCTGTCGGCCGGCCCCCAGCAGAGCATCCCCCCGTACCGGGAGATCCCGATGAAGAGCGAGCGGACCGCCCCGGACTCCTAAGGCCTGTCTTTTGGATCAGGCCGGATCAGGGAGCTCCGCGAAGTCTGCCACCAACCCGCGGTGGTGGCCGACCGTGCCGAGCGCCAGGGAGTCGGCCTTGGCGCGCTTGAGGTAGAGGTGGGCGGGGTGTTCCCAGGTCATGCCGATGCCTCCGTGGAGCTGGACGCACTCCTCGGCCGCGCGGACGGCCACGCCCGAGCAGTACGACTGGGCGACGGCCACCGCGAGCGGGGCGTCGGGGGCCCCGGTGGCCAGGGCGTCGGCCGCGGCCCTGGCCGCCGCGCGGGCCGAGGCCACGTCGAGCCAGAGCCGGGCCAGACGGTGCTTGACGGCCTGGAAGGAGCCGACGGGGCGGTTGAACTGGTGCCGGGTGCGCAGGTACCCGACGGTTTCCGTCAGGCACCACTCGGCGATCCCGAGCTGCTCCGAGGCCAGCAGTCCGGCCCCGGAGAGCAGGGCCCCGGCGACCGCGGCCCGTGCGGTGGCGGGATCGGCGAGCAGGGTGCCGGCGGCCCCGTCGAGGGTGACGGTGGCGAGCGGGCGGGTCAGGTCCAGCGGGACCTGATCCGTCAGCTCGGCGGAGGCGGCGGGGACGGCGTACAGCCCGGTGTCCGCGAGGACCAGCAGCACGTCGGCGGCGACCGCGTCGGCGACGGAGGTGACGGCGCCGCTCAGGGTTCCCCCGCCGGAATCCCGGACGGCGGCCGGCAGCGGCGCGCCGGGGGCGAGCGTGAGGGGTACGGCCGGCACGCAGACCCGACTGCCCGAGGCCGGCTCCCGCAGCAGGTCGGCGGCTTCCGGGGTGTCGCAGCCCAGCAGGATCTCGGTGGCGAGCACCGCGCTCGTCAGGTACGGGACGGGAGCCACCGCGCGGCCCAGCTCCTCCAGGACCACGGCCGCTTCGCGGTGGCAGGCGCCCTGGCCGCCGAGCTTCTCGGGCACGAGGAGACCCGCGGCTCCGATCCCGGCGGCGAGGGCCTCCCACAGGGCCGGGTCGTGCGGCCTGCCGGTCTCGGCGCGGGCGAGGACCGTCGTACTGTCGCAGCGGTCGGCCAGCAGGGACCGCACGGCGGAGCGCAGTTCCTCCTCCGTCTCGGAGTAGAGCAGGTCGCGGGTCATCGGGCCAGGTCCTTCCACGGGAGGTCCTTGTCGTCGCGCGGCTCGGGGGGCAGCCCGAGGACGCGTTCGGCGACGATGTTGAGGAGGATTTCGCTGGTGCCGCCCTCGATGCTGTTGCCCTTGGCGCGCAGATAGCGGTAGCCGGCCTCGCGGCCGGTGAAGTCGACGCCTTCGGGCCGCCGCATGGTCCAGTCGTCGTACGACAGGCCCTCTTCGGCGAGGAGTTCGACCTCCAGGCCGCTGATCTCCTGGTTGAGGCGGGCGAAGGTGAGCTTCATGCCCGAACCTTCGGGGCCGGGCTGCCCCGCGGCGAGCTGCTGGCGCAGCCGCTCGCCGGTGAGGCGGGCGACCTCGGCCTCCACCCACAGTTCCAGGAGCCGCTGGTGGAGGGCGTGGGTGCGCAGTTCGGGGCGCTCTCGCCAGGTGGCGGCGACGGGGCCGATCATGCCGCCCTCGCGCGGGATGCGCATGCCGCCGATGGAGACGCGTTCGTTCATCAGAGTGGTGCGGGCGACGGCCCAGCCCTCGCCGACGGCGCCGAGGCGGTGCGCGTCGGGGATGCGGACGCCGGTCAGGAAGACCTCGTTGAACTCGGCCTCGCCGGTGATCTGGCGCAGCGGCCGGACCTCGACTCCGGGGGCGTGCATGTCGCACAGGAAGTAGGTGATGCCCTGGTGCTTGGGGAGGGCGGGGTCGGTGCGGGCGATGAGGATGCCCCAGCGGGCCGTGTGGGCGCTGGAGGTCCACACCTTCTGGCCGTCGACCACCCACTCCCCCGAGGCTTCGTCGAGGACGGCGCGGGTGGCGAGCGCGGCCAGGTCGGAACCGGCTCCGGGCTCGCTGAAGAGCTGGCACCAGACCTCTTCGCCGGCCCACAGGGGCCGCAGGAAGCGGCGCTTCTGCTCCTCGGTTCCGTACGCGAGGATCGTCGGGGCGGCCATGCCTAGGCCGATGCCGATCCGGCGCGGGTCGTTGTCGGGGGCTCCCGCGGCTTCCAGTTCGGCGTCGACGGCGGCCTGGAGGGTGCGGGACGCGCCGAGTCCGCCGAGTCCCTCGGGGTAGTGGACCCAGGCGAGTCCGGCGTCGAAGCGTGCGTGCAGGAAGTCGGCGCGTGCGGTGGCGGCGGGCGGGTGGGCCGCGAGCAGGTCCCGTACGCGGGCGGACAGGTCCTCGGCGGTGACGGCGGGACGGGTCATCGGGCCGCTCCGTCCTGGGCCGTGTCCGCGGTGCGGGCCGGGGCCTGGGCCGGTACGACGACCAGCCGGCCGGTGGTGGTCCCGTCGGCGAGGCGCTGCACGGCGTCGGCGGCCGCGGTCAGCGGGAGTCGTTCGCTGACGAGGGGTTTGACGGCGCCTTCGGCGGCGAGGCGGGTGAGTTCGGTGTGGCAGGCCAGGATGGCCGCGGGCTCCTTGGCGGCGTAGAGCCCCCAGTGCAGGCCGAGGATCGTGTAGTTCTTGACCAGCGCGTGGTTGAGGGCGGGGGTGGGGATGGTGCCGCTCGCGAAGCCCACGACGACGATCCGGCCCTCGAAGGCCACGCACTTGGCGGAGGCGGTGTAGGCGTCGCCGCCGACCGGGTCGTAGACCACGTCGGCGCCCCGGCCGCCGGTGAACTCCTTCACCCGGCCCACCAAATCCTCGGCCGTGCGGTCGATGACCAGGTCGCAGCCGAGGTCCTCGGCGGTGCGGGCCTTGGCCTTGCCGCCGACGACTCCGATGACGGTGGCCCCGGCGGCCTTGCCGAGCTGGACGGCGGCGCTGCCGACGCCGCCGGCGGCGGCGTGCACGAGCAGGGTCTCGCCGCTCCGGAGCCGGGCGCGGCGGTGCAGGCCGAACCAGCCGGTCTGGTAGCCGATGTGCAGGGCGGCGGCCTCGGCGTCGTCGAGGCTCTCCGGCGCGGGGAGCAGGGCGCGCGCGGGCGCGGTGACGTACTCGGCGAAACCGCCGTGCGGGAGGCTCGGGTTGGCGATGACGCGGCGGCCGTCCTCGGTCTCGCCGCAGACCTCGACGCCTGGGGTGAAGGGCAGCGGCGGGCGGATCTGGTACTGCCCTCGGGCGAGCAGGGCGTCGGGGAAGTTGACGTTGGCGGCGAGCACCCGGAGCCTCACCTCGCCCTCGCCGGGGACCGGCTCGGGAACCTCTTCGAGGCGCATGGCCTCGATCGGTTCGCCGGGGGTGTGTACGCGCCATGCCTGCATCCGGGGCCTCCAGCCGCCGTCGAGAATCACGCTCCGCGCCGCATACTAAGCGGTCGCTTGCCGTTCTGTGAACCCATCGACGCACCAGGGGGAAGGTAGCGCTCCGCGTTGACGGCGCCCCCCGCGCGCGGCGGTTCCGGCGGAGGGCTGTGTTCACGGATCACGGTCGGGCAGCATGGCCAGTGGATCAACAGGCAGATGCCATACGGCATATGACAGAGACCACGCACCATCAGGGGGATACCGACAGTGAACGCCATCAACAGGAAGAGCACCACGGCCGCCGCGGGGGTCGCCGCCGTCCTCGCGGGACTGATCACCGGCGCCGGACCGGCCACGGCGGCCGGGACGACCGCGTGCACCCCGTCCGTCCAGCTCCTGCCCGCCCTGCCGGGGCTGAGCGGGGGCACCGTGTCGGGCTTCGGCACCGGCGGGCTCGCGGTCGGCGAGAGCGGCGGTCTGCCCGCGTACTGGACGGGCGCCGAGCACACGGTCCACGCCGTCCCGCTGCCCGCCGGCTTCGACCGGGGCGGCGTCAAGGCCGTCAGCGCGACGGGCCTGATGGTGGGGACGGCCATCCGGGACGCCGACGGTGCCCGGGTCGCCTTCACCCACCAGCAGGGCGCCGCGGCCTCCGAAGCGCTCACGACGCCCGCCACGGGGAGCTCCGCGGACGTCGACGTCAACGCGTCGGGCCGGGTCGTCGCCGTGGACCGGGGCGTCGCCAAGGAGTGGGTGAACGGCAAGGTCGTGCGGGAACTGCCGGTTCCCGACGACGCGATCCCGGGCACCACCATCGTCGCGGTGACCGGCATCAACAAGCGGGGCGACATCGTCGGCACGGCCAGCGGCTCCTACTTCGACGCCGACAACGACATCGAGGTCACCAAGACCTTCCCGGTGGTCTGGCCCGCCGGGGGCGGCTACCCGCCGTACAGCCTCCAGGTGTGGAACGGCTACCACCGGTCCTTCGCCACCATCGGCCGGGACATCGACGACCGCGGCCGGGTCGTCGGCCTGGAGGACTACTACTACCGCAACGACCCGAGGCAGACCCCGGCGGTCTGGAAGAAGCCGTACGACGCCCTGCCCACCGACCCGGGCCGGCTCGCCGGCCACGGGCACCTGGAGCTCTCGGGCAGCAGCCCGACCACGAACGTGGCCGTCGGCACGGCCACCACCTTCGAGGAGAGTTGGCCCAGCTACTTCCAGGCCGTCTACTGGCCCGGCAAGGGTGCCCCGCTGGCGCTGCCCGCCCCGGCGGGCGCCCCGGGCGACGTGCCGCTCACCCGCGCCTTCGCCGCCACGGACGACGACCGGGTCGGGGGCAGCGTGATCGACCGGAACACCCGGGCGGGCGGTGCCGTGATCTGGAACTGCGCGAGCGGGCAGGCGTACGCGCCGCGGAGCTGATCCTGTCGGCGGCATGGTGATCTCGCCGCCCGCACGCTATCGATGGGCGCATGGAGAACCCCCCGCGCGGGCTGCCCGCGCCACCGCCGCTCGGTGCCGCCGCCCTGCCCCCCGGTACGTACGCGGGGCAGGTGGTCCTCGTGACCGGCGGCGGCACCGGGCTCGGGAAGGCCATCGCCGCCGAGTTCGCCCGGCTCGGCGCCGACCTGGTGATCGCGGGGCGGCGCGTCGAGCAACTGAAGAGCGCGCAGGACGAGCTGGCGGCCGTGCCCGGCGCGGGGCGGGTGACGGCCGCCGTCTGCGACATCCGGGACCCGGAGCGGGTCGCGGAGGTCTTCGACGCCGCCGAGGCGGCCTTCGGCCTGCCCGACGTGCTGGTCAACAACGCCGCCGCCAACTTCCCCTCCCCCGCCGAGGACTTGTCGCCGAACGCCTGGCGGGCGGTGGTCGACATCACCCTCACCGGCACCTGGTTCATGACCCGCGAGTTCGGCCGCCGCCACCTCGCCGCGGGCAGCCCCGGGTCCATCGTGAACATCGGCGCCTCGTACGCCTGGACGGGCGGCCCGGGGTTCGCCCACAGCGCCGCCGCCAAGGCCGGGGTGAAGAACCTGGTGGAGACCCTCGCCGTCGAGTGGGGCCCGTACGGCATCCAGATCAACGGGCTCGTCCCCGGGCTGTTCCCGCACGCCGACATGACCGCGGACATCCGCGGCGGACTGGAGCGGGCCGCTCCCGACGCCAAGGACGCCCGGCAGCCCGCGCTGCGGGTGGGCGCGCCGCGCGAACTGGGCTGGGCCGCCACCTTCCTGGCCTCGCCCTACGCCCGCTTCGTCACCGGTCACACGCTGGTGGTGGACGGGGCGAACTGGCAGCGCCGGGCCGTGGTCAACCCGGAGGTCGTCCCGCTGCGGGAGCAGTTGGGGCGGGGCCCGTTCACCGGATGAGGGTCAGCCCCCGGTGAAGTGCGGCGGGCGGCGGGCCGCCTTGGCCCCGTACCCCTCGCGGGCGTCCTCCGAGGTGAGGGTGAGGGCGGCGGTCATCGCCACCCGGTCCAGGGCGGCGGGCAGGGCCGCGTCGGCGTAGGCGTCGATGCCGCGTTTGACGCCCTGGACCGCGAGGGGCGCGTTCGCGGCGATCTCCGCCGCCAGCGCGCGGGCGGTGGGCTCCAACTCGTCCCCGGGGACGGTCAGCTGGACCAGGTTGAGGCGGTGGGCCGTCGCCGCGTCGATGCGGCGGCCGGTCAGGGCCAGGTACTTGGCCCATCCCGCGCCCGCCTCGCGGGCGATGCGCAGGTCTCCGCCCGCGTCCACGGCCACGCCCAGCCCGGCTTCGGGGAGCGCGAAGACGGCGTCCTCGGCCGCCACCCTGATGTCCGCCATCAGGGCCAGCTCGAAGCCGAAGCCCAGGCAGTAGCCCTGGACCGCGGCCACCACCGGTTGCGGCAGGCGGGCGAGGACGGCGAAGCGCTCGTGGACCCAGCGGATGCCCTCGTAGTAGTTGCGGGTGCGTTCGGCGGCCGAGGCACCGGCGATGGCGCCGCCGGGCGCGGTGACGTCGATCCCCGCGCAGAAGGCCCGGCCCTCGGCGCGCAGCAGCACCACCCGTACCGAGGGGTCGAAGCGGATCCGGTCCGCGAGCAGGCCGAGCTGACGGGTGGACTCCCAGCTCCAGCCGTTCAGCTTGTCTGGGCGGCACAGGGTGAGGACCGCGATCCCGTCCGCCGTTTCCAGCCGGATCCGCTCCTCACCCTCCGCGATCTCCGTGGAGACGGTGTCGATCACCTGCCCGCACCCCCCATCCCTGGCTGACGAACCGTCAGACTAGGGGTGGCGGGTCAGCGGTGGAAGACCTCGAACAGCACCGCCGGACGGCCGCCGAACCGGGCGCCCGCCTGTTCGGCCGCGCCACCGAGGAAACCGCGCACGTACTCCTCCGGATCCTGCTCGGTCAGCACCTCGATGTAGGCCTTGTGCTCCAGGAGGGACTTCACGGCCCGCTCCATCCCCGGACCGGCGTCGGCCGCGTGCGTCGGGGTGGTCGTACCGGTCACCGCGACCCACCGCACCCCGTTCCAGGGCTCCAGACCCTGCTCGGTGATCAGCTCGGGGAAGATCCACCGGTTGCCGGCGTCGGCCGCCGCGTCCAGGGTGGCCCGGCCCACGGCCTTGTGGTCGGGGGTGTTCCAGTAACCGCCGCCCTCGGCACCACCCCAGGTGTCGCGGTGGTTCATCGTGACGACCAGCTCGGGGCGGTGGCGGCGGATGGCCGCGGCGATGTCCCGGCGCAGGTCCAGGCCGTACTCGATCACGCCGTCGCGGTAGTCGAGGAACTCCACCTGCGACACGCCGACGGCGGCCGCGCTCGCGCGCTGCTCCGCCTCCCGCAGCGGGGCGCACTCGGCGGGCGCGACGGTGTCGATGCCCGCCTCGCCGCGCGTGGCGAGGACGTAGACGACCTCTCGGCCGCCGTCCGTCCAGTCCGCGATGGCGGCGGACGCGCCGTACTCCAGGTCGTCGGGGTGCGCCACCACGGCGAGAGCGCGTTGCCAGTCGGTGGGCATGGGAGGCAACTGGGACTGCTGAGCATGCTGTTCGGTCATACGTCGCACCATAGGCGAACCGCCCCGCCGGCTCAGGCTTCGTCGCGTACGAGGGCCAGCAGCCGGTCCAGGACTCGCGGGCCGCCGGCGCGGACGCCGTCGTGCTCGTACTCGTCCGTCACCCAGGTGCGCAGGCCGCGGATCGCGCGGGCGGTCTCCAGGGAGTGCGCGGTGTCCACGTACAGGTCGTCGTGGTAGACGGCGGCGGCCACCGGGACCTCGTTGGCGGCGAGCCGGGCCGGGTCGTACAGCGGCTGCCAGCCCGTACGGGCGGCCAGCAGGTCGGCGGTCGCGCGCAACGGGACGAGGGCCGGGTCGGTCGTGAAGTGCCAGGGGTGGATGGTCTCGCCCGTGAACAGCAGCGGCTCGTCGCCCGCGAGGGTCTTCGCGGCGTCGAAACGGGGCCGGTCCGCGAGCGCCCGGTCGGCGGCCCAGGCGGTGGCCTCGGAGGGGTCCTGGGCGTAGATCGCCTCGTGGAGCAGCGCGTAGAGGGGGTGGCCCGCGAAGGAGAGGTGCGAGCGGACGGACTCGACGAACGCGTCGGAGAGCGCGGGGCCGGCCGGCGTGGGGACGAAGGCGTCCTCCAGGAGGTAGTGCAGCTCGTGGCTGCCTTCGCCGGAGCCCAGGAGGATGCCGAGGGACTGGAAGGCGGAGGCCGTCAGGCGGTGGCCGCCGGGGAGTTCGACGGGACGCTCGGCGAGGTGGGCGGCGATCCGGCGGGCGCGGTCGACGTCCATCGGGTACCGGGCGTAGTGCGCCAGGTTCTTGCGCTCCATACGGGGGCACGCGGCCTCGTACACCTCCCGCGCGGTGGCGGTCAGCGACGGCAGCCCGCCCGTGATCAGGGCGGCGGTCAGGCCCTCGGGGGCGGTGGAGAGGTAGTTGACCGCGCAGAAGCCGCCGAAGCTCTGGCCCAGCACCGTCCAGGGCGCGCCGCCGGTCAGGCCGGGGCGGATGGCCTCGGCGTCGCGCACGATGGAGTCGGCGCGGAAGTGGGCGAGGTACTCGGCCTGCCGCGCGGGGGTGCCGCGCAGCGGCAGGGTCTGCCGGTTGACGGGCGTGGAGCGTCCGGTGCCGCGCTGGTCGAGGAGGAGCACCCGGTACTCGGCGAGAGCGCGCCCCAGCCAGGCCTGCCGGCCGACGAACCGGCGCGCTCCGAAGCCGGGACCGCCCTCCAGGTACAGCAGCCACGGCAGGGACGCGGGGTCCCTGTCCGAGGCGACGACCTCCCGGGCGTACAGCTCGATCCGCTCCCCGTCCGGGTGCGCGTGGTCCAGCGGGACGGTGAACCGGTGGTCGGTGAGGACCGTTCCGGGATGGCGGTAGCTGTGCTCGACGGTCACGGACGGCCCCAGGGGTACGAGGTACGGAAGACCCGCGCCCCGACCGGATCGCGGCCGGGGCGCGGGTGTGCTGTTCCGCCCGAGTCTAGGCCGTGGTGGACGGCCCGAACTCGACCACCGAGCGGAGCACCTCGCCGCGCTCCATCCGGGCGAAGGCCTCCTCCACCCCGTCGAGCGGGATGGTCTCGGAGACGAACGCGTCGAGGTCGAGCCGGCCCTGGAGGTAGAGGTCGATCAGGAGCGGGAAGTCCCGCTCGGGCAGGCAGTCCCCGTACCAGGAGGACTTGAGGGCGCCGCCGCGGCCGAAGACGTCGATGAGCGGGAGTTCGAGCTTCATGTCCGGCGTCGGCACGCCGACCAGGACCACGGTCCCCGCCAGGTCGCGCGCGTAGAAGGCCTGGTTGTAGGTCTCGGGGCGGCCGACGGCCTCGATGACCACGTCCGCGCCGTTGCCTCCGGTCAGTTCCCGGACGGCCTTGACCACGTCCTCCGTACGGCCGTTGACGGTGTGGGTGGCGCCGAGGCCGCGGGCCCACTCCAGCTTCCGGTCGTCCAGGTCCACGGCGATGATCCGCGAGGCGCCGGCCAGCCGGGCCCCGGCCACGGCGGCGTTGCCGACTCCCCCGCAACCGATGACGGCGACGGAGTCGCCGCGTCCCACGTTGCCGGTGTTCAGGGCCGCGCCGAGGCCGGCCATCACCCCGCAGCCGAGGAGGCCCGCGGCGGCGGGCGAGGCGGCCGGGTCCACCTTGGTGCACTGGCCGGCCGCGACGAGGGTCTTCTCGGCGAAGGCGCCGATGCCGAGGGCCGGGGAGAGCGGGGTGCCGTCCTCCAGGGTCATCGGCTGGGTGGCGTTGTGCGTGGCGAAGCAGTACCAGGGCCGCCCTCGCTTGCAGGCCCGGCAGGTACCGCACACGGCACGCCAGTTGAGGACGACGAAGTCGCCGGGGGCCACCGAGGTGACGTCCGGGCCGACCGATTCGACGACCCCGGCGGCCTCGTGGCCGAGCAGGAACGGGAACTCGTCGTTGATGCCGCCCTGGCGGTAGTGCAGGTCGGTGTGGCAGACCCCGCAGGCCTGGACCCGTACGAGCGCCTCGCCCGGTCCGGGATCGGGCACCAGGACCGTCGTCGTCTCCACCGGTGCGCCCTTGCTCCGGGCGATGACCCCTCGTACGCGATGCGTCACGTCTACCCCGCTCTGCTGTCGTCGGCTCCGTCGGTACGGAACGTACACGGGCGGGGCCCCGTAGGGCAGTTCACGGCACGGCGCGCGATCCCGCCAGTTCCGGCGGCACGGCCGCGCGCAGGGCCGCTCCGAACGCGGCCACGGCCGGGTGGGCGGCGGCTCCGCTGCGGAAGGCGAGCTGGGTGCGGCGGCCCATGAGCAGGCGGGTGAGGCGTACGGCCGGGTCGGCGGGGGCCGTGATGCCGAGCTGCGGTACGACGGCCACGCCCTGCCCGGCCGCGACCAGGGCGAGGACGGTGGCGAACTCGTCGACCTGGTGGCGGACCCGGGGCGTGAACCCGGCGGCCTGGCAGGCCCGCAGGGTCATGGCGTGGCAGAGGGTGCCGGGCGTGGCGGTGATCCACGGGGCGTCGGCGTGCGCGCGCAGGACGGCGTCCTGATCGGCCGGGTGGCCCGCGGCCCGCTCGGGGGGTGAAACGCCGTCCGGGTCGACCCCGGCGGTCGGGGCCGGGGCCGGGGGTCCGGGCGCGGGGCCTCCCGGAGCCGGGGCCGTGCCACCGGGGGCCGGAGGCCGGGGGTCCTCGGCCGCGGTGGCCAGGTACATCGCCTCGGCGTACAGCGGCTCGGTGGCCAGGCCCGGCTCCTCGGCGGCGGGGACGAAGTCGTACTCGTGGACGAGGGCCACGTCCAGGTCCCCGGCCCGCAGCGCGTGCGCCACGGCCGCCGGGTCGGTCTCCGAGACCATGGGCTCCAGCCCCGGGTGGCGCCGGGCGAGGGCCGTCAGGGCCGCGGGGACGATGGCCCGGGTGGCGGTGGGGAAGGCGCCGATCCGCAGGGCGCCGGCCAGGCCGCCGCGGGCCTCGGCGAGATCGGCCTCGGCCCGTTCCAGCCGTTCGAGGACGGCCTCGGCGTGTTCGACCAGGTGCTGCCCGGCCGGGGTGAGGCGGACCCGGCGGCCGGTGCGTTCCAGCAGGGGCAGACCGGCTTCCCGTTCGAGGACGCCGAGCTGCTGGGACACCGCCGAAGGGCTGAACGCGAGGGCTTCGGCCACGGCGGCGATGGTGCCGCGGCGGGCCAGTTCGCGCAGGAGGCGCAGGCGTCGTACGTCGAGCATCGGCTCAGCTTACGCTTCGGGTAAGAAATGCGAACTGGATCTGTCGGGTCGGGCGGGTCAGGCTCTACGTCATGGCACTCGACACAGCGCAGGACACGGCTCGACCCACTTCCCCCTCCGCCGCTCTCCGGGGGATCCACGTACCCCTCGTCACCCCCTTCGACCGCGCCGGGGAGGTGGCGGCGGAGGCGCTGGAAGGCCTGGCGCACCAGGTGCTCGACGCGGGCGCGAGCGGGATCGTGGCGCTCGGCACCACCGCGGAGAGCGCGGCCCTCGACGGGGCGGAGCGCGACCTGGTCACCGACGTGTGCGCCCGGGTCTGCCGGGAGCGGGGCGCGGTGCTGACGGTCGGGGCGGGGGCGAGCGGGACGCGGGAGGCGGAGGCCTCGCTGGCCCGGCTGGCGCGGTGGCCGCAGGCGCGGGCGGCGCTGGTGACCGTCCCGTCGTTCGTACGGCCCTCGGCGGCGGGGGTCCTGGCGCATTTCGCGCGGCTGGCCGAGGTGAGCCCCGTACCGCTGATCGTCTATCACATCCCGTACCGCACGGGGCAGGCGCTGGACGCGGCCGCGCTGCGGGCGCTGGGGGCACTGCCCGGGGTGGCCGGGATGAAGTACGCGGGCGGGGGCATCGGCGAGGACACGGTGGCACTGCTGGGCGACCTGCCGGACGGGTTCGAGGTGCTCGCGGGGGACGACGCGTACGCGTCCCCGCTGCTGGCGATGGGCGCGTCGGGCGCGATCCTCGCCTCGGCCCATCTGGCGACGGACCGGTTCGCGGAGCTGGCCGGGGCCTGGCGGGCGGGGGACGTGGCGCGGGCGCGACCGCTGGGGCACGCCCTGGCGCGGCTGTCCGCGGCGGCCTTCGCCGAACCCAATCCGGTGGTCGTCAAGGGTGTCCTGCACGCGCTGGGTCGCATTCCGACGCCCGGTGTGCGGCTCCCGCTGCTGCCGGCCTCCGAGGCGGCGGTGGCGTCCGCCCTGGAGCGGCTGGCGGAACTCGAACCGTAGGATCCAACACTCCGAAATGCCCGATTCAGCCGATTCGCCACCTAAGGGCAGGTCGCCCGAATGAGCCGCATGGAGACCGGACTTGCCCGGATTGGGCACGAGGCCCCGGACCCGTGATGTGAGTCACGGCGATTCCTCCAACATCATTTCTTCCCGACGGCCGATTCCCTTTTCCCGGAAAGGGAATCGGCCATTTCTCCGGTACGCCATCAAGGTCATTTACCGGACCTAAGGCAGGAAGTCGATCTACCGGCGGAATTCGGGTCTTGTTGCCGCCCGGCGGACTCACTTACGGTCACCTCACTCCCGGTGCTCCCCAGCCGAATCCGGCCCACCCACCGGGGTCTCCCGTCCCCCCACGTGAGGAATTCCGCCATGCCCGCAAAGGGTAAGCACCGTCGGCCGAAGCACCAGAAGATCACCCGCAAGCTGGCCCTCGCCGGCACCGGTGGCGCGGCCCTCACCCTCCCCCTGATCAGCGCGACCACCGCCGGGGCAGTGGAGACCACCACCGCTCCCGCGACGCGCACCATCGCCGCCGCGACCCCCGCCGCCGCCGACACGACCTATTCCGTGAAGGCCGGCGACACCCTTTCCGGGATCGCTTCGAAACATTCCGTGAGCGGCGGTTGGAAGACGCTCTACGCGGCGAACAAGAGCGTCATCGGCAACAATCCGTCGATCATCCGGCCCGGCATCAAACTGAAGCTGGGCGCCCAGCCGGAGGCCGTCCGTGCGAGCCGCTCCGCCGCCCGGACCACGCTCGCCCCCGCCGCCGCACCCGCCGTGGCACCCACCTACCCGAACAACCTCGACGGGTGGATCCGCGAGTCCCTGTCGGTGATGGCCAAGCACGGAATTCCCGGCACCTACAACGGAATTCACCGCAACGTGATGCGCGAGTCCTCGGGCAACCCGCTCGCCATCAACAACTGGGACATCAACGCCCAGAACGGCATCCCGTCCAAGGGCCTGCTCCAGGTCATCGACCCGACCTTCCAGGCCTACCACGTGCCGGGCACCTCGCTGAACTCGTACGACCCGGTCGCCAACATCACCGCGGCGTGCAACTACGCGGCCGCCCGCTACGGTTCCATCGACAACGTCAACGGGGCCTACTGAGCCCCTTGCGGGCACGCGCGAGGGTGCGCAGGGGCGCCACCAGCCCGTAGCCGACGTCCCGGCGCAGGGCGGAGACCCCCGCGCGCTCGACCGCGGTCAACTGCTGCTCCATCAGTTCCCGCATGGTGGCGATCACCGGAAGCAGCCCCGGTTCGGCCAGTCCGAGGACGTCGTGCGTGGCGTCGAGGGAGGCACGGGCGCGCCGGGTCTCGGCGGCGAGCAGGGCCCGCACGGCAGGGGTGTCGCGGGCCCGTTCGAGGTCGGCCCGGGTGACCGCGTGCTCGGCGAGGCTGCTGCGCGGGATGCACAGCCGACCGTCCGCCAAGTCCCCGCACAGGTCGGCGAGGAAGTCGACGCGCTGGGCCGCGTCGACGAACCTCCGCCAGCCCGCGGCCTGTTCGGGGTCGGGTCCGCCCTGGTACTGGAGTCCGGTGAAGACCAGTACCCCGGGCCAGGCGTAGACGTCGAGGTAGGTCTGGAAGTCCGCTTCGGTGTCGAAGCCGTCGAAGCCCGCCTCGGCGGTGGCGGCGCCGTCGAGGAAGCGGGAGATCCAGTGCGGGGGCAGCGCACGCGTGTGGACCGCGTGGGCGTAGGCGCGCAGGACGGGGTCGGGGCTGTCTCCGGTCTTCAGGGCCGCCTCCACCCGCCCGGTGAGCGCGGCGAGTCCCTCGGCCCGCTGGCCGGGCGTTCCGGTCTCGGCCACGTCGTCGACCAGGTTCATGAAGGCGAGACCGGCGGCGAGGTACGGCACCAGCGCCGGCGCGGCCAGCAGGCGCAGTGCGAGGTAGGGGGCGGGCTCCCTGCGGAGGACCCGGCGGGCGGCGTGCGTGTAGTCCTCGCGCAGGCGGGGGCCGGAGATCCCGGCCCCCGTGAGGGTGGTGCGCCAACTGGGCATGTCGGTGGGGCTCCTCGGCGTGTCGGACCGTACGTGCGTACGGGTACACGATGTCAGGAGGAGACCACCTTCTTGACCTTGCCGTCGATCCCTGCGAGCACGTAGCCGCCGCGGCCGTACTCGTCGCTGAGGTACGGGCGCATGCAGGGGACCTGGTCCATCATCCACGGCTCGACGATGACGTAGCGCGAGCTGGGGTTGGGGACGTTCAGGTCCTTCTTGGACTGCTCCAGCAGGCCGGGCAGGGCGTCCCAGTTGACCGTGGCCATGTCGATCAGCGGCTCGCCCTCCTTGACCGTGCCGTCCGGGCCGGTGCGCTTGGCGGCACCGTCGCGGAACTGCCAGGAGTCGACGGTCTCGGCACCGGCGGCGGTGGGGATGGAGGCGAGGATGTAGCCGTCGTAGACCGTCATGTCCACGAACGTGGTCGTGCCCGCCTTCTGCTTGAAGTCCTCCAGCGCGATCCGGATGTTCTCCGGGGTGAGCATGCTGCCGCGGGGCGCGGTCGCCTTGGAGCCGCTCGCCTTCGGCCCCGGGCTCGCGGTGGCGGGCCGGTCGGCGGCGGAGCTCGCGGAGACGTTGGGGGCGGCGGAGGAGCCGCCCTTGGCCGCGTCGCGGCCGCCGTCGGCGTTCCCGCCGGGCAGCGCCCTGACGATCCCGATGACCGCGGCTGCCAGCACCACCACGGCCACGGCGCCGATCAGGGTCCGGCGCCTGCGCGGGGCCGGCGTCGTGGCGAGGGGCGTGGTGTTGGCCGCGTAGGGGGAGGGCACCGGGCCGAACGGGGGCGGGGTGGGCGGCCCGTACTGCCCGTAGGGGGACGGGGGAAGGGGGGCGGCCATGGGGGCGGCGGCGCCGAGCGGAACCGCGGCCGCGGCTCCGACTGCGGCTCCCGCTCCCGCTCCCGCTCCCGCTCCCGCTGCGAGAGCGGCGCTCGCGTCCCGGAGCAGTTGTTCCAGCTGCGCGCCGTCGGGCCGCGCGGCCGGGTCCCGTACGAGCAGCCGTTCCAGTACGGATCCCAGCGGGCCCGAGCGCACGGGCGTCGGGATCGGGTCGTCCAGTACGGCGACGACCGTGGCCAGGCTGGTGGCGCGGCGCAGCGGATGGACGCCCTCCGCGGCCACGTACAGCATCATGCCCAGCGACCACAGGTCGGAGGCGGCGAGCCCCTCCTCGCCCCGCACGCGTTCGGGCGCTATGTACTCCGGCGAGCCGATCAGCACACCGGTCGCGGTGAGCCCCGTCGATTCCTGGAGGGCCGCGATGCCGAAGTCGGTGAGCACCGCCGACCCGTCGGGTCGCAGCAGCACGTTGGCCGGTTTCACGTCACGGTGCAGGATCCCCTCGGCGTGTGCGGCGCGCAGCGCGGAGAGCACGTCGAGGCCGGTCCGCAGCACGTCCGCGAGCGGCACCGGGCCGGCCGCCAGCTTGTCGTGCAGCGAGCCGCCGCGGACGAGCTCCATGACGATCCACGGATGCCCGTCCGCGCCCTCGGGAGGCTCGACGATGTGGTGGATCGTCACCACGTGGGGGTGGGCGAGGCGGGCGAGGGCACGGGCCTCGCGGACGGCCCGTTCGCGCAGCTGATCGGCGAGACCGGGCTGGGCCGCGGCGGTCGCCGGGTCCGGCGGGCGCACTTCCTTGAGGGCGACCTCGCGGTGCAGGGCGACGTCGCGGGCGCGCCACACCGTACCCATGCCCCCACTGCCCAGGGGTGCGACGAGTTCGAATCGCCCGTCGATCATTTGTCTGCCGGCCTCACCAGTGCTCATGGCCGGTCATCGTAGGCCCCTCCGCTGTCAGCAGCGTCGGCGGTCCACCGTGAGCGTTCCCTGCACGGTGGTGATCGTACGGTCGTAGCAGCCGTCCGGCGCCCCGGATCCGTGCAGCCGGTGGCGGGCGGAGGTGGTGGCGACCGCGTGGCGCTGGTCGCGCGGGACGTTCGCGGTGTAGGTGGCGTCGCCCGTGTAGCGGTCGTCGAGGTGGGAGACGTCGACGCCGCGGCCGCCGCGCAGGGTCACCGTGTCGGCGCGGTCTCCGAGCGAGAGGACGGTCCTCAGCCGGTCTCCGGCGCCCAGGGTGGTCTCGCCGTCCATCGTGTACGTGCGGGTGGTTCGGGTGGTGGTGGGCCCGCGGGTCACGCTCTCCTCGTCGGTCCAGGTCGCGGTCAGCGCGTCGCGGCTCTCGCCCTCGGTCCAGCGGTGCGCGGAGGTGCCCCGCACGGCGCGGGTGACGGTGGTGGTGACCCGGCCGTGCGAGGTGTCCAGGTAGCCGGAGACGGTCAGCCGGTGGCTGCCGTCGGTGTCCACGCGGTGTTCGCCGCCCGGGGCGGCGGGCGTCCAACGGGAGGAGCCTGCCGGTTCGCTCCGCTCCTGCCGGGTCAGGGCCCCGGTGACGGTCTCGCGGGCCTCGTCCTGCCAGAGCAGCAGGTTCGTCGGGGTGCTCCAGCCACTCTGCCCGGCCGGCACCCCGGCCACGGACACCTCGATCCGGTGCGGGCGACCGTCGTTGAGGAGCGCCGCGTAGGGGGTCAGGTCGTAGACGATCGGCTGGACGTCGAAGGCGCGCGGGCCGGGAGTGACGTACCAGAGGAAGGGGTTGGACCAGCCGCCGGTCCAGACGGTCGGGAAGGGCGCTGCGATGCCCGCGAGTTGCCCGTCGACGGAGATCCGCACCTCGCGGTGGGAGCCCTTGTCCGCCTTGCAGGAGTACGGGGCCGGATCGGGCACCGTCATGTACCAGTACTCCTCGCAGCCGCCGCCGGAGCCGGTGGCGTACACCTCGGCGAGGAGTCGTTCGGTGTTGCGCGGGGTGGTGACGGCCGGGGTGGTGAGGGGCAACACGCGGTCGGGGGTGTCGGCGGCCGGCGGGGTGCGGCCCTCGGAGGCGTGGAAGGTCAGGGTGACCTTGACGTCGATGACTCCCGTGTAGGTGTCGTCGACGACGTTGCCGATGAGCATCTCGACGGGCTGCGGGCGGGCGAGGGTGTCGCGGTAGCGGGTGACGTCCTTCTCCACGGACCAGGCGATGCCGTCGGGTGAGGGCTGCGGGGTGGAGGTACGGAGGATCTCGACGCCGCCGAGGGTGAGGTTGCCCAGGCGGTCGTACTGGCGGCCCTTGACCTTGCCTTCGAGGCGGAGCACCACCTTGGCCCAGTTTCCCGGTCCGCAGTCCGCGGGCGGTGCGTAGCCGCCGCGGTAGGGGGTGAAGTCCCGGAACTGCGCCTCCGCGAGGGTCACCCGGCAGGACTTGGTCCCGGGCCGGGTGACGGGCGGGGCGGGGGTGAGCGGGTCGTGCCAGTCGGTGCCGAACTCGGCGGGCGGGTCGGCCGGGGGCGCCGCGACGGGTTGCGCGGAGGCGGGGTGGCCGGTGCCGAGGGGGGAGGTGGCGAGAGGGCCGGTGGTGGCGTGCGCGGGTCCCGCGGCGGCCAGGGTGCCCGTCGCCAGCGCGATCGCGCCGAGCAGGCCCATGATCCTGTGTCGTCTCATGGGCCCGCAGTGAAACCCGGCCCGCGGGGCGGCGCCAGGGCGGACGCGACGGATGTGGCGCGATCTCGCCCCTGCGGGAGGGCTCCGGGTCAGGCCGGCAGGACCACGACGCCGTCGTCGTCGGCGTGGACGACGTCCCCGGGGCGGAAGGTGGTGCCGCCGATGGTGACGGGCACGTCCACCTCGCCCGCGCCGGTCTTCCCGCTCTTGCGCGGGACCGTGCCCATCGCCTTGACGCCGAGGTCGAGCCCGCCGAGGGCCACGCTGTCGCGGACGGCTCCGTTGATGATCAGGCCCGCCCAGCCGTTGCGTTCGGCGGCTCCGGCGATCAGGTCGCCCACGAGGGCGGTGCGCAGCGAGCCGCCGCCGTCCACCACGAGGACGGCGCCCTCGCCGGGCCCGTTCACGAGTTCGCGCAGCAACGCGTTGTCCTCGTGGCAGGAAAGGGTCCGCACCGGACCGGCGAACAGCTGGCGACCGCCGAGCTGCCGGAACTGCGTGGCACAGATGTCGAGGGCCTCGCCGTGCTCGTCGTACAGGTCGGCCGTGGGGACGGGGGTGACGCTCATGTCGCTGATGGTTCCTCGCTGCTCGTTCTCACTCATTGGTCGCGCCGTGCGGCCAGCGTAGTGGCCGGCCGGCGCTCGCCATCGGACGCGGGTCAGCGGCGGGAGTTGCCGAAGAGGATCCGGTAGGCGATGAGCAGGACGAGGGAGCCGGCGATGGCGGCGCCCCAGGTGGTGAGGTCGAAGAACTCGGTCTGGATCGGCTTGTCGAGGAACTTCGCCGACAGCCAGCCGCCGATGAAGGAGCCCGCGACACCGATGAGGGTGGTGATGATCAGGCCGCCGGGGTCCCGGCCGGGCAGCAGGAGCTTGGCTATGCCTCCGGCCAGCAGTCCCAGGATGATCCAGCTGACGATACCCATGCCCAGTCACTCCGTTTCGGTGGTTCGGTGTTCTCCGAGGAGGACGCGGCGCGGGCCGATACGGTTCTCAGGCGGTGGCACCGGCCACGGCGGCGGGCGGCGTCCGGGTCAGCAGGAGCACCCCTCGTGTCGCGGCGAGTGCTCCGACCACCGCCAGCAGCACGCCCAGCGCGCCGCCCTGGAGGCGTTCGCCGAGCAGGAGCATGCCGATGGCGGCCGCCGCGAGGGGGTTGGACAGGTTCACCACGGCGAGCGGGGCACCGAGGCCGCCGCGGTAGGCCCGCTGTGACAGGAGCATCCCGCCGACCGCGAACACCACGACGAGCAGGGCCACCGCGACGACCCGGACGCTGAGCAGGTCCCCGCCGCGGCCGCCCGCGACTGCCACGGTCTGGGTCAGGGCGGAGGCGGCCGCGGAGGCGAGACCGGACGCGGTCGCGTGCCGGAGCCCGGAGCGGGGGTCCTTGCGGGCGGTCAGCAGCAGGATCACGGCGGCCGTCGCCCCCGACACGGCGAAGGCCTCGGCGAGGGAGAGGGTGTCGTCGGGGGCCGGCCCGGAAGCCGGGAGCAGCAGCAGACCGAGCCCGGTGACGGTGGCCAGGGTGCCCCGCCATTCGGTGGCGGCGACCCGGCGCCCGGCTCCGTGCGCGCCCAGCGGGACGGCGGCCACGAGGGTGAGCGCGCCGAGCGGCTGGACCAGGGTGAGCGGCCCGTACCGCAGGGCGGCGGCGTGCAGGAGCGCGGCGGCGGCGTTCAGCCCGGCCGACCACCACCAGGCGCCGTTGCCGAGGAGGGCGCCGACGCTGCGCGCGGAGGCGGCCCTGGCGAGCCGCTCCTGCGCGACGGCCGCGGCGGCGTACGTGACGGTCGAGGCGAGGCAGAGCACGACGGCGAGGAGGGTGGCGTTCACCGCGGTGCTCCTGCGGAGGCGGGGGCGACGGTGGCGGTGGCGGTGTCCAGGACCGGGGCCAACCCCGGGGCCGGGGCCGCCGCCGCAGCAGCAGCAGCAGCAGCAGCAGCAGCCGAGGCTGGAGCACCGGCCGGCACAGCGGCCAAGGCCGGAGCGGAGACCGGGGCCGGGGCGGTTCGCCGGTTTCGCGGTGCGGTGGGCTCCCGGGTCGGGGAGCCGCTCCGCGGCGGGCGCGGGACCAGGAGGAGGGCCGCGCCCAGGAGGGCGGCGGCCACGATGGAGTCGAGCCAGTAGTGGTTGGCCGTGCCGACCACCACGAGCAGGGTCGCCAGCGGGTGCAGCAGCCACAGCGCGCGCCACCGCGACCTCGTGGCGGCGATCATGCCGAGCGCGAGCACCAGCGCCCAGCCGAAGTGCAGGGAGGGCATCGCCGCGAACTGGTTGGCCATCGTGTCGGCGGCCGGCTCGACTCCGTAGACGGAGGGCCCGTACACCTGGCCGGTGTCGACGAGGTGGGCCGCTCCGAGCATCCGCGGCGGCGCCAGCGGGAAGGCCAGGTGCAGGACGAGGGCGGCTCCGGTGAGCACGGCGAGGACCCGGCGGGCCCACAGGTAGTGGCCGGGGCGGCGCACGTAGAGCCAGATCAGGAAGAGCGCGGTCGCGGGGAAGTGGACGGCCGCGTAGTAGGTGTTCGCCGTGTGCACCAGCGCGTCGCCGTGCAGCAGCAGCCGCTGTACCGCGCCCTCGCCGGGCAGGTGCAGGGCCCTCTCGGCGTCCCAGGTCCACCCCGCGTTGCGGAAGGCCTCGTCGGTGCGGCCGGTCGAGAGGGTCCGGCCCGCCTTGTAGACGGCGAACAGTCCCGCGACGAGGAGCACCTCGCGTATGAGCCGGCGCCGCGCCGCCCCCGGTTGGGCGGGCTCCTCGGATATCCCGGTGGTCTGGGCGTTCATCCGCCGGTCTCGCTTCCTGTTCGCACTCGCATCGGTCCTGCGTCCCCCTGGGATCGGCCTGTCTCCGACCGACATCGACACGCCAGTGTATCGATACATTCGCGTATCGATACGCCCCTGTACCGATACGCTCGCGTTCCCGTAGACTTTCACCAGACCCAGCCACCGAGGCGCCCCGAGGAGAGCCGCACCATGACGTCGACGCAGCCGACCCCCGCGCGCCGCTCCAAGATCACTCCGGAGCGGGAGCAGGAGTTCTTCGACGCCGTCCTGGAGCAGCTGCGCGAGCACGGGTACGAGGCCCTGACCATGGAGGGCGTCGCCGCACGCGCCAGCTGCGGCAAGTCCACGCTCTACCGGCAGTGGAAGACCAAGCCGCGGCTGGTCGCCGCCGCCCTGCGCGCGAACCGGCAGGGCACCCTCGCCGCGGTGGACACCGGATCACTGGCCGGCGACCTGCGCGAGGCCGCCCGTATCGCGGCGTGCACCTCGGGCCGGGACACCCGGCTGGTCCAGGCCCTCGGGCATGCGGTGCTCAGCGACGAGGAGCTCCAGTCCGCGCTGCGCGAGGCGCTGGTCGAGCCGGAGCTGGCGGCCTTCGACGCGATGGTGGGGCGGGCGGTGGCGCGGGGCGAGATCACCGCGGACCACCCGGCGGTGGAGTTCCTGCCCGCGCAGCTGATGGGCGTGCTCCGGATCCGGCACGTGCTGGAGGGCCGGTACGCCGACGCCGACTACCTGGTCCGGTTCGTCGACGCGGCCGTGCTCCCTTCCCTGGGTCTGGCGCCTACAGGCGGCCGGACCCCCTGAAACCGGCGGGGCGCCGTCTCGATGACCTGACGGCGACCCGCCCGCGCTGCCTCGTGGGGACGGTGGCAGCGCGCCACCCGGGCCGGGCGACGGTCACTCACTCGTGGAGTGGCCGCCGCCCGGGCCGTGTGGGCCACCCCTGGGGCGCGACCGTCCGGTCGCGCGGGGCGTCAGCGCACGGAGCCCATCGCGCGCGTGTACTCCTCCGGGTCGGCGTCGAAGCCGCGTACCCGCGCGTCGAGGGACCAGGCGCCCGAGGCGTCCCGGAGGAACTCGGCCACCGTGGCCGCCGTGGCGGTCGGCACGTCCCCGAAGTCTCCCTGCGCGAGGTCCGTGTGGCCCTCCCGGATCCGGAAGCCCGTGCCGCCGATGGCGGCGAAGGTCTTCGCGCCGCCGCCCGCGCCGGCGAGGGCGTTCTGTATGACCACGCCGACGACGACCCGTCGCAAGTCCTCGCCCATCCGGTCGAGTTCGATCGTCATCACCTCGTCGAAGCCGAAGCCCTGGCCGGTGTGGCTGTCCCGGTTCAGGGTGATCGTGCCGTCGGGCGAGCGCCTGCCGAAGTGGACCAGCTGGACGGGTTCCCGGTGGAGGTCCGCCGCCCCGTAGACGGCGGCGATGATGTCCAGGTCGTTCGCGGGCGTGCCGGCCGGGCTGGGATCCCACTTCAGGGCGACCTCCACCTTGGCCAGGCCCTTGCGTACACCGGTCACCGAACTCCCCCTCCGTTCAACGGGTATGGCCCGGCCATGATCCCATGCAGCTGCGGGGCGGGCCCGAACGACCGTATGATCCCGGCCAGTCGACCCCGGCTCGTCGCGCGCTCCCCGCTCCGTCGCCCGCCCCCCGTCCGGTCCACCGGTCGCCGTCCTGCGCGGTCCGGCCCGGCCGCCGGGCGTTCCCCAGCGGCTTGACCTGGGTCGATCGGCGAAGGAGGGGCGTCCTCCCCGGTGATCCGCCGCCACGCGGTCGCCTGACCGCCGTGGCCCCCGGCGGCAGCGCGTGCGTACCGGATTCGGGAAGCCGCGGGGTCCGAATGAAGATGATCCGCACCCCTTATCCGAGTATCAAAGCATTTCTGTGCACCCTCACCGAACCGGTTCCCACGCCGCCTCTTTTTCCGTCCGGGTGCCGATCGACCACAGGATCCACGGTCGGTCCGGATCGTTATCCTCAAGTTTTGCTCAGATGTAGTGACGCTGGGCCCGTCACCTTCCTAGCTTCCTCATACACGCGTCCTTCTCGTACGCGTGTCTCGACGTCCCCCCACGTCTCCGCGGTTCCACGCGACCGGCGATCCCGGCGCACCGCCGTGTCCAAAGAAAGAGTGCAAGATGAAGGTTCCCCAGGCCTGTGCGGTCGCCGCAGTGATCGCCCTCACCCTCACCACCTCCGGGTGCGGTGGCGACGACGAGGCCAAGGGGAAGCTGGCGGTCGGCATCAAGTTCGACCAGCCGGGCATCGGGATGCGGGAGCCCGACGGCACCTTCACCGGTTTCGACGTGGACGTCGCCCGCTACATCGCCAAGGAGCTCGGGTACAAGGCGGACCAGATCGAGTTCAAGCAGGTGTACAGCAACGACCGCGAGCTGTTCCTGCAGTACAACGAGGTGCAGCTGGTCGCCGCGAGCTACTCGATCAACGACAAGCGCAAGGAGAAGGTCGACTTCGCCGGCCCGTACTTCGTCGCCCACCAGGACCTGCTGACCCGTGCCGAAGACACGAGCGTCAACAAGCCCGAGGACCTCAACACCCCCGCCAAGCAGCTCTGCTCGGTCACCGGCTCCACCTCGGCCGAGAACCTCAGGAGCAGGCTCGCGCCGAAGGCGAGCATCCTCGAGCTCGCCGGCTACTCGGAGTGCATCGTCGCCCTTCAGAACCACACGGCCGACGCGATGACCACGGACAATTCCATCCTGGCCGGCTACGCGGCCCGGAAGGGCAACGAGGGCAAGTTCAAGCTCCTGGGCCAGAGCCTGAGCGTCGAGAACTACGGCATCGGCGTCAAGAAGGGCAACAAGGAACTCCAGGGCAAGATCAACGCCGCGCTGAAGAAGATGGTCGAGGACGGCTCCTGGGCGGCGGCGGTGAAGAGGAACTTCGGCGCCGACTACAAGGCCGACCAGGCCCCGGCGATCACAGCGGGCAGCTGACGATCGTCGAGGAGGTGGCCGGATCCGCCCAGTCGGCGTCGAAGCGGGCGTTGACCACGTAGAGCCGGTCGCCGTACACGGCCGCCGTGGTGGGTTCGTCGAAGCGCGGGTCGGTGATCCGCTTCACGAACCGGGCCCGGCGGCCGTCGCCGCTCAGCGTGAACACGTCGACGGCGTAGGCCCAGTTCCTTACGACGTACAGGGTGCGGCCGTGGACCACGAGCCCGTCGCCGTTGCCCACCGAGCCCCCGTCGAGGACGGTCCGGGTCGCGGTGCCGGTGCGCGGGTCGACTCGGAAGAGGGCCTCGGCGGTGTCGTGCACCAGCAGCAGGGCCTGGCCGTCGGGGGTGCGCTCGATGCCGTTGGCGCCCCAGTACTGGCCGCCGGGCGGGACCGGGACCCACTCCCCACCGAGGCGCAGCGGGCGCGGTGCGGCATCGGCGCCCGCGAGCGAGCGGCCGGCGGGCAGGAAGTACACGACGTCGGCGAAGGAGTCGGTGAACCAGGCCCCGCCGCATCCGACGACGACGTCGTTGATGAAGGCCGTGCCGGTGGCGGCCTGGTGCGTGGCCAGTACGCGGCCGTCGCCGGAGTGGATCACCCGGATCTGCCCGCTGTCGCCACCGGCGACGAGGAGCCTGCCGTACGTGTCGAGCTTGAGGCCGACCGACATCGACCCCTGGCCCCGGGTGATGATCCGGCCGGTGCCGGTGGCGAGGTCGGCGCGGTAGATCGAGCCGTCGATCAGCGATCCCGTGTAGGCCGCACCCCGGCCCGAGACGGCGATGCCCTCCGGCTGGAATCCGGCCGGGGTGGCGACGGAGTCGGGGAGGGAGGCGGCGGAGTCGGGGAGGGAGGCGGCGGGCGTGGGCTCGTCGGCCGTCGTACGGGCCTGGGCGAGCGGGGCGAGCGGCCCGGCGAGCGCGGCGCTGCCGAGGGCGGCGGCCGCCCCGATGAAGCCACGCCTGCCCAAGGGTCGTCCAGTCACGGTGGTGTCCTTTCAACTGCCTTGAAATCAGCATCGATCGACCCACCCACCTCAACACACCCGCCCCGTCCCGTCAGCGTGCCCGCCCGGACACTTCACAAGGGAATGGGGAGCCTCCCGTTCACCGCCGGGCCCGGGGACCGCGGACCCCGGGCCGGGCGGGCAGGGCGGGTCGGGCGGGTCGGGCAGGGCGGGGCTCAGGCCACGGGGGCCTTGCCGCGCAGCACCGTGAGGAACTCCCGCATCCAGCGCGAGTGGTCGGGCCAGGCGCGGGCGGAGACCAGGGTGCCGTCGACCACCGTCTCGGAGTCCTCGAACTCCGCCCCGGCCGCCTTCATGTCCGGCTCCAGCGCCGGGTACGCGGTGACGCGGCGTCCGGACAGGCCCCCGGCCGCGGCCGTGATCAGGGGTCCGTGACAGATCTGGGCGATCGGCTTGTCCGCGTCGGCGAAGGCGGCCAGGATCCGCCGCACCTCGGGGTCGTTGCGCAGGTACTCCGGCGCGCGGCCGCCGGGCACGACCAGGGCCGCGTACTCCTCCGGCACCACGTCGGCGAAGGCCACGTCGGCCGGCCAGGTGTAGCCGGGCTTCTCGGTGTAGGTGTCGAAGCCCTCCTCGAAGTCGTGGACCACGAACCGCAGCTTCTTGACCGCCGGCGCCGCGATGTGGACCTCGTAGCCCTCCTCGCGGAGCCGCTGGTACGGATACAGGACCTCCAGCGATTCGGCCGCGTCGCCGGTCACGATGAGGATCTTCACTGCCATGGGCTGCTCCCGGTAGGTGTGCACGGTACGGGGGTGCGCGATCGACCCGGCCCCCGCCGGGCCACCGCTACCCTGCCCGCGCCGCGGCGGCCGCACACACGAAGATCCGCGTGCCGGACACATGGCCTTTACCTGCCGGGCACATGACAATGTGAGCCTCGCTCTGCCACCTGACACCCCGCCAATACCCAGGGCGGGGACGGTGTTTGTGGAGAGGAACCCCCACGTCATGAGATTATCCCGGCTGACCCCGTGGGCCTGCGGCCTCGCCGTGGCCGCTCTGATCGCGATACCGGCGGCCGCCTCCGCCGGCCAGAACAGCACGGCGGCCCCCGCGGCCGCGACGGCCTCCGTCTCCGTCGACTCGTACTACGCCGCCGCCGAGGGCAAGTCCGGCGCCGCGCTCAAGACCGCCCTGCACGACATCATCAAGGTGCAGTCGAAGGTGAGCTACGACGGCGTGTGGAACGCGCTGAAGGTCACCGACCAGGACCCGGCGAACCCGAACAACGTCATCCTGGTCTACTCCGGCCGCTCCCAGTCGAAGTCCACCAACGGCGGCGGCGTCAACGACTGGAACCGCGAGCACGTCTGGGCCAAGAGCCACGGGGACTTCGGCACCGCCACCGGACCGGGCACGGACCTGCACCACCTGCGCCCCGAGGACGTCACGGTCAACAGCACCCGCGGCAACAAGGACTTCGACATGGGCGGCAGCCCGGTCGCCGAGGCCCCGGGCAGCTTCACCGACGGCGACTCCTTCGAGCCCCGCGACGCCGTCAAGGGCGACGTCGCGCGGATGATCCTCTACATGGCCGTGCGTTACGACGGCGGCGACGGTTTCGCCGACCTGGAGATGAACGACAAGGTCAACAACGGCACGGCTCCGCTGTTCGGCCGGATCAGCGTGCTGAAGCAGTGGAACCGGATGGACCCGCCGGACGCCTTCGAGCAGCGCCGCAACCAGGTCATCTACGACACGTACCAGCACAACCGGAACCCGTTCATCGACCACCCGGAGTGGGTCGACTCGATCTGGTAGCCGCCCCGGTGGGCTCGGCGGCTACTTGACGTAGATCTCGTCGAGGGTGTCGATGACACCCGCCGAGTCCAGGTGGTAGCGGAAGGGCAGGCCCTTGTCCGGGTGGGTGTCCAGCCAGGAGGTCAGTTCGCTGGTGGAGATGGGCTTGCCCATCACCTCGGAGGGGAGGATCGGCGCCGTCGCGGTGATCTTGGCCTTCTCCGAGATCGGGATGTACGTCCACGCGCCCGACGGTTCGAAGCGCCCGGGGCAGCCGTACGTACCGTGCTGGACGATCAGGCTGATCATGCCGCCCTCCGGCGTGTAGCGGTGCACGGCGATCGTGTCGGGCGAGACCGGCATCCTGTGGTCCGGGCCGCAGACCGGCGCGGAGGGCGGGGCCGGGGCGGGGGGATTCTTCCCCGCCGGGGTGGCGGTCGCCGAGGTCTTGGGCGCCGCGCCGGTCTTCGAGGGGGCGGGCGCGGAGGCCGTGGCGGCGGGCGCGGAGGCCGTGGCGGTCGGCACGGCCGGTGCGGCCGCGGTGGGCCCGGCGCCCGACGGTGCCGGGTCGTCGCCGTTCTGACAGGCGGTGAGCGCCAGCATGCCGCACACCGCGAGGGCGGCCACGGCCGCCTGCCCCCGTACCGCTCTCATGGTCTTCTCCCTCTCCCGGATTCCGGCGTCGCCGCACCGTAGCCCCCGGGATCAGGCCGGGGCGACGGCCGGATCCGGTTCGTCACCGGGTGGGGATCCGGTTGTTGCGGAGTACGGACCTCCGCCCCGCTCGGCGGACGACCGTGACCGCCGGGCGGCCGGGCTCAGGAGCCCAGGCGGTCGGCGAGGGCCTTGAACCCGGTCCAGGGCTGCGTCGGCGTCCGCGCGTCCCACACCTTCTGGGAGAGCGCGGCCAGCGGCAGCCGGATGCCCGCCGCGACCTGGGCCTGGGTCTGGGCGCCGGACAGATCGCACCAGACGGCGAGGCGCGCGCCCAGGATCTGCGGCGCGTACGAGGCCGGCACGGGGGTGGTCCCGCGCAGGACGAGCGGGGTCCACTGCTCGTAGATGCGGCGGCCGGTGGGGTACGTGAACTGGTTCGGCTCGCCGAGCACGTAGTACAGGTACTCGTCATTGAGGTTCACGACCTTGCGGCCCTCGCGCAGGTACTCCAGCGGCGGGCGGGCGCCGATCTCCTTGCCCGTCCAGTACTCGACCTGGAGGTCCTTGGCCGCGGTGGTCACCCCGCCGGTGAAGAAGCCGTCGTTCCACGCCTTCAGCGCCTTGCCCGAGGGGCGGACGACGGCCGCCCGGTCGTTGAGCCAGCCCGTCGCCAGGTCCTGTACGCGGGCGTTCGCCCCGTACCGCTGCCGTGCGGCGGCGGCGAGCTGGGGGAAGGAGGCCTGCGGGTCGCGGTAGACGAGTGCCTGGTACTCGTCGGCGCCCAGGTGCCAGGCCCCGCCGGGGAACAGCGGCAGGTACTCGCGGAGCAGTTCGTCCACGAGCTTGGCCGCCGCCGGGTCGGATATGTCCACCGCGCCCTTGACCGCCCTGCCCTGTACGTCGTGCAGTTGCAGGCCGGGGTGGGCGCGTATCACCGCACCCAGGTGTCCGGGCGAGTCGATCTCCGGGACGACGGTGATGTGCAGCCGGGCGGCGAGCGCGTTGATGTCGCGCACCTGGGCCTTGGTGAGGTGCGGGGTCGACACGATCTCGGGGTGGCTGGTGGATTCGATCCGGAAGGCCTGGTCGTCGGAGAAGTGCAGGCCGAGCTGGTTGAGCTTGAGGTCGGCCATCTCCCGCAGCCGGTCCTTGATCCACTCCGGGGTGAAGTACTTGCGCGCGATGTCGAGGTTGAGGCCCCGCTGGGGCTTGGCGGGCGCGTCGCGGACGGTGCCCTCGGGGGCCGAGCCGGCTGCCTTGACCGCCTGCTTGAGGGTGCGGGTGCCGTAGAACACCCCGGCCTGGTCGGGGCCGGTGACGTGGACCCGGCCGTCCTTGACGGTGAGGGTGTACGACTCGGGCGACCCCGATTTCGCGTCGCCGAGGGAGAGTTCCACGTCTCCGGTGTTCGCCGCCGCGGCCTCCGCGTAGCCGAGGCCCAGTTCACCCGCGAGCAGTCTGCCCTCGTCGGAGAGGGCCGCCTTGTCCTGCGGCGGGACGACCACGCGTGAGCCGGGGGCGGGCTTCCAGCCGGGGCCCCGGGCGGGCACGTGCTCCCGTACGGCCGGGATGGTCTGCGGTGCCGCGGAGAGGGGGTAGGTGCGGGTCGGCGTCGGCGAGGGGGTGGGGGCTGCCTCTGGGGTGGCCTCGGTGCCGCCGTCGGCCGGAGTGCCGGTGCCGGACCCCCGGGTCGGGGTGGCGGGGGCGGCCGGGGCGCGGGCGCTGTCGGAGGCGGCCGTACAGCCCGGGACGGCGAGGGTGACCAGCGCGGCGGCGGTCGCCGTCGCGATGGCGTGGATGCTCTTGTGCCGTATTCGATTCCGCATCATGCTCCCGTGTCCCCCGTACCAACCTGGCACGGGGGACACGGGCGCGCGACCGGTGGGGGTCAGCGGCGGGCCGCGACGCGGACGGTTTCGGGGGTTCCGGAGGCCACGATCCGGCCGGGCCGGGCCGCCGTACGGCGCTCCAGGGCTCCGGAGACCAGGGCGAGCACGAGGGCGGAGGCGGCCAGGGCGGCACCGACCCAGTTCGGCGCGGTCCAGCCGAGGCCTGCGGCGATGACCAGGCCGCCGAGCCAGGCGGCGAGGGCGTTGCCGAGGTTGAAGGCGCCGATGTTGACGGCGGAGGCCAGGGTGGGGGCCCCGGCGGCCTGGTCGAGGACCCGCTTCTGGAGCGGCGGGACGGTCGCGAAGCCGAGGGCGCCGATGAGCACGACGGTGACGGCCGCGCCCGCCTTGCCGTGCGCGGTGAGCGTGAACAGGGCCAGTACGACGGCCAGCGCGCCCAGGGTCACGTACAGCATCGGCATGAGCGCGCGGTCGGCGAACCGGCCGCCGACGAGGTTGCCGGCGACCATGCCGAGTCCGAAGAGGACGAGCAGCCAGGTGACGGAGGTGTCGGCGAAGCCGGCGACCGAGGTCATCATCGGGGTGATGTAGGTGATGGCCGCGAAGACCCCGCCGAAGCCGAGGACGGTCATGGCCATCGCGAGGAGCACCTGGACGTTGCGGAACGCGGCCAGCTCGTGGCGGATCCGCACGCCCTGCGGCCGGGGCAGCTCGGGCACGAGGCGGGCGATGCCGAGCAGGCCGAGGACGCCGAGGGAGGCGACGATCAGGAAGGTGAGGCGCCAGCCGGCGGTCTGTCCGACGAGGGTGCCGAGCGGAACGCCGACGACGTTGGCCACGGTCAGGCCGGTGAACATCATCGCGATGGCGCCGGCCTTCTTCTCGGGGGCGACAAGCGATGCGGCGACGACCGCGCCGATGCCGAAGAAGGCTCCGTGCGCGAGGGAGGCGACGACCCGGCCGGCGAGCATGACGCCGAAGGCGGGGGCGAGCGCGGAGAGCACGTTGCCCGCGATGAACAGGCCCATGAGCAGCATCAGCATGCGCTTGCGGGGGACGCGGGTGCCGAGGACGGTCATCAGCGGGGCGCCGAGCACGACGCCGAGGGCGTAGCCGGTGACCAGGAAGCCCGCGGTGGGGATGGAGACGCCGTAGTCGGCGGCGACCTCGGGCAGCAGGCCCATGATCACGAATTCGGTGGTGCCGATCCCGAAGGCCCCGATGGCGAGGGCGAGGAGGGCGAGTGGCATGAGGGGTGCCCCTTCAGGGGAGATTGCTTTCGCGGCTTACGTGCGTCCACATTAATTGCGGACGCGGGATAATTGCAAGCGCGGGCTATTGCGGGGTTCGCCTATCCTGGGGGCATGACGGCAACCGACAGCGCACTGACCGGCCTCGCCCAGGGCTGGTGCGCCCTCTCCCTCCTGCACGGGCGCATCGAGTCGCACGTCGAGCGGGCCCTCCAGGCGGGGCACGGGCTCAGCGTGCGCGAGTACTCCCTGCTGGACGTACTGAGCCGGCAGCATTCCGGACCGGGCGGACACCTGCAGATGAAGCAGGTCGCCGACGCGGTGGTGCTCAGCCAGAGCGCGACGACCCGGCTGGTGACCCGGCTGGAGGACCGCGGACTGCTGGCCCGCTACATCTGCGACACCGACCGCCGGGGCATCTACACCGACGTCAGCGAGTCGGGCCTGGCCCTGCTGGCCGAGGCCCGACCCACGAACGACGCGGCCCTGCGCGAGGCCCTGGACCAGGCCGCGCTCAAGCCCGAGCTGGCCCCGCTGGTGGCGGCGGTACGGGGCACGGGGACGGCCTAACGCCTGCCGGGAGCGACCCTCCACAGGGCGAAGGCGCCGGTGCCGAGGATCAGCCCGTTGAGGACGACCGGCAACAGGGCCCACACGCCCAGCAGGTGCCCCACGAGGAACAGCAGGAGGTTCACGCCCACGAACGCCGGCCAAGCCCAGCGGGCCGGCGGCCGCGGCCGCACCGACGCGTTCACCAGCGCCGCCACCAGGGCCACGACGAGGAGGGACAGCCCCCGCGCGGGGGTGAACCAGTGCGCGGCACGACTCCACGGCAGCAGGAACGCTCCGGCCCAGACGAGCGCGAAACAGACCCCGCCGCGCAGCAGCAGGGCCCGGCCCGTCCGCGTCCACGGGACGGGCCCCCGGTCCGGCGCGGCCGTCGTCGACGAGGCACGGGCCCGCGGTGGCGGCACCCGCGGATCCTCCGGCCGGGGCGCCTCGGTGCGGGTCGTGGCCGCGTCCCCGCGCGCGACGGCTTCCAGCGCGGCCAAGGCCCGTCCGGCGCCGGCGCGCAGCGCCGGGTCCTTGGTCAGCAGCGCCGCCAGTACGCCCGCCAGCGGACCCGCCCGCTCCGCCGTGCGCGGCCCCTGCGTGACGATGGCGATGCACAGCGCCGTGAACGTCTCGGCGGAGAACGGGGCGGCGCCCTCGACCGCGTTGTAGAGGGTGGCGCCCAGCGCCCACAGGTCCGTGGCGGGCGTGGGCGGCTTGCCCTCCAGCTGCTCGGGGGCCATGTAGGCGGGCGTGCCGATGATCGTTCCGCTGTGGGTCAGGGCCGTGGTCGCGTCCGACACGTGCGCGATGCCGAAGTCCGTGATGATCACCCGGTCGTCCATGAGCAGCACGTTGTCGGGCTTGAGGTCACGGTGCACGATGCCCGCGGCGTGCGCCACCCCGAGCGCCTTCAGCAGCTGTACGCCGATCTCCGCGACCCGCCGCGCCGGCAGCGGGCCCTCCCGGGTCACGGCGGCGGCGAGGGAGGTGCCCGTGACGAACTCCATGACGATGACGGGCGCACCCTCGTGCACGACCACGTCGTGCACGGTGATGATCCCCGGGTGGTTGAGCCGGGCGGCGGCCCTGGCCTCGCGCATGACCCGCTGGAGCAGGACCTCGCGCTGCGCCTCGCCCACTCCCTGAGGGAGGGTCACCTCCTTGACGGCGACCTCCCGGCCGAGCGTCTCGTCGCGCCCCCGCCACACACGGCCCATGCCGCCCTGGCCCACCAGCTCGATGAGTTGGTACCGGCCCCCGACCAACGCCCCGCTCGTCTCCGCCACGTGGGACACCTTAGGGGGTGTCCCACGACGGTCAGGACGGGCTCGGCGATCGGGGCACCGACGGCGAGACCGACGACCCGCCCGGGGTCGGGAAGCCCGACGGCGTGGCGGAGCGACTCACGGAGGCCCCGGGGGTGAGCGGCGAACTCGGCGACGCGGACGGCGACTTCGGTGCCCGCGTCCCCTCGGGCGACGGCGTTGCCGAACCGGGGGACGACAACGAGGGCGACGGCGAGGGCGACGGCGTGGGTGAGCCGAGCTCGGGGGGCGCCGCCGGCGGCACCTGACGGACCGGCGCGTCCTCCGGGGTGAGCACCAGGTACCCGGCGAGCGCGGCGGCCACCACCCCCAACCCGGCCAGCGCGAAGGCGAGTCGGCGCCGCAGCCGTGGGACGGCAGTGTGCGGACCGGGCGGATCGGCGGGCCGCAGCGTGCGTACCGTGACCTCGGCGGCGCGTGCGTCGAGGGCCTGCCGCAGCCGCCGCTCGACGGGGCGTTCGCCGTCGTGCGTCGTGGGCGTCATATCCGTCCCTCCAGAATCCGCTCCAGCGCGTCCAGGCCGCGGCTCGCGTTCGACTTCACCGCTCCCCGGCTGATCCCGAGGGTGGTGGCGATCTCCGCCTCGCTGAGCTCGGCCCAGTAGCGCAGCACCAGGACCTGGCGCCGGCGCGGACTCAGCCGGCCGAGCGCGGCCAGGACTTCGCGGTGCGCCTCGTCGAGCACGACGGACGCCTCGGCGGACGGCACGTCCGCGGCGGCGGGCGGGGTCCAGGCCCGCGCGGTACGCCTGCGGCGCAGCACGGAGCGCGAGGTGTTGACCACGGCGGTGCGCAGGTAGCCGAGCGCGTTGTCGACCTCGGCGATGTGCTCGCCGTGGCGGCGGTACAGGGCGGTGAAGGCGTCCTGGACCACGTCCTCGGCGGTGGCCGGGTCGTCCACGAGCAGTACGGCCAGCCGCACCATCCGCAGCCGGTGCGCGTGGTAGAGCGCGGACACGGTGGGCGGCTGCCCGAAGTCTCCGTGGCCGGTGAAGTCGTAGGTGTACGAGTGCCCGTACGCGGGCGCGGTGACCGGCGGGGCGGAGCGTTCGCGGCGCAGCAACGCCCACAGGCCCCGCCACGCCCGGTCGAGGACGGGCGTGGCGGGGCCGGCGGTCGGTACGAGGTGAAGCACGGGTTTCCTCAGCCGTTGGTGCGGCGCCGGACGGCGTACAGGGTTCCGGCTCCGGCGGCGAGGAGGACGGCGGCCCCGGCACCCAGGGCGGTGGTGGTAGCGGAGGAGCCAGTATGCGCGAGCTCGGCGTCACCGGAGCCGGCGGGTGAGGGGGAGGCACCGGAGGCCGTGCCGGGGGAGGCGCTCGGGGCGGAGGACACGGACGCCGAGGGCGCGGCGCTGCCCGGGACGCTGACCGAGGGGCTCGGCTTCGCCGTGGGCGTCTTCGGAGCGGAGCTCGGGGAGGCGCTCGGCGAGGTGCTGGAGGCGGGCGCGGGCGACGGCGAGGCGGAGGCCCCCGTGGCGAAGGCCGGCCCGGCGAGGGCGACGACCGCCCCGGCGGCGGCAACGGTGACGGCCGCCCGGCGGACGGTTCGGGGGACGCGCTTCAGGTTCTTCACGGTGGTTCTCCACGGTCGGGTCGAGGGCGCGGGACCGCACCCTTCACCCCCGCACGACGCGCGACCCCGCCGGAGGTTGCTTCTCTTTCGGAAGATCTTCCGAACTAATTTTCCGACCGGTCCGCGGGAGCCCGTCCAGGGCCGTGCCCAGCGTGGCGACGCCCTCCTCGATCTCGCTCACGGAGCCGGCCGCGTAGCCGAGGATCAGGCCCGGCGCACCCGGTCGCGTCCGGTGCCAGGACAGCGGATGGGCCTTGACCCCGAGGGCCAGGGCCGCCGAGGACAGGTCGGTGTCCTCGAAACGGGCGCCGTCGAAGGTGACCATGAGGTGCAGACCGGCCGCCGCTCCGTGCACCCGGGCGTCGGGCAGCCGCTCGGCGAGGGCCCGGAGCATCGCGTCCCGGCGGCGACGGTGGCGGCGCCGCACGAAGCGCAGGTGCCGTTCCAGCTCGCCCGACTCCATCAGCCGGGCCAGGACGAGCTGGGCGAGGACCGGGTTGCCGAGGTCGGCGTACCTCTTGGCCTCGATCACGCGGTCGCGCAGCCGCGGCGGGACCAGCAGCCAGCCGAGGCGCAGCGCGGGGGCGAGCAGTTTGGAGACGCTCCCGGCGTAGCAGACGCCGTCGGGGAGCAGGGCGCGCAGCGCGGGGACGGGGGCGCGGTCATAGCGGTGCTCGGCGTCGTAGTCGTCCTCGATGACCAGTCCGCCGGCGGCCGCCCAGCCGAGCAGCTCCCGGCGGCGTTCGCCGTCGAGGACGACCCCCGTCGGGAACTGGTGCGCCGGGGTCGTCAGCACGACGCCGGCCCCGCTCCCGCGCAGCGCGGCCACGTCCAGCCCGGCCCCGTCCACGGGCACCGGTACGGTCTCCATCCGCCCGTACTCCAGCTGCTGCCGGGCCCCGAGGGAGCCGGGGTCCTCCACCGCGACGCGCCGTACGCCGTCCTCGCGCAGAACGTGTGCGAGGAGCCCGAGGGCCTGGGCCACGCCGCTGACGATCACCACCTCCGCCGGATCGGCCCGGATGCCCCGGTTGCGCGACAACCAGCCGGCGACGGCCCCGCGCAGCGCGGGCGCGCCCTGCGGATTGCCGTAGCCGAAGTCCGCCGGGGTGAGTGCGGCGAGCACCCGGCGCTCGGCCTGGAGCCAGGCGGTGCGGGGGAAGGCGGTCAGGTCGGGGACCCCGGGCGAGAGGTCGATCCGGCAGGGCACGGCACGCAGGGCGTCCACGAGCCCGCCGCGTTCCGGGGCGGCGGTCGGGGCGGTCGCCTGGGGTGGGGCGGCGACCACCACGGTGCCTCCGCGCCCGCGGCCGTCGACCTGGCCGGTCTCGGCGAGCCGCTGGTACGCCTCGGTGACCAGCCCCCGCGAGACGCGGAGTTCGGCGGCGAGCACACGGCTGGCGGGGAGCCGGCTGCCGACCGGGAGGGTGCCGTCGGCGATGGCGGCGCGGAGCCGACCGGCGAGCCAGTCGGTGCGCCCGCCGGCCGGGGCCTCGCCGATGTCGAGCTGCAGGAAGTCCGACCCGGCCGACACGGTCGCCGCCGTTTTGGACCCCTTGTTTCCGCCCTCTTTGGACCTGCTCACAGGTCCATTGTGAACCCAGGCTGGTCCCTATGACCAAGAACTCCACCTTCCGGGACCTGGCCCCCGGTGTCACCGGCATGGCGCTGGTCGGCAGCAGCGTCACCGTCTCCCACTCCCTCGTCGACGCCCCTCTGTTCACCGTCCAGGCCGCCCGGTACGCGGGCGCGGCCCTGCTCCTCCTCGCGCTCGCCAGGGCGACCGGGGTGCCGGTGCTGCGGCCGCGCGGGCGGGAGTGGCTGTGGCTGGCCGGGATCGCGGTCACGGGTCTGGTGCTGTTCAACGTGGCGGTGGTGCGCGGGGTCGCGCATGCCGAACCGGCCGTGATCGCCGTCGCGGTGGCTTCCGTGCCGATCCTGCTGGGGCTGCTCGGCCCGTTCCTGGAGGGGCGTCGGCCCAGCCGGCAGGTGCTGCTCGCCGCTCCCGTGGTCGTGGCGGGGGCCGTACTGGTCGAGGGGACGGGCCGGACGGACGCCGTCGGGGTGGCGTGGGCGGCACTGGCCCTGGGCTGCGAGGCCGGGTTCACCCTGCTCGCGGTTCCGGTCCTGCGGCGGCACGGCCCGTGGGGAGTCTCGGTGCACGCCGTGTGGATGGGCGCGGTGGTGTTCGCGGGACTCGCGGTGGCGTTCGAACACCCCGCGGACCTGGGCTCGGTCACCGGGACGCAGTGGGCGGTCTCGGGGTACCTGGCCGTGATGGTCACCGCGGTGGCCTTCGTCCTCTGGTACCGGACGGTCGCCGCGGTGGGCCCGGGGCGGGCCGGGCTGCTGACCGGGATCGCGCCGGTCGCGGCGGCGGGGGCGGGCGTGTGCGCGGGCGGCGGTGTCCCCGACCCCCTCGTGTGGCTCGGCCTGGTCGTGGTGATCGCCGGCCTGGCGCTCGGCCTCCGGCCGCCCCGCACGACGCCGCCCCGGTCGGGCGCCCCCCTCCGCCCCGAAGCCCGGCGGGCTCCTGAACGCGCCGCCTGACGCCCACGGGGGCGCCCCCGCCCGGCCTCGAACTCCGCTGCTCCCGCGAGGCGTCCCCTCCCCCGTACCCCCGCGCCGTCGGGGTCGGGTGCGCGGCGGGGAGCCCCCGCAGGGCGTCGAACACACCTCGTCTTGCATGTCCGCTGCCGCTTCCCGTTCGACGCCCGAGGAGGTGCCCCGGCGCGCACCCGGCCCCGACGGCCCACCCTGCGGCCCGACCCGGGGTGCCGCTGCGCGGAGCAGGTCCCCTACCCGCCCTTCCACCGTTCCCCGGGCTCTGCCCGGACCCTCCCCCCGGCTACCGCAGGGAGGTACCCCCGCCCTCAAACGCCGGACGGGCTGGAATCGCCCGGCGGCGGAAAGACCCCGGGGCTCAAACGCCGGCGAGGCTGAATGGAGCGGAGCGCCGTAGGGGTGACGCGCAGAGTTCGGGCACTTGAGGGCGGCCTGGGGTGTGGATCACAATCCGCAGATGCCGACGCCCCCGTACAGCAGTTGGATGCGGTACTTCTCCCCCACCGCCAACCACGTCCGGCTCGGGCTCGTTTGCCTCGGCGTCGGGGTGCAGGAGGGCCGGCTGCCGGTCGTCGGCCCGCGCGCGCTCGACCACCACGTCGCCGTGGTCGTCACCCGCGGCCGCGGCTGGTTCAGCCACGCCGGTCGGCCGCCGCAGCCGGTGACCGCGCCCGCCCTGCTGTGGCTGGTGCCCGGGGTGGAGCACCACTACGGGCCCGATCCTCGGACCGGCTGGGACGAGTGCTTCGTCGACTTCTCCGGGGCCGGCGTCGCCGCGTACACGGACCTCGGCTACGTCACCCCGGAGCAGCCCGTGGTCCCGCTCGGCGGGACGGCCGGTGTGCAGCACGTGGTGGACGGGATCGTACGGACCGCCCGGCGCGGCGGCCCCCTGCTCGACGTCGAGGCGGCCGCCGCCGTGCACGCGCTGCTGGTGGCGCTGCGCTACGCCCGTGCCGAGGTGTCCCCGCACGGGGACGCGGTCGTGGACGCCCTGGCACGCGACGCCCTGCTGCCGATATCGGTGGCCGAGCACGCCGCCCGGCTCGGGATGCCCCTGCCCGAACTGCGCTGCGCGGTGCGGCGCAGTACGGGCGAGGGGGTCAAGGAGTACCTCCTGGGAATCAGGTTGAGCCGGGCGAAGGAACTCCTCGCCCGTACCGACCTGCCGGTCGCGGGGATCGCCCGGCGGGTCGGGTACGAGGATCCGGCCTACTTCAGCCGGTTGTTCAGCCGCCGGGTCGGCATGTCCCCGGTCTGCTTCCGTGCACGACAATCCGTCCCCGGGGCAGAACGTTAGGGCCGGTACCCGATGTTGAGCTCCGCGGCCGAGGTCCACTGGTTCCCGCCCACCTCGCTCGTGGCCCTGAGCCTGACGTAACGGGCGGCGCGTGGAGCGAAGGTGACGTCCTGCTGCGCGGTGGCGTCCGGGAAGGTGCCGGAGGCGGCGGCGGTCCCCCAGTCCACCCCGTCCGTCGAGGTGAGCACCTGGTAGGCGGCGATGCGGCCGTTGGACTGCGTCTGCCGGGGCAGGTAGTGCAGGGCCGACACGTCGTAGGAGGCGCCGAGGTCGAGGGTGATCTCGTGCGGCATCGGCGCGGTGGCCGCGTACCACTGGGTGTGCCAGATGGTGGAGGCGTCGCCGTCCAGGACGTTGGCGGCGCCGCCGTTCTCCCCCGCGGTCTCCTGGCTGTCGACGGCCTTCACCTTCATCTGCCCCTGCGGTACCAGGAGTTCGCCGTCACCGCCCGTCCCGAGGTCGTCGACGGTGAGGTCGTCGAGGATCAGGTCGGCCTCGTTGTGGGAGCCCTCGGGGGTGACCTTCCGTACGCCGATCCAGGCGTCGGCCCCGGCCGTGAAGGTGGTCGTGAACGTGGTCGGCGTCCGGGCCTGGCCGAGCGCGGTGGCGCTCTCGGTGGATCCGGAGCCGGTGATGAACCGGTAGTCGTCGCCGAAGCCGGCCTCGTAGGCGAAGCTCACCTTGTACCGGCGGCCCTGGGTCAGGCGCAGGGTCTGCGGCAGGGTGCGGTAGACGAGTCCGGTGCGCTCCTCGTGCGATTTGAGGGAGTTCTGCCCGCCGATCACGTCGTCGACGAGCTTTCCGTTCCAGCCGGCCTGCGTGTAGGGGGCGTTTCGCTGGGCGACGTGGGTGCGCGGGTCGGTGGCGGAGCCGCCCGCGCCGCCGAAGGCGAAGGGTCCCCAGCCGGCGTCGGGGCTCTCGAAGTCCTCCGCGTACCAGTGGCCGGCGAGCGGGGTGCGGGTCGAGGGGACCACGCGTACGTCGTCCAGGTGCGCGGTGCCGGGGCCCGCGGCCGCCGACAGCCCGAGGACGGCCGTGGACTGCCCGGCCGGGACGTCGAAGAGCACCTTCATGCGCTGCATCTTCGTGCCGTTCTTCTCGCTGCCGCCGAGGCCGTTGGTCAGGGGCGAGGAGTCGGCGTACACGGAGGCGGGGCTCCCTCCGGTCGGGGTGACGGTGAGGGTGGTGGCCCGGCCGGCCGGAGTGGAGACCCAGACGGAGGCGGCGTAGGTGCCGGGGGCGAGCCCGGTGAGCCGCTGGGAGACGGCCGGGGCGGTGGCGGGGGCGAAGGCGAGCTCGTTCTGTCCCTGGGCGTTGCGGGCGACGGCGGCGCCGGTCCCGGTGACGGTCCAGGCGTTCAGGTCGCCCGCGTAGAAGGAGGGGTCCTTGACCGGGGTGCCCTCGCCCCACGCGGGGTCGGGCCGGCCGGGCGCCGCGCCGTTGGTGACGACGTACGCGGTCCTGGCGCCGGCGTTCAGGGTGACGGTCCCGCCCGTCCCGACGGTCAGGTCGCCCACCGGCCGGCGCCCGGTGTCGGTGAGCTCGTACAGCTTGGGCGCGCTCCACCCGGCGGGCAGGGTCCAGGTGGTGGAGCCGCCCTTGTCGTTCCAGTGGTAGAGCTTGCCGTCGCGCGGCAGCAGGTAGGCGTCACCGGACAGGACGGTGCGGCCGCCCGTGGTGATGCGGCGCTTGTTGCCGACGGTGGTGACGGCGGTGCCGTTCGCGAGGGTGACCGTGTCGGAGGTCCACTTCACGATCGGGGATTCCTGGAGGTACTTGGTCGGGAGGTTGACCCCGAAGGTGGTGTTCCGGAAGGCGGTGAAGTCCTTCTTGCCCTGCCAGCCCTCGTAGGCGGTGACCTCGGCCCCGCCGAGCAACGGATCGCGGGCGATCCAGTCGTCCTTGGCGTGGTTCGCGACGAACCGGGCGATGGTCGAGTTGATGCCCTTCAGGTCGCTGCCGCCGTAGTCGACGTCGGCGGCCCAGTGGTGCCAGAGGGACTGCTCGGTGAGGGTGTTGGGGAATTCCGTGGCGAGCTGGAGGCCGAGACCGGAGATCTCGCGCTGGAGCCTGCGGGAGACGTAGCCGTCGCCGTACCAGACGTCCACGTACAGGAAGTCGAGGCCGGGGGCCGCGGCCTTGAGGTCCTTCAGGCGCTTCAGCCGCTCGCCGGACTGGCCGTCCTTGCGGGTGTCCACGTAGTACGACTGGTCGAGCCAGTCCCAGCCGAGTCCGCCGCTCTGGTGGGCCGGGTCGAAGGTGGCGGAGACCGGGTACTCCTCGGTGGCGTTGACGTGTACCCCGAAGTCGGCGTTGTAGGAGTGGCCGGCGGTGGTGAGGGTGTTCAGGTCGACGGCGCCACCGACTTTGGACCCGATGTTCTTGTAGTCCATGTGCGCGGAGTCGTGGCCCTCGGAGGCGTACCCCTTGAGGAGGACGAACTGGCCGAGGCCGTCCGTGGCGAGGCTCACCCGTTTGGTCTCGTCGAGGGTCTGCGCGAAGGGGTGGGTGGCCTGGGAGGCGAAGTTGAAGGGGATCCTCTGGACGACCCGGTCGGCGGTCCTCTCCCAGCCGGTGGGCGGGGTCCAGATGTCGCGGTAGGCGACGGCCGCGTCCTGCCAGTCGACGACCGAGTCCGCGTTGCGGTCGGCCGTGATCGCGACACGGGCGTACGGGAGCGGCTCGGTGTCCGTGTCGGCGGCGCCGGCGGCCCGGTGGAGCCAGGCGCCGCTCCACAGGCCGGCCCGGCGGTAGGCGCCCTTGTCGGTGACGCGCTTCGATATCCGGCCGTTCTCGCGGGCCGTGCCGCCGGAGGGCTGGTCGTAGAGGGAATTGGAGTCGATGGCCGCGGCCAGCTTCCCGGTGTTGGCCAGCCCGTACATCACGGTGGTCGCCGCCGGGTCGACGGGGGTGCTCGCGGTCACGGGGGTGAAGGTGTCTCCGGTGCCGGTGGTCGCGGTGTGCATGTTCGCCGTGGCGAGGGCGGCTCCCGGCTGGTCGCTGCGGACGCTGACCAGGGTGTGGTCGGGGATCGCGAAGCTGCGCACGCGCAGCGCGGGGGTGTCCTCGATCGCGGTGACCTTGAACTCCACGGTCGAACCGGTCACCGAGATCCGGGTCCTGATGGTCACTCCGGAGAAGGCGAGCGCGTGGTCCACGCCGGATGCGGAGGCGGTGGAGGTCACGGTGGGCGTGTAGGCCGTCCCGTTGACGAGGATGCCGCTCAGCGGGTCCTCGTTGCCGTGCAGTACGTCCCCGATGGCGCGCCGGGTGTAGCCGATGACGCGGGGGAAGGCGCTGTCCACGCTGACGGACAGCTCGGGCGAGGTGATCGTCACGGGCCCGGCCGCCGCCGTGGCGGGGGCTGCGGGCACGGCCACGACCAGGGTGGCGACCAGACCGGCCACCGCGGCCGCGGCCGGCCAGAGGGGGGTTCGCATGGGGCCTCCGGGAGTCGGCGCTTCCATCACGGAAGACCGCTCACGGCACAGCCGGCCCGAGCGGTCCGCTCACTGATCTGTCAGCTTGCGGACCGGGGCGGATCAAACCCATGGACAAAGCGGAGCGCCGTCCTGGACTTGTGGAACGGCGGCGGTGACCTCAGGTGGAGGCGGGGACCAGGACCACGGCCGTCCCGTACGCGCAGATCTCGGTCCCGACGTCGGCGGCGTCGGTGACGTCGAACCTCATCGCCAGCACGGCGTTCGCGCCGCGTGCCTTCGCCTGTTCGATGAGTCGGGCCATGGCCTGGTTGCGCGTCTCGACGAGGGTCTTGGTGAGGCCCTTCAGCTCTCCGCCGATCATGGACTTCAGGCCGGCGCCGATCTGGCTGCCCAGGTGGCGGGAGCGCACCGTGAGGCCGAAGATCTCGCCGATGACCTGCTCGACCCGGTATCCGGGGACGTCGTTGGTGGTCACGACGAGGATGCCGGTCTCGTGCGCCCCGGGACCGCCGCCGTAGTCTTCGATTCCCATGGCACCCACTCTCGCCCGGCCCGCCGCCGCCCGCATCCGGAAGCCCGGAGCGGTTCCGGGTCGGTCGTTCGGGGACGGACAGGGCCTCGTACGCCGCTGTCGCGGATTGGGCATATCGGGCTAACCGGCGGTGTGCCACCGGAGGGCCCGGCGCCGTCCTCGCCATAGTCGTCCGTGGCAACCGCCCGGTTGCCGCCCCGTGCCGCGCTCGGCGGCCGGGCGGAAGTCTTCGTAGAGGAGCCGGCTCATGCTGAAGTCCACCAGGACCATCCTCGCCCTCACCGCCGGAAGCCTGGTGCTCGGTCTGGTGGGTGCGGGCACCGCGGTCGCGGAGGACGGCGGGTTCCGCATCACGGGCCGCACCACCGGCAAGGTCGTCTCGAAGGGCCCGCTGAAGGTCCGGAGCAAGCCGACCACCCACGCGCGGGCCGTGGGCGAGGTGCACCCGCACGGCAAGGTCGAGATCCTGTGCAAGAAGCGCGGCGAGAGCGTCGACGGGAACAACCTCTGGTACCGCCTGGCGGAGCGCGACGACAAGAAGGAGAACGGAAACTCCGAGCACGGCGACTGGCAGATCGGCAAGCCCGAGCACGGCAAGCCCGAGCACGCCAAGCCGGAGAACGGCCGCAAGGACCACACCGACTGGCAGCACGGCACCCGCCCGGACGGCCGCAGGGCGTACGACGAGGAGCGCTGGGTCTCCGCCCGCTACGTCGAGAACCACGGCTGGGTGCAGTACTGCCGCTGAACCGCCCGGCCCCCGGTCAGTCCGGTGGGCGTACGGCGCGCGGCCCCACGCACCGCGCGCCGTACGCACCTACGCGCGCCCGCAGTTCGCGGTCGGCCGTGACCACCACGCAGTCGCGGTCCGCGTAGGCCGCCGCCAGCTCGACGATCCGGTCGTCGCCGCTGCCGGGTGCCGGGTCCACCCGTACCCCGGGCACGGACTCGACACCCCGGGCCGCGCCTTCGACGACGAGGACGATCTCCTCGCCGGCGTCGCGCGCGGCCAACCGGTCGCGCAGCCGCTCGGCGGCGCCCCGCCGGTCCCGCCACCAGCCGTCCGGCACCGAGCCGACGACGTTGGCGGCGTCCACGATCAGCACGCTCTTCTCCACGTTCCGCGCTCCATGCCCCGGCTCCCAGGGCCTGTGTTTCGGATCATGCCGGGCTCGCGGGGCCGACCTGATCCAAAACAGAGGCCCTAGAAGTCGCCGTAGTTGACCTGCCAGGTGGGCAGGCCCATCCGGCGCCAGACCGCGACCACCCGGTCCCGGTCGTCGAGCGACACGCGTACCGCGTACCTGTGGCGCACGTGCGCGTCGAACAGCTCCGACTTCACCACGTCGTCGCGGCGCTGGTCGCCCGACGCGCGCATCCACAGCTCGTCGTACGGGACTTCGTGCCGTGCCAGCCAGCGCTCGGTCTGCGGCCTGAACTCCTCGCTCCGCCCCGACAGCAGCACGATCGTGTCGCCGTCGGCCCGCCGGAAGGCCTCGAGGGCGTGCCGGACGGACTCGTTGAGCAGGTCGAGCTCGCAGCGCGTGAAGTCGTACGGGCCCCGGTCGCCGGTCAGCGCGAGGGTGCCGTCGATGTCGCACATCACGGCGGAGGGCAGCGCCGGGTCGGGGACGTACTCGGTCACCGGGGGCACCGCGGCGCCTCCGGAACCGCCGTTCATCCACTCCGAGGTGAGCCGCCAGCCGCCCTTGCGGGCCTTCTCGTGCTTCTCGGCGAGTACGCGGATGATCTCCTCGCCGACCTGGCGTTCCCGGCCGGCGTCCCGGCGCAGGCACTCCTCCAACGGGACGTCGGTGAAGTCGTGCACGACGAAGGTCGCGAGGCCGCCGACCGCCGCCTTGAGCCGCTTGGGGATGTGCTTGGTCAGGTGCGTGTTGTCGACGACGACGTCGAAGCCGCCGTCGACCGCGGCGCGCACGGCCGCGTCCTGGACCGCCAGGACCGTCTGCTCGTGCGCCCAGCTGCGGCCCCGTTCCGGGTCCGGCAGGTCGAGCATGGCGCGCAGGTCGTCGAGGTTGACGCGGCGCATGCGCCCGCCGGCCTCGGCCTGGAGGGCGCGCGCGGCCGTGGTCTTGCCGGAGGCCGGGAGACCGGTCATGACGTGCACGACGGGCAGCCGGTCCTCCTCGGCGGCGGGCAGCCCGGTCGCGGTGTCGTCGGCGGGTGCGGGTGTCTCCTCGGACACGGGTCAGTTCTCCTCGTCGTTCGTGAAGGGGTCGGAGGCCTCGGGTCGGACGAACCGCCAGACCACGAGGTCCGTGACCTTGCCGTCCAGCCGCAGGAACATCGCGGCGCGGATCGCGCGGTCGGGCAGCTGCTTCACCGCGCGCGCGAACGCGCCCCGGTCCGCGGCCAGGTGCGCGAGTCCCGCGTACGCCTCGTCCACCGCGCGCTCGCGTCGCCCGGCCTCGTCCTCGAAGCGGGCGATCATCTCGCGCACCCATGTGTCGAACTCGTCGGGTACCTGGTCCAGCAGCGCGTCGAGCGGCTTGCCGCCCGAGGCCTCGATCTCGGCGACCGTGCAACCGAGGCCCTGCGCCAGCTGCTTGGCGGGCAGCCCGGCGAACCGCTGGATGCCGTGGGCGCGCCAGATGTCCCGCTCGGTGACCTTGGTGAGCACCCGGTGGAGCCGTACGTACTCGGACAGTTTGGCCTTCGCCCGTACACCGGAGGCGAAGCGCAGGACGAAGCCCTCCGCGTCGATGCCGGTCGCCGCGGTACCCCCGGGCAGGGTGTTGGAGGCGGTCAGCGCCATCAGTTCGTCGAGGGGCATGGCGGGCCACACGGTGACGACGGAGCCGATCCCCTCCCAGTGGGTCGCGGCCTCGGCGAGCGGGACCTCGACCCCGTCGGTGCCGAAGGCGGCGAGGAGGACGAGGTCGCGCCGGTCGCCGTAGTCGACGACGATGCGGTTGCCCGGGTACAGGATCTCGGCGAGGTAGGTGACGCCCGGGCGCAGCGCCGCGGTGTCCTTGGTGTCGAGCCGGCGCTGGGCCCAGGAGGCCTGGGCGCTGATGAAGGAACCCTTGGAGGCGACGTGCCAGCGGCCCGCGTAGTGGAAGACCACGCCGAGGCTGCCGTCGACCTTGTCGTACACCTCGAACGGCTCGTCCGGCAGGGCGGACGCGTAGGGCCTGCCCGACTCGTGCTCGCTGACGTTGAAGAACTTCGGCAGCGGCAGCGCGACGATCGCGCCGGTGGTGTCGTCGGCGACGAGTCCGCGGCAGCGCGTGGTGACCTGGTTCCAGACGTGTTCGTACTGTGCCGTCCGCGTGTACGTGTAGATGGACAGCGGCAGTTCGGGGTGCGTCTTGCGGGTCACGTGGCCGGCCTCGATCGCCTGGGCGAGGGCCTGGGCGGGCAGCAGGTCGTGCAGAGTCAGGGTCTCCTGGCTCATGGGTTCCTCCCGGTTTGAGATGCGTCATTCTGACGCGCGGGAGGTTCTGCCCGGTACTTAATTATGCCTGGTCACGCCGGCGCCCAGCCGGTTGATGTCGGCGGGCCGCAGGACGTGCCCGGGGACTTCGGTACCGGGTGTGGCGACGGCGATCATCGCGCGGCCCATCTCCTCGGAGCTGGTGACGAGGTTCGGCGCGACGCGGCGGAGCAGCCGGATCAGCGGGGCGGTGACCGCGTACAGGGTGCGGTAGAGCCGCGTCTTGGAGGGCACTCCGCGCACCGGTTGGACGATGCCGGGGCGGAACATGTAGGCGCGGAACGGGAGTTCCAGCAGGGCGTTCTCGGTCCGTCCCTTGACCCGGGCCCACATCAACCGGCCCCGTTCGGTGCTGTCCGTCCCCTCGCCGGAGACGTAGACGAAGGTCATTCCGGGGTTGGCGGCGGCCAGCGGGCGGGCCACGGCGAGCGTCAGGTCGTAGGTGATGCGCCGGTAGGCGTCTTCCTTCATGCCGACGGAGGAGACGCCGAGGCAGAAGAAGCAGGCGTCGTAGTCGGCCGGGTCGACGCCCGCGGCCGCGAGGTCCGAGGGATCACCCTGGACGCGCTCGTGGAGCTTGGGGTGGCTGACGCCGAGCGGGCTGCGGCCGATGGCGAGCACCTTCTCGACGGAGTCGTCTCGAAGGCACTCGCGCAGGACGCTCCGGCCGATCATTCCGGTGGCGCCGAACAGGATGACGTTCACGGGACCAGAGTAGGACCGCGTCAGTGGGAGACGCAGAGTTCGTTGCCCTCGGGGTCGACGAGTGTCGTCCACGCGGAGGGGCCCTGGCGGCCTTCGTGGAGTTGCTTGGCGCCCTTGGCTACGAGGCGTTCCACGACCGCCCTCGGATCGTCGTCGCCGGTCCGGACGTCGAGGTGCACCCGGTTCTTGACCGTCTTGGGCTCGGGCACGAACTGGAAGAGCACCCGCGGCGCCCGCTCCAGTCCCTCGGGGTGCCGGATCCCGGCTCCGGCCTTCCACACGAGGGTGCCGCGGTGGGTGGTGGTGTCCTCCATGCTCGCGTGGCCGGCGACGACCAGGCCGCGGATGAACTCCTCGTCGCTGCGCTCCACTTCCCACCCGAGGGCGTCGGCCCACCAGTCGGCGAGCGTGTGGGGGTCGGACGAGTCGATGGTCACCTGAAACGTGTACGCCATGTCGGGACCCTACTCTCAATCGCTCACATGTTCGAGTCTATGACGGGAGGTGATCATGGCGGCGCAGGTCAGCACGCAGGCGCCCACCGCGATCCACAGGAGCACCTCGCCCAGCGGGCGCAGCCATGCGATGCCCGCGGGTTCCGCCACGGAGAGGCAGGCGGTGGCCGTCATGCCGAGCGGGAAGACGGTGGACCAGCGCCGGATGTCGTAGCGGTGGCGGGGGTGGCGCAGTTCGGCGCCGAGGAGGACCACGTACCAGGCCAGGGACAGCGCCAGCAGGATGAGGGTGACGGTGCGCAGGGCCGTGTGCGCGGCGCCGGTCCACACGGGTGACGCGGTGAGTTTGGAACCGGCGAGTGCGGAGATGGACAGCGCCCCGCCCGCCACCCAGTGGTCGCCCGACCCGGCCGCGACCTCGCGCAGGTCGAAGCGGAGCAGGGCCGCCACGTAGAGCACCAGCCCGAGCAGGAAGAGGGCGAGCGCGGCCTGGTCCAGCCATACGGGGGCCCCCGCGGCGGCGAGGGTCGCGGCGAGGACGGCGAGTCCCTGGGTGGCCACGCAGACGAGGAATCCCGCGCCCGGCATGCGGCGGCGCCAGTGCCGCAGGACGTGCAGCAGCAGCCCGGGCCACAGTGCGGCGGCCAAGGCGAGCAGAGCCGCGGCCGTGGTCTGCCAACCGAGCAGGCAGAGGCGGGTGCCGAGCACGGTGGTGGCGGCCACGGCGGTGAGGGCGGCCGGGGTGTCGGCCTCCGCGCGGAACCGCCGGCGGTCGGCGAGCAGCCGGGTCGTGAAGTCGGCGGCCAGGACGAGCCACAGCGCGGCCGCGACGACCAGCGCCACGAGCGACAGCGCCTCGTGGCCGGTCAGGTGCAGGCCGACGGAGAGGATGCCGGTCGCCATGACGGCGGCTCCCGCCGCCGGCGGGAGTCCGGCCCACCAGCCCCGGCCGGGGAAAGGGCTCACCCCTCCAGCGGACCCCACCCGCGGCCGGGCCGCCACTCCGGCTGATCCGCACGGACGGCCCGTCAAACCCTCTTGCACGGATGATCAACAGACCGTGCGCGCGATGCACACACCCGCCGGCGGGCCGCCCCTAGGCTCGTACCAGGACGAGGGCCGCCGGTCCGTCACAGGGGTACGGACCGGCGGGCTCCGCGGATCGACGCGCTGCCGCGGCGGCGGGCTCGGGATCCGCACACGTCGCGGGCGCGGCCGAACCGCCACGGGGATCGGGAATCACCGTGGCCCCGGCCGCGCTCTCCGTCTTCCGGGCTCGCCCCATTCCTCCGTACGACGGTTCCCGCGGTCATGGCCCGACCGCGGCGGGGCGGACGCGCGAACCGGGGCCGGCCGAGGTGCGCAGGGCGCGCGCTGACGGCCGGTGGACGGCGGCGTACGAGTCCCAGCGGACGGCGGGCGTGCCACCCGACCTCGCGGCGGGGCTCGACGCGCGTCCGAGGCGAAGCGGGCGTTCGAGGCGCTCGACAGGAGCGGGCGCTACCAGGTGATCCTGCCGCCGCTCCAGGCCCTCACGGCGGAGACCCGGCGGGCCCGGCTCGACCCTGCCCTGCGCCGGCTGACGGCGGGCGAGGGCCCGGGATGACGCGCGGGACGAAACGGCACGGCGCGGACTCGGCTCGACGTACGCCGTGAGGGGGAGCCGTGGGGGGGAGCCGTGGGGGGGAGCCGTGGGGGGGAGCCGTGGGGGGAAGGGGTGAGGGGAAGCGGTGAGGGGGAAGCCGTCAGGCCCGGCCTCCCCGAGGGGAAACCGGGCCTGACGGAAGGGGTCGGCGAGGACCGCGGATCAGGAGCGCGAACCGTCGGTCTTGTCGTCCTTCTGGGCGGCCTTGGCCGCCTTCTCGGCGTGCATCTCCTTGATGCGGACCGTTTCCTTGCGGACCTCGGCCTGCGTGGCGCGCTCACGCTGGAGCCACTCGGGGGACTCCTGCTTCAGCTCTTCGATCTGCTCGGTGGTCAGGGCCTCGGTGACCCCGCCGCGGGCGAGTCCGGCGATGGACACGCCGAGCTTGGCCGCGACCACGGGGCGCGGGTGCGGGCCGTTGCGCCGCAGATCCTGAAGCCACTGGGGCGGGTCGGCCTGCAGCGCACTCAATTCACTGCGCGAGACGACACCCTCCCGGAACTCTGCGGGGGTGGCCTCGAGGTACACGCCCAGCTTCTTCGCCGCGGTCGCGGGCTTCATCGTCTGGGTGTTCTGGTGCGACGTCATGGTGTCAAGGGTATCGAGCGTGTGCGCTACCTCCGACCACGACCGGTTAACCTGGCGGGGTGACAGGCTCGGAAGTACCCCATTCGTTCCGTCTCGCCTATGTACCGGGCGTGACCCCCACCAAGTGGGTACGGATCTGGAACGAGCGGCTGCCCGACGTTCCGCTGACGCTCGTCCAGGTGTCCCCCGCCGAGTCGTTCGGCGCGCTGCGCGGCGGCGACGCCGACGCGGGTCTCGTGCGGCTGCCGGTCGACCGTACGGATCTCAGCGCCATCCCGCTCTACACCGAGACCACCGTGGTCGTGATCCCCAAGGACCACCTCGTGGCGGCGGTCGAGGAGATCACCACCGCGGACCTCGCCGACGAGATCGTGCTGCACCCGCTCGACGACACCCTGGACTGGGAGAAGCTGCCGGGCCGCCCCGCTTTCGAGCGCCCCGCCACCACCGCGGACGCCATCGAGCTGGTCGCGGCGGGCATCGGCGTGCTCGTCGTCCCGCAGTCCCTGGCCCGCCTCCACCACCGCAAGGACCTCACGTACCGGCCCGTCACGGACGCGCCCGAGTCGCGGGTCGCGCTGTCGTGGCAGCAGGAGGACACCACGCCCGATCTGGTCGAGGAGTTCATCGGCATCGTCCGCGGCCGTACGGTCAACAGCACGCGCGGCCGCGGCGGGCCGACGCCGCCCCAGCCGAAGGCGAAGCGGAAGCCGGCCGCGGCGGCGGCCGGGAAGTCCGGCGGCAGGACGGGGAGCACGGCCGGCGGCAAGGCGGGCGGCAAGAACCCCCGCGGCGGCGCAGGCGGCGCCAAGGGCGGGAAGGCGACACCCAAGCGCGGGAAGCCCCGCGGCCGCTAGAACGGACACCGCGCGGTCCCGTCCGGGATCCCGCGGGGCGACAAGGAGCGGTCCCGACGGCCTCGCGTGGCGGATCCGGGCGGCTCGGCGGTGTATGCAGGTGGGATGGATCTTCGACCGCCGGGCACGCCTCGGCAACGGTCCGAGCGCGTGCGCCACGCTCAGCTCGCGGTTCCGTTCGTCCTGATCGCCGCCGTGACCGTGGTCGACATCCTGGCTCCGCCCGATGTCCACCTCGGTCCGTTCCTGGTCGCCGCCCCCGCCCTGACGGCATCGTTCCGGGGCCCCCGGATGACGGCGTTCGTCGGCCTGGTCGCCGTGATCGCGCAGGTGGTGGTCTCGGCGGTCCGCACCACCCTCACCGACCTGAACCACACGTTCCAGACCATCGCCCTGATCATGATCTCGGTGTTCGTGACCCTCTTCGCCTACCTGCGCGAGGAGCACGAGAAGGAACTGATGCAGCTGCGCTCGGTGGCCGAGACCGCCCAACAGGTGGTCCTGCGGCCGCTGCGCGACCGGATCGGCCCGCTGCGCGTCGCCTCCGTCTACCTCGCCGCCGCCGCGGAGGCCCGGATCGGCGGCGACCTGTACGCCGCCGCCCGCACGGCCACGAGCACGCGGCTGATCATCGGGGACGTCCGCGGCAAGGGCCTGGACGCGGTCGGGGAGGCCGCGCTGGTCCTCGGCGCCTTCCGGGCGGCCGCGCACCAAGAGGCCGATCTGCGGCGGCTGGTGGACTACCTGGAGGGGGCGGTCGCCCCCGACCTCTACGACAGCACGGCCCTGGACGACGACGAGGAGGACGAGGGCGCGGGGCCGCGGACGGGCGAGGACGAGGGCTTCACGACGGCGGCCGTCCTGGACGTCCCGGACGACGAACCCGTGCTGCACCTCGTCAGCTGCGGCCATCCGCCCCCACTGCTCCTGCTGCGCGACGGCCGGACCGTTCCCCTCGAAGTGGCCCGGCCCTCCCCGCCGCTGGGCCTCGCCGGTCTCGTGGACGGCCCGGTCGCGGCGCAGACCTTCGCCTTCGCGCCGGGTGACGTCCTGCTCCTGTACACGGACGGCGTGCTGGAGGCCCGCGACCGGGCGGGGGACTTCTACCCGCTCACCGAGCGCGTGGCCGCCTGGGGCGGCCTCCAGCCCCAGGCCGTCCTGGACCACCTCTGCGCCGACCTGCTCGCCCACGTGGTCGGCAGCACCCTCGGCGACGACGCCGCGATGGTCGCGATCGAGCGGCTCGACCGCCCCCGCCGCCCGTAGCCTTTGCCAGAATCGGATCATGCTGACCATCGGAACGATCGTCATGGGCGCCGAAGACGTGCCGCGCGCAGTGGAATTCTGGTGCCGGGCGCTGGGGTACGTACCGCGCGACGGCGAGGTGGACGAGCGCTGGACCGTCCTGGTCGCCGCCGACGGGGGCGGGCCGGACCTGGCGCTCGGGCGGAGCGTGACGCCCGTACAGGAGCGGCCGCGCGTCCACCTCGACCTGTACGCGGCGGACGCGGCGGAGCAGGCGGCGGAGGTGAAGCGGCTGGTGGAGCTGGGGGCCTCGCACGTCGACTGGGACTCCTACCCGGAGGACCCCGATTTCGTGGTGCTGGCCGACCCCGAGGGGAACCGGTTCTGCGTCATCGACGCGGCTCACGGCTGAGGGACGCGCGAACCGCCCCGCGTGGTGGTCGAGGAACGCCCCGGGGCCGCCGGGCCGGCCGGCGACCCGCTCCGGCCCGATCGGGGCGACCTCCTCCTCGTCCGTCGACGGAGCCGGGACGATGCCCCGCGCCGACATGATTCCCGCGGGTCCGCGAGGCGCCGCGGGCGGTCGGTTGTCCCCTCTTCCTCCCGGCTGCGGTCGATTACCGCTTTCGAGCCGTCCGGGTTCGGCGCCACGATCATCTCCGACCGGATAGCGGAGCCGTTCTACAAGGGCGAGGCCGTCTTCCCGCACGGCTACACCTTCGGCGGCCACCCAGGCTCGGCAGCGGTCGCGCTGACCAACCTCGACATCTTCGAGCGCGAGGCCTCAACCAGCACGTCCTGGGCAACGAGGCGAACTTCCGCAAGACGCTGGAGAAGCTGCACGACCTCCCGATCGTCGGCGACGTCCGCGGCAACGGCTACTTCTTCGGTGTCGAACTCGTGACGGACAAGGCGAACAAGACGAACAAGACCACCTTCACCGACGAGCAGTGCGAGCGCGTGCTCTACGGGTACCCCTCCAAGGCCCTGTACGAGAACGGCCTGTACTGCCGGGCCGACGACCGCGGCGACCCGGTGGTCCAGTTCTCGCCGCCGCTGATCGCCGACCAGGGCACCTTCGACGAGATCGAGCAGATCACGCGCCACTGCCTCACCGAGGCGTGGAACAGGATCTGACCGGCCCCGGACGCCTTAACACCCGCCTTTCGCCGCCTTAAGCGGACCGTAAGCCTCGACGGTGCCGCCCCGAAACGGACGAATGTCCGTTTCGGGGCGGCTAGCGTGCTGCCGCATCCCAACTCCCCGGTAACACGAAGGCAGGCACGCGATGGGCAGCACAGTCGGGCACCGGCGCAGGACGAGTCGTACGGCGAAGGTCACGGGAGCGGTGCTCACGGCGGCGGTGATCGGGGGCGCGGTGTTCGCGTTCACCGGGACCGCGCAGGCCAGTTCCGTCGGCGCCGCCTACACCAAGTCCAGCTCGTGGAGCGGCGGTTACACCGGCCAGTACGTCATCACCAACAACACCGGCCAGGCGCAGACGGATTGGACCCTGCAGTTCGACCTCCCCGAGGGCACGAAGATCGACTCCCTCTGGAACGGCACCCACACGGTCGAAGGACGTCGCGTCACCGTGAAGCCCGCCGGCTGGAACCGGGAGCTGGCGGCGGGTGCCTCGGTCACCGTCGGCTTCGTCGCGAGCGGCGCCGGCGCGCCGGGGGACCCGACCCGCTGCCTGATCAACGGCCTGAAGTGCTCGGTCGACCAGGGCGCGACGGCCCAGCCCAGCGGACGCCCCACCAGCCGGCCCACCGCGACCTCGACCCCCACCGCGCCCGCGCCCACCGCGTCGTCCACGCCGACGAAGACCGCGGCGCCCTCCCCCACGGTCCCCACCACCCCTGCGCCCACCACCGGCGGAGGCAGCGGCGCCGGAGCGCGCTTCGCGCCGTACGTGGACACCTCGCTCTACCCCGCCTACGACCTGCTGGACACGGCGACGAAGGCGGGCGTGAAGGAGTTCCACCTCGCCTTCATCACCGCCGGCGGCGGCTGCGCGCCGCTGTGGGGCGGGGTCACGGACCTCGCGAGCGACAAGGTGGCCTCCCAGATCGGCGCGCTGCGCGCGAAGGGCGGGGACGTCCGCGTCTCCTTCGGCGGGGCCGCCGGCCGCGAACTGGCCCTGAACTGCGGCACCGTAGACGAACTGGCCGCCGCCTACGGGAAGGTCGTCGACCAGTACCGGCTCGCGAAGGTCGACTTCGACATCGAGGGCGCGGCCCTGCCCGACACGGCGGCCAACGCCCGCCGCGCCCAGGCGATCGCCCGCCTGCAGAAGTCCCACCCGGGCCTGGACGTGGCGTTCACCCTCCCCGTGATGCCCGAGGGCCTCACCCAGCCGGGTGTCGCGCTGCTGGCCGACGCGAAGAAGAACGGCGTGCGCGTCGACTCCGTCAACATCATGGCGATGGACTACGGGCCGGCGTACGCCGGGGACATGGGCCAGTACGCGATCCAGGCCGCGACCGCGACGCAGGCGCAGCTGAAGGGGGTCCTCGGCCTGTCGGACGCGGCGGCGTGGAAGGCGCTGGCCGTCACCCCGATGATCGGCGTGAACGACGTCGCGAGCGAGGTCTTCACCGTCGCGGACGCGACGCAACTGGTGGACTTCGCCGCGTCGAAGGGCGTCGGTCGCCTGGCGATGTGGTCCGGGACCCGCGACAAGCAGTGCGCCTCGGGCGCGGTGCCGTACGCGGACGCCACGTGCAGCTCGATCCTCCAGCAGCCCCTGGCCTTCACGAAGGCGTTCGCCGCCCTCAAGTAGCGGCCGGGCGTGCGGAATCACCGCCCCACCACCAGCCGGACCGGGAACCCCTCCCCCCGGTCCGGCTTCCCGCCGCCGCGCACTCCTGGTCAGCCGGCACGGCCGACCAGACGCGGCAGCTCGCGCATGTCGTGGAACACGACCGTGCCCGCGCCTTCGAGGCGTTCGGCCGGGGTGAGGCCGCCCGCGTAGCCGAACGCCCGCATGCCCGCGGCCCGGGCGGCCTCCACGCCCGGGCGGCTGTCCTCGACCACCACGCAGGCCGCCGGGTCGACGCCCATCCGCCGGGCCGCGTACAGGAAGAGGTCCGGGGCCGGCTTGCCCCGGGCGACTTCGGTCGCGCTGTGGATGCGGCCCGCGAAGCGTTCGTAGAGGCCGGTGCGGCCCAGGGTGTGGCGCATCTTGTCGTGGGAGCCGCTGGAGGCGACGCAGGTCGGCAGGGTGAGGGCGTCGAGCGCCTCGGGCAGTCCGTCGACCGGGGAAAGGCCCTCGTCCACCGCCTTTCGGTGCAGTTCTTCGAACCGCTCCGCCCAGACCGCGGCCGTGTCGTCGCCGAGCCGCTCGGCTATCTGTTCGCGGATGGAGGCGTGGGAGCGTCCGATGAACCGGTCGACGACCTCCTGCTCGGTCAGCGGCCACCCCAGTTCCGCCCCGAGGGCCACCTGCACGCGTGCCGCTATGCGTTCACTGTCGACGAGCACCCCGTCGCAGTCGAATATCACCAGCTCAATGGGCTTGATCATGCCCGCAGGATAGGACCGGTGACCCGCGGTGGCGCATCCGCCACGTTCGGCTGCCGGCCGGGTGGGCGAGCCCGGGTCGGCCGAAATGCCGATGGGCCGGAGGGGCGGGGGCTGGGAAGCTGTTCGAGGGGGCCGGTTCCGATACCAACCGATTCCTCGCCGGACAGGAGCTGCACCCATGCTCGTCCTCGACTCCTCACGTGCGGACACCGCACGAGCCCGCCACGCCGCCGCCCTGTACCTGCGGGCCCGGTGCCCGTGGGTCGACGCGGACGACGTGCTGCTCGTGGTCAGCGAACTGCTCGGGAACGCGGTGCGGCACACCGACGACGGCCGGTGGCGGCTGCGGATGAGCTGCCCGTCCGAATCCCTGGTCGTCGAGGTGTACGACCACAGCAGCGCCCGGCCCGTGCCGCGGGCCGGGGACCCCGACAACGGCGGCGGCTTCGGCTGGGGCATCGTCGAGCAGCTGGCCTCCTCGCTGACCGTACGACTCCATGGCGTCGGCAAGTCCGTGCAGGCGGTCTGGTCCGCGGCGGCGGCCTCGCGGGACGGCGCATCGACTCCCTCAACACCCCTTCTCACGGCCTGACTTGACGGCCGACTCGGCACCCTGACTTGGTGGCCCCAGGCCACCGTCGGGACCACATGGTGAGAGGATCCCGACCTCATCCGGCCCTCGACGAGCGGTTCGCGCCATTGTGGCCGGTGAATCGACTGAACGCGGCAAAAGGCGGGTTACGGTCCCGCCATGTCTTCGAACATACGAACTGTCGCCACCCCTGCGCCCGCCTCCGCCTCCGCTCCCGCCCCCAGCCGCCGGACCCTGCTGCGCACCGCCCTCGCGGGCTCGGCGGTCGCCGGAGCGGGCCTGACCCTCGGTACGGCCTCCCCCGCCTCCGCCGCGTCCGCCGCCTCGCGGGAGGCCGAGAGCACCGAGCGGATCACCACTCCCGCGCAGGCGCTGCGCCGACTGGCGGCGGGCAACGAGCGCTGGCGCACGCTGCGCCAGGAACACCCGCACGAGTCCGCGTACTTGCGGCGCCGGCTCGTCGACGGTCAGCAGCCGTTCGCGATCGTGCTGGGCTGCGTCGACTCCCGGGTCCCGCCGGAGCTGGTCTTCGACCAGGGGCTCGGCGACCTCCTGACGGTGCGCTCGGCCGGCGAGGTACTGGACGAAGCGGTGCTCGGCAGCGTCGCGTACGGCGTCCTGGAACTGCACATCCCCCTGATCGTGGTCCTGGCCCACCAGTCCTGCGGGGCCGTCGCCGCGGCCGTCCACGCCGACGAGACCGGTCAGCCGCTCCCCGCGCACATCCAGTACCTGGCCGATCAGATACGGCCGTCCATCGACCGCGGCCAGAGCGGGTCCGCCCGTATCGACGCCACGATCAACGCGAACGTGCGGAACGTGCGGAACAGGCTGGCGGCCGAGCCCGACATCGCCGCGAAGGTGGCCTCGGGCGGACTGGCCGTGGTCGCCGCCCGCTACGACCTGCGCGACCAGCGCGTCCGCACCCTGTCCTGAGCCGGACGCGCGGCTCGCCCCGGCCGTGGCGCGGGCCGGGGCGAGCCGTGGGTCGTGACGGTGTGCGTCAGGTTCAGGTGTTGATGCAGGTGTTGGCGCCGGCCGGGTTGAGGGCGCCGACCAGGTTCACGCTGTTGCCGCAGACGTTGATCGGGATGTGGATCGGGATCTGGACCACGTTGCCCGACAGCACGCCCGGCGAGCCCACCGCGAAGCCTTCGGCGTTGGCATCGGCCGAGGCCACGGACGCACCGCCGATGACCACGAGACCGGCCGCCAGGGCAAGACCCGCGCTCTTCCACATACGCAACATGTGACATCTCCTCGCAACGACACGGCGGAGCCGGAGCACCGCACGGCCCCGAGCGGGGCCATCCCCCGTTCCTTCGGCATCCGACGGCCCCCAGCCCCGGCCCGAGCCGCCCGGTTCCCTCGAAGAGGTGGCCGCCCCACCTCCGTTCGGAGGCATCGGAGGCATCGGCGGCAGCGACGGCATCGGCGCCCGCGCCCGTACGATGTGCGCATGAGTGAGGGCATGCACCTGGCAGGTGCGCGGGATGCGCAGCGGCAAGGCGCCCGCCTGGAGACGGCCGCGGCCGTGCTGGCCCTGCTCTCCGACCGCACCCGGCTGGCGCTCCTCGACGAGCTCGGTCGGGGCGAGGCCGACGTCACCACCCTCACCGAGGCGTGCGGGGCGGCCCGGCCCTCCGTCAGCCAGCACCTCGCCAAGCTCCGGCTCGCCGGCCTGGTCACCGCCCGCAAGGACGGGCGGCGCGTCGTGTACGCGCTGCGCCACGGGCATCTGCGGCGGCTGGTGGACGAGGCGCTGAACGTGGCGGACCACCAGCTCGACTCCCTGCCCCCGCACGACTGAGACCCACCCTCCGGGACCGGCCCCGGAGCCCACACCAATACGTGCATGGGTACGCACATGTTGGCTACGATGGACGTCCCTCCCAGCGAACCGCCGACCGGGAACGGGGCCGCCGATGCTCTCCGTATGGCGCAATCGCGCCTACCGCCGCCTGTTCACCGCCCACGCCGTCGCCCTCACCGGCACCGGGCTCGCCACCGTCGCGCTGAGCCTGCTCGCCCACGACCTGGCCGGGGACCGGGCCTCGGCGGTGCTCGGGACGGCGCTGGCGATCAAGATGATCGCCTACGTCGCCATCGCCCCCGTGGCCTGCGCCGCCGCCCGCCGGATCCCCCGCCGGACCCTGCTGGTGGCCACCGACGTGCTGCGCGCGGCGGTCGCGCTCGCCCTGCCGTTCGTGACCGAGGTCTGGCAGGTGTACGTGCTGGTCTTCGTCCTCCAGTCGGCGTCGGCGGCGTTCACACCCGCGTTCCAGGCCACCGTCCCCGCTCTCTTCCCGGCCGAGCGCGACTACACGCGGGCCCTGTCGACGATCCGGCTCGCCTACGACCTGGAGAGCCTGTTCAGCCCGGCCCTGGCCGCGGCCCTGCTCACCCTGGTCTCCTACGACTGGCTGTTCGCCGGCACGGTGCTCGGCTTCGTCGCCTCCGCCGCCCTGATCCTGTCCACCGCCGTTCCCGGTCCCGGCCCGGACCCGGAACCGAGCCCGGAGTCCGGGCCGGACGGGCGGGCCGGAAGGGCCGCCGCAGTCCGCGCCCGGGCCTCGTACGGAGTCCGCCCGTTCCTGGCCGTCCCCCGGCTGCGGTGCCTGCTCGCCCTGGACCTCGCGGTGGCCGCCGCCGGGGCGATCGTCTTCGTGGACACCGTCGTACTGGTCCGGGACCACCTCGGCCGGCCCGCGAGCGCCGTCTCCCTGGCCTTGGGCGCGTACGGCGCCGGCTCCATGTTCACGGCACTGCTCCTGCCCCGCCTGCTGCGCCGCTTCGCCGACCGCGCCGTGATGCTCCCGGCCGCCTTCGCCCTGCCCGTGGTGCTGGCCGGGGTCGCCGTACTCACCGCCGCGGCCCCCGGCTCCTGGTCCTGGCCCGCGCTGCTCGCCGCGTGGGCCGCCGTCGGCGCCGCCTGCTCGGCCGTCCTGACCCCCGGCGGGCGCGTGATCCGCGACTGCACCGCGGAGGCCGACCTGCCGGCCGCGTTCGCCGCCCAGTTCTCGCTGTCCCACGGCTGCTGGCTGCTCACCTACCCGCTCGCCGGATGGCTCGCCGCGGGCGCCGGCCTCCCCGTCACCGCGGCCGTGCTCGCCGTGGTCTCCCTGGGCGCGGCCACCACCGGGCTGCTCATCGGGCGAACGGCGTCCCCCTTGCCCACCGCCGTGCGTCAGCCCGCCTGAGCCCTCAGGCGTCCGGGCCGCTCCAGTCGAAGGGGATGTGCTTGCTGGACCGCCCCTCGCGGTGCCACTGGAAGCCGAACGCGTCGACCCTGTCGGCCGTCGCCCGGCCCCAGGTCACGACCTGGCCCGGCCCGGTCTCGGAACCCGGCATGTTCATCGACTGGACGCGTGCGCCTTCCGGTGTCGTCGGTCCGGTGAGCGCCTCGGCCCGGGCCTCCACGCGGCCGGGGATCGCCGCCCGCCAGCTGCCGAGGTCCGCGTCGACCTCGATCTCGATCGGCGCGAAGTCCATGCCCCGCATCTCGGGCCCGAGCGTGCCCACCAGTTGCGCGGGCCAGCCGCCCGCCTGGCCGCCGAAGATCATCTGGAGGGCCGTCCGCTGTGCGTCGTCCGCGCGCTCGTCGAAGAAGACGGCCGCGTACGCGTCGGAGTGCTCGCCCCACAGGTTGCCCTCGAACGAGCCGAGCAGGAGCACGTTGAGCCCGTCGAGCGGCACGTCGCCGTAGCTCCCCTCGTTGACGTGCCAGGCGAGCACGCCTTCGCACGTGTCGTAGGTGGGCGGCTGCGCGAAGTTGCAGGGACAGGGGATGTTGCACCTGCACGTATCGAACCAGTCCCCTGCAACGTGCCATCTCGGAACGGTCGCCGTGGTCGTCTCGGACATGGTCCCGCCTCCTCGCCAGTCCCCGGGAACCATTCTCCGCCCCGTACGGCGCGCAGACCAGACCGGGCGGGCACCGGACGAGGTTGTGTGCTGTGCTGGAGGTGTCCTCGCGCGTTCGGGAGGAGTGCCATGCCGCACGTCCGACTGGCGCCGCCGGCCCCCACCGGGCCGGGCGTCCTGCTGCCGAGGCGCGAGCTGGCGGTCGCCTGGATCCTGCTGACCGTGCTCGCCTCACTGGCCTGGGCGTTGACCGTCGCGCAGTCCCGCGAGATGGGTGCGGGCACCGGCACGATGGGCATGGCGCTGCCACCGTTCGTGGTGCTGTGGGTGGTCATGATGGCCGCGATGATGCTGCCCTCGGTGGCACCGGTCGCCCTGACCTGGGTCGCGACGATCGGCCGTACGTCCGCGAACCCGGCGGTCAGGGCTGTCCGGACCGCCGGGTTCCTCGTCGGCTACCTGCTCGCGTGGACGGCGTTCGGGCTGGTCGCGTACGGGCTGCTCGCCATGACCGACCGGCTGCTCGGCGCCCACCCGGAGGCCGGGCGCTGGATCGGCGCGGGCGCCTTCCTGCTGGCGGCGGTCCAGCAGTTCGGGCCCCTGAAGTCGGTGTGCCTGCGGCACTGCCGCAGCCCGATGTTCCAGCTGCTGCGGTACTCCCGCTTCCGGCCCTGGGCCAAGGACCTGCGCGTGGGCGCGCACCACGGGACGTACTGCGTCGGCTGCTGCTGGGGGCTGATGATCGTCCTGATTCCGCTCGGGGTGATGAACGTGGCCGCCATGGCGGGGCTGGCCGTCGTGATCTTCCTGGAGAAACTGTGGCGCCAGGGCCCGTGGCTCGCCTGGGCGGTCGGCGCCGCCTTCCTCGTCCTGGCGGTGCTCGCGCCGTTCCAGGACTGGGTACTCCCGGGCCTCCAGGCATCGGATCCGTCCATGGACATGGGCATGGGCCTGATGCCGGGCTGGACACACTGGTGAGAGGAGTGACGACATGGCGAACAAGGCAGTGCTGGAGGGTGGACCGGACGACCTGCCCGAGCGGACCGTCCCCGCCCCCGCCCCCGGCGAAGACCTGAAGATCCCGCACCGCGGCGGCTACGAGCACTTCCGCGGCACCTCGCGCACCCAGGACGGCCCCGAGGGCCGGCAGCCCGTCTACGAATGGTGGGAGCGTACGGAAATCGCCGAATGATGTTGACCGATTTGCAGACGGTCATCACGTGAGGGAGACGCTACGATCACGGCATGATCACAGCCCGCACCCGCCCAGGCACGTCCTGGGCGCGCGGCGTGCTGTTGGCCGTACTGACCGCGCTCCTGTTCGCGGCGTTTCACTGCTCCACCTATCCGCACGGCGACGGCGCCGGACACACCGCCTACACCGCCTCGGCCGGGCACGAGGAGCCCGCCCACACCGAGCACGGTTCCGCCTGCGCCACACCCGCGCTGACCCCGCAGGCCCAGGCCGGCGACCGGAGCACGGTCGCGCCGGACCTCGCGCTGCCCGTCGCCGTCGCCGTACGGACCACGACGGCGGGCCCCGCCGCGGCGCCCCGCGCCGAACTCTCCCCGATAGACCGGTCCGGCCGCTCCACGCTGACCGCCGCGTGTCGATGGCGCGTATAGGCCGCTCCCGACGAGCGAGCACCTGACGCATCTTCGATTGAGAGCGGAAAAATGCATACATCGATCACCGACCTGTCGACCGTGACTCCCGTGACGCCGCCTGCCCGCACGGCCCTGTCCGGGCTCGTCGGCAACACCCCCCTGCTCCACGTCTCGGAGCCCCTCGCCTCCGCGGGGCGCGGCTTCTGGGCGAAGCTGGAGGGGTTCAACCCCGGCGGCATCAAGGACCGTCCCGGCCTGCACATGGTCGAACGCGCCCGCGCCCGCGGGGATCTGGAGCCTGGGGCCCGGATCATCGAGTCCACGAGCGGTACCCTCGGCCTCGGCCTCGCCCTGGCCGGCATGGTCTACGGCCATCCGGTCACCCTGGTCACCGACCCGGGTCTGGAGTCGTCGATGACCCGACTGCTGACCGCCTACGGGGCCCAGGTCAACGTCGTGTCCGAACCGCACCCCACCGGCGGCTGGCAACAGGCGCGCCGCGACCGGGTCGCCCGACTGCTGGAGCGGTATCCCGGCTCGTGGTGCCCGGACCAGTACAACAACCCCGACAACAGCACCGCGTACACCCCGCTGGCCCTGGAACTGGCCACCGGGATGGGCCACATCGACGTGCTGGTGTGCAGTGTCGGCACCGGCGGGCACTCGGCGGGCGTCTCCCGGATCCTGCGCCGGCTCTACCCCGACCTGACACTGGTGGGCGTGGACACCGTGGGGTCCACCATCTTCGGCCAGCCCGCCCGGACCCGGCTGATGCGCGGCCTCGGATCGAGCATCTACCCCCGCAACGTCGCCTACGAGCAGTTCTCCGAGGTGCACTGGGTGGCCCCGGCGGAGGCCGTGTGGGCCTGCCGCCGGCTGGCGGCCTCGCACTACGCCACGGGCGGCTGGAGCGTGGGCGCGGTCGCGCTCGTGGCCGGCTGGCTGGCCCGCACCCTGCCCGCGGACACCCGGATCGCCGCGGTCTTCCCCGACGGGCCCCAGCGCTACCTGAGCACCGTTTACGACGACGACTACTGCGCGGCCCACGGGCTGCTCGACGGGCCCCCGGCCGCCGAACCGGACACGATCGGGCGGCTGGACGAGAAGGAGGTCACGCACTGGACCCGCTGCGGCGCCGTGGTCGATCCCCTCACCCTCGGCACGGACGGCACGGACGGCGCCGAGGAGCGGGCCCGATGACGGGCACGATCGCGCAGGTCCGTTCCTACGGGCGCAGCGTCCAGTTGCTGATGGTCAATCAGTTCACCATCAATCTCGGCTTCTACATGCTCATGCCCTACCTGGCCGCGCACCTCGCGGGCCCGCTGGGGCTCGCGGGCTGGACCGTCGGGCTGATCCTCGGCGTACGCAACTTCAGCCAGCAGGGCATGTTCCTGATCGGCGGGACCCTCGCCGACCGGTTCGGCTACAAGCCGATGATCATCGCCGGGCTGGTGCTGCGCACCGCCGGTTTCGCGACCCTCGGGCTGGTCGACTCCGTTCCCGCCCTGATCGGCGCCTCCGCCGCGACGGGGCTGGCCGGGGCGCTGTTCAACCCGGCCACCCGCGCCTACCTGGCCTTGGACGCGGGCGAGCGCCGGGTGGAGGCCTTCGCCCTGTTCAATGTCTTCTACCAGGCGGGCATCCTGCTGGGGCCGCTGGTGGGAATGGTGCTGACGGGGGTCGACTTCCGCGTCACCTGCCTGGTCGCCGCGGGGATCTTCGCCGTGCTGGGCCTCGTGCAGATCCGGGCCCTGCCCGCGCGCAGGGGGGACGGCGCCGCGACCGCGCAGCGGGGCGGCGGCCGGCGCGAGAGCGTGCTCGGGCAGTGGCGCGGCATCCTCGCCAACCGCCCGTTCCTGCTCTTCTCCCTGGCCATGATCGGCTCGTACGTCCTGACGTTCCAGGTCTACCTGGCACTGCCGCTGGAGGTCCGGCGCCTGGGCGGCGGTGGCACCGGCGGCACGGCGGCGGTGGCCGTGCTGTTCGCCGTGTCCGGGCTGAGCACCATCCTGTTCCAGACCCGGGTGACCGCCTGGTGCAAGGCCCGGATGGAGCCGGGCCGGGCACTGGTCCTGGGGCTGCTGGCCATGGCGGCCGCCTTCCTGCCGCTGCTCGCCGCGACGGCGCTGCCGGTGCCGGGCGGCGGGGCGGGGCGGTGGCTGCTCGCCGCGGTGCCCCCGGCCCTGGCCGCCCTGCTGCTGGCGCTGGGGACGATGATCGCGTACCCCTTCGAGATGGACACCATCGTCCGGCTCTCGGGCGACCACCTGGTGGCGACGCACTACGGCCTCTACAACACCGTCTGCGGGGTCGGCATCGCGGTCGGCAACCTGCTCACGGGCGCGGCGCTGGACGCGGCCCGGGCCGCCGGCGTGTCCGCGCTGCCGTGGCTCGCGCTGTCCGCCCTGGGCCTGGGGTGCGCCGCCGCCCTGTACGGGTTGCAGCGGACGGGCCGCCTCGCGGCGCCCGTCGCCGGCGCGCGGGCGGAAGGGGTGACCGTCTGACCTGAGCGCGCGTCACCCCTGCCGCGACGACGGGGCCCAGCCCGGCGTGATCCGAAAGACAGGTTCTAACCCAATGAGGACTCGGCCCGGATCGCCAGGGTGGTGGGGGCGGCGCCGTCCAGTTCCAGGACGACGATCTCGTTGCGGCCCGGCCGCAGCAGCGGCCAGGGGAGGTGGAGCGAGCCCTGCGGGCCGCGCGACCAATGGCGGCCGAGGCAGAAGCCGTTGATCCAGATGTAGCCCTTGCCCGGGCCGGTCGGGGCGATCCAGCCGTCGGCGGGCGAGTCCACCTCGAACCAGCCCCGGTGGAACACCGGCCCTCCCTCGGGCAGGCCCTGGCCGGCCGCCCCGGCCGCCCGGCCCCAGGGCAGCCGGCCGGGCGCGCCGGCCAGGTCGACCGGGTGGGCCTCGTACCCGTGCACCCATTGCAGGGCGTGCCGGACGCCGCCCACGATGCCCTTGCGTTCGCCCAGCAGGGGGCCGTAATTGACGCGCCCCATCGACTCCACGAGGACGTCCACCCGCAGCCGCTCCCCCGGGACGGCCACCTCCGGCGCCGGGTCGTCCGCGTCGAGGACGGCGGCCGGCTTCCCGTCGAGGAACAGGTGCGCCCGGTCGGCGAGGCCGTCCAGGGTGAGCGGCAGCGGTGGCCGGGGGCCCGGCAGAGCGGTGCGGTAGAGCACCAGGCCGTGGGTGAGCCCGAGTTGCTCGAAGGTGGGAGGCACTGGAGCGGACACCACCCGCGGGCCCAGTACGTCGAGTACGTCGAACAGCCTCAACGACTCGACGGGCGTGACCTCGGCGGGCGTCAGCAGCGGCGCCGGTTCGGGAACGTCCGGGAGCGGCCCGGTCGCGTACTTCGCCAACACCTCGCGGAAGCGCCGGTACTTCTCGGTCGGCGCGCCCCGCTCGTCGACGGGGGCGTCGTAGTCGTAGGAGGTGACGGTGGGGGCGTGCGGGCCGGCGTGGTCCGGGCCGCCGCGGTTGGCTCCGGCCCAGGTCCCGAAGTTGGTTCCGCCGTGCGCCATGTAGATGTTCACCGAGGCTCCGGCGGCGAGCATCCGGTCCAGGACGTCGGCCGCGTCCGCCGCGTCCCGGGTGGTGTGCCCCTCGCCCCAGTGGTCGAACCAGCCGTTCCAGTACTCCATGCAGAACGGCGGGTCCTGCGGCCGGTGTTCGGCGAGCGCGGCGAAGGCGGCTTCGGGGTCGTTGCCGAAGTTCACGGTGGCGAGCACGCCGGGCAGGGTGCCGCCGGTGAGCATGTGGGCCTCGGGGCCGTCCGAGGTGAACAGCGGCACGTCGATGCCGCGCCGCACCAACCCGTCGGCCAGGTGTCGCAGGTAGGCCCGGTCGGAGCCGTACGAGCCGTACTCGTTCTCGACCTGGACCATCAGGACATTGCCGCCCCGGGTGATCTGGTGCCCGGCGATCAGCGGGACCAGTACGTCGAACCAGCCGTCGACCGCCTCCAGGAACGGCCCGTCCATGCAGCGCAGCCGTACGTCGTCCCGGCCGGTGAGCCACGCGGGCAGACCGCCGTTCTCCCATTCGGCGCAGATGTACGGGCCGGGACGGACGATGGCGTGCAGTCCGGCCTCCGCCGCCCGGGTCAGGAACTCCCCCAGCGCGCCGACGTCGTGGTGGACCCCGGGTTCCGGCTCGTGGAGGTTCCACGGGACGTACGTCTCCACGCAGTTCAGGCCCATCGCACGGAGCATCGCCAGCCGGTGGGGCCACTGCGCGGGCAGCACCCGGAAGTAGTGCAGCGCGCCGGAGAGCACCCGGTGGGGGCGCCCGTCGAGGAGGAAGCCGCCGGGGGTGACGTCGAACCGGTGCATCCGCGCTGCTCTCCTGAGGTCGAGCCGAACGTGAAGGGCGATCGATCGTCCCGAGTATCACCGACCGGGCCGCCCGGCCGGAAGCTCCCGGCGGCCCGGGCGGCGGCTCCGGCCGGCGGGCGGGGCGCGAGACCGGCGGCGCGCGAACCCGGCGGGGGGCGGGGCGCGAGACCGGCGGCGCGCCGGAGCCTCCCCGTCCGGAACCGGGCGGTGCGCGGGGTTACCGTCTGCGCCATGGACGGTGATCGCCGAGGGTGGCGGCAGTGCGTGCTCATGGGGGCGGTGTTCGCCGTGTGCATGGCCGGCACCACGCTGCCGACCCCCCTGTACGGCCTCTACCAGGAGAAATTCGGGTTCACCGAGCTGACGGTGACCGTGGTGTACGCCGTGTACGCCTTCGGGGTCATCGCCGCGCTGCTGCTGGCGGGCAACGCCTCGGACACCGTGGGCCGGCGGCCGGTGCTACTGGCGGGCCTGGGCTTCGCGGCGGCGAGCGCGGTCTGCTTCCTCTGCGCCACCGGGCTCGGGTGGCTGTACACGGGCCGGCTGCTCTCGGGACTGTCCGCCGGCCTGTTCACCGGCGCGGCGACGGCGTACGTGATGGAGCTGGCCCCGGAACACGGCCGCTCCCGGGCCACGTTCGTGGCGACGGCCGCCAACATGGGCGGGCTGGGGTGCGGCCCGCTGCTCGCGGGGGTGCTCTCCCAGTACGCCCCGTGGCCGCTCCACCTGTCGTTCGTCGTGCACCTCGCACTGGTGGCCTGCTCCACGGGCGTCCTGCTGCTGCTCCCGGAGACGGTGCGGGACCGGCGGCCGTGGAGCGCCGTGCGCCCGCAGCGGCCCGGTCTGCCCCCGCAGGTGCGGGCGGTGTTCGCGCCCGCCGCGATCGCCTCGTTCGCCGGGTTCGCACTGTTCGGGGTGTTCACCTCGGTCAGCCCCGCGTTCCTCTCGGAGTCCCTGGACGTCCACAACCGCGCCGTGACCGGGCTGGTCGTCGCACTCGCCTTCTTCTCCTCCACCGCCGGGCAACTCGCCGTCGGCCCGGTGGGGGTGGGGCGGTCGCTGCCCCTGGGGTGCGTCGGGCTCTTCACCGGGCTGGCGCTGCTGGCGGGCGCGCTGTGGTGGGACCTGCTCGCGCTGGTGGTGCTGAGCGCGGTGGTGGGCGGGGTCGGGCAGGGCCTGGCGTTCCGCGGGGCGCTCGCCGCGGTGGCGGCGGCCTCGCCGGCGGACCGGCGCGCCGCCGTGATCTCCACCCTGTTCGTGGTGGCGTACGCGGGCATCTCGGTACCGGTGATCGGGGTGGGGCTGCTGGTCGGGCCGATCGGGCTGGAGGGCGCGGGGCTGGTGTTCATCGCCTGTATGGCGGCCCTGGTGACCACCGCATTCGGCTACCTGCTGCGGCATCCGGTCAGGGCCGGCGCGTAATGCCACGCGCCCCCATCGGCGCGTTTGCCCGACCTTCGCGCCCGGGTTGCCGATGACACGTGTAAGCGGTTCACAATGGGGTACTCGCAGAGCAGGCAGGCACGAGTCTCGGGAGGTGGCCATGGACGGCCCCGAGCTCTCCCGGCAGGAGCGGATGATCCTCGAAGACATGGAGGCCCGGCTTCGAACGGATCCGGTCCTCGACCGCAGACTGCGCACGCTGCGCCGCGGCATCAGGCCATGGACGGGGTCCCTGAGCGACGGGCTCGTGCTGTGCGCGTGCCTGCTCTCGATGGCCTCCGTGGCGGCGTTCCTCAGGGCCGCGACCTCGACCTCGCCGGCCGGGATCGTGACCTTCGCCGTCCTGTGGGTGCCCACCGCGGCCTGTCTGCTCGGACTGCTGTGCCGATGGAGCCGCACCACACTGGCGAAACGGACCGGCCGCAGGAAGGGCTAGACCCCGGATCTCAGGCCAGCGGGTCCGCGGCCAGGGCGATGACCTCGGCGGGGCCCGCTCGGAACGCCGGGCTCGTGGCGTCGGCTTCGATCATGTGGGGGGTGACGTCGTGCGCGTCCAGTGCCGCCTGCGACGCCCAGCGCTCCATGAGCACGAAGCGCTCGGGCTCGCCGCTGACCTGGTGCATGTCGTACTGCAGGCACCCTTCCTCGGCCCGTACGAGCGGGGCGAGGCGCTCGAACGCCGCGATCTGTTCCCGGCCCCGGCCCGGAAGGGTCGTGATGAGGATGACGAGTTTCACCGGCTGCGACATGAGCCGCATCCTAGCCGGCGCCCCTCCGTACATGATCAAGGGGGCCGGGTCCGTCCGCTGACGGGCCCGGCCCCCGAGGCCGCCCGGGATCAGACCCGGTCGGCCGCGATCAGGACGTACTGGAAGGAGCCGTCCTTGTAGGAGTTGATGAAGGCTTCCTCGATGCCGGTGACCAGCGAGGACGTGGCCCGCAGCTCCCAGTAGGGCAGGGTCTCGGGGGTCAGGTCGATGACGGCCTGCGGTACGAGGCGATTGTCGGCCATGGCCCGCAGGTACTCGCGGCGGGAGTGGATGTTGCACTCGAAGTGCGCGTTGATCTGGGAGACCCACTTCGAGGGCTGGCCGTACTTGGGGTTCCAGCAGCCGGTGATGGTCACGTAGCGGCCGCCGACCGCGAGGACCCGGGAGTGCTCGGCGAAGAGGTCGTGGAGGTCGACGTACATGCTCGACTCGTTGTTCCACGAGGCCGCGGCCTGACCGGTCTCGAACGGCGTGTCGAGCATGTTGCAGACGCGGGCGCGGACGGAGTCCTCGATGCCGAGTTCACGGGCGCGGTCGTTGGCGAAGTCGGCCTGCTTCGCCGACAGGGTGACGCCCTCGACCTTGCATCCGAAACGCTGGTGGGCCATGACCATCGAACCGCCGCGGCCGCAGCCGGCGTCCACGAGGGTGTCGTCGCGGCCGATGGGGCCGAGGTGGTTCAGGAGCACTTCGGCCTGGGCCGACTCCAGCCGGTGCAGCTCGGCGATCAGCTTCTTCTCGTATGCGCTGTCCGAGGTGTCGCCCAGGGCGGCGTGGTCGACGTCACCGATGCCGTAGTGGTGGTGGTAAAGGCCGTCGACGTCACCCAGGCGCAGGTTGACGGGGCGGGCCTCGTTGTTCCAGTAGCGGGCGATGTCCCCCTGGTAGGCCGTGGCCGGGGCGGGAATGAAGGCGGAGAGATCGGTGCTGGTCATGAAAATGTCCCAATCCTTACCAGAAGTCGGGGAGGCTGTATCGGTAGGTGTTCGTCTGGTGCCAGTAGTGGTTGCCGTCGACCCACACGGCCACTCCCCGCAGGAAGCGCAGCACGCTGGGGGCCGGGCAGGCGGCGGCCAGGGCGGCCGCTTCGGATTCGAAGTCGCGCATGAGGTCGTTGTGGACCTCGACCGCCTTCAGGTAGGCCTCCCGGTCGGAGAGGTCCTCACGCTCGGCGATCACCACCGGCAGGTTCAAGTGCTTGCCGGGAGTGGCGAGTTCCTTGGTGTAGGAGTACAGGTCGTTCACGATCGTCGTGGCGTTCCCGGCGAGCGCCAGGACCCGCTGCATGGCGGGCTGGGCGTGCAGGTCCGCCGGCAGTTCGTAGCCGCCGACGGTGTCCGTGATGGTGGGGCAGGGGCGGAAGTTGTTGAACTGGCGCATCGCCAGGTACTCCCACACCTCGGGCACGTGGTCCGTCTGGGCCCAGGCGGCCTCGGCGAGGTACCCCATGTGCAGCCGGGCCATGTCGTGCCGGTACCGGTCGGCCTGCGACGGGGTGGACTGCCGGACGAAGTACTCCATGGCGGAGCGGTAGGCGCGCCGCGGGGCGTCCGCGTGGAGCGACTCCTCCCACTGCGGGTGGTACTCCTTCGTCGTGTGCAGGTGGTCGAGGGCGGTGTGGGCCAGCAGGAGGCGTCCGCCGAGGCCGATCGGCGAGCCGCCGTGGTCCTCGCAGTAGCAGTCGTCGACCGCGTTCTCGGCGACCATCAGCCGGGTGGCGATCATCAGGTGTTCGATGCTCGGCGCGTCCGGGTGGCAGGCGACCATGTAGCGCCCGACGGAGAAGCCGTCGAACTGGTCCTCCCAGTCCTCGGGGTAGAGCTCGACCTCGTCCAGCGCCCAGGCCTTGATCCTGCGGCTGACCTCCTCCACCCGGAGCGGGTCGGGCTCGGGCACCGGGTGGTGGTAGAGGCCCGGGATGGGCCGGCCGACCGCCGGCTCCGGCAGCTCCGCCGGCTCCGGTGCTTCGAGGACCCGCGGCGCCGGTGGCTCAGCGCGCCGGGCCAGGCTCAGCGCCGCCGTACCGAGGCCACTGGGGCCGCGCAGGATGCGTTCCATGGCCGGGGTCGGCCCCCCGTCGGGAACGGGGACGTCGGCGGGGACCGCCTCCGCGCCCGGCCCGCGGCCGAAGGGCAGGGTCGGCGGCAGCGGCAGCGGCAGGGCCGCGGCGGCAGGTGCGTCCTCCGCCGCGCCCCGGCCGTGGGCCAGGGCCTCGGCCAGGACGTGGGCCCCGAAGCGCGCCGCGGCGGCGGGCAGGCTCGATTGCAGGGGGGAAAGCCCGGGATCGGGCATCCGTGGCTCCTCGGTGAAGTGAAAGGGCTGTCCCGGATCCCGGGCGTACTCGGCGGCGGGCCCGGGAGGTCCCGGGCCGCCGTGGAGGTGTCGACGGCCGTCGGGACCGTCGGGACGTTTCGGAGTCAGTCGCGCCTACGGGCGATCTGTACGTTCTCCAGCACGCCGAGCGCGTCGGGCACCAGGATCGCGGCGGAGTAGTAGGTGGTGACCAGGTACGAGATGATCGCCTGCTCGTTGATGCCCATGAAGCGCACCGACAGACCGGGCTCGTACTCCTCCGGCAGACCGGTCTGGCGCAGACCGATGACGCCCTGGTTGTCCTCGCCGGTACGCATGGCGATGATCGAGCTGGTGTTCTCCGCGCTGATCGGGATCTTGTTGCAGGGCAGGATCGGGACCCCGCGCCAGGCCGGTACCGACTGGCCGCCGACGTCGACGTGGTCCGGGTAGAGACCGCGGGCGTTGAGCTCGCGCCCGATCGCCGCGATCGTCTTGGGGTGGGCCAGGAAGAGCTTGGTGCCGCGGCGGCGGCAGAGCAGCTCGTCGAGGTCGTCCGGGGTGGGCGGGCCCGAATGGGTCTGGATCCGCTGCTTGAAGTCGGCGTTGTGGAGCAGGCCGAACTCCCGGTTGTTGACGAGCTCGTGCTCCTGTCGCTCGCGCAGGGCCTCGATGGTCAGCCGGAGCTGCTCCTCGGTCTGGTTCATCGGCCCGTTGTAGAGGTCGGCGACCCTGGTGTGGACCCGCAGGACGGTCTGCGCGATGGAGAGTTCGTACTCGCGCGGCTTCAGCTCGTAGTCGACGAAGGCGCCGGGCAGTTCGGCCTCGCCGGTGTGGCCGGCCGACATGGCGATCTCGGCCTCGCCGTGCTTGTTCTGCCGCTGCTGGGGTAGCGAGCTGAACTGGTGGATGTGGCTGCGGAGGCTCGGCGCCGCGGCCAGCACGGAGGCGAAGTCGGCGCGGGAGAGCGTGAGCAGGGTGCCGGGGGTCTCGGCGGTGGCCGTGTAGTCCCAGCCGGCGTCGCCGTCCAGCAGGGCGTTCTCACCGAACCGGTCACCGTCGGCGAGGACGGAGACGGAAACCTCGTCGCCGTACTTGCCGACCGTGGTCTGGCTGATCCGACCGTGGGCGATCAGGTGGATGTGCTCGGCGGGGGCGCCTCGCTGTACCAGCACCTCACCGGCCCGGAACTCGCGCTGGACGCACCGGCCGGCGAGCTCGGTGAGTACGTCCACGTCGTCGAAGCCGCGCAGCAGGGCGAGTTCGCCGAGCTCCCGGGGGATCACGCGGACGTTGGCGCCGTCCTGGACGAAGTCGATGCGCCCGTCGCCGACGGTGTAGCTGAGCCGGCGGTTCACCCGGTAGGCGCCGCCCTTGGTTTCCACCCACGGGAGCATCTTCAGCAGCCAGCGGGAGGTGATCTCCTGCATCTGCGGGGCGGACTTGGTCGTGGTGGCAAGGTTGCGGGCGGCAGCCGTGCTCAGGCTGGACTGCGGGGGTTGGTCCAGCTGCGCTTCCGGGCTGGCGTCAACGGTCATCGGACGAGCTCTCCTTCTCAAGGGCGGCGATCGGCGCATGGCACATCGCCGGTGAAAAGAGGATAAATGGGGGTGAATATCTGGGAATCCGTCCAGATCCGTGGGAACACTAGCGGCCCGTACGGCCGGATGACCTTGGAGAGCCGTCCCCATTACTTCGATGCAGTGATCTTGTCCGGCGCGGGGTTTGGTGTGCGTTTCGATAGCTTTCGGACACGTGCGAGGGTCCGCCCGAGCCCGGCGCGGCGTGGTGGCCCGGTCGGCCGGGCACCGACCTCGGGGTTCGCGTGACCGCGCCTCGGGGCGCTCGGCGAGGCGGGAGCCGAATCCCGCCAAGTGGGATTCCGTGAAGGGGTGGTGGAGGTTTGTGGATCAGCCGTTGTCGACGACGAGGTCGGCGCGGTGCCGGCCCCGGGCGATGAGCAGGGCGTTCGGCTCGTCCGAGCGCGCCACCCAGGCGCGCGCGTGCTCGGGGTCCTTGCCGTGGCGTACGTGCCGGTCGATCAGGCGCCGGAGCCGCAGGTCCTCCTCCGGAGCGAGGTACCAGGCCTCGTCGAGCAGCGGCCGGACCTCGGCCCACTCCCCCGCGTCGTGCAGCAGGTAGTTCCCCTCGGTGATCACGAGTGCTACGTCCGGATCGACGGGGATGCTGCCCGCGATCGGCTCCTCGATCGAGCGGTCGAAGGCGGGTGCGTAGACCGTGGCCCCGTCCGATCCGCGCAGCCGGCGTAGCAGGGCCACGTATCCGGCGGCGTCGAAGGTGTCCGGGGCGCCCTTGCGGTCCGCCCGCCCGAGCCGGGCCAGTTCGGCCCGGGCGAGGTGGAACCCGTCCATCGGTACCACCACGGCCGTCTCCGGCCCGAGCGCCTCGGCGAGCCGGGCCGCCAGCGTCGACTTCCCCGCACCGGGCGGCCCCGCGATACCGAGGATCCGTCGGGCGCCCCGGCTGCCCCGGGCCGCCAGCAGGGCCGCCCTCGCCACCGGTTCGCTCGTCGTCCGCACCCGTACATCCTGCCCCACCCGGACCGAGGGCACTGTCAGAGGGGCGTGCGACGATCCAGAGCATGATCGCTTCGCTCGCCGCCCTGTTGCCCACCGCCGGTCCGCACACCTCGACGACGTACGCGGATTGGGTCGCCGCGCACGATCCGGGCGCGGAGCGGGTCGCGCGCGATCTGATCGACGACATGCGCTCCGAACTGGGGCGGCTCTGGACCAAGCCGGGCGGCTTCGTCGACGCGATGGCCGTGCGGGCGCGCCGGCTTCCGCCGGCCCATCTGCCGTGGTTCTGGGACACCGTGGGGCACCGGCTGATCGGTTACGGGAACCGGCCGGGCGGGCGCGCCTACGCGGCGGCCCGGGCTGCGGAGGCGGAGCACGGGCTTCCCGTGGATCCCGGCTACCGGCGGGCCAACGGGCTGCTGTTCGCCAGGGGCGGGGCGATGCCGGCCAAGGAGTTCGGGGCCCATCAGCGGTTCCTCGCCGAGACGTTGGAACCGGTCGCGGCGCACGCGGCGCTGGACGCGTTCCTGACCGCGTGGGCGGGCTCGTCCGCGGATCTGCCGGCGGATCTGGTGCGCCGGGTGCGGGCCTCCGCCAAGGCGGCCGGGCACGGGGACGAGGAAGTCGCCCGGCTGGTGGGCACGATCCTGTCGGTCACCCGGAAGAAGTCGGTGCCGGACGCGCTGTTGACCGCGGCGGTCCCGGTCCTGACGGCCCATCCGCCGGCGGAGGCGGTCGCGGCCGGGCTGGTGGAGGTCTTCCCGGACGGGGTCACCGACGGCGGGGCGTGGCTGCGGATGCTCATCGGCTGCGGCGCGACGAAGGCCATGGAGGCGGGCCGGGTGGTGCCGGAGGGCGGGCTGCACCACTGGGTCGGGGAGTTCGTGCGGATGTACCAGTACGCGGTCCAGCGCGGCGGCGGGGTCGGACGCCAGCCCCTGCCGGAGGAGTTTTTCGACCTCGTCGGCCGGTTGGGGCCGCTGCTGAAGGCGGCGGGCGCCCCGGTGACGGTGCACGTGACCCGCCACTACTACCAGGGCTTCGACGCGGACGTCCTGGACGCCTGTCTGGCGGCCGGGGTCCCGGTCGTCGACCCGGGCCCCGAGGTCGGCATGCGTTTCTGGGGGGAACGCTCCCGGCGGGACCTGGCCGCGCTGGCCGCCGACCCGGTGTTCGGCCCCCGGCTGGAGGGCACCGTGCACGCGGGTCTGCTCCCGCGCTGGTCCTCGGCGCGCGAGCGGCGGGCCGGGTCGGCGGTGACTCTGCTGCCGGGCAACGAGGGCATCGCGAACGAGGTGGCCGGACGGGTCGGCAAGCTCGTCGACACGGTCGCGGGCGGCGGTATGGCCGGGGCCGAGGAGTCCGTGGCCGAGCTGGAGACCCTCCTGGACCGGCCGACGGTGTCGGCACTCGACGGCATTACCGAAGCCCTCGCCGAAGCCTGCGCGGCGGGCGCGCTGCGGCGCTCGCTGGCGGCGGGTCTGCCGGAGGAACTGGCCTGGCCGGCGCTGGAGTCGGTGTACGCGGAGTTCGCCGCCGACGCGGACGCGTACGCCGCCACCGACGCCGACACCGGGCTCGGGAAGGTGGACCGGACTCTGCCAGGCGTGGCCGGGGTGACCTCCACCTGGCCGGTACTGACGGTGTTCGGGCGGGACCGGGCGGTCGCCGTCGCCCCCGACGGGGTCCGCGGCTCCTGCCGGTTCACGGTGCCCGAGGGGGCGACCATGTACGCCGTCCACTACGTCGGCGGCTCCTTCCTGGTGAGTTGGAGCCTCAAGGCGAGCCCTTGGTCCTGCGACACCGCCGTCTGGGCCGACCGTCCGGACGAGCCCTTCACCCCGGACGAGCAGAGGGGTCTGGTGCCGTTCGGCGGCAGCCTGGACGGGGCGTACGGCTTCCAGTTCGAGAGCGCCGACGGCGGCGGGCGGCACGACGGCGGGCGGGTGCTGCGGCCGGGCGGCACCCAGGGCATCGACGGTCGCGAGCTGCAGCTCGGCGACGGCGCGCGGATCTGGACCGGCGAGGTGTACGGCAAGCCGTGGGAGCAGGTGGACCGGGTCACCGGGGAGCGGCGGGGCCCGACGCCGCTGCCGGACTTCCCGGGCCGCCCGGCGAACGCCGATCCGGCCGCGGAACCGTCCGAGGCCGGTATGGACCTGGCCAGGGAGGCCCTGCAACTGGCGCCGCTGCCCGCCGGGCTGGACGGCTCCCCGCTGGGCAGCCGGGACGGCCTGGTCGGGACCCGGGTGCTGTTCCGCACCGGGCACCGCGACCCCGCGCCCAACCACTACCTGGTGGAGAGCATCGACGGGCGCACCGCCCGCTTCGACATCGACCGGCCGGGACAGGAGCCCTGGGGGCTGTGGTCCCCGCCGGAGGGTGCCGTGGAGGACGTGGTCCTCGCCGAGGCGCAGACCCCCACCGGAGTGCGCGCCTACACCGCCGACGGCGTCCTGCTGTGGGAGCTGGACGGGCACCACTCGCCCCGCCACCCGCGGGTGAGGCCGGTCCGACGGGTCACCGCGTCGGGCGGCACGGCCCTGCCGCCGGCCTTCTGGTACCTGCTGCGGACGCGGGACGCGGCCGGATCGCGGGCCCTGCGGACCGTGCGGCGGGAGACCGCGGACGCCTTGCTGACGGCCGCCCTGGACGACGCGGCGGCCCTGGAGGACTCAGCGGCCCTCGACGACGCGGTGGCCTCCGGTGGCACGGCGGCCCTTCGCGCGGCCGTGGCACGGGAGTTGCCGCAGGTCACCGACCCGGTCCTGGTCGAGGCCGTGGTGGCGGTGGCCGCGCGGGCCGCCCGGGTGGAGGAGCGGCGGCGGGCCCTGCACCGGCGGGTCGCGCTGCTCTCCGAGGCCCCGCCCGCGCTGCCGCGCCGCTCGGCGCCGGACACCGAGCTGGTCCCCGCGCTGTTCGGGCTGCTCCCGGACGGGCAGCGCGATCCGTGGCGGCGCCGCGCGGCGGTGCCCCTGCCCGCGACGCTGGCCGCGCTCGCCGCCGACGGCGCGGCTCTGGCGGGGACCGTCCCGGAGGAGGTGCGGCGGGTCTCGCCGCCCGCGCCGCCGCAGGACTGGTCGCAGCTGCTCGGCTCGATCGACTCCGTGGCCTGGCGGGCGGCCGTGGCACCGACCCCGGATGACGAACGGGCGGCGCTGCTGGCGCTCCTGGACACCTGGGCCGACCAGCCGTTCGCCCGTGCGGGCAGCGCCTGGTGGGTGGGCCGAGCCGACGGCTCCGCGGCCCTGGACGCGCTGCGGGCCGGCGGGACCGTCGTGGCGTCCGCCGTCGTACGGGAGGGGGGTTCGCGGGAGTGGTTCGTGGCCCCCGCCGCCGAGGACCGGGACGGCGATCCGGTCCCGGTCGCGGCCCCGCAGGCCCGGCTGGTGCGGGTGGAACGGGACGACGCCACCCGGCTCCGGGCCCTGGTGGCGGCGGTCGAGGAGCACGGGCCGGTTCCGGTGCCGGAGTCCGCGGCCGCGCGCTTCGCCGAACTGACCGGCGTGCGAAGGGCCGTGGCGCGGCTCGTGGTGGCCGGTCTGGTCGGCCGGCCCGGTCGGGACGAGGCCCGCTCCCTGGCGTGCAAGGCCCCGTACAAGGCGACCCCGATGACGGCGGAGTCGTACGAGAAGCTGCGCGCCCGGCTCGGAGCCGCCGGTCGACGCGCCCTGCTCGCCGCGGCCCTGCCGGAGGACCCGGCCGAGCTGTGGCGGCCGGGCGGGGTCACGGCGGCCGTGGAACGCATGGCCGGGGTGTGGCGGGAGCTGCTCGGGGCCCTCCCGGGCGTGCACGACGAGGCGGCCGACGCCCTGGAGACCGCTCTGGGCCTGTCGGACGTGTGGGCGCGACGGCTGGCGGGCGGCTACGACGCGGCCGAGGACTCGACGGTGCCGGCGGTGGGCTGGGAGCCGGCCGCGAGCCGGTACGGCACCGGGGTGGAGGTCAGGGCCGTGCCCCCGGCCGGAACCGAGCTGCGGTACGGCACTCCGGTGGGGCTCCGGCTCGGGCGGATCGCGAGTGCGCTCGTGTGGGCGTGGACGGACCGGCCCGTCGGAGATCCCGCGGTGGCCGGCGCGCCGGCGCTCTACGAGCGGCTCCGGGCGGAGCTGGCGCGTCCGGAACTGCTCCTGGACCTGCCCGGCGGGGTGGTCGCCGACTCCTCCACACCGATCTCCGAGCAGTTCGGTCCCGAGCTGCTGCCCGTGGCGATGGACCTCCGCAAGGAGGACGATCCGACTCCGATGACGGCGTACGACTCCGGCGCGCTGGTGGTGTGCGCGCCCGGAGGTGTCGCCATCCTGCGGCCCTCGGCGGTCTCCGGCCCCGAGGAGTTGCGGCGGTTGCGCGGGATCACCGGCCTCGCGCAGGCCCTGGACCGGGTGGCGCCGCTGCTGCCCGGCGGCGCGCTGGAGCGGATGATGCTCCGGGCCGCATCGGGTGCGGTGCCGGCCGGCGCGTACGAGGCGGATCCGCGGCAGTCCTGCCCGGAGCTGGTCGCCCGGGTGGCGGCAGGGCTCGGCACGGGGACGGACGCGGCGGCGCTGTACCTCCAGCTGGCGACCCTGGCCGCGCCCACCGACCGGAACGTACGCCGGTGGAACGGCTGGACGGCCAAGCGGCACACCGAGGTCCGGGCGGAGCTGTCGGCCACCGGCGCGGTGGTGGAGGCCAAGCGGGCACGGGCCGGCCGGACCCTGTTCCTGCCCGGCGAGTGGACCGAGCTCAAGGCGCCGCACCTGCCGCTGGAGACCGTGAAGCTGGAGAGCCACCTGGTGCGCCCGACGTGGCGGGGCCGGATCGAGGCCCCGTTCGACCGGGTGCTGCCGACGGCGCCGCTGCACGAGATGTTCGAGGAGGCCTGGGCCCGGAGGACCGGCGGCTGCGCGGGGTGACGCCCCCCGGGCACACCCCGGACAATTCACCTGAATCCCGCCGAACCGCATGTACGGTCACAATACGACCAAGAGTATTTCCGGAAGCACGGTACGAGCGGGACGAGAGGAGGCTGCCATGGTGCTGGTGGCAGCGGATGTGCCGGGTGCGCCGTGCTGGCTGAGCCTGATGGCACGCGACCTTCAGGCTGCGGAGCGGTTCTACGGCGCCGTCCTGGGCTGGACCTTCCGCCGAGGTGTGTTCGGGCGGGCGTCCTCGGTGGCCGAGCGGGACGGTGTCGCCGTGGCGGGCATCGGGGCGATGGCCGGGGAACTGGCCGCGCCCGTGGCGTGGACGGTGTACTTCGCGGTCAACGACGCCGATGCAACCGTGGCCGGGATCCGCGAGCGCGGGGGCACGGTCGGGGTGGGGCCCGTGTCCTATCCGCCGCGCGGCAGGGCGGCCCTCGCCACCGACCCCGAGGGCGCGGCCTTCGGCGTCTGGGAGGGCGAGCCGCTGTCCGAGTGGCGCGTGGGTGAGGGCGGGGCACCCGCATGGGTGGAACTGCACACCCGCAACGCCTTCGACGCGGCCGTCTTCTACGGCGAGGTCCTGGAGTGGGTCGCGCACGAGGACGGGGACGAGGACGACGAGGAGAACGAGCACGCCGACTGCTGCGAGGTCTCGTACGAGGAGGACCAGGTGGTCCTGCGGCGCTCGGGCCAGGCAGTCACCCGTTTGAACAGCGGCCCGGTCGAGGCGTCCGCCGACAAGCCGCTGCTGCGGCCCCGCTGGCTGGTCCACTTCAAGGTTCCGGACCTGAAGGAGGCACAGCGGGCGGTCGTCGAGAACGGCGGCACCATCGTCCCGGACGCCGCCGGGTGGGCCGGGGGTGAGCGCGTGACGGTGTGCGATCCGGACGGCGGCCTCTTCACGCTCGACGAGTCGCCCGCCGCCGCGGGCTCCCGCTCCACGGGCTGACGCCGCTCAGCGGCGGCCGCCGCCGACCATCTGCCGGGATTCGACTCCCATGACGAAGCCGCTGCGGGGCCGGGTGGGGATCCGGCTCAGCGGGATGGACAGGTCCTGTTGCGGTACGGCGAGGTCGAGGTGGGCCAGCGCCGGGGCGAGCGTGCCGAGCAGGGCGAGGGTGATGTCCTCGCCGGGGCACCGGTGTCCGGTCCGGGCGTCACCACCGCCCTGCGGGACGAGCTCGCCGCGGCCGGATTCACGGCCTTCGTGCCCCAGGAACCGCGCGGGGTCGAAGTGGTACGGCCGGTCCCACAGCTCGGGGTCGTGGTGCTGGCCGTACACGTCGAGGAGGACGAGGGTCCCGGCCGGGATCCGATCGCCGGCGAAGGAGAGGTCCTGGGCGGCCAGACCGCCGATGAAGGGCACGAAGGGGTAGAAGCGGCGGACCTCCTGCGCGAAGGCGAGCGCGTAGCCGGGTCCGTCCGTGCGCAGGTGGTCGCGCTGCCCCGGGTGGCGGTGGAGCGCGTGTGCGGCGAAGGTGACGTACCAGGCGATGGCGACGGTCGGGCGGATGATGTTGAGGAGCTCCACGGCCGCCGTGCGGGGATCGAGCAAGGTGCCGTCCGGCTCGCGGTGCAGGGCGAGGGTCTCCGCCACCGTCTCCGGGACCGGGTTTCGGCCCTCCATCTCCGCGCGCATGCGGTCGACGGCGGCCATCAGACCCTGTTCCTGGCGCTGCCGGGCGCGGCGGGCGCGGACGTGGCGGGGGCCCGCGGTGGCGAAACCGTCCACCATGGCCACGCAGTCCTCGGCGATCTCGCGGGCCGCGTCCTCCGGGACCGGCAGGCCCGCCCAGTCGCACGTCGCCCCCGCGAGCAGGGCTGCCACCTCGTCGAAGAGCACCACGCTGCGGTCCTCCCAGCCCGCGACGGCCTCGCTCCAGCCGCTCTCGACCCGCGCGGCGAGGCCGCCGACGCCGTTCGGCGCCATGAGCAGCGAGACCAGCATCTGCTTGCGCTCCCGATGCCGTGCTCCGTCCAGGGTGTGCACCGCTCCCCTGCCGAAGAGGGTGTCCACCACTTGCGCGGGCAGGGCGTCCTGCCTCTGGATCCTGCCCTCGTCGTAGAAGAGGTCGACGGCGTCCGTGCCGTGCAGGAGCACTGCGTGCCGCCCCATCAGCCGGGTGTGCACCAGCGGCTCCCCGCCATGGGCCCGGCGCAGGTCGGGGGCCCATGCGTAGCCGTGGGCGAGCAGGGAAAGCGTGCTGTCGATGAGGTGACCGTGACCGGACATACCCGGCACCTACCCGTGCGGCCTGTACGTATTCCCCGCGGGGCTCGGCGGTACGGGGCTCGCTTCGGCGGGGCCGGGTCCCTGCCGCGTCCCTGCGGGGCTCCGGGGTTCAGGGGGCTCGCTTCGGTGGAGCCGGTTCCCTGCGGGGTTCGGGGGTTCAGGGGGGTCGCTTCGGTGGATCCATGGCCGGAGGGTCGGTCCGCGAGGCCGCGCCGGGGTGTCTCCTCGTCCTCGCACAGCGGAAACACGCCCCGCGACCTCCACCGGCGAAGCCGGTCAACGCACCGCCGCCCAGCGACGCCCACGACTGGGTCAGGACGGGCCGCCGCGCGGTGTGGGGCGGACCTCGAAGCCGGCGGGGCCCGGCGGGGCCGGTGGGGCCTCGTGGATCTCGACCGCGCGGACCACCGCCGCCGGAGGGCCCACGCGGGCCCACCGCACCATCGCCGCGACCGCCGCCTCGTCCCCCTCGAACAGCGCCTCGACATCTCCGCCCGGCAGGTTCCGCACCCATCCGGACACCCCGTGGGCCAGCGCCTCGCCGCGGCAGGTGTCCCGGAAGAACACCCCCTGCACGGTCCCCGACACGATCACGCGCTTGCGTACCATGCTCCGACCATACGACCGGATCAAGCCGTTCTCCGGGCGCCTGCGGGTCGCCGGACCGGCGCGGCGGCAGACTGGAGGAGCCACGAGCCGACCGGATGGAGCAGCAGCGTGCCCGTTCCGATCATCATCGACTGCGATCCCGGACACGACGACGCCCTCGCGATCATGCTGGCGGCCGGCGACCCGGCCGTCGACCTGCTGGCCGTCACCACGGTCGCGGGCAATCAGACGCTGGAGAAGACCACCCTCAACGCGCGCCGCGTCTTCACGGTCGCCCGGATCACCGGGGTCCCCATCGCCGCCGGCTGCGACCGCCCGCTCGTCCAGCCCCTCGGTGTCGCCGCCGACGTGCACGGCGCGTCCGGCATGGACGGGCCGAGTTTCCCGGAGCCCACCGTGGACGTCGTCCCGGAGCACGCCGTGGAGCTCATCCACCGGACGTTGAACCGGCATCCCGAGCCCGTCACCCTCGTCCCCACCGCCCCGCTGACCAATATCGCGCTCCTGCTCACCCGCTATCCGCAGGACGCCGCCCTCATCCGAGAGATCGTCCTGATGGGCGGCTCGACGGAGCGCGGCAACCGCACGCCCGCGGCCGAGTTCAACGTCCTCACGGATCCGGAGGCCGCGGACATCGTCCTCCGCAGCGGAGTGCCCGTCACGATGTGCGGTCTGAACGTGACGCACCAGGCGCTGGCCACGCCCGAGGTGGTGGCCCGCTTCGAAGGGCTCGGCACTCCCCTCGGGCACGTCTGCGCCGAGCTGCTGACCTTCTTCGGGTCCACGTACCGCACGCTGTGGAGGTTCCCGCACCCGCCGCTGCACGACCCGGTCGCGGTGGCCCGCGTGATCGATCCCGCCCTCGTGGACTGCGTGGACGCCAATGTCGTCGTGGAGCTGCACGGCCGGTACACGCGTGGTGCCACCGTGGTGGACCTCCACCGTTACGTGGACCGGCCCGTCAACGCCCGCGTCGCCGTGGGACTGGACGTGGACGGCTTCTGGGACCGGATGGTCGGGGCCGTGGCCGCCCTCGGATAATGGGGCGATGACACTCAAGGAAGGCCAGCGGGTGGAGCTGGCGGCGGAGATCGTGCTGACCGGCTCGGTCACGGCGGCCGGGGACGACCCGGTGCGGACGGGTCCCGTCGCCGGCTCCCTGTCCCTCGCCCCGGGCACCGGCGGAACCGTCGAGCGGGTCTACGGCGACCGGCGGGAGCAGCAGAGCCCCGAGGTCCGCGAGTACGTGCGCCTCAAGTCGCTCATGGACGACTTCGGCCACCAGATGCCCCCGGCGAGCAGGCGCCAACTGGAGGAGAACCTGGCCTCGTTGGAGGCCGAGTGGATCGCCCACCAGACGCGGGGACTCGGTGTGACGGTACGGGTCCGGCTCGACAACGGCTTCGTCCTCGACGAGGCACGGCAGGACCTCTTCGCCGATGCGTGACGACGAACCGGTCTTCAAGCGGAGCAAGTGGGGAACGAACCGCTACTACTACAACCCCCGCAACCCCGTGGGGCTCGCGCTCATCGTCCTCTCGGTGCTCTTCGCGGGGACGATGATGATCCTGATGGCCAACCGGGCCGGACCGTTCGCGCCGGAGCCCGAGCGGCCGCTGCCGAGCCCGACGTCGTACCGCTACGCGCCGCCGATGCCTCCGAGTACGGGCCCCGGGGGCGGGTGAGGCGGACGGGGCTGGATGACGGGGGGCGAGTCGGCGAAGATGGCAGCGTCACCCGTCACCCGTCACCTGTCGACCGGCGCGCGAGCCGTCGACCGATCGAGGAGCGTCCTGCCGATGTCCAGCCCCGGATCCGGATCCGGTTCCCGCAGGCGGCCGCCGACGATCGCCGATGTGGCCCAGGCCGCCTCGGTGTCGCGGACGACCGTGTCCCACGCCCTCAACGGGCTGGGCAAGGTCGACCCCCGGACCCGTGAACGCATCAAGCAGGTGGCGGCCGAGCTCGGTTACCGGCCGAACCTGCGCGCGCAGCGCCTGCGCCAGGGGCAGGCGAAGGCCATCGCGCTGGCCTCCTCGATGCCCTTCGCGGTGGCCGGCGGCCCCTCCCGGCTCGGCTTCTACATGGAGGTCGCCGCGGCGGCGGCCGAGCGCGCCCTGCTCCACGGGTACGCGCTCGTCCTGGTGCCTCCCGTCCAGTCCGGATCGGCGCTGCACTCCCTCGACATCGACGGCGCGATCGTCGTCGAGCCCGGTGAGGACGACGCGGCCGTCGCGCAGTTGCGTGAGCGGGGCCTGCCGTACGTGGCGCTGGGCCGCGAGATGCCCTCGGGCACGGACGCCCCGTACGTGGACCTGCGCGGCGGTCTGGTCGCGGAACTGCTCCTGGAGCACCTGCGCGCCCAGGGCGCCCGCCACCCGGCCCTGATCATCGGCGCCGGCACCCGCCACTCGGCCGTCGACGCCCGCGCCGCGTACGAACGGGTCGCCGCCGAGCGGGGCTGGACCCCGGTCGTGGCCACCGCTCGGGAGGAGGGCGGGGAGGAGGCCGGGTACGAGCGCTGCGCGGCCCTGCTGGCCGAGCATCCGCAGACCGACGCCGTCTGCGCGCTCGTGGACGCCTTCGCGGTCGGCGCCGTCCGCGCGATCCGGGACAGCGGCCGGCGGGTCCCCGAGGACGTCATGGTGGTCACCCGGTACGACGGCCCGCGGGCCCGCACCTGCGAGCCCCCGCTCACGGCCGTCGACCTCCAACTGGACCGGGCGGCCTCCGAGGCGGTGGAGCTGCTCCTCGCCCGCCTGCGGGACGAGGCCGGCGCCGGTACGGAGGCCACCGCCGCCGGGGCGGTCCCCGCGGCGGCGGTGTCGGCGCCCGAGCCCCGCGTCATCGCGCGGGCCTCGTCCCTGCGGGTCACGGCGCCAGAATGAGCACCGCCCCGGAGACGAGGGCGAAGACGAGGACGAGGGGTCGCATCTTCGCGGCGTCGACACGGTGGTGCGCCAGCCTGCTCAGCCACGCCCCGACGGCCAGCGCGGGCAGCAGCAGCACGGCCCAGCCCAGCTGTGCCGGGCTGCCCTGACCGGTCGCGAGCAGCAGGGCCAGGGAGACGACCTCGCCGATGAGGAAGCACACGGCGACCGTGGACCGCAGCTCCGCCGGCGGACGGTGCTGGTAGACGAGGGCCAGTGGCGGTCCGCCCACCCCGGTCGCGGTCTCGGTGAGCCCCGTGACGAGCCCCGCACCGAGGTAGGCGGCGCGGCCGGGCACGAAGGCCGGTGCGGCCAGGCTCACCACCGCCGCCAGTACGGTCGCCACGCCGACGACCAGTCCGAGCCGCCGCTCCGGCACCGCCCAGAGCAGTACGAGTCCGCCCGGGGTCGCCGCCAGCCGGGCCGCCGTGATCCAGCCGGCACCCCTCAGGTCCAGGGAGTGCCGCTCGCGCCAGGCCACGTACACGTTCAGCGGGATCATCGACGCGAGGACGAACACCGGGAGCAGGGCGGGTGCGAGCAGGCCGGCGACCGGTGCGACGACCAGGGCGAAGCCGAGGCCGCTGGTGCCCTGGACGAACGCGGCGGCGGCCACCACCAGGGCGAGGACCGCCAGGGTCGAGGCGCTCACCGCGCGGTGCTCCTCTCCCGTGCGTCCGTGGACGTGCGGTGCACGCGTTCGACCCCGGCCCGCCCGACCACCTCCCCGGCCAGTTCGGCGGCCCGCCGTACCAGTGCCGCGCCGTCCCAGCCGACGGGTCGGCCCCGGAACATGCGCAGCCGTCCGGCGACGACCACGGCGGTGATCTGGTCGCGGTTGCCGCGCCGCACCAGCTCCCAGGGCAGGTCCCAGGAAGGGCGCATCTCCGGGCCGCTCGCGTCGACGAGGAGGAAGTCGGCCGCCGCCCCCGCCTCGATCCGGCCGGTGAGCGCTCCGAGGCCGACCGCGTCCGCACCGCCCGGACCCGCGTGTTCGAGCCAGGTCCAGCCGGCGCCGCAGGAGGAGTCCCCGGTGGCCAGGCCGTAGGTGAGGCGCTGGGCGAACTCCGCGGCCTCCACCAGTCGGAAGCCGTCGCCGCGGGTGCCGTCGGTGCCCAGTCCGAAGCGGATCCCGCGTTCGGCCATGGTGGTCGCCGGCGCCACGGCGTTGCCCTTCCAGGCGCTGGCGACGGGGTTGTAGCTCACGGCGGCGCCCGTGTCGGCGAGCAGGGTCAGCTCGGCGGGCGTGACCAGGGTGGCGTGCGCGGCGAGCAACTGCGGTCCCAGGGCGCCGACTTCCCGCAGGTACTCCAGGGGGCGCAGGCCGTGCCGGACGAGGGAGCGCTCCACGCCGGCGAGGTGCTCGTTGACGTGGATCTGGACGACGGCGCCCGCTTCGGCGGCGAGCCGGGCGGTGGCCCGCAGCGTGTGCGCCGTCGCGGCCTCCGGGACGGCGACCGCCAGCGACGGGTGGACCATTGCCTCGCCCTCGTAGCGGGCGAGGTGCTTCTCGGCGCGGGCCAGGACCTCGACCGACGTACGGGAGGGGTTTCCCGGATCGCCGGCGTCCTGCGTGTCGTGGCAGACGAGTCCCAGCACGCAGCGGATTCCGGCGTCGCGGGTGGCCGAGGCCACGACGTCGACGTCCACGGAGGCCCGGGTGCCGGCGTCCGCGACGGTGGTGAACCCGCCGCGCAGCGATTCGAGCGCCGCCAGTTTCGCGGCCACGTAGGCGGATTCCTCGTCCAGGGCGCCCTCCAGCGGGACCCACACCCGACGGAAGATCTCGGAGGGCTCGCCGAAGGCGAGTGCGGCGCCGAAGCTCTGCGTCAGGTGGTGGTGCGCGTCGACGAATCCGGGCATGAGCACGTGTCCGGGCAGTCCGAGGGGGGTGAGGTGCGGGTGCTCGCGTTCCAGTCGGGGCGCCGGTCCGACCGCGAGGAAGGAGCCGTCGGCCACGACGACCGCGTACTGCTCCTTCGGTCCGTCGGGGGTCATCACGACGGCGGGGGCGAGGAGTTGGACCTCGCCGGTGAGGTGGTCGGGGCGCAGGCCCTCCGGGCCCGGGCCGCCGTCCGCGTTCGTTTCGTACTGCGTCAGGTCGGTCATCTCGCTCTTTCCGTACGGGTCACGCGTGGGGTACGGCGCGGGAATCGCCCGCGTCGACGAGGGCGGTGAGGGGCTCGCCGGCTCGTCCCCGGGCGAGCCGGGGCCGTACGTGGTTGAAGAGGACGTTGAGGATGGCGGCGGTGAAGGCGCCGACGGCGACGCCGCTTTCGAGGAGGATCCGCGCACCGGACGGCAGGCCCGCGTAGACGCCGGGGACGAGGATGGGCAGCAGGCCCAGTGCGAGGGCGACGGCACAGATGAACCCGTTGGAGTGCCGTTCCAGGTCGGCCTTCCCGAGCATCTGGACGCCGAGCACCGTGATCACCGCGAACACCACCATCGCGGTGCCGCCGACGACGGCGGAGGGGATGACGCTGATGGCGCGGATGACCGGGGCGAGGAAGCCGATGGCAATGAGCACGACGCCCGCGGCCGCGGTGACGAACCGGCTGCGCACGCCCGTGACGCGGACGATTCCGATGTTCTCGCCGCTGGTCACCATCAGCGGGAGTCCGAGGAATCCGCCGAAGAGGGAGACGAGCGCGTCGCCCCGGATGGTCCGGGGGACGACCGTCCGCGTGTCGATCTCCTTGCCGACCGTCTCGGCGTTGATGACGGTCTGACCGGTGGCCTCCGCCATGGAGGCCAGTCCGTACAGCATCAGCGGCAGCGCGGCGACGAGGTTGAACTCGGGCGAGCCGAAGGGCATCGGCTGCGGTGCGCTCAGGATCCCGCCGTCGGCGACGCCGCCGAAGTCGAACCGGCCGAGTGCGAAGGCCAGTGCGGCGCCGGCGATCAGGCCGAGCATCACGGCGAGTTGCCGGACGATGCCGCTGAACAGCCAGTAGAGGGCGACGGTGAAGCCGATGGTGGCCATGCCGAGCGCGAGGTTGATGGTGTTCGCGAAGCCGGGGGTGCCGGGGCGGCCGGTGACGAGCAGCGCGCCGACCTTCACCAGGTTGACCCCGACGATCACGATCATCGTGCCGATGACGAGGGTGGGGAAGAACTTCAACAGACGTGAGAAGACGGGCAGTACGACGAAGTAGAAGGCGGCGCTGATGATCACCGCTCCGGTGGCGGTGCGCACCCCGCGCTGTTCGGCGATGGCGAGGAAGAGGATCAGCGGTGCTCCGCCGGGCAGCATGACGAACGGCAGCCGGGGCCCGAATTTCCAGGGTCCCAGGGACTGGATCAGGGAGCCGACCCCGGAGAGCACGAAGGCCGCCGAGAGCAGGTTCACGGTGAGGCCGGGGTCGAGATGGAGGGTGGCGCTCATCAGGAAGATCGCCGAGACGGGGGTCGCCGCCATGACGAGGACGTGCTGGATGCCGAACAGGATGATCCTGCTCAGCGGTCGGGACTGGTCCACGGGGTGCGGGAGAGTGCTGGGACTGGACACGTTCGAGCTCCGTTCGGCTCGCTCCGGTTTCGGCCACGATCCGGCTCCCGGCAGGGGCCAAATCGATTTGGCCAAATCGATTTGGCCGCCAGTATGTGAGGGCCCCGGAGGCCCGTCAAGGGTTGCGGACGCACTGCTTCCACCGAGTTCCCGACAGGCTCCCGACCGACCGGCCGCCGACAACACCATGACAACGGGCGCCGTTTGGGCTCATAACGGACGACCCGACCCGGTCACCACCGCGGCTACGGGGCCGCGCCGTCGCGGAGGTGATCGGGGTCGATCCGGTCGACGACCACGACCGCCACGTCGTCCGCCAGAGCGCCCTGCGTGTGCCTGATCAGTGCCTGGCGCAGGCCCTCCAGGAACTCGGGTCTGGTGTGGTCGCGCATCGACGCCAGGGCCACGGGCAGGTCGAAGAACTTGTTGGAGCCGTCACGGGCTTCGAGGACGCCGTCGGTGTGCAGCAACAACCGGTCCCCCGGCTCGAACGGATAGACCTCCGTCCTTCCGGGAGGGCCGGTGATGAACTCCTCCAGGCCGAGCGGCGGCAGCGAGGTCGTGGGCACCAGGGGCCGGACCTTGCCGTCGCTCAGCAGCAGCGGCGCCGGATGACCCCGGTTGACCACCTCGATGACGGGCCCGTCCGGGATCTGGGCCACGACCGCGGTGACGAACCCCTCCAGCAGGGCTTCCTCGTCGTCCGCCACCGCCGCACCGACGCCCGCTCCCGCCAGGGCGGCGTCCCGCCGCAGGGCCGCGCCGCAGTGGTTGACGACCTCGACCAGGTCGTCCTCGTAGTGCACGGACTCCCGGAACGCGCCGAGCACGACGGCGGCGGCCCGCACGGCGGGCAGCCCCTTGCCCCGTACGTCCCCGACGATCAGGCGCACCCCGTACCGGGTCTGGACGGCGTCGTAGAGATCGCCACCGATCTGCGCGCCCGTCTCGGCAGCCAGGTACATGCTGGCCGCCCGTACGGGCCCCAGCCGGTCCGGCACGGGTCTGAGCAGGACCTCCTGGGCGGCCTCCGCGATCCGGCGGACCTGGTTGAGCTCGTTCTCCCGGCGCGTGCGCACCGCGCTGCTCGTCATGAAGCTCGCCACCGTCACCAGGGTCAGGGCGACCAGGTTCGTATAGACCTGCTGGCCGCCCCAGGCCTGGTTGTGGGTGACGGTGATGATGCTGACCACCAGCGCCACCCCGGCCGCCGCGAGGGTGCCCATCGGCCCCATCGTCACGGCGGCCAGCGCGGGCGTCGCGACCAGCAGGGGCCCCGTGTAGACGAAGTGGAGGGGCGTGAGCTCGATGACGAGCACCACCAGCGCGATCGCGAAGGGCACGCACTCGGCGAAGGCGAAGAGGACCTGGTGGCCGCCGGCTCCCGGTTCCGGGGGCGAACGCGGGGGCGCTCTCATGTCTCCAGCCTGCCCTGCCCGGCCGTACGGCCGCCACTCCTCGCCCCTCCGGCCCGAGGGCGCAGGAGAGCGTCCGGCCGCCGCCCGGGCGCGTGCGGCTGCCGGCACGTCACGGCACCCGCGGGGCCACCGCGAGGTGTCCCGGGGATGTCCATTGCTCCACTTCTTATAGGAGGCGCTCGCGAGTGGCCTGAAACCGCCTCTTGCGCCCCGCTCGCCCACCGCACGGGCCTCACGGCGGCGACATGGCGGCCGCCGGCCGTCCCAACCGACCCCCATCACGACAAAACACCTGCTCAGGCGGGTCGAGCAGGCTCAGGGGAACCTTGGGCGAGGCCCAGGACCGATGACCCGGAACCGAAGAATCCGGTACTCGCCATCGGGCACAAGTCAGCGAATCGACGGAACGCGACTAATCGGGTTGGTCGGTCGTACAAAAACGCACGGCACAAGGCCGTTTGTCTTCAGGGAATCAACCGACACCGGCTTGACCGATGCACCCACGGGCACGTACTTTCGACCGTACCTACTCGTGAGCTGCTGGAAGGAGGCGAAGCCGGATGTCGACCATCTCCGAACTTCTTCGTCTCGCTCACCAGATCGCCTGGGCTCCGGGTCGAGTAGCACACGGCTCTTAGCAGCCGTTTGTCCGGCGTGCCCGTTCCAGGGCCCCGGGACGTTTCCATCTCTGTCACCACCTGCGGCGCGTCTCGCGTGCCGATTTGGCGCTCTCCTGGTTCCAGAGCTGCGCCAACGAAAAAGAAAGCTCCTAAAATGGCGACTAGGGTAGTCCGATCGACCGCGCCCCGAAATGAGGACGTGCCATGGTAGAGGCGCGCATCACGGTAAACGGGAAAGAAACACCGCTTTCCCCTTCCGCACCCCACACCACGGTGCTCGATTTCCTGCGCGAGCGCGGCCTGACCGGTACCAAGGAGGGCTGCGCCGAGGGTGAATGCGGCGCCTGTTCCATCCTGGTCGCCCGTCCCGGAGTGGACAAGCCCACCGACTGGGTCGCGGTCAACGCGTGCCTGGTCCCGGCCGCGGCACTCGACGGCCAGGAGGTCATCACCTCCGAGGGTCTCGCGACGCCCGGCGAGGCCGGCGAGGCCCCCACGCTGCACCCGGTGCAGCAGGAGATGGCCGTCCGCGGTGGCTCGCAGTGCGGTTACTGCACCCCGGGCTTCATCTGCAGCATGGCCTCCGAGTACTACCGTCCGGGCCGCTGCGCCCAGACCTGCGGGGACCAGGCCGACGACTCGCACGCCGAGGGCGACGCCGAGCACGGCCCGAACGGCTTCGACCTGCACTCGCTGAGCGGAAACCTGTGCCGCTGCACGGGCTACCGCCCGATCCGCGACGCCGCGTACGCCGTCGGTGAGCCCACCGAGGACGACCCGCTGGCCCAGCGCCGCGAGCAGCCCGCTCCCGAGCCCGCCGTCACCGAGTACACCCAGGACGGCCGCACCTTCGTGCGCCCCGCCTCCCTGGCCGAGGTGACCCGACTGCTCCGCGAGCAGCCGAACGCGGTCCTCGTCGCCGGTAGCACCGACTACGGCGTCGAGATCAACATCCGCTCCCGCCGGGACGACCTCGTGGTCGCGATCGACCGCCTGCCCGAGCTGCGTGAGCTGAAGTTCGAGGACGACTACCTCGAGATCGGCGCCGCGGTCACGCTCACCGAGATCGAGCGTCGCCTCGACGGCAGCGTCCCGCTGCTGGCCGAGCTGTTCCCGCAGTTCGCTTCCCGCCTCATCCGCAACAGCGGCACCCTCGGCGGCAACCTCGGTACCGGCTCCCCGATCGGTGACAGCCCGCCGGTCCTGCTCGCGCTGGAGGCGTCGCTGGTCCTCGCCGACGCCGACGGCGAGCGCGTGGTCCCGCTGGCCGAGTACTTCACCGGCTACCGGCAGACCGTGCGCCGTCCCGGCGAGCTGATCCGCGCGGTGCGGATCCCGCTCCCGCTGTCGCCCGTCACGGCCTTCCACAAGATCGCCAAGCGCCGCTTCGACGACATCTCCAGCGTCGCCGTCGGCTTCGCGCTGGAGATCCAGGACGGCATCGTCACCAAGGCCCGCATCGGCCTCGGCGGCGTGGCGGCCACCCCGATCCGCGCCCTCACCACCGAGGCGGCCCTCGAGGGCAAGCCCTGGTCGGCGGAGACCGTCGAGGCCGCGGCCCAGCTGCTGCAGGCCGAGGGCACGCCGATGAACGACCACCGCGCCAGCGCCGAATACCGCTCCGCGATGCTCGGCCAGAGCCTGTTGAAGCTGTACGCAGAGACCCCTGAGGCGGTGTCGTCATGAGCCATCTGTCCGAGATCCCCGAGAAGCCCGTCGTCGGCGTATCCATGCCGCACGAGAGCGCGAACCTGCACGTCACCGGTGCCGCGCTCTACACGGACGACCTCGTGTACCGCACCAAGGACGTCCTGCACGCCTACCCGGTCCAGGTCATGAAGGCCCGCGCCAAGGTGACGGCGCTGCGCACCGAGGCCGCCCTCGCGGTGCCCGGTGTGGTCCGTGTGCTCACCATCGCCGACGTGCCCGGTGTCAACGACGCCGGCATGAAGCACGACGAGCCGCTCTTCCCGGACGAGGTCCAGTACTACGGCCACTCCGTGGCCTGGGTGCTCGGCGAGACCCTGGAGGCCGCCCGTCTCGGTGCCGCCGCCGTCGAGGTCGAGCTCGAGGACCTGCCGTCGATCATGACGCTCAAGGAAGCCATCGCGGCGGAGGCCTTCCACGGCGCCCGTCCCCTGATGGTGACCGGCGACATCGACGCCGGCTTCGAGGAGTCCGCCCACGTCTTCGAGGGCGAGTTCCAGTTCCAGGACCAGGAGCACTTCTACCTGGAGACGCACGCGGCACTCGCCCTGATCGACGAGAACGGTCAGCTGTTCATCCAGAGCAGCACCCAGCACCCCTCGGAGACCCAGGAGATCGTCGCGCACGTGCTCGGCATCCACAGCCACGAAGTGACTGTGCAGTGCCTGCGCATGGGTGGCGGCTTCGGTGGCAAGGAGATGCAGCCGCACGGTTTCGCGGCCATCGCCGCGCTCGGTGCCAAGCTCACCGGCCGTCCGGTCCGCCTGCGGCTCAACCGCACCCAGGACCTGACCATGTCCGGCAAGCGCCACGGCTTCCACGCCAAGTGGAAGATCGGCTTCGACGCCCAGGGCCGCATCCAGGCCCTGGACGCCACGCTGACCTCCGACGGTGGCTGGAGCCTGGACCTGTCCGAGCCCGTCACGGCTCGCGCGCTGTGCCACATCGACAACACGTACTGGATCCCCAACGCGCGTGTCGCCGGTCGCATCGCCAAGACCAACAAGGTCTCCAACACCGCCTTCCGCGGCTTCGGCGGCCCCCAGGGCATGCTGGTGATGGAGGACATCCTCGGCCGCGTCGCGCCGCAGCTCGGCCTGGACCCCATGGAGCTGCGCGAGCGCAACTTCTACCAGCCGAACCTGGGTCAGACGACGCCGTACGGCCAGCCGGTCACGCAGGCCGAGCGGATCTCCCTCATCTGGGACCAGATCCAGCAGAACGCCGGCATCGCCGACCGCAAGCGCGAGATCGCGGCGTTCAACGCAGCGCACCCGCACACCAAGCGGGCGCTCGCGATCACGAACATCAAGTTCGGCATCTCGTTCAACCTCACCGCCTTCAACCAGGGCGGCGCTCTCGTGCTGATCTACAAGGACGGTTCCGTCCTGATCACGCACGGCGGCACCGAGATGGGCCAGGGCCTGCACACCAAGATGATGCAGGTGGCCGCGACCTCGCTGGGCATCCCGCTGCACAAGGTGCGCCTCGCCCCGACGCGTACCGACAAGGTGCCCAACACCTCCGCCACCGCGGCCAGCTCCGGCGCGGACCTCAACGGCGGTGCGATCAAGAACGCCTGTGAGCAGCTGCGCGCGCGGCTGCAGCAGGTGGCCGCGGGCCAGCTGGGCGGCAACGCCTCGGACGTGCGCATCGTCGACGGCGTCGCCCGCGTCCTCGGCAGCGACAAGGAACTGGCCTGGGACGACCTGGTCCACACCGCGTACTTCCAGCGGGTCCAGCTCTCGGCGGCCGGTTTCTACCGCACCGAGGGTCTGCACTGGAACGCGCAGACGTTCCGGGGCTCCCCGTTCAAGTACTTCTCCTACGGCGCCGCGGCGGCCGAGGTCGAGGTGGACGGCTTCACCGGCAAGTACAAGCTCCGTCGCGTGGACATCATCCACGACGTGGGCGACAGCCTCTCCCCGCTGATCGACATCGGTCAGGTCGAGGGCGGCTTCGTCCAGGGCGCGGGCTGGCTGACGCTGGAGGACATGCGGTGGGACACCACCGAGGGTCCGAACCGCGGTCGTCTGCTGACGCAGGCGGCGAGCACGTACAAGCTGCCGAGCTTCTCGGAGATGCCCGAGGAGTTCAACGTCTCGCTGCTGCAGAACGCCTCGGAAGAGGGTGCGGTCTACGGCTCCAAGGCCGTCGGCGAGCCCCCGCTGATGCTGGCGTTCTCGGTCCGCGAGGCGCTGCGTCAGGCCGCCGCGGCGTTCGGGCCGAGCGGTCTCAGCCTGGAGCTCGGTGCCCCTGCGACGCCCGAGGCGGTGTTCTGGGCCATCCAGAACGCGCGTGCGGCCGACGCGAAGCTGGACGTCAGCGAGATCTCCGCTGACACGGCCGCCTTGAGCAATGTCTGACATGACGTGGGTGGCCGCGGTCGCGCGGTTGCGAGCGAACCGGGAAGCCGGAGCGCTCGTGACCGTCGCGACCGTGCGCGGCCACGCGCCCCGCAAGGCCGGCGCCAAGCTCGTCGTGGGTCGCAATGAGACCTGGGGTTCGATCGGGGGCGGCAACATCGAGGCCGTTGCCATCGATCGGGCCCGCGAGCTGATCGGCACGCCCGATCCGGAACCGGAACTCATGGAGTTCGCCCTCAACGACAAGGTCACCAGCCGGCACGGCGTCCAGTGCTGCGGTGGGGCCGTGAGCGTGCTCGTCGAGCCGCTCCCGGTGGTCGAAGCGGTGGCGATCTTCGGCGTGGGGCATGTGGGGTTGGAGCTGGCCCGTATCCTGGCCCGCCACAACCTCGACCTGCACTTGATCGACACCCGCCCCGAGATGCTTTCCGACGAACGGCTCGGTGTGCTCTCGGACGCGGTGGCGGAAGTCAACGTGCACCACACATTGCTGCTTCCCGAGGAAGTGCTCTCGGAGCTGCCGCCCGGCACGCACGTCCTGATCATGACTCATGATCACGCCGAGGACGCCGCGCTGTGCGACGCAGCTCTGCGCACCAGCGGTCTCGGCTCGGTCGGCCTGATCGGATCCTCGGCCAAATGGGCGCGGTTCCGGCAGCGCCTGGCCAATGAGGGCGGCCACGACGCGGCCACCATCGATCGGATCAAGACCCCGATCGGACTCACCGAGATCACCGGCAAGGAACCCGCCGTGATCGCGGTCAGCGTCGCGGCGGACCTGCTCCGGACCTTCGAACAGGACCGGCAGTGGGCGGTTTCGAACGCGGTGCCCCCGGTGGTGCCGCAGACGCCGGTCGCCAACCGCGTGTGACAACGAGTGGCTCGGGCCCGCTCGCGCAGCCTTGCGCGGGCGGGCCCGAGTGCTTTCCTGGCAGGATGGCGGCCATGGAACGCGTACTGGGAATCGGCGGGTACTTCATGCGTGCCGGCGACCCGGCGGCCCTGGCCGCCTGGTACCGCGACCGCCTGGGCCTGGACGCCGACGAACACGGCCTGTGGCGCCAGGAGGCCGGGCCCACGGTGTTCGCGACGTTCGAGTCCGGAACCGACTACTTCGGGGCCCGCGCCCAGCAGACCATGCTCAACTTCCGCGTCCGCGACCTGGACGCGATGCTCGCGCAGCTGCGCGCCAAGGGCGCGGACGTGGACGCGGAGACCCAGGACATGGCAGGTGTCGGCCGGTTCGGCTGGGTCACCGATCCCGAGGGCAACCGCGTCGAGCTGTGGCAGCCCGCCTGACACGTCCTGACACCTCCTGTGACACCTCCTGGCATGCGAACTCCGCGACCTGATGTTGGAATGGCCTGGCGGGCTGCCCCCCGCCGTGTGCCGTTGCTCGTGAGGAGTGGTTGCGGTTGTCCGGAACCGAGACTGGGCCTTCCGAAGCGAAACAGCCCGAAGAGGCGAACCTGCTGGGTGAACTGCTGCGCAGTCCCGGCTATTTGAAGACCCTCGTGTTCTGCGCCCTCATCGGCATCCCGGTGTCGCTGGTGGCGTTCTGGTTCCTGGTCGGGCTCCACCAGCTCGAAAAGCTGATGTGGGACGTCCTGCCGGAGTCCCTCGGCTGGGACGTCCCGCCGTGGTGGTGGCCCTTGCCGCTGCTGCTCGTCGCCGGTGTGACCGTCGGGCTGGTGGTCACCCGAATGCCCGGCGGGGGCGGCCACATCCCCGCCGGAGGGCTGCACACGGGCGGTGCCTCGCCCAAGGCCCTGCCCGGCGTGGTCCTCGCCGCCGTGCTCAGCCTTCCCCTCGGCGCCACCCTCGGCCCGGAGGCCCCCCTGATCGCCCTCGGCGGCGGCCTGGCCCTCCTGTTCAGGGACCTGGCGCGGATCCCGGCGAGCCCCCTGAGCACGGCGCTGCTGGGCGCGGCGGGGGCGGCGTCGGCGATCGCGGTGATCTTCGGGAGTCCGCTGGTCGCGGCGGTGCTGCTGATCGAGGTGGCCGGCGTGGGCGGGCCCCAGCTGTTCGCGGTCATGCTGCCCGCGCTGCTGTCGAGCGGCGTGGGCGCACTCGTCTTCACCGGCTTCGGCCGGTGGACGGGGCTCGACGCACCCAGCCTCTCCATGAAGGTCGGAGCGCCCGCCGCCCGCCTCGACGCCGGGGACGTGATCTGGGCGGTCCTGATGGCCGTGGCCATCGGCGCCGCCATCCACCTGATCATGCAAGGGGGGCAGCTGACCGCGCGGTTCGTCGAGAAGCGCACCGTCCTGCGCACCACCCTGTGCGCCGTGGCGGCAGGTGTCTGCGGCGCCGTGTACGCGCTCACCACCGGCCGGACGCCCGCCGACGTGGCGTCCTCCGGCCAGGCCACGCTGGGCCGGCTGGCCGCCGATCCGCACAGCTGGAGCGTCGGGGACCTGATCGCCGTACTGCTGTGTGCCGGCGCCGCCTACGCCCTGTGCCTGGGCAGCCTGCGGGGCGGCCCCGTGTTCCCGTCCCTGTTCCTGGGCGGTGCGGCGGGCGTGCTGCTCGCGCCGCTGCCGGGTCTGGGGGTCGTACCGGCCATGGCCGCGGGGATGGCGGCCGCGACCGCCAGTGCCCTGCGGCTGCCCGTCAGCACCATCGTGCTCGTCGTCCTGGTGCTCGACAGCGCCGCCATGACCCCGGTGATCGTCCTGGCGACCGTCGTGTCCTTCGTGACCAGCCAGCTGCTGACGCGCCGCTCCGCGCACCGGACCGCCGGCGCCCCCGCGCAGCCTCAGGCCGCCCCTCCCCCCGCCCCCGGCGCGGCGGGCGCGGCCGGTCCCGCCTGAGCCCTCCGCCGTACTTCCGCCGTACTTCCGCCGTACCTCCGTCGCACACCGAGGAGCCGCGCATGCCCCCCACGGCATCGGGAGAACAATGGTCGTTGCGCCGCGGCGAGCAGGCCGCGGTGGTGGTCGAGCTGGGCGGCGGCCTGCGCGCGTACTCGGTGGGCGGGCGGTCGCTCCTCGACGGGTTCGCCGAGGACGAGCCGGTCACCGGCGGTCGTGGGCAGCTCCTCGTGCCGTGGCCGAACCGAGTGGCAGGCGGGCGCTACCCGTTCGGCGGCGGGGAGCTGCAACTGCCGCTGACCGAGCCGGAGAACGGCAACGCGATCCACGGCCTGCTGAGGTGGGTCCCGTGGCGGCTGCTGGCCCGCGCGGAGGAGTCGCTCACGGTGGGCACCACCCTCTTCCCGCAGCCCGGGTACCCGTTCCGGCTGGAGGTCACCGCCGAGTACCGGCTGGGCCCTGACGGGCTGGAGACCACCGTCACCGCCGGCAATCCGGGGGACGCCGCCGCGCCCTACGGGGTGGGCCAGCACCCCTATCTGACCGTGGGCACCGAGCTGGTGGACGACGCGCTGCTGACCGTCCCGGCCCGGCTCCGGCTCGACGCCGACGAGCACGGCGTGCCGATCGGCGAGGAGCCGGTCGAGGGCACGGCGTACGACTTCCGCACGGCCCGCCCCATCGGAGAGCAGCACCTGGACACCGCGTTCACGGGGCTCGACCGGGACTCCGCCGGCGACTGCGCGGTACGGCTGGCGCACCCTTCGGGGGACCGCGGCGTCGACGTACGGCTCCTCCGCGGCGTCGAGTACGTGCAGGTGTACACCGGGGACACGCTGTCGGAGCCCGGGCGGCGCCGTCGTGGGGTGGCCATCGAGCCGATGTCCTGCCCGGCGGACGCATTCCGCAGCGGTACGGCGCTCACCGTCCTGCGACCGGGCGACGGTCATGTCTTCCGGTGGGCCCTGGCCCCGTGGGGAGCCTGGTGACGCCGGGCGCCGGTGCGTCGACGTCGCGGCCCATGACCGGTGACGCTTTCCGCGCGCCGTACGAGGAGCTGCGCGGGCGTGGTCCGAGCGCACCCGACGACCGGCGCGGCGCGCTGCGGCACCTGACGCCCGAGCGCGTCGTGGCCGCTGCCGCCGAGGTCCGCTCCGGACGTACGGTGTCCCTGGCCGCGCCCATCGAGACCGAGGTCGGCCCGGACGATCCCCAACCGGCCCGCCACCGGATGATCGCGCCCCCCGCGGGCGAGACGGGTGCGACCGGCGGCGACGGGCTGCACTTCGCGCTCGACCGGTTCGCGATGAAGGTGCACGGGGACGCGGACAGCCACCTCGACGCGCTGTGCCACGTGTTGTTCGACGGGACGCTCTACAACGGCGTGCCGGCGAGCAACGTCACCTCCGAGGGCGCCGGCGCGCTCTCCGTCGAGGTCGTCCGGGACGGCATCGTCGGCCGTGGCGTGCTCCTGGACGTGCCGCGGCTGCGGGGGGTGCCATGGCTGGAGCCCGGGGAGCACGTGACCGCCGCCGACCTGACGGCGGCGGAGGCGGCCCAGGGGGTGCGGGTCGGGCCGGGGGACGTGTTGTTCGTTCGGGTGGGGCATCGCCCGCGGCGCCGGGAGCTCGGGGCGTGGGACGCCGCGCGGGCCCGGGCCGGCCTCCATCCCACGGCCGTGCGGTTCCTGGCCGAGCGGCGGGTCTCCGCGCTGGGCTCGGACGGCGACACGAGCTTCTTCCCGAGCATCGGAGCGGTCAACCCGTCGCCCACGGCGATCGCGAACGCCCTGCGGGTGGGCGACCACCTGCCGGAACGGCTGGGCTGACGCCGGCCCGCCGTGTCCTCCGACCGGGCGGCGGTGCTCGGCCGCGTGGCCCAAGAACGCCTCGCCCGGGACGCGGGGCCGCGGAGGCGGTGCTTGGCTGGCTTTCGGACGCTGCCGAGCCGCGGTCCGGCGGGCCGGGCCGGGCATTCGAGGAGGCGGTCTACGTTGAGTTCCCACCGAAGCGGACCGCGGGGAGTGATTCCCGCTCACCTGCTCAAGGGTCAGAAGGCGCTGGTCACCGGCGCCAACAGCGGGATCGGCAAGGCCACCGCCATCGGCCTGGGCCGGGCCGGGGCCGATGTGGTGGTGAACTACGTCTCCGGGGCGGAGGAAGCCGAGAAGGTGGTCGAGGAGATCACCTCGTTCGGCGTGCGCGCGGCCGCGTACGAGGCGGACGTGTCCCAGGAGGACCAGGTCGTGGCCATGATGGACCGGATGGTCCGGGAGTTCGGCACGATCGACATCCTGGTCGCCAACGCCGGCCTCCAGCGTGATGCCGCGCTCATGGAGATGACGCTCGCCGAGTGGCAGAAGGTCATCGACGTCAACCTCACGGGTCAGTTCCTGTGCGCGCGGGAGGCGACGAAGGAGTTCCTGCGGCGCGGCGTGGTCCCCGAGGTGTCCCACGCGGCCGGAAAGATCATCTGCATGAGTTCCGTGCACCAGATCATCCCCTGGGCGGGACACGTGAACTACGCCGCCTCCAAGGGGGGCGTGCAGATGCTGATGGAGACCCTGGCCCAGGAGCTCGCGCCCAAGAGGATCCGTGTGAACGCGATCGCCCCGGGCGCCATCAGGACGCCGATCAACCAGAGCGCGTGGGAGACCGAGGCGGCCCGGGAGGACCTGCTCAAGCTGATCCCGTACGACCGGATCGGCGACCCCGAGGACATCGCCCACGCGGCCGTCGGACTCGCATCCGACCTCATGGACTACGTCGTCGGCACCACGCTCTACGTGGACGGCGGCATGACCCTCTTCCCCGGCTTCGCCACCGGCGGCTGAGCCCGGCGTCCGAGCCCCGCGGCCCGGCCCGCGGCCCGGCCCCACGACTCGGCCCCGTCCGGCCCGTGATCCCGAGCGGCAAAGGAACGCATGCACACCACGGTCCACCTGCTGGCGGCGGACAGCCCCGCCCAGTTGCTCCCGGCCAGGGAACTCATGGCGTTCACCCTCGCCTCCCACATCATCCTGGTGCCGATGGGAGTGGCGCTGCCGCTCATCACCCTCGTCATGCACCACCGCGGCCTGCGCCGGAACGACCCCACGGCGCTGCTGCTGGCCCGGCGCTGGTCGGCCGTGATGGCCGTGCAGTTCGCGATCGGCGTCGTCACCGGCACCGTGCTGTCCTTCGAGTTCGGGCTGCTCTGGCCTGGGCTGATGGGCAGGTGGGGCGATGTCTTCGGCATCGGTTTCGGCGTCGAGGCCTGGGCGTTCTTCCTCGAAGGGGTGCTGATCGCCATCTACCTGTACGGCTGGCGCAGGCTGGATCATGGCCGGCTTCGTCGCGCTCGTGCTCCTGCTCGCGGTGGCCGCGTACGCCTGCGGCGGCGGCACCGACTACGGGGCGGGCTTCTGGGACCTGACGGCCGGCGGGACCGAGCGCGGCAAGCGCCCCCGGTGGCTGATCGACCACGCCATGGCGCCCGTGTGGGAGGTCAACAACGTCTGGCTGGTCTTCGTCCTGGTCCTGATGTGGACCGGGTTCCCGGTGATGTTCCAGACGGTGTTCACGGCCCTGTGGCTCCCCCTGGCCCTGGCCGCCCTCGGCATGGTCCTGCGCGGCGCCGGATTCGCCCTGCGCAAACCCGCGCGGCGGCCGGCTCGGCGACGCCTCTACGGCGCCGCCTTCGCCGTCGCCTCCCTGCTCACGCCGTTCTTCCTCGGGGCGGCGGTCGGGGCCATCGCCACGGGCCGGATCGCGCCGGGCACCGAGGCCTCGGCGGACGCGTGGGCCAACCACGCGTCCCTCGCCTTCGGGGTGCTCACCGTCGCCGCCACCGCGCTGCTCGGTGCCGTGTTCCTGACCGCCGACGCCGCCCGCTTCGACGCGCCCGACCTGGTCGGCTACTTCCGGCTCCGCTCGCTCTTCGCACTCGTCGCGGTGGCCCTGACGGCGGTGTGGGTGCTCGTGGTGACCCGGGGCGACTCCCCGCACGTCTGGCACGGGCTGACGCACGGCGCGGGGCTCGCCCTCGCGATCGTGTCCCTGGTGTGCTTCGCCGCGACGGCGTTGTTCGTGCTGCGGCGCCGGACGCACCTGGCCCGCTTCGGCGCCGTCGGCACCGTCGTCGCGGGCGTCCTCGCCTGGGGGCTCGCGCAGCGCCCCTACCTGATCCCCACTTCCCTGTCCGTGGCGGACGCCGCGGGGGATCCGCAGACGCTGGTCTGGCTGACGGTGGTCAGCCTCGTCTCCCTGCTGCTCGTCGCCCCGGCCGTCTTCTTCCTCTACTGGCTGGACACCCACGGCGAGCTGGAGCCCCTCACCGAGTCCGACCTGAGCGGGCCCGGCCCCGTGCGGGGTGACGAGCGGCCGTGAGCGGGGACCCGGTCACATCGGGCCGCCGGCCGTCGGCTCGGCGACCCCGGCCCGTTTGTACGTGCGCATCAGCAGGGCCGTCTCCACCTGGGTGCCGGCGCCGAGTCGGGGGAAGACCCGGGCCGTGAAGGCGTGCAGGTCCGCCAGGTCGCGGTGGCTGGAGTAGCCGAGGAGTCCGGCGGCCCCGGTGGTGACCACCAGGTGCCGCACCGCGGGTTCGTGGGCCAGCTGACGTACCGCCGCGTCGAGGCTGCTCTGCGCCACCCCGACGCGGAACCGGGCCTCCACCGGATAGCCCAGCACCGCCGGATCGGCGTGCAGCCGCAGGTGCAGGATGTGCGAGGTCATCAGCCGGGCGAGGCGCCGCCGGGCGGTGGTCTCGCTCACCCGCAGCTCGCGGGCGAGCCGGGTGGTCGACATCCGGGCGTCCGCGCCCAGCAGCGCGACCAGTCGCCGGTCGAGGTCGTCGACCGTGAGCGGCGCGGGCACCTCCAGCCCCGCCATGGCCAGCCGCCGCACCCCGGTGGGCTCCTCGTCGTACGGCGCCCAGTCGCTGGCCGTGAGCAGCAGCCGCAGGACCACGCTGGAGTGGATGTCCACGACCCCGTCCAGCCGGCCGATCACCGAGTCCACGAGGGTCAACAGGGCGTCGTGGCCGGGCGCGTTGAGTTCGGCGAACACCTCCAGGGCGCCGGTGGCCACTTCCACGGAGCGGGTCTCGGGCCGGCGGGCGATGGCCAGCGCCGTCTCGTGGACCCGGCCGGGGGCGCAGCGGACGGCCAGCTCCGCCGTGATCCCCTCGCCCTGGTACTCGGGGATCAGGGCCGCGGTGAAGCGGACGTGGCCCGTGGCGGTCATCCGCTCCAGGCGGCGGGCGACCGTCCGCTCGTGCACCCCGGCCGCCTCGGCCACGTCGGCGAAGGCGGCGCGCGGATCGCGGTGCAGGGCGCGCAGCACCGCGTGGTCGACGGCGTCGAGCTCGGGCAGGTCGGCGGGGTGGGGCGGGCGCTGCGTCGCGCCCGGAACACCGGTGTTCATCGAGGGCCTCCCAACCGCCGGACGGTACGACACCGCGCCACGGCCCCGTCGACGGCTGTCCGAGCCGCGTCCGCACGACCCCCGGTGTGCCGGAATCCGCCGCCGAATGATGGGTGAGTGCCGCGTTCACCCGATTATCGGCCCCACTCTTGCCCGGGGCACGGCCCGCACCGGACATTGTGGTGCGGAATCCGCCCCGCGGGCGGACCGCCCTCCCCCTGCCTCGGCCGCACGGCCCGTTCCCCGAACAGGTGATACGTATGACGGACACGGACGCCAGACCCTCGCACTCCCCCGCCGGGGCCTGCTCCGCACTCCGCGCGACCCCCGCGGGCGCCGTCATCGCCTCCGTCATGCTCGTGGAGCTCACCAGCGGCATCACCCAGGGCTTCCTCTCGCCCCTGCTGCGCGGTCTCACCGACACGCTGGGCGTGACGGCGGCCGACCTGAACTGGATCAGCATCGCGAACCTGCTGGCCAGCGTCGCCTTCACTCCGGTCCTGTCCCGGATGGGCGACCTCTACGGCCACCGCCGCGTGCTGCGCTGGAACCTGCTGATCGTCCTGCTCGGCTCGGTCCTCGTCGGCCTCAGCCGCGACTTCGGCACCCTGCTGTGCGGCCAGATCCTCCAGGGCGCGTTCGCCGGCTTCTTCCCGCTGCTGGTCGGCATCCTGCGCAACCGCAGCCGGGGCGGCGACTCCGAAAGCCGGCGCGGGATCAGCGTGATGGTCGCCGCGCTCGTCGCGGGCCTCGCCCTCGGGCTCGTGGCCAGTGGTTTCGTGGCCGGCGCCGTCGACAGTCCGACCGCGGCCCTGTGGGTGCCCGCCGTCGCTACCGGCCTGGCCCTCGCCATCACCTGGCCGCTGCTGCCCGAGTCGGACCACCGGCCGGGCGGCCGGATCGACTGGGCGGGCGGCGTGCTGCTGTGCGTCGGCCTGACCGCCGTGATGCTCGGCCTCGGCCTCGGCGGCACGCCCGGCTGGGAGTGGACCTCCGTCCGGACCCTGGGCTGCCTCGTCGGCGGCGCGCTCGTCACCGCGGTCTGGGTGCGGGTGGAGCTGCGCACCCCGCAGCCGATGATCGACGTGACGATGTTCCGCCGCCGGGGTGTCGTCGTGGTCTCGCTGGTCACCCTGACCTTCACCTTCTGCATGATCGGGCTCCAGGTCGCCAACGCGGTGTTCATGGGGACCGACCCCGCGACGTACGGCTACGGGCTGGGCCTCGGCCCCTTCGCCATCGCCGTCGGCATGCTGCCCAACCTGCTGGCCCTGGCCCTCGGTGCGCTGGTCGCTCCGGCCGTGGCCGCCGCGATCAGCGACCGGCTCACGCTCGTCACCGGCTCGCTGCTGATGGCCGCCGGGTACGTGCTGTCGCTGTCCTTCCACGGCGACCTGGCCCTCTTCCTGGCGGGCACCGCCGTGGCGGGTCTGGGCACGGGCTTCCTCCAGCACTCCACCCGTACGCTCGCCGTGGAGTCCGTACCGCACGACCGCACCTCGGTGGGCTCCGGCATCAACGAGCTCCTGATCAACGTCGGCGGTTCCATCGGCGCGGCCGCCGTGCTGACGGTCTTCGCCTCCCGCACCCCGGCCGGGCGGCCGCTGCCCGAGCTGAGCGCCTACACCGTCACCTGGACGGTGTGCGCCCTGGTCTCGGTGGCCGGCGCCGCCATCGCCCTGGTCTACCGCAGGCCGCGCACCGCGGGCACCGCGGGCACCGGGCAGGTGGGCCGATGAGCGCCACCGACCTGCTGCGCGAACGCGCCCGCACCGTCCTGACCTCGCACCGGGACGCGGTCATCGGCCTCAGCCACGCGCTGCACGCCGATCCCGAGCTCGCCTACGAGGAGCACCGCGCGGCCCGCCGCATCGCGGACCTCGTCGAGGGGGCCGGTTTCGAGGTCACCCGGGGCGCGTACGGACTGCCGACCGCGTTCGGCGCCACCGCCGGCAGCGGCGAGCTCGTCATCGGCATCTGCGCCGAGTACGACGCACTGCCCGGCATCGGCCACGCCTGCGGCCACAACGTCAACGGGGCCGCCTCCGTCGCCGCCGCCCTGGCGCTGGCCCCGCTCGCCGACGAGCTGGGCATCACCGTCAAGCTGCTCGGCACACCGGCCGAGGAGTCCGGCGGCGGCAAGGTGGACATGCTGCGCGAGGGCGCCTTCGACGACGTGGCCGCCGCGATGATGGTGCACGCCGCACCGTCCGACTCGGTGGGCATGAGCTCGCTCGCCATCAGCAGCTGGCAGGTCGGCTACACCGGGCGGGCCGCCCACGCCGCGGCGATGCCCGAGCGCGGGATCAACGCCGCCGACGCCATGATGATCGCCCAGGTGGCCATCGCCGCGTACCGGCAGCAGATGCGGCCCGGCGCGGTGGTCTCGGGCGTGGTCACCGGCGGCGGGGAGGCCGCGAACGTGATCCCGGCGCGGACCACGGCCGACTACGACTGCCGGGCCGTCACCAGTGAGGAGCTCGCCGAGCTCCAGGCTCGGATCCGGGCCTGCTTCGAGGCCGGGGCGCTGGCCACGGGCGCCGAACTCGCCCTGGAGACCGTCGGGAACGACTACGCGGACCTGCGCCAGGACTTCGCGATGGGCCGCAGCTACCTCACGGCCGCCCGCGACCTGGGCCGGCGGGTCCAGGACCTGGACCCGACCCTGCGGGGCGGCTCCACGGACATGGGCAACGTCTCGCACCTCGTGCCCACCATCCACCCGATGATCGGCTACGACTGCGGCGAGGCGATCATGCACAACCCCGAGTTCACCCGGTACGGGGTCACGGCGCAGGCCGACCGCGCCGTGCTCGACGGGGGGCTGGCCATGGCCTGGACGGCGCTGGACCTCGCGACCGATCCGGACCACCGCCGGTCCCTGCTGGCCCGCCTGGCCGACCGGCTCGTTCCGCGAGGCTGATCGACGCGAGGGGCGCCCCCGGGCCGCACGTGCCGGGGGCGCCCTCGCGTTCGCCGTCGGGGCGTCAGGTCGTCAGGTCGTCAGGTCGTCAGGTCGTCGGATCGTCGGGCTAGGGCCCGGCCGCCGGCATGGCGTAGCCGAGCAGGCCCTCCCTCGTGTACGGCCCTTCGCAGTCGGCCCTGCCGCTCACGAAGTGGTCGAACGCCGAAGGGATGTAGCACCGGTAGAGGGGCACGGAGCCGGGCACCGGCTTGGTGTACACGTATCCGACCGCGCCGAGGGGCCGTTGGCCCTCGCACCCCGGGTCGGGGGTCAGCAGCGAGTGCTCCGCCACCTTGCACTCGTAGAGCCGGACCGTGCCGGGCGCGGGGTCCCGCAGCACCTTCCAGACGCCCTCGTGGGTGAAGCCGGCGGGCAGGGGGCGGGTGGAGGCCAGGTGTCCGGCGTGGGGGCGGTAGCCGCGGACCAGCGGCGCGTAGGGGGTGGTGTGCCCGCTGCTGCGCTCCCAGGTGCGCAGGTAGCCCTCGGCGCCCCGCATGAGTTCGTCCACCACGTCCTGGCCGCCGGTGACCCGGATGTCCTCGATCCAGTCCGGTACGAGGCCGTAGTGGGTGCCGCCGCCGTCGGTGTTGACGTCCCAGACGCGGGAGCCGGTGACCTGCCGGTCGAGGACCGAGCCGCCGTCGGGGCTTCGGAAGGGGTAGTGGACGGGGTTCCCGGCGTCGGCCCGGGGGCCGGGGAGCCAGGCGAAGCCGTTCATGTCGGTGCCGATCCCGTAGCCGGCGCCGTACTTCGCCCGCAGGTCGGCGTGCCTGCGGGCCTCGGCGGTGAACGCGTTCGCCTCGTACATGTGGCCGGTGACGAGGCCGCCCAGGCGGTAGACGCGTTCCGTCCAGTTGTCGTCCGTCCAGCCGTGGGTGGACAGGACGCCGGAGTACTGCTCGGCTTCGAGCACGCGCAGCGCCTGGTCCGCCGCCTTGACGCTCATGTGGTCGAGTTCCAGCATCATGTTGCGCTTCGTCATGCCCAGCACCGCGTACTCGCCGAGCGCGGTCAGGCCCCGCCGGTTGCACTGCGCCGCTTGCAGGGAGGCGTCGTAGCGCGGCAGTTCGACCCCTTCGGGTAGCGCGGCGCGGATCCTGGCCTCGGCCTCGGCGGGCGAGGCTCCGTGGTCCTCGGCCGACAGACCCGCGGCGAGTCCGAAGCCGATCGGGTTGTCGTGCTCGGGGCCGGTGCAGGGCTCCGTGCTCCAGAAGGTTCCGGTGGACAGGAACTGGCCGGCGTTGACGGCCATGCCGGTGGTGCCCGTGTCGAACCGTACGCCGCACAGGGCGTTGTCGAACTTGTGGCACAGGAACATGCTGCGCACGCCGAGGCCGTGCAGTTCGTCGAGGCCGCGGTCGATGTCGGCCATGGTGCAGCGGGCGCCGTCCAGCACCTGCTTGCAGCCGAACGGTTCGGAGGTCTCCACGCCGAGGACGACGGCGAGCTTGCCCTGCCGGATGACCTCGCGGGCTTGGTCGGGCTCCGTGACGACGCGGAACCAGCCCTTGCCGGCGCCGCCGTACATGGCGTCGACGTAGTCCTGGAGTTCGTACGTCTTCCGGATCTGCAGCCTGATCGCGTCCATCTCGTCGCAGCCGCGGTCCTTGAAGAAGTACAGCGAGCAGATGACCCCGTTGGTGACCATGTCGTTCACCAGGACGCGCTGTCCGCCCCGCCAGGCCCGCTCGATCCAGGCGTAGTAGGTCTGCTGGTGGGTGGAGGAGTCGTGGGCCGGCCAGTCGCGGAACGTCGGCCAGCCGGTCGGGTCGTGCCGGCCGTCACCACCCTTGGTGATCATGTCGAAGAGGGCGAGGACGCCGTTCGGGTAGTGCTCGGGGCAGTCCTTCAGGGCGTCCGCCACGCCCGCCGGGGAGAAGACCTTCCCGCAGACCAGCCGCCCTCCGAAGCCCTCGTTCGACATCAGGTGGACGTGCGCGTCCACCCAGCCGCGGACCCGGCCCTGGGCGTCGGTCCCGGTGAACGGCTCTCCCGTGACGCCCACCTGGGAGTCCGGGACCGGGCGCGCCACGGGCTCCCACCACTGCGGACCCGCCGACGCGCCGCCGGCCGCGGGGCCGAGCACGAGGGTGACCATCGCGAGGACCAGGCCGGATAACAGGTACCGGAGTCGCCTGGGGACTCTTCGTCGATTCATCCCGAACCCCTTCAAGAAGCGTTCATGACAATTGGGCCGCCTCGTGGGCGCGGACCAGGGCCAGGTAGTCCGCGGCGAGCCGGTGGCAGTCGCCGGGCCACCGCGCGGACACGTAGTTGCCGTCCTTGACGGTGAAGCCGCGTCCGGGCCGGGCGGCGGTGTCGCGGACGGGCAGCGGCGGGCCGGTGAGGAAGTGGCCCGGATCGGCGAGCGCCGCGGTGACCTCCCGCTGCACGGTGGTGCGGTACGTGCGGTAGTAGCGGCCCAGCCAGAGCCGGGTGAGGTTCCACCCGGTGAGCTCCAGCAGGGCGGTCAGGGCCGTGGTGCGCCTGCCGTGGAGGACCGAGCGCCCGGTGGCGGGATCGGTGGCGCGGGCGGCGAGCAGCACACCGTGGCAGACGGCGCCGACCGGCAGCCCCCGGGTGAAGACCCGGGCGAACAGGCGCTGGGCGGTGGCGTCTTCGAGCAGCGTCCGCATGCCCGCTGCGTGGCCGCCGGGTACGAAGAGACCCGTGACGGCGTCCGGTTCGACGTCCTCGTAGGCGAACGGGGCGAGGAACCAGGGGTCCACGGTGAGGCGCCGGTAGGCGGCGAGTTCGGCGCGGCGGGTCATCAGCCAGGGCGACAGCCAGGAGAAGCCGAGGTCGGTGAGCCTGGGGTCGGCGTACGCGGCCTTCCCGGCGGGGGTCGCGAACCGCACCTCGAAGCCGGCGTCGCGCAGCGCGGCCCAGGGCACCGCCGCCTCGGTCGGGTCGTAGTCGCCTGCGGGGAGCAGGAAGAGAATCACGGCGTACTCCTCATGAGCGGTGTCCGAAGGCGACCTTAGGAGCGCTCCGCGCAGCGGTCATTCACCCCGGCGGCCAACCCGTTGACTCCCCGGGCCGCCGGTCGCGCCGTGCCTCCCCGCGACCGCGGCGCAGGCGGTGTTGACGCGGCCCGTGCTCCGGCATTGACTGGCGGCCGTGTCCCTCATCGAGCCTCCCACCGTCACCTCGTGCTACGCCCTCGCCGTGCTGAGCGCCGCGGCGGAGGGCAGCGGCGGTTCCGGTCACCGGGCCCTGCCCGCGGACCGGCTGGGGTACGCCGAGATGCGTGTCCTGTGGGACGAGGTCCTCGGCGCCCGGGGGGCCGGCCCGCACACCGGGCTCCTCGTGGGCGACCGCATCCGACCCACGGGCCTGCACATCCTGGGCCACCTCGTCCTCACGAGCGCCAGCCTCGCGGAGGCCGCGCTGGCGGCGGAGCGCTACCACCCGCTGGTGAGCCAGGCGGGCAGGGTGAGCGTGGACCGCCGGGGGGACGCCGGCCGGGTCCGCTACCGGCCGACCGTCGACCCGGCGGCCATGCACCCCCAGCAGGTCGAGGCGGTCGTCAGCAGCATGGTGCGGGCGGGTCGCTGGATCGCCGGCGACGGCTGGGCGCCGCTGTCCGTTTCGTTCGCGCACCCGCGTGCGGGCTCCGCGGAGCCGTACGCCCGCGTCCTCGGCTGCCCGGTCGTGTTCGACGCCCCGGAGAACGTGATCACGGTCGCCCACGAGGACCTCGACCGGCGCCGGCCGCTCCACGATCCGGCGCTCAACGCCCTGCACCGGGACTACGCCGACCGGCTCCTGCACCGGCTGTCCTCGCCCCCGGCCGTGGCCGAGCGCGTACGGCAGTGGCTGGAGCACGCCGCGCTCGGGGACGCGGGCCCGGCCGGCCCCGCCAGGGAGCTCGGCCTCAGCGTCCGGACCCTGCGAAGGGCCCTTCAGGCGGAGGGCACGTCGTGGCGCACGCTCCTCGACACGGCCCGCCACGGCCGGGCCCGACGGCTGCTGGATACCACGGCCCTGCCGCTGGACCGGATCGCGCCCCTCGTCGGCCTGAGCGGTGCGACGGCCCTGGTCCGCGCGTTCACCCGGTGGGAGGGCATGCCTCCGGGGGCGTACCGCAGCCGCGGGCCCCGGCTCTCGTCCCCGGATCACGGCGGGGCCGCCAACGGGTGAGGAAGGTCACCGCCCTGCGGGTCCCCGGACGGCCACCTCCGTTGCTAACTTGTGCGGCGGCCTTGCGAGGCCCCGGACGAGATGCGCCGTACCCGGTTACGCACGACGACGCGCGAGGTGCCGCAGGAGCGGCGCCGACCGCTGTCCGCGCCCGCGGCAGCGTCCTCGTCGAGCAAGATGGGCCGTACGCCATGACCGTGCCACTCACCCGCAGCCTGTACCGGACGACCGCGCACGCCGACGGGGGCCGCACCGGCTCCGTCCGCACGGACGACGGTCGGCTGGACGTCCGCCTGGCCCCGCCGCGCAAGAAGGTGCCCGGCACCACCAATCCGGAGCAGCTGTTCGCGGCCGGTTTCGCGGCCTGCTTCACGTCCGCGCTCGCGGAGGTCGCCGCCGAGTTCGGGGCGGACGCCTCCGCCGCGCGCGTGGCCTGCGAAGTACAGCTCGGCACCACGGACACCCCCGCGGGCTACGGCCTCGCGGTGGCCCTCACCGTCAGCCTGCCGGGGTGGCGGGCGACGGACCTCCAGCCCCTGCTGCACCGTGCGGACGCGGTCTGCCCGTACTCGCAGGCGGTGCGCGGCAACGTGCCGCTGACCCTGCTGGCCGTGGACGACTCCCCCGCCGACCGTGCCTGAGCGCCGGCCGCCGACGGACCGGTTCGAGGCCGGCCCCGGCATCCCGGTGCCCGAGCACGGCGCCTGGCTGCGGCGCGGCATCAGCCGCGACGGCGGGCCCCTCCTGGAGGACCGCGAGGTGGTGTGGTTGCAGGCGGGCCCGTACTACGCCGACAGCCGGGGCTTCGCCGGTACGACCTCCTTCGACGGTTCACAGGTCCACTTCCACCACCTCACGGGCGAGCCCGGCGAGGACGCCGGGACCTTCCGGCGGGAGGGCGCGAACCTCGTCGAGCGGGGCACCAACCCGGACGGCAGCACCTTCCTGGAGATCTGGACCCCGCTGCCCGGCGCCGACGGCGCCACCGGCTCCTGGTCCGGTGAGGACCACCACGTGGTGCGCGTCGGCCGGCACGTGGTGCACGTCGATTCCCGTGCGGGTACGTACTGGCGGCTGTGACGCGCTGTCATGACGGCAGGTCATCGTCCCCTTGTCGGAACGGCGTTGTCAGTGGTGGCGGCTAGGTTCGAGTTGTTGCCGAAGCCGTTTCCGACAGGAGTGGACGATGACCGAGAGCAGTGGCCGACCCGTGCTCAGGGTTGTACTGACAGACGTCAACGAGCGTGTGGTGGAGGCCTGGCGGGCGGCATTCGCGGACACCCCCGGCATCGAGATCCGCCGGGGCTCGATCCTCGACGAGGACGTCGACGCCTGGGTCACGCCGACGAACTCCCGGGGCCGGATGGACGGCGGGGTCGACGCCGTCATCAAGCGGCACCTCGGATCCGGCATCCAGTTGCGGGTGCAGCGCGCGATCCGCGACCGGTTCGCCGGCACCCTCCCGGTGGGCAGCGCGGTCTGCGTCCCGTCGGGGGCGACGGTCCCCCGGTACCTGATCTCGACGCCGACGATGGTGCGGTCCTCGCAGAACGTGAGTGCCACGCTGAACGTGGCCCTGGCGTGCGCCGCCGCGTTCCAGGCCGTGCACCGGCAGAACCGGAAGGAACCCGGCAGCATCCGCTCCGTGGCGCTGGTCGGGATGGGCGCGCAGACCGGCAGGGTTCCGGCCAGGGTGTGCGCGAACCTGATGTGGACCGGCTACACGCTCTTCCACGACCACTGGTTCGAGGACGACGACGAGCTGCGCGCCACGATCACCGCGCAACTGGACGGCATCGAGAACGCCCCGGTCGAGCAGCGGGTGCGCATCGTGCCGCCGCCGGCCGCGACCCCGGCCGCAGCGGCCGCTGCCCCGGAACCGGCAGCAGAACCGCCATCGGAACCGGCAGCAGAACCGACGGCCGTCGCACCGGCACAGGCCCAGGACCCGGCCCAGCCCGCCGCGGACGACCCGCTGGCCCTCGCCGAACTCTTCGACGGGGGCGGTGAGCCCTGGCTCCCGCTCCTGAAGCCCGTCATCGAGGCGCGGCCCGACGCGGCCCGGTTCATCGGGAAGGGCCGCAGTCCCGAGGTCGTCCCGGTCCGCGAACTGACCTTCCAGGCGCTGAAGCCCAACCCGCCGCACAAGTGGAAGGTCGTCGTCTTCGGCCAGAACCCGTACCCGCGCCCGGAGAGCGCGACCGGCATCGCCATGTTCGACAACACCTTCAACGACTGGAAGGACAGCCAGTTCGGCCGGGTCGTCAGCATCCGCTGCATCATCAAGGCGGCGGCGATGTGGAAGTACGGCATCGCCAAGAAGACGCCCATCGCCGATGTGCGCGCACTGCTGAAGGAGCGCGAGACGGTCCAGCCGCCGGAGTGGTTCCAGGCGATGCTGACCCAGGGTGTGCTGCTGCTGAACGCCTCGCTGACCGCCAGCGGTGACGGTGCGATGGGCGCCGACCAGCACACGACGTTCTGGCGGCCCGTCGCCGAACGGATCGTCGAGGAGATCCTCAGGGCCAAGCAGCAGGCCGACGAGGAGGACCGCGGGGTCGTGTTCGCGTGGTGGGGAGCGCACGCACGCAGCCTGAAGAAGGTCGTCCTGCGGCTCCAGGAGAAGTACCCGGACGTCGAGGTCCGGCACATCGACCACGCGAACCCGGCGGCGCAGGGCGACATCTTCTGCGAGGGCGACCACTTCGCGATGGTCAACGAGGCCCTCGCCTCGCTGGGCGCCGACGGGATCGACTGGCTGCCGAGCAAGGGGTGGGACGGGGCGGCGGCCGCCGCGGGCGGCGGGGACGGGGGTGTCGCGGCACGCATGGGCGCCTTCATCGAGTCGACCATGAACCTGCACCAGCTGTACCTGGAGCGACTCACCAGCGTCAAGGACGAGGGCCTGGTCCTCCCCGCGATCACCGGTGTGTTCGACACGCCGCTGATGGACTTCCAGGACGCCGTCGCCCCGGTGGCGAAGGCGTTGTCCGGGATCGCCGGACACATCGACCGCTCTCGGGACTTCGGCAAGCGGAGGGCGGACGAGACGACCGTCGGCCTGTCCGCCGACGCGATCGCCGCGCTCTACCTCTACACCTGCGAGTCCGCCTTCTACCGGGAGATCAACGCCGTCCTGCGCTCCCCGGACCGCACCAGGGTCACGCCCTACCTGCCGTACCTGCGGCTGCTGTTCTCGGCGGTGTCGGGGCTGCCCGCCCACACGCAGCCGCTGTGGCGCGGTGTGTCGCTGGACCTGCGGTCGCAGTACCCGGTGGGCAGCACGGTGACCTGGTGGGGCGTCTCCTCCTGCACCTCCGACCTGAAGGTGGCCCGGTCCTTCCTGGGCAGCCGGGGCAAGCGGACCCTCTTCGAGGTGACGCCCTCCCAGGCGGTCGGGATCCGGAACTTCTCCGCCTTCACCGGGGAGGAGGAGTACATCCTCGCGCCGGGCACGCAGCTCAAGGTGACGGACGTGAAGAGCGAGCGCGGCGGGCTGTGCACGGTCAGGTTGTCCGAGGTGGCCGACGCCTCCATGGTGTCCTGACCCCCGCTCGCCCGTGTCCCCGCCGCCGCATCGAATGCGGCGGCGGGGACACGGGCCGCGCGCGGCCTCAGGACGCCGGCACCGGCTGCTCCGGGGTCAGGGAGTTGCCCGCGGGGATGCGACCGCAGTCGGACGGGGCGGTCCGGCCCGCGAACCGGTCGTTCATCCAGCCCATCGCGAGGGGCGCCCAGACGACGGGCACGCCGACGTGGCTGAGCAGGTCGAACTGTTGGTACTCGATGGATCCGTTGCCGGTCGAACAGTACTGCCGGGCCAGTGTCCGGACGTCCCCGGCGACCATGACCCCGTCACCGGTGCCGATGCCCGGACGGTTACTGAAGGTCCCCTCCAGGACTCCCCCGTTGCCTTGGGCGATGAATCCCGGGACGGACGGGGTCGGCGCCGAGCCGAGGTTGATCCGGTTCACCGCGTCGAGGAAGGCGGGCACCGAATTCGGGTCGGCGTACTGCGGCTTCGCCATCTTCTTCCAGGTCAGCCCGGGGTAGCGGCCCAGTGCGTCGACGATCGACCCGCGCTCCAGCTTCTGGTAGACCCCCTGCCCGTAGTCGTTGAGGTAGGGCTTGAGGTCGATGCCGTACGAGCGGGAGACGCCGATGAGCGCCATGGGAATGACACCCGTCCACACGAGGGAGCCGTCCACATACTTGAGGTTGTGCGCCGGGTCCACGAGCAGACCGCCCTCCGCGAATCCGACGAGCTTCGCGTTGACCTCGGGTGCGTAGGTGGGTGCGAGCGCGGCCGCCCAGTTGGTCGCGATGGCGCCGCCCGAGTAGCCCAACAGCCCGAACCTGGTGTCCCGGTTCATGCCGGTCTCCGCGGACCCGGTCGCGGCGCGGATCGAGTCCAGCGTGTTGGTCGCGTACTCCGGGCCGGCCGCGAAGTTCGCGGTCTGTCCCTCGGTGTCGGGGATGACCAGGTTGTAGCCCTGGAGGAGCAGCGGAGCGAGGAAGAGGGACTCGGCGTTCGCGATGGCGCCGCCCAGGCTGACGTTGCCCGCGACGGCCCGGGAGGGGCCGTCCTCCGGGTTGAGCGAATCGTAGAACGATTGGTAGGACACCGCCTTGCCGCCGTCGCCCGTCAGACTGCGCACCACGGTGGTCACATTGGCGGACGGACGGCCCTGGGCGTCGGTCGTGCGGTAGAGCAGTTGGATCGCCTTGACCGGCGTGGGAAGGCCCACGAGGTGGTACTGGAGCGTCCGCGTCTTCAGCACGGTGCCCGGCGCGAACGAGGCGAGGGGTTCGCTGCCGGTGTACCTGTAGAACGAGTCGCCGGCGGTGGCACTCGACGGCGTGACCTCGGCGGCCGTGGCCGCGGGGGCGGCGGTCACGGCCATCGTGACGACAAGGGCGGTGGCCAGGAGACGAACAGCGTTTCTGGGCGCGAGCACGGCGGTCCTCCGCTGCGGGTGGGGGCGTGGGGATCCGGTGGAGGTTGCGGTCTGGGTCCGATCGCGGCTGGCGGTCCACCGGGCGGGCGTGTTACCAACTGGTAAGTAACGTCCCGGAAAACAGAATGGTGGCATTTGGGGGCCGTGTCTCCGGGTCGCACCACAGAGATTCGCGAGGTTGATTGTGACCGCAGCCAAACCCGTGGAAGGCGATGAGGGGCCGCGGTTCGGCGGCGTACCGGTCCACAAGCGGCTCCTGGCCGCCGCCCCGACCCTCGCCCCCGCCGTGATGGCCCGGCTCGTCGAGCAGCTGCCCGCCTACGGAGCGCTGCCCTCGGAACAGCTCCGCGGCGAGATCACCAAGGAAGTGGACAGGGGCATCCGGGCCTTCATCCGGGTGCTGCGCGGCGGCGAGCTGCCGGAGGAGTCCGAACTGGCGAGGATCAGCGAGTCCTCGGCCCGGCGCGCCGACGAGGGCGTGCCGCTGGAAGCCGTCGTCGGCGCCTACCACTTCGGGGCCGAGGAGTGCGCCGCCCAGGTCCTCGCGACGGCCGGGCCGGACGACCTGGCGGACGTGCTGCTGGTCCAGCGCCGGCTGCTCGGCTACCTCCGACTGGTCAGCTGCGCGGTCGCGGCGGGCTACGTACAGGAGCGTCAGGCGGCCCTCGGCGACGAGCAGGTCGCCCGGCAGTCCCTGCTGTCCCGTCTCCTGGAGGGCGGGGACCCGCGGGCGGCGGCCGACCGCGCCGGCATCCGGCTGCCGCCCTCCTACCTGGTGCTCGGCATCACCATGGGACCGCACCCGGACGAGCTGCGGCCCGGCGTCAACCATTCCGTCGCCGCCCGCCGCAAACTCCGGCGGCTGCGCAACGAATTGCAGCGCCAGACCCCCGGCGTCCCGCTGTCCGTGCTCTCCGACGACGGCGGGCTGGTGCTGATCCCGTACGAGGGACCGGCCGCGGACTTCGCCGCCGCGGACCGGGAGCGGCTCGGCCGGCTGGTCGAGCAACTCGGTCTGATGTGCGGCGCCGAGCTGCTGGTGGCGGCGGCCGCGGCCGCGCCGGAGGGCGTCGCGGACGCCGCCCGGATGGTCGGCGAGGTGCGGAGGATAGCGGAGGCGTCCGGCCGGGGACCCGGGCTGTACCTGCTGGAGGACGTGCTGCTGGAGTACCAGTTGAGCCGCCCGAGCTCGGCCCGGGACGGGCTCGCGGCGCTGCTCGGCCCGCTGGCAGGGCGCCCCGAGCTGCTCGACACCCTGCGCACGTTCCTCGCCTGCGGCCTCGACCGGCGCCGGGCCGCCGCGCGGCTCCAGATCCACCCCAACACGGTGGACTACCGCCTGCGCAGGGCGACGGAGCTGACCGGCCTGGACGCGGCCCGGGGCGCCGACCTGCTGACCCTGCACGCCGCTCTGGCCGCGCACGACGCCGTTCGCCGGGGCGAACCCGACACCGGTTGACGCCCCGAGGCGGCAGACGCCGCCTGACACGCCGACACTCGGGAGCCGCCGCCACGGGCTCGACGCCCCGGCGCCACCGCCCCGGCGCCGACACCCCAGGCCGGTGGACCCCGGGCCGGCCGACGTCGGCGCCGGCACTCCGGGGTCGACGCCCCGGGCCGGCCGACGTCGGCCGACACGCCCGGTCCGGATGCGGCGGATCCCCGGCCCCGTCGACGAGGATCGCCCTGCGGCCACCGCCCCGTATCCCGAGGAGACGGCGAGCCCGTCGCCCCACCCACCTCGCCGGAGTCACCATGGCCCCACCCGCGGACCCCACCCGCCCACGCCGCTTCCGGACCTCGCTCCTGCCCATCCTGCTCCCCATCGCGGTGCTGATCGTGGCGGCGGTGGGCGTGGGGTCGTGGCTGCAGTTCTCCGAGCGGCAGGCGAACGACAAGGTCCACGTCGTCGGATCCTCGGCCGCCGACCGGGTGGACGTGGAGGCCACGATCCAGCGCGTCGACGCCGCTGCCAGGGAACTGGTCCTTCGGGTCCGGGTCGTCCCGCGCGGGTCGCTCGGCGAGGAGGACGGGGTCTCCCCGGTGGCCGACCTCAGCCTCCAGACCACCGAGGCCACCGTCGGCGACCTGGCCTTCAAGGCCCACGAGCGGCTCTCGACCAAGGACGTGGAGGTCGCCATGACGGGTGGATCGATCAGCGACTACCCGTTCGACGCCTATCAGACCGACATCGGGTTCGCGGCGCAGGTGGGCGGCCGGGAAGTGCCGGTGCGGATGCTGTTCTCCAACAACGACACCCTCTTCGCGGTCGACGCGGTCCCCGTGCCCACCCAGCGCGGGGTCCTCGTGGGCCTGGACGTGTTCCGGTCGGGCAGCCTGCTCGTCTTCGCCGTGTTCATGATGATCGTGATGTGGGCGCTGGCGGCATCCGTGATCATCGGGTCCTGGTACCTGATGACCCACGATTCGGGCCTGGTGTGGCCCGCCCTCGCCTGGATGGCCGCCACCCTGTTCGCCCTCTCGGCCTTCCGGAACACCGCCCCCGGCTCACCCCCGATCGGCTCCGTGCTCGACTGGTTCGCCTTCCTGTGGGCCGAGACCGTCATCGCCCTCTGTCTGACCGTCACGGTCATCACGGGCGTCCGCGGCGCCATCCGCTCCGAAGACACCCAGAACCCCTGATCCGGAGTCGAAAATACGCTCGGCATCCTTCGGAACCACTCGCGGGTTACCCGGCGGTAGGCAATGATGGCAGGGCGACCATCCACACGGCCGGGGGCTGAGCAGCGGTGACGACTTTCGACGAACGGACCATGGTGCACGCCTTCCGGGACGACGCCCTGGCAGAGCACGACGCCGTCGGTCTCGCCGCGGCGATCCGGCGCGGCGAGGTCTCCGCCGCCGAGGCGGCCCGGGACGCGCAGGAGCGGGTCCGGACGGTCGAGGCACGGCTGGGCGCGGTCCAGGCGTACGTCGAAACCCCCGCGCCCGCCGCGGGGACGGGCGGCGCCTTCGCCGGCGTGCCCACCTTCGTCAAGGACAACACGGACTACCAGGGGCTGCCCACGGGCCACGGCAGTGCCGCCTTCCGCCCGGGCGCGGCACGGCGCCACGCACCGTTCGCCCGGCAGTTCCTCAGCAGCGGGGTCACGGTGCTGGGAAAGACCCGGCTGCCGGAGTTCGGTTTCAGCCCGACCACCGAGTACGAGGGCGCCGAACCGGTGCGCAACCCCTGGCACACGGGCTTCTCCGCCGGTGGTTCGTCGGGCGGCAGCGCGGCGCTCGTCGCGGCCGGGGCGGTGCCCATCGCGCACGCCAACGACGGCGGCGGCTCGATACGGATACCCGCGGCCTGCTGCGGGCTCGTCGGCCTCAAGCCCACCCGCGGCCGGGTCGTGGCGAACGCCCAGAGCCGTCAACTGCCGCTCGACCTGATCTCCGACGGGATCGTGAGCCGATCGGTCCGGGACGCCGCCGCCTTCCTCGCGGCCGCCGAGACGTACTGGAAGAACCCCGCGCTGCCGTCGCTGGGCCTGGTCGAAGGCCCCTCGGACCAACGGCTGCGCATCGGGTTCCTGCTGGACTCGCCGAACGGCGTCGGCTCCGACGACGCCACCCGGGCGGCGGTCACGGAGACCGTGGCGACGCTCGAACGGCTCGGCCACACCGTCCAGCCGGTGGAACTGGGCCTCGACCCCAGTTTCACGGACGACTTCCTCACGTACTGGGGGATGCTGTCGTTCCTCCTCGGCGTCACGGGCCGCACCCTCGGCTCGGACTTCGACCGGCACCGCATGGACGGCCTGAGCCGGGGGCTGCGCGAGGAGTACCTGGGCAAGTGGCGGCGCACTCCCGGCATGCTGCGGCGACTGAAGCGCACGAAGCAGGCGTACGCGGCGTCCTTCCGCGGGCTCGACCTGGTGCTGTCGCCCGTGCTCGCCCACTCCACGCCGCCGATCGGCCACCTCAGCCCGACCGTTCCGTACCCGACGCTCATCGAACGGATCCTGGCGTACGTGGCGTTCACACCGGTCAACAACGTGGTCGGCACCCCGTCGATCTCGGTGCCCGCGGCGAGCGCGACGGAGGACGGGCTGCCCATCGGCGTCATGTTCTCGGGCCGTCCGGGCGCCGAGCGCAAGCTGCTGGAGGTCGCGTTCGAGCTGGAGGCCGACCGGCCGTTCCGGCGCGTCCAGGACCTCTGACGCCCGGGCCTCCCGTCATGTGATCGCGCCCTACAACCGGTCCGCGGCCGCCGGAGTGCGTACGTCCGCACCTGCCGGTACCGTCGAAATGCGCGCGTTCCGCCCACACCGTTGCGGCGCGGCCCCTCCGGGCCGCCGCACGACGCCGGCACAGGAACGGAATCCCATGACACTGCACCGAGTCAACGCGGCGGCTGCCGCGGCCGCTCTGGCTTGTCTGGCGGCGTTCGGCGCGACGCCCGCCGGTGCTGCCCCCTCCCCCTCCCCCTCCCCGTCCCCCGGTCGCCCCTCCGGGCCCAGCCCGGCGACTCCGCCGCGGTTCGTCCCCGGGGCCTGTCCGAAGACCCCCGAGCCGATCGCGGCGCTGGCCACGGCGCGGTGCGGGTTCCTGGTGGTCCCCGAGAACCGCACCCGACCCGGCGGGCGGACCATCAAGCTGGCCGTGGCGGTCATCAAGTCCGCCTCGGCGAAGCCGGCTCCGGACCCGGTGGTGTTCATGGCGGGCGGCCCCGGCGGCGACACCTTCGACGACATCCCCTTCCTGATCGACTCAGGTCTGAACAAGGACCGCGAGCTGATCGTCATGGCCCAGCGCGGAAACCTCTACGACCAGCCGAACCTCGCCTGCCCCGAGGTCGACCGGTTCAACGAGAAGGCCGTCGGCTTCGGTTGGGACGCGCCGGCGGCGAAGCAGCTCATGCTCAAGGCGTTCCGACAGTGCCGGGCCCGCCTCACGGCCGACGGGACCGACCTCAGCGCGTACAACAGCACCGAGAACGCGGCCGACTTCGCCGATCTGCGCACGGCCCTCGGCATCGCGCAGTGGAACGTCTACGGCTATTCGTACGGCACGAACCTCGGTCTCGCCTACCTGCGCCTGCACCCCCGGGGGATCCGTTCGCTGGCGATCGACTCGGTCAGCCCGCCCCAGGTCACGAAGCTGCCGTGGGGCTGGCCGAGCGCGAGGGAAGGCATCGACAACACCTTCGACGCCTGCGCCGCCGAACCCGCCTGCAAGAGCCGTTACCCGGACCTCCGCAAGACCCTGAACGAGCAGGTCCGCAGGCTGGAGGCGAAGCCCCTGACCCTGAACGCCACTCCGCCCGGCGGCGGAACCCCGGTCAAGGTCGTCCTCGACGGCGGCGCCCTGCTGAACCTGATGGTCGGCTTCAACGTGAAGCCGAAGGACCTCCCGGCCGCCCTCGACGAGCTCGCCCGGGGCAACCCGGAGCGCTTCGCGCAGGGCCGCGCCAAGGACTCGGTCCAGCCCGTCGGCATCGCGGCGCACGGACTGACGCAGTCGGTGGCGTGTTCCGAGTGGGTACCGGGGACCTCGGAGTCCCAGGTACTGGCGGCGGGCCGCGACGCCTTCCCCACCTGGCCCGAATCGGTCCTGGTCCAGACACCGCAGCTGCCCTTCGAGTACGACGTGTGCGGGGTCTGGAACGTCGCGAGCAACGCGGCACGGCACCGGGTGGCCACCGTCAGCTCCGTCCCGGCACTCGTCATCTCCGGGTCCTTCGACATGAAGACCGGGGCGAGCTACGCGAGGGACGCCGCCCGCACCCTGTCCCGCTCCACCTCCGTGCTGATCCCCGGGATCGGGCATTGGGTGGTCCCGCAGTCGCCGTGCGCGCAGAGCGTACTGGCCTCGTTCCTGGCCCATCCGACCGCGCCCGACACGAGCTGCGTGGCCGGTCTCAAGCCGGCGCCGTTCACGATCGTCCCGAAGTGACCGGGAGGACAGATGGCTTCCCACCCCACGCCCCGCCGCCGGAGCGCCACGCGACGGATCCGCGCCACCGCGGCCGGTGCGGCGACCGGACTCCTCATCACCGGTCTGCTCGCCGCGCCGGCCCGGGCGAAGGACGACGGCGGAACACCGATCGGCACGACCGCCGGGAAGGCTGGCGACGCGACCTACGAGCCGGGCCCCTGCCCGAAGACGGCCGACCCGGTCCCCGAACTCAAGGGGGCCCGCTGTGGAACGCTCACCGTGCCCGAGAACCGTGCCAAGCCGAACGGCAAGACCATCCGGCTGGGCGTCGCGATCGTGCCGGCCCTGGCCGCCAAGCCCGCGCCCGACCCGATCGTGTGGCTGGCCGGCGGCCCCGGCGACGACGCGGTCGGCGAGGCGAAGATGGCCGTCGACGGCGGCCTGAACCGCGACCGTGACCTCATCCTCATGTCCCAGCGGGGCACGTACTCGGCCGAGCCGAACGTCCTCTGCCCCAACATCGACGAGTTCAACGCCCGCGCGGTCGGCCTCGTCTCCAACGCGCCGTCCACCGAGCGGCTGCACGTCGCCGCCACGAAGGCCTGCCGCGACAAGCTGGCGGCCCGCGGGATCGACCTCAGTGCCTACAACGACACCGAGAGCGCCGCCGACTACGCGGACCTGAGGACCGCGCTCGGCGTGAAGAACTGGAACGTGTACGGCATCTCCTACGGCACCCACCTGGCGCTCGTCTACATGCGCCTGCACCCGGAAGGGCTCCGGTCGGTCGGCATCGACGGCATCCTGCCGCCGTCCAGGGCGGGCTCGGCCGCGACCTGGAGCAGCGCCAAGCAGGGTTTCGACGGCCTGTTCAAGGCCTGCGCCGAGCAGCCCGCGTGCAACCGCCGCTATCCGAACCTGTCGGCCACCTTCGACCGCCTCGTACGTGAGCTGGAGGCCAAGCCGATCACGACCACGGTCACCGTCCCGGGACAGCCGAAGCCGGTGAAGGTCGTACTGGACGGCAGCGCGCTGGTCACCTGGATGACCTCCGCCACGCACATCGCACCCCAGGTACCCGCGGAGCTCGACGAGCTGGCCCACGGCAAACCGCAGCGGATCGCCGAGCAGTACGCGGGGGGCAGGCTCAGCCCCCAGGCCATGGGACGAGTGGCCCACGGGCTCGTCTACGGCATCTTCTGCAGCGAGTGGACACCGTACGAGGACCAGGGCGCGGCGCTCCGCGGAGGGCAGAAGGCCTTCCCGTCGTACCCCCGCTCGGTGCAGGCCCAGGCCCCGCAGCTCGCCTTCCTCCGCGAGGACTGCGCCGCCTGGAACGTGCCCGCGGCGGCGCGCTCGATCCGGGACGTCACCCGCGGCGACATCCCCACCCTCGCCATCTCGGGCGGGTTCGACTCCCAGACCGGCGCGGACAACGGCCCCTACGTCGCCCGCACGTTGGGCAACGCGACCGTGGTGACGGTCCCCTACGAACCCCACGTGGTGTTCGCGACGTCGAAGTGCGCGCAGGAGATCACCGTCTCCTTCTTCGACGACCCGTCCGCACCGGACACCACGTGCCTGAAGGGCCTGAAGCCGCCCGCGTTCGAGATCGCCCCCTGAACCCGCGCCGCCCCGCGGCCACTCAGTCGAGACAGAACTCGTTGCCCTCGACGTCCTGCATCGCGAGGCACGACTCGTCGAAGCCATCGGCGCGCAGCAGTTGTACGCGCACCGCCCCGAGCGCGACCAGTCGCGCGCACTCGGCCTCCAGGGCCGCGACGCGCTCCTCGCCCACGAGCCCCGTGCCGACGCGTATGTCGAGGTGCACCCTGTTCTTGACGACCCTGCCCTCGGGGACGCGCTGGAAGTACAGGCGCGGGCCCACTCCCGTGGGATCCATGCAGGAGAACCCCGCTCCCTGACGCTCGGGCGGCAGGGACCGGTCGTATTCGGCCCAGGTGTCGAAACCCTCCGGTGGCCGCGGTACGACGTACCCCAGCACCTCGCACCAGAAGCGGGCCACGCGCTCCGGTTCCGCGCAGTCGAAGGTGACTTGGAACTTCTTGATCGTCGACATCGGGCCATCGTAGAGCGGGGTGCGGCTCCGGGTCCGGGTATTTTCCGGCTGCCGCCGGTGCCCACCGGGCATCGGCGGGACGAGGCAAGTGACCGTCGGGCGGACGGATCGTTGGACGTCTAAACGATCACGCCGGGAGGCCGAGATGAGTGCACGAGCCAAGGTCGCCGGGCAGTTGTTCCTGGGCAACGCCGAGGACGTGACGCACACCTCGGCGGCCCTGGCCCGGGGCCAGGCGGTGGCGCACGGGTTCGGCAATTTCTACGCGCTCACGGCGCGCCCCGACCGGGCCGTCGTCGAGCGCGTGAACCTGATGAAGGGCCGCCCCGCCGATCAGGTCGGCAGCGTCACCACCATCGGCGAACACGTGCCGTCCCTCTTCGACTGGTGCCGGCTGCCGGCGGAGTTCCGGCGGCGGCAGATCCAGGACCTGGTGGAGGAGCTCTTCACCCTCGGCCCGTTCGGATTCCGGGGCCCCGCCGCCGAGCACGTCCCCGCGCACCTGACGTCGGTCCAGGACGGGATCGCGACCGTGCAGCTGATCGGGCCCGGTTACCGCTGCCCCTCCAACGAGTTCCTCTCGGCGGCGCTCGACGCGACGGCCACGGACCTGCTGTCCATCACCTCGTCGAACCGCTCCCGTCACCGGACCGGTGCGGTCCACGAGCCCGCCCACTGGCGAGCCGCGGGTGTGATCGCCGACTTCGGCCACGAGCCCGGCGTCACCACCCTGGTCCACGAGGACGAAGCCGCGGCACGCCGCCGGTACCCCCATCACGAGCCGATGTCGACCACCGTGCTCTCCTTCCACCGCGCAACCGGCCACGACCGCTCGGCGCTGCCCGCCCTGACCCTCGAACGGCACGGCTCCCTCTCCGCGGACCACACCCGGGCCATCGCCGCCAACCACGGCTTCGCCCTGTCCATCGCCCCTCAGGCGGAGCGCAGACTCACCGCGCGCACGTACGCCGCCCGATGAACGCGAGCCGGCCCTCGTACGAAGGACCGCTCGTCATCGTCCGCGCGGGCGCCCCTGCTGATCCCCCCGCGGCTACAACTCGCCTGCGGTGAGGGGGAACTCCGTCCAGACGGTTTTGCCGTCGCGGGTGTAGCGGGTGCCCCAGCGTTCGGTGAGCTGGGCCACCAGGAACAGGCCGCGGCCGCCCTCGTCGGTGGTGCGTGCGCGCCGTAGGTGCGGAGCCGTGCTGCTGCCGTCGGAGACCTCGCAGATCAGGCTGCGGTCGCGGATGAGCCGCAGGGTCACCGACCCGCCGCCGCCGTACCGGTAGGCGTTGGTGACCAGTTCGCTGACGACCAGTTCGGCGGTGAAGGCCAGCTCCTCCAGGCCCCACCCCGTCAGTGTGGTCTCCGCCAGGTGCCGTGCCCGGGCCGCGGCGGCCGGCTCCGCGGGCAGTTCCCAGGACGCGACCTGCTCCGGCGCCAACACGCGGGTGCGGGCGAGGAGCAGCGCGACGTCGTCCGGTGGGTGCTCCGGCAGCAGGGCGGCCCGCACGTCCGTACAGGTCTCCTCCAGCGAGCGGCCGGGCCGGGACAGGACGTCCCGCAGCCGATCGAGCCCCTCGTCGAGTTCGAGGCCACGAGCCTCGACGAGACCGTTCGTGTACAGGGCCAGCAGACTTCCCTCGTCGAGTTCCATTTCGGCGGACTCGAACGGAAGTCCACCGATCCCGAGCGCCGGCCCCTCGGGAAGGTCGGGCAGGCTCACCTCTCCGTCCGAGGTCACGACGGCGGGTGGCAAGTGGCCTGCCCGGGCCAGGGTGCAGCGCCGGGAGGTGGGATCGTAGACCGCGTAGAGGCAGGTCGCGCCGACGATCTGCCTTCCCCGCGAGCGTCCGTCGGCGGGCTCCTGCTCGGCTGCCAGGCGCACGACCAGGTCGTCCAGGTGGGAGAGGACCTCGTCCGGGGCGTAGTCGAGGCCGGCCAGGGTGTGCACGGCCGTGCGCAGGCGGCCCATGGTGGCCGCGGCGTGCAGACCGTGGCCGACGACGTCGCCGACGACGAGGGCGACGCGTGCCCCGGAGAGCGGGATGACGTCGAACCAGTCGCCTCCGACGCCGGTGGCGGGATCGGCCGGCAGATAGAGGTGTGCGACCTCGACCGCGCTGTAGTCGGGCAACGCCTGCGGGAGCAGGCTGCGCTGCAAGGTCAACGCGGCCTGGTGCTGCTGGGTGTAGCGGCGTGCGTTGTCGATGCACAGCGCGGCCCGCGCGGCGAATTCCTCCGCGAGCGTGAGGTCGTCCTCCTCGAACGGCTCGGGCCGCTCGGCGCGCCACAGGCTGAGCAGGCCGAGGAGCAGACCGCGGGCCGTCAGCGGTACGACGATCAGCGAGTGGGCCTTGAGTCCGAAGGCGCGCCGTGTGCGCTCCGGATCCCGGAAGTACCAGCCCGGGCTGCTCCGGAGTACCGCTTCGAGGATGGGCTGCTGCTCGTCGAGGCACCTGGCCTGCGGGGTGCGGGGGTCGAAGTGGAAGACCTCTCCGACGGAGTACATCACCCCCAGTGCCTCCTCCACGACCGAGTGGACGGCCATTCTGTGGACCGCTCCGCTCTCCTCCTCGGCGGTCTCGTCGCCTCGGGCGACCGATTCCAGCAGATCCACCGAGACGGCGTCGGCGAGGTCGGGGACGGCGACGTCGGCCAGCTCCCGGGTGGTCCGGTCGAGGTCCAGCGTGGTTCCGATGAGGGCGCTCGCCCGGTTGAGCAGGGCGAGCCGCCGCCGGGCGCGGTGGCGGTCGGTGACGTCCTCCACCAGTTGGGTGACCCCGAGGATCTCGCCGGAGGGGTCCTCCATCCGGAACGCCGACACCGAGACCACCCGCTCCCGGCCGGGATCGCTCCGCAGGCGACAGGGCTGCTCGGTGAAGATCAGGGGGGTGCCCGTCTCCAGTACCCGTCGCAGACGCGTTTCGATGGTCTCCAGGTCCGGACCGATGAGGAAGTCGCCGATGCGTCGGCTTCGGATCTCCGCCGGGGAGAGTTGGGTGAACCTGGCCAGTGCCCGGTTGATCCGCAGGATGCTCAGATCGGGGGCGTGGACGGACAGGCCGATCGGGGAGCGCCGGAACAGACCGTCCAGGACCGATCGATCGGTCTCCCACCGGCGCACCTCCTCCGCCGGGGCGACGACGAGGAACCATTCACGGGCCGAGCCGGAGCGGATGACGGGGCGGGCCCGGAAGCCCAGCTCCACCCGTCGCCCACTGCGGTGCCGGACGTGCAGGACGCCGGACCAGCCCCGGTCGCGCTCGCATGCGGCCGCCGCGTCCCGGACCGCCTCCCGGTCACCGGGATCGAACATCAGCTCCAGGGCCGTGCGGCCCAGCACCTCGTCGGGCCGGTAGCCGAGGTGCTCCTGTGCGCGGTCGCTCCAGCCGACGACCCTGCCGAGGTCGTCCAGAACCGCCGAGGCGGAGTTGTGCAGCGCGAACGGGTCCTCGGGAACCTCACCCGGTCCCGGTGCCGGTGCGTCCATACCTTCAGTATCCCCGCGGCGCCGTACGTCGGCAGAGGGTCGCCCCAAAGTGGCATGCCGCCTTCGGAGTAATGACCGTTTTACCTGTTCGGCCGTGCCACGCTGTGGTCCCGATTGACCAGGGTCGTGTCAGGAGACCGGAATGCACCGCTCGGAGCGCGATCCTGACGCCGGGCGCTCGTGATGGCGGGAAACGAGGAGGCCAACCACCCGGAGCGGCAGTACCTTCCCGACTTGCACGTGCGCCTGCGCACCGAGTTGGCCAGGATCGACGAGCAACTCCGCTCGCTGCTGGCCGCCATGGACCGGCTGCAGGGCCTGCTGGACGCGGTGGTGTCCATCAGTCAGGAGGTGGAGCTGCCCGACGTCCTGCACCGCATCGTGACCACCGCCATGGATCTGGTCGGTGCCCGCTACGGGGCGCTGGGCGTACTCGGCGGCTCCGGCGAGCACTTGGAGCAGTTCATCACCGCCGGTCTGTCCGAGCGGGAACGGGCCGATCTGGCCGGGACCGGCCTGCCCCTCGGTCGGGGTGTCCTCGGGCACCTGATCCACCACCCGGAACCGCTGCGGGTCGACGGCATCTCGGCCCATCCGTCGTCCGTCGGGTTCCCGTCCGGCCACCCGCACATGCACACGCTGCTCGGCGTCGCCATCAGTGTCCGCGGCGAGATCTACGGTGACCTCTACCTCTCCGAGCGGCGCGACGGACGCCCCTTCGACGTCCACGACGAGAACGTCGTCGTCGCGCTGGCCAGTGCCGCGGGAATCGCGATCGAGAAGGTCCGCCTTTTCGAACGGGTTCGCCTCGGAGCCGAGCAGTTCCAGCGGCTGCTGCTGCCCACCCTGCCGGACCTGCGGCCCTTCACCGCCGCCGCCATCTACCGTCCCGCCGCCCGGCCCAGTCAACTCGGCGGGGACTGGTACGACGCCATCCCGCTGGGCGACGGCACCGTGGCGGTCGTCATCGGTGACGTGGTCGGCCACGACCTGAAGGCCGCGGCCTCCATGGCCTCCACCCGCAACATGCTGCGGGCCCTGCTGTTCGGCCAGAGCGATCCGCCCAGCACCATCCTCGCCCAGCTCGACCGCACCCTGCACGCCATCACGAGCAACCCCGTCACCACCACGACCCTGGCGCGCATCGAACCCGAGGAATCGGGCTGGCGGCTCCACTGGAGCACCGCGGGTCACGTCCCACCGCTGCTGATCACCCCTGGGCGTCCGGTGGAGTACCTCTTCGCCGAGCCCGGGGTACCGCTCGGGGTCGACCCCTCGCAGCCCCGCCCCGACCACTCCCGCTTCCTGCCCCCGGAGTCCACCGTGGTGTTCTTCACGGACGGGCTGGTCGAGCATCCCGAGTACCCCATCGACGAGAGTCTCGACCGGCTCGCCGATCTCGCCACCGTCCACGTCGACCTGCCGCTGCAGGAGTTCGTCCAGGCTCTGGCCGATCACCACCCCAGCGACGGCCACGACGACCTGGCCATCCTCGCCCTGCACACCCCCCACCCCGATCCCGGTGCCTGGCCTCCGGCTGAACGGCGCCGTGGAGGATACGAGGGATCCGAGGGATGATGAGGTGCGGGACGATATCGATGCGGAGGTATCGCCTGATGACTGGCGCGCGGCCTGATCGGGTCCGGCAGGCCGGCTTGGCCGTCCTGGAGATCTGCGCCGTCGCCGCGCTGTACTACGGCTCCGCCACGCTGGGGTTGATCCAGCAGTTGGTGGGAGGCCAGGTCACCCCGCTGTGGCCGCCGACGGGTATCGCCCTGGCGAGCCTGCTCCTGCTCGGTCTGCGGGTCTGGCCCGGAATCGCGCTGGGCGCGTTCCTGGTCAATGCCCCGCTCGGCCCGTCGATGCCGGCCGTCCTGGCGATCGTGGCGGGAAACACCCTCGCGCCCGTCTGCTCCTACGCGCTGCTCCGTCGTACGGGGTTCCGCACGCGATTGGACCGTCTGCGGGATGCCATGGGATTGATCTTCCTCGGTGCGCTCACCGGGATGTTGATCAGCGCGACGGTGGGCAGCGGGACCCTGGCCCTCTCCGGTGGGCTGAGCCCCGGGCAATTCTGGCCGACGTGGTCGGTCTGGTGGACGGGCGACGCGATGGGCGTACTGATCGTCACGCCCGTCCTGCTGGTCCTGCGCTACGCGCGCTGGCCGCGACATGCGGAGCCGTACCGTTGGGCGGAGGGACTGCTGCTCCTGGCGGCCACCGTCTGCGTCGGATTCCTCGAAACCGGCGACGCACCGCTCATGTTCCTCGGCTTCCCGTTGCTGATCTGGGCGGCCTTCCGTTTCCAGCTGGCCGGGGCGGCGCTGTGCGCCCTGTCCGTGTCGACCTTCGCCATCGCCGCCGCCGCCCGCGGCTCAGGCCCGTTCGCCGGTCATGACCTGCTGACCAACATGATCACCCTCCAGGCGTTCAACGGTTCTTCCGCGCTGACCGCACTGCTGGTCGCGGCCGCCGTCAGCCAGCGCGACCAGACCCAGCAGGAGATCGCGCGAGCCTGCACGCTGCTGGCCGACATGGTGGCCACGGCCACCGCCGGTGATCGCCGCCCCAGGCTCCCCGGTCGTGCGGGAGAGCCGGAGGAGGACGGCGGGCGAACCGAGTAGCGGGGTTTCACCACGGGAAACGGCCCTTACCGGCGGCTTCCTATGCGGTGCGCAGGGCTTCGGTGGGCTGCATCCGGGCCGCGCGCAACGCGGGGAGCAGTCCGGCGACCGCGCCGATCACGATGGCCGCGCCGAGTCCGCCTCCCCAGGCGAGTACCGGAACGACGGTCGCCCAGCCCTTGACGTTGGCGTAGACGGCGGTGGCGACGGTGCCCAACGCCACTCCGGCCACGCCACCGAGCGCGGCGAGCAGGATCGCCTCGCACAGGAACTGCAGCCGGATGTTCCCCTTGGCCGCTCCGAGGGCCCGTCGCAGGCCGATCTCGGAGCGGCGTTCCAGGACGGAGATGACCATGGTGTTGGCCACGCCGATGCCGCCCACGAGCAGGGCCACCGCCCCGAGGCCCAGGAAGAGGCCGCCCAGCGCGGACTGCGTCGCGGCCCTGGCCTCCAGGGCGGCCGAGGGCCGGCTGACGCTGACCTGATCGGCGCTCGCCGGGTTGGCCGTCGCGGCCAGCAGGGACCGGACCCCGGCGACGTGGTCGGTGTCGGCCCGTACGTAGACCATGGACGGGTGGCCGTCGAAGTTCAGGTACTTCTGCGCGGCCGGGAAGCCGACCAGCACCGATGAGTCGATCTCGGGCGCCAGGGTCGCGGGGTTGAGGATCCCCGCGACGTGGAACCACTGCCCGCCGACCCAGATCCGCGTCCCCGGATGCACGGTGTCCATGCCGAGGCGGCCGGCGGCGGCCGAACCGAGCACGGCGACCGGCTGCTCGGCCGTGGCCGCGTTGAGGTACTTGCCCTGGGCGACGGACGTGCGCACCGCCTCGGGCAGGTCCAGGCTCGCGGCGTTCACGGAGATGCCGTTGGTGTTGACGCCCGGGATGTAGGGGTTGCGGAACGCGTTGGCATCGGTCTTGCCGGTGCTCTGGACCGTTTCGACGTACTTGATCCGGCCGATCATCGCCGGTGCGTCGACGGGCAGTTCGGCGGTCCCGCCACCGAGGACCCGGCCCGGGGTGACGGTGAGCAGGTTGGTGCCCAACGTGTCGATCTCGGCCAGCAGTCCGGCCTGCGAGGAGGCCGAGAGCCCCATCACCGCCACCATGGCGGCGACGCCGATGGCGATGCCCAGGGCCGACAGCGCGGCCCGCATCCGCCTCGTCCGCAGCCCGACACTCGCGGTTCGGGCCAGATCGCCCGGACGCATCCGGCCGGGAGGGGCAGCCGTCGTGGTGGTCATGGCAGGTGCCTTTCCGTGGTCGTGGCCTCGCCGTCCGAGCCGACGTCGGCGACGTCGGCGACGTCGGCGACGATGCGACCGTCGAGGACCTCGATGCGGCGCGGCATCCGCGCGGCAAGCTCGCGGTCGTGGGTGATCACCACGATGGTGGTGCCTTCGGCGTTGAGCTCTTTCAACAGCTCGAAGACGGCGGCCCCGCTGACGCTGTCCAGGTTGCCGGTCGGCTCGTCGGCCAGCACGATCGCCGGGTTGCCTGCCAGCGCCCGGGCGATCGCGACCCGCTGGCGTTCGCCTCCGGACAGTTCCGGCGGGCGGTGATCGGCCCGGTGGGCGAGCCCGACCCGGCGCAGCGCCGCGGCCGCCGCCTTCAGCCGCTCGCCGTGCCCGGCGCCCGAGTACAGCATTCCGTCGGCGACGTTCTCCAGGGCGGTGGCGTGGCGGGCCAGGAAGAACTGCTGGAACACGAACCCGATCCGGGTCGCCCGCAGTCGTGCCAGTTCGCGGTCCGACATCGCGGCGACGTCGTCACCGACGATCCGGACGGTTCCCGAGGTGGGGCGGTCGAGGCTGCCCATGACCTGCAGCAGCGTCGACTTCCCCGAACCCGACGGGCCGACGATGGCGACCAGTTCGCCGCGGTGGACGGTGAAGCCCGCCTTGTCCAAGGCCACCACCGGCGACGCGCCCGGATACACCTTGGACACCTCGTGCAACTGGAGGACCGGCCCGGCCGTCTCCCGTGTTCCGCCCACGCGCGCTTCCGTCTCCGTATCCGTACGGGTCATGAGCCCGGCACCACCACGTTCTGACCGGCGAGCAGGCCCTCGCCGGTGACCTGCACGGTGCCGGCACTGTCGTCGAACAGCCCCGTGGTCACCGCGACGAGGGTGTGCTTCCGGTCCTCGTCGACGACCTCCACCGCGTACCCACCGCCGGCGCGCGCCAACAGTGATTCCACCGGGACCGCCAGTACGTCGTCCACGGTCTCGGACACGATCGCGACCTGTACGGGCGCCTGGTCGAGTTCGCCGGTCGCCGACGCGTCCAGCGGCTGGACGAGGACCTCGACGGTCATGCTCTGGTCCGTCTTGGTCGCCACCTTGCCGACCGCCGAGACCACCCCTTCGGTGCTCTTGCCGCTCGGCAGGGTGATCAGCACCTTGTCACCGGCCTTCACGGAAGCCTGCCGGCTCGCGTTGAGCGCGACGGCGACCCGGCGCTCGGTCGAGGAGCCCCTCATCAGCACCCCGCCGCTTCCCGCGGCGCCCCCGACCATCCCGTCGACCTTGGTGACCCTGAGTACGTCCACCGGCAGGAACACCGCTTCCGCGGTCGTCAGCTGCCCGGTCTCCTTGAGGCCGACCGCGTCCTGGAGTTCCATGAGGGCCCGGCGGGTCGCCCGGCTGAAGTAGTCCGACGTGGGATCGAGTTCGTCCTTGCCGGCGTAACCGAGCGCGACGAGGGCGGCGTTCAGCTGCTCGACGTCCGCGCCCTCCATGCCGCGGGACAGATCCCGGTACAGCGGAACGGATCCCTTGAGCAGGACCACCGGCTTGCCGTTCACCCGGTACAGGGCCTTGCCCTGGTCGATCGCCTCGCCGACGGCGGGCAGCTGCGTGACCGTGCCGCTCGCGTTGTTGACCACAGGATGGTCGCCCGCGTACCCGAGTGTCCCGTTCTGCCACGTCCGCGCGGAGAGCCTGCCGCGGGTCACCTTCGCGAGGGAGGTCGCGGAAGCGGCACTGGCGATGGCGGCGTCGTCCTTCGTCCTCGCGTCGAACGGATCGGTGGCGGCGATCCCCGCCGCACCGCCCACGGAGACCAGGGCCACCACGATCGCGGCCGCCCTGACCCGCCGGCGCGGCCGACGGGGGCGCACCTCCTGACCGGTCGGCGGATCGACGGCGTCCGCGTCCGCAGGGATCTGAGTGGCAGTCACGAACCGCTCCCGCGCATCCGCCGTTTCCCGGCCCCATTCCGACCGGCCGCACTGCTGGCGATGACAGCCATTCGACTCTCCGTTGCTCGCTGGATTCCCGGCAGCTTCGTTTCTACGGGCGCGGCGGTTTCGGCAGCGTTTCGTGCCTCCGGCCGGGCCGGAATGCGTACTTCCGGGCGAAACCGTGCGGAAACCGCTGGTAGAACATCCTGGAAGCTCGCTCCTGGACGAGCGTGTCCGATGTGCCGGCGGAGAGAGGGCGACCAGTGCGGGTGCTCGTGGTGGAGGACGACGAGGAAATGGCCCAGACGGTGGCCGTCGGTCTGCGCCGCGCGCGGATGGCCGTCGACGTGGCGCTGGACGGGCCCGGTGGTCTCGAACGCGCGATGTGCAACGACTACGACGTGATCGTGCTCGACCGGGACCTGCCCGGCATGCACGGTGACGCCGTGTGCTCGGAGCTGATCGCGGCCGGGAACCGGAGCCGGGTCCTGATGCTGACCGCCGCGGCGACCGCGGAGGACCTCGTCGACGGTCTCGGCATCGGCGCCGACGACTACCTTCCCAAGCCGTTCGACTTCCCCGTACTGATCGCCCGGATAGGCGCCTTGGCACGCCGGGCGCATCCCGCCGTACCGCCCGTCCTCCGGCACGGGGACCTCGTCGTGGACACCGCCCGGCGCGACGCCCGCCGGGGGGAACGGCAACTGGAGCTCGCGCCGAAGGAGTTCGGCGTCCTGGAGGTGCTGCTGGCCTCCAAGGGCCGCGCCGTTCCGGCCGAGGAGCTCCTGGAGCGGGTCTGGGACGACGCCGCGGACCCCTTCACCAGTGCCGTGAAGATCACGATCAGCCGGCTGCGGGCCAAGCTCGGGAACCCGCCGGTCATCGAGACCGTCGCCAAACGCGGCTACCGGATCTGAGGGCCCGTGCCTGCCATCGCCCGTCTCGCGGGGTACAGGGCCCGCCGACGTCTACCCCGCCGCACCGTGCGCCTGCGGATGACCCTGCTGTACGGGGGGCTCTTCGTCCTGTCCGGAGCCGCCTTGCTGGGCGTCACCTACGTCCTGGTGCAGCGGGCCATCGGCGGGCGGCCGCCCGAACTGTCGATCAACGAAGCGGCCACCGAGCCCGGCGTCATCCCCGCGCAGCCGCCCCCGAGCAGACAGAGCGACCTGACGACGCTCTCGGACCAGGCCCGGGAAGCCATGGCCGGCCAGATCGCGGACGTCAAACACCAGTTGCTGGTCCAGTCCGGGATCGCGCTGGCCCTCATGCTGGTGGTCTCCATCGTGCTCGGCTGGATCGTCGCCGGCCGCATGCTGCGCCCGCTGCGGACGATCACCGCGGCGGCGCAGGAGATCTCGGCGACCAGCCTGCACCAACGACTCGCCCTCGACGGGCCCTCGGACGAACTCAAGGAACTCGGCGACACCTTCGACGGGCTGCTGGCCAGGCTGGAGGACTCGTTCCAGGCGCAGCGCCGGTTCGTCGCCAACGCCTCCCACGAACTGCGTACGCCGCTGGCCCGACAGCGGGCCCTCGGCCAGGTCGCCCTGTCCGACCCCGAGGCGACCGTCGAGTCCCTGCGACAGGCCCACGAACGCATCCTCGCCGCCGGCGCCCAGCAGGAACGGCTGATCGAGGCGCTCCTCACACTGGCCCGCAGTCACGCGGGCATCGAGGTCCGCCGGCCCTTCGACCTGACGGGAATCGTCCGGGAGGTCGTCGGGGCGCGGGCCGACGAGGCGGAGCTGCGGACCGTGACGGTCCACACGTCGTTGGCGACGGCAGCGACGCTGGGGCACCGGCCGCTCGCCGAACGCCTCGTCGTCAACCTCGTGGACAACGCGTTGCGGCACAATACCCCTCACGGTGAGGTACGGGTCACCACCGGGACCGTGGACGGTCACGCCGTCCTCACCGTCACCAACACCGGTCCCCCGGTGCCGCCGGAGGCCGTCGGCCGACTCTTCCAGCCGTTCCAGCGGCTCGGCGCCACCCGGGCCGCACGGGCCGAAGGCCTCGGGCTCGGCCTGTCCATCGTGCAGGCCATCGCCCACGCCCACGACGCCGACCTCACCACCTCCACGAGGCCCGGGGGCGGCCTGAGCGTCACCGTCGCCTTCCCCACCACGCACGAACCCGCACCGCCCGCCCGACGCCGGCCACCCCTGTCGGTGCACTGACGGTAGGGGTACGGCGCGTGATGCCGGGCGGGCCGTCTACTGCGGCGCCGGTCCGGGTCCCCCGGACCGGAACTGCCTGGGGCCGCCGGCGACCTTCTCCAGGATCGGCCGGCACGTCGTGTCGGCCGCCTTGAAGACCGGGCCCTGCGGGTCGACTCCCAGCGTTTCGCCGTTGACGTCGAGCCCGCCCTCGGCGTTGGGGTCGGGGAACTTGGGGACCCCGTTCTCCCGCATGCACTTGGAGTACGCCAGGGAGGCCTCCGCCACCCCGGCGGGCGGGGCGGCGTCGACCGCGGGCAGCAGTTCCTTGCACTTCTTGTCCGCGGCCTGGGACTGCGCCGACTTCATGTCGACGGAGCCGTCGATGTCGAGCAGGCCCTGGGCGTTGGGGTCGGGGAAGTTGGCGACTCCGTTCTCGCGCATGCACTTGGCGTACGCGAGGGTGCTCTTCTTGTCGCCGGAAGCCGCCCCCTTGGAGGCGCTCGGAGCGGCCACGCCGGCGCCGCCGCCGGATTCGCCGCACGCGACCGCGAACAGCATGACGGTCGTCACCCCGGCCATGGAGGCCACCAGCTTCCGGGCCCGCCGCGACCGACCGGTGCTCGTGCTGTTCGGGCGACCGCGGCCAGAGGCACCTTGCATGTCAATCTCCGTCTCTCGTGGACGTTCCCGGCGGCTCCGTCCACGACCGGGCGCGGACGGAGCCGGGACTCTTGATCGAACGCTACGGATCAGAGGGTTTCGGGGAGGTATCACCAACGCCGGTCCGCGAGCGGTCGCGCAGCCGTCCGACCGACGCGATTCGACAGTCGGACGCACACGAAAAGGGGCCTGCCGCGTCGGCAGGCCCCCATGCGGAGGGGATCACGTGAGCACCCCAGGTTGATCAGCGCACCCGACCGCGTGCCTTCAGCGGCACCGGCGGGAGCTCGGGAGCCGGGATCGGAGGGCCGTCGTAGCCCTTCACTTCGCCGTAGCGGTTGCCCTCCATCCAGTCCTTGCGGAACTGGACGATCTCCTCGTTGCTCCGGCCGATCCAGTTCCAGAACCATTGGATCGCCCGACGTTTCCGCAGGTCAGAGCGTTACGAGTCCTTCAAAGTCAGCAAAAGTCAGCATCAGAGCGCTTTGCCAGCGGCACAACCAGGAAGATTCGTCCCTCCCGGAACTGGATTGCAGAACCCGCAACGGACCGCCGAACAAGATCGCTGGTTCGCGTCCCGTAAGCCTCGGAACCAGGGCCGGCCTCGAATTTGGAGACGCAGCACCGGTCAGAGGCGTCAGTAGACGCCCGTCTCACGTATCCCCCATCGAAGTCAGCGCCGCCGCCTGCAAGCATGCCCATTCCCCGGCCTCTGCGAGGTGGCTCGACTGAAGGCCGCTCAGCGGCGGCGGGCTGCTCAGTGGGTCTGCGCCGCGGGCCAGCCTTGGCACGGTAGGAGTGGGTGATGACCGCTTCTGGTTCTGCTCGTGAGGTGCCGCCGTCGAGTGGGTGGGAGGTCCGTCTGTATTGGCGCTGGATCGCGTACAACTCGAAGCTCCAACCGGTTGCGGCGAGAGTGCTTGGCCGGGTGCGGCGACGGGCTTCGTCTTCCCACATGTGGCGGATGATGACGTTGGCGAGCTGACGTTTGTGGGACCGGCGGGCTTCGCGTTCCGTTCCATTCTCCGCGATCTTCCTCGCGACGTAGGAGCGTGCCAGCTCGTGGCACCTGACCTGGGTGACGCGCACGATGTGAAGGATCGAGTTCACGTTCCGGTTGGCGCCCACGTCGAGGCGATGTCTCCGTGCCGTCGGCGCCACGCATTGTGGCGTACGTGGAAGCCCTCGTCGCGCGGTACACAGTGATCGTCCAAGCCGTCCTCGCGCGCGCCGTCCGGACACGGCGGCCCGATACCCCGGCGGCACGGTGATCCGCCGCTGCCGGAGCGCTCATGTACGACCCACTCTCCGGCGGCGGCCGGATCAGCAGACGCCCCGTGGGTCGTGTTGCTCGCCAATCGGCTTTTGATCACCGCACACTGAGGTTCTTCAAGGCAGCCCGTCGATGAAGGGGAGCCCAGATGGCAAGCCAGCCCGTTCTGTTGTTTGACGGAGACTGCGGCTTTTGTGGCCGAACAATCGAGATTGTTCGGCGCATCATCCAGCCGCGTGTGCAATTCGTCCCCTGGCAGTACGCCGACCTCGCCGCCCTGAATGTCACCGAAGACAGAGCCGACCGCGAGGTCCTTTGCCAAGGGTTTTTGTCGGCCGTCTCTCTGCGAGTCGGGGTGTCGTTGACGAGCGGCGACGGCCGCCGCATCGCTGCCCGGCAGGCTGGTGGCCGAAGCCTGTCTCAGCGGAGCGTGCGGTGGTGGCGGCCGGAGCGCCGCAGGTGCAGGACCAGGTAGATCAGGGCGGCAGCGAAGACCGCGATACCGATGATGAGCAGGTAGAGCAGTCCTTCGGCGGCGACGCCGATGATGCCCAGCACGATGGCCACGATGACGAGGATCAGGAAGAGCGTCATGCCGGGCACCTCCTCGATGGGCCGGTCAGCGGCGGGCGAGCTGCCGCTCGCCGTTCGCGCCGGGCTGGTAGGGCAGGCCGTAGTGCGCGAAGACCGCGGCCTCGTCCTCGGCGGGCAGGACGTCGTCCACGCCGATCGCCGGAGACTTCTTCACCAGCGACCGGTCGTAGTCAACCTTGACGTAGCCGGGTCCCGCGATCGCGCCGTTCAAGGGGACGAAGACGAGGCGGTGGCGGGTGGGAAGCCCGACCTGGACGGTGGCCATGGCCGGCTCGTCGGTGCTGGTGTCCACGTAGACGGCCTCGAGCGTGCCGATCTTGTGGCCTGCGGCGTCGACGACGTCGTGGGTGCGCCACTCCCGGATATCCGCGATCTGGATCATCCCGAGCGCCCCTTTCCCGCAGCGGCGTGCCGGTAGGCGTGGCTACTTTCAGCCTGCCCCGCATGGCCCGCCCGCGCCAGCCTGGGCACCCCGCTGCACCAAGAATGCCGGACAGGTGCACAGGCGGTTGGGCGGGACCGTGACAGAGCCCCGGCCGGGTGACTACGGGGCGCCTGGCCGGAGCCCTACGTACGTGGGATGTGGTTCTGCTCAGAAGCCCTCGTCGCGCAGGCGGCGCTCGTCGCGGAGCCGGTCTTCCTCACGGCGCCGCTTGAGCTCGCCGGGGCTCTTGCCGCGGGGGCGCGGTGCGTGGGAGTGCGGGCTCCTCCCGCCCATGCTGACCTCACACGACGTGTCACTTCACGTGTGCGCAAGGGGATTCAGCCGTGCTCTTCCTCCTCGGACTCCATGTGCCGGATTCCCTCGTGGGTGAGGGTGACCATCGCGGGGGTGTTGCCGGGTTCCCAGTCGACGGTGATCAGTCCTTCGCCGGCCAGGTAGGTGCAGGCGGCGGCCAGGTCCTGTTCCGGTACGTGGAGGTCGCGTCGCAGCTGTGCTCCGGTGATGCCGAGGAGTCGGTTGCCTTCGACGGCTTCGTACAGGACCCGGAGCACCTGTTCGCGGTAGGTCTTGCGTTCGCGCAGTGTGGCCATGACCGCGTCCTTTCGTGTGCGGGTGCACTCCGGGGCCAGTAGGGGCTTAGCGGATCTCGTCGGAGTGGGCGCCGGTGCCGACGGGGGTCCGGCTGGCGGCCAGCCACGAACGGGCGGGGCCAGCGGGTGCTGCCGTGTCCACGGTGAGGTGGAGGCGGGTGTCGCCGTCGAGGCCGGGATAGCTGCGCTGTTCCGCTCCGGCGAAGCAGCCGCGGAGGGCTTCCGCGACTGCTCGGGCGGCTTCGGGCGTGTGCGCGATGATCCGTACCTCGGCGTGCCCGAGCGACGGCAGTGTCTGGGTCTCGATGTACTTCACGGGGGCGTGTTCCCTTTCGTTCGGAGGGGGCGAGAGGCCGGCGGGTCGGGGCGCCGTGGCACCCCAACCGCTGCCCCCGGTCGGAGGAAGGTCTGTTCCTCACCGGTCGGCACCCGTGTGGTGGGCTCGACGACCGGTGTCGTCCGGCAGACCGGGAGGTCTCGGCAGGGGGTCGCTGAAGTGGTAGGCCGCGATCCGCGCATCGTGCTGCGCGTTCAGCAGGTGGATCCAGCGCATCCCGACGGCGATCGCGACGATGATCACAGCGATGAGGACGATGGTCTCCACGGAGCTCACCGCCAGCCATTTCCGGGCAGCGGCAGGGTGCTTCGGTCCATCCGGTTCCCGAAGGGGGACATACATGCCCCGCCTTCGCCCTCCCAGGTGTCTTCCCGGCGACCGGCGTCGCGGATGCCACGCCCAACGGCGGCTTCGTTGGCCATCAGCACGCCCGCGGTGAGGACGCTGCCCGGGATCGCCGCGGCGGCCATCAGGCGGGCCGCGGATGCGGGTGCGGTCTCGGGCGGGATGACGAGGAGGTCCCAGCGGCCGACGGTGTAGGAGAGCAGGATCAGCTTGTCGGGGTCCTGTTCGGTGAACCAGCCCACGTGCAGAATGCGCCCGTCCATGGGCACCGTGTGCGGTACTACGGGCCAGCGGGTGGGGTTCACGGTGACGCGGGTGACGCGCCCCCAGGGCTCGTCCAGGGCAGCCACCAACACCGGGAGCTCGGCTTCGAGATCCCGGGAGTAGGGCCACCAGGCACCGTCCAGCTGGCCGGCGAGCGTGGTCTTCGGGGTGAGGGACAAGCGAGCCGGAAGCTCTGCGGCGAGGTCGCGGGGCGCGGTCCGTTCGAAGGTCGTGGTCATGATGTGGACCTGCCCCCGGACTGCCCGTCGGCAGCCCGGTTTTTAGGCGATCGCCGGAAATGACACCCGCGTGAAAGCCGGTGTGCGAAGTACTTCCGGTGCTTTCACTGTACGCCTGTTCGGCGGACTATGACCGCCTTGACCAGGTATTTTCCAGTGGAGGGGCTGTGGAGAGCGACGGTGCGGGCGACGGGAGTACCGTGGAACGGCGGCAAGCTCAAGTGCGCCGTCGGCCGGGCACCGGTGCTGACCTGCGACGGGACGGCTGCACCCCGTTGACGGGCGGATCCACATGGCTGACTCCGACATTCCCCACGGGCCACCCCTGCTCCTGCCGGATGCGATCCACCAGGCGGTCAAACCTGGCACGGCCCTGCTGCGGCTGGAGACCACACGGTCCCGGGAGGGGCGCCTCGACGGCGCGTGGTGGCCCCGCACCCGCGACATCGAGACCGAGCTGCCCGCGCTGATCAGCGTGTTGACCGGGCACCTCGGGCCGATCACCCGCGTGGGCGTGGACGCATCCGCCTGGAACGGCCTGCCGACCCGCCTGGTCATCGACGACCAGGTCGTGCACCTCGACTCCGACCCGGTCGGCGACGACACCGTCCTCATCACCCGCGGCCACAACGACCACTTCGCCCTGCTGGTGGTTCCCCCGGACACAACCGCCGACGCCGCCCGCGAAGCGATGGCCCGCGCCGTCCACGCCGACAACACCACCGAGGCCGCTCAGATCCTCATCGCCACCACACCCGAACCTGAATAGGACCAAGCCGTCGAACTGGGAGTTCGCTGAAGAGCGGATGGCCAGACCAGCCGGGCACTCCATACACCTGGCCGACGGACGCCACGACCCCGACCACAGCCAGTAGCACGCAGGAGAAGGGCTCTACAGCGCCTCGTATTACTGAAGGGCAAACCGCAGACCTGGCCCGCCGACCATCTCGACCTCTTGGCGGACCACACACTGCTCGGATTCTCTGACCGCATGGACGCGGTCGCCCGATTCCTCAAAGAGGGCACTCCCCTGGAACGTCCAGTCACCCCGGAGCCGGAGGCCTCCCGCACTCACACGGCCCTCCGTGACCGCTTGGCGGACACGACGGGACGAGCGAGGCCGTTGTCACTTGTACACAAGATCCGCCACGCACCCACGAACACACTTCGGCGACGGATCGCACGCCTCGGCCGGATCCGCCGGGAAGGTCGTGGGAGCCGACGGCGCAACGGCCGCCGCCACTGTCCTTTGCAGGCAAGGCAACTCAACGCAGCCCGAGACCAGATCTGACTACTCGTCAGCAAAGTCAGAAAAGGTCAGCATCCGTCCGACCAAAGTTGATTACAGCTTGCAACACGTGAGACTCGACCACCGGCACCGGAGGCTGTCGGACCACGTCCGGCAACCTCCCTTCCGAAACCGGAAGCGGAGCACTGGGTGCGAGCACCGCACCCAGCCCAGGCCTGCATAAAGCAGCAGGTCAACGCAGCCTTCCCCTGGGCTTCAGGTGGGTCGGAGGCAGTTCCGGGGAGGGAATCGGAGGGCCGTCATAGCCCTTCACTTCACCAAACCTCGTCCCATTCATCCAGTCTTCTCGGGCCTGCGCGATATCATCGTGTGACCGTCCGATCCAGTTCCAGAACGTAACACGAGATATCCGTCTTCGTTCAGGTCAGGAACGCATTGCGCCCTCCAGCGTCAGCAAAAGGTCAGCATTGGCGCCCGAGGAGTCCCGCACCGCATGGCAACGAAGTCGCTCGCCCACGGCATGGGCACCTTCTACAAGGACTGCGAGCACGCCCCATCCCGCTGGTCGAAGTGTCCTCACGAGTACAAGATCCGTTACCGCAGCGCGGCGGGGAAGCAGACCGAGGAGGCGGGCTTCTCCACCCAGGAGAAGGCGATCGACCGCCTCACCACGGTCTACCAGGAGAAGAAGGCAGCCCCCAGGAACCAGAGCAAGGCCGAGCGCATCCAGAAGTACGGCGCGATGCAGTTCCGCGAGTACACCGCGGAGTGGAAGGCCGGCCAGCGCGACCTCGCCGAGTCCTCGCTCCGCACCCTGGAGTCCCTGCTCGAGCACCACATCCTCCCGACCATCGGCAGCCGCCGGATGAGCACCTTCGACCACAAGGTCGTCGACGGCTTCATCCGCACCATGGAACGCAACGGCGCCGGCCTCGCCACCCAGTCCAACGCCTTCGACAAGGTCAAGTCGATCCTCCTGGACGCCTACCGACTCGGCATCTACACCGAGAACCCCGTCCTGGGCGTCAAGCCCCCGCAGTACGACCCGGAACGCGCGGTCATCCCCTCCCCCGCCCAGCTCCGCGACATACGCACCGCCGGCGACGACCGGTTCCTCCTCATCGCCGACCTCATGAGCGGCTGCGGCATGCGCAACGGCGAGGCCTTCGCCGTCAACCTCAACAACCTCGTCGCGAGCGACGTCTACCGCATCACCGAACAGGTCAACCAGACCACCAAGACCTACGGCCGCCTCAAGCACCGCAAGCCCACCGACTACCGCGACGTCCCCCTCCCGGCCCGCGTCCGCGAGACCATCGAGTGGTACGCCGACAAACACGGCACGGTCGACGGCTACCTCCTCCGCCACCCCATGGACCCCACGAAGCCGTTCCTCGCCTACTACCTCCAGAACCAGTGGCAGCGCATCAAGCGCGCCGGCGAGGTGGACGTCCCCGACGGCATGGTGATCTACAGCCTCCGCCACTTCTTCGCCTCGAACTGCCTCACCAACGGCATCCCCATCACCGACGTCGCCGAATGGATGGGCCACAAGAGCCTCGACATCACCTTCAAGATCTACCGCCACCTCATGCCCGGCTCCATCGGCAAAGCCGCCAAGATCCTCGACGTCGGCTTGGCCGCGTGATGCCTTCGTAGGGCAAACGCTTCACATGAGGTGCCATCGAGAACAGGTTGGCGACCAACCAACGACACGCGCGACCGCTCCCGGAAGATGACGGATGCATCCGTGGGTTACGCGGTAGGCCAGGCGGAGTGCGCCAGGCAGACAGGTCGGCCGCGACGAGGCTCCGGGCAGCACCGGCGGTGCCGTGCGACTCAGTACAGGCGGTCCGGGGCCGCCACTGTCGCGACGGCCCCGGGTCCTCCTCCGGTGACGTCAAACGAGCCAGCGCTTGCCTCGGACGAGGGGCAGGCTCTGCCAGATGCTGCCCAGGCCCCAGGTACGGCCGGCTCCGAACGCCGCGATGGTCACCAGGACCGCCGCGTACAGGACGTGATAGTCCACCAACGGATTCGTGGACATGCTGAGGCTGCCGTCCGACAGGTGCCTGGCAGGGGGCCACTCGGCGGCCCACATGAGCGCCATCATCGTGGTGCCCGCAGCAGCCGCGACACGTAGAGCGACCCCGCTCGCCAAAGCGATACCGATGCCGAGCAGTCCCAGCATGAAGGTCCAGTCGGCCCAGGCCGCCCCGGCCCAGGAATGGAACGTCTCCTCCAGCGGCCCGGCAGAGACGTGGCTCAGAAAGCCCTTGGTCGGAGACCCGCCATCGACCCATCCCCTACCCGCCGGGGTCGCGTATCCCCAGCCGAACGTCTTGTCACCGAAAGCCCAGAGGAACGTGAACGCGGTCAGCAGCCGGGTCGCTGCCGCGACCCGCGCGACGGTCAGAGGCGTGGTGAGTTCATCAGCCGCGGTACCGGACGCTGTGGCCGAGGTGGCCTTGCGCCACCCGGCGAAGCGCATTCCCGGCTGACGGTGCTGGCCCTGGTGCTGGTGCTGGTTGAGAGCCATGTCGTAGGGACCTTTCCTCATGGGCAGGCCCTGTGCGTGCCCATGGCCAATGTCCCCGCACGGAGGGCGCGGGCCATGGGGGCGGACGGCCTACGCCGCGCAGCCAATGGTCCCTCAGAGCCGCGCGGTTCACCGCCGATCTCGGAAGCGGGGGCAGAGTGCGGGGGGGCCGGAAGGTTCGCTCTCGCTGCGGTGAAGGCCCTGTTGGCCGAGAGAGGGGGCCGACAGGCCCCTGGGAGCCCGCTGCACCCTTCGGAACAGTGAGGTCTGCACGAGGCAAGGAGTCTCGTGGACGACGGACAAGGGAGGTGAGTGCCATGGCCGGTCTCCTTGCCATCGGCGCCATCACATCGATCGGTCTCGGCGCCATCCTCACGTTCGCTGTCGACTGGCAATGGCGCACCGCCGACCGGCCGCTCGTCGGACTGATCATGATGGGCGTCGGCCTCATCGCTCTCGCTGCCGCCACGAGCCTGGACCGTCAGGGCAGTGGTACCGGAAGGTCGACAGGACTGTGATCGTCCCCGCCCTGGGCCGAAGGGCCCTCGGGAGCCAGCCGGACAGCATCTTGGCCGGGCGCTGGTCGGCAAGTAGGCGAGGAAGGAGGCATTGGCCTGGGAGAGCTGGCCGGAGCTGCCCCGGTGAGGGACCGGCTGCCGACACGCGACTCATCGCAAGGCGGGGCACGTGTACGTCCCCCGGATACGAGATCTCCAGCAGCACCGGAGGGACCAACGGACCTGGCGACCAGGCCCCTCGGCTCCTGTGGGACGTGCTGGCAGGGGAGTTGACTGGACGGAGTGGCGGGGAGGCACCTCGCCCTTCGAAGGGCATGGCCATGACGAACGAAACCCAGAACTCCCACGCCTATCTGGTCGGCGGAGGCATCGCCTCGCTGGCCGCGGCGGTCTTCCTCGTACGGGACGCGGGGATGCCCGGCGAGAACATCCGCATCCTCGAGGAACTGCCGCAGACCGGCGGCGCACTCGACGGCAGTGGCGCACCGGACACCGGCTACGTCGCCCGGGGTGGCCGGATGCTGGAGGACGAAGCCTACGTCTGCCTGTGGAACCTCCTGGCGGCGATCCCCACGCTCGGCAACGACAACGTGTCCGTCCTGCAGGAGACCGAGGAGTTCAACGCCCGCTGGCTCACCCACGCCAACGCCCGGCTCATCGACGCCTCCGGCCGAATCCTCGACGCCTCAGAGCTGGGCTTCACCACTGCCGACCGGGTGGAGATGGCCCGTCTGCTCGCCTTGCCCGAGTCCGTCATCGGCGCGCGCCGGATCGAGGACTTCTTCTCCGAGCACTTCTTCACCACCAACTTCTGGGCGATGTGGCGCACCACCTTCGCCTTCCAGAACTGGCACAGCGCCATCGAGCTCAAGCGCTACTTCCTGCGCTTCCTCCAGGAACTCCCCCGTATCCACACCCTCGCCGGAGTACGACGCACGCGGCTGAACCAGTACGACTCGATCGTTCTGCCGGTACAGGCGTGGCTGGAACGGCAGGGAGTCCGCATCGAGCACGGAATCCGAGTCACCGACGTGGAGTTCGCCGTCGGCGAGGCCGGCGAGCGCCGGGCCGAGCGCATCCTCTTCGAGCGGGACGGCACAGCGGGATCGTACGGAATCGGGCCGCAGGACTACGCGTTCATCACCATCGGCTCCATGACCGCGGACGCCCGCTACGGAGGCGACGACACCGTCCCCGAGCTGGTCCGCGACAAGCGCGACGGGGCCTGGAACCTGTGGGAGACGCTGGCCCGCAAGGCTCCGGACTTCGGTCGGCCCGGGGCCTTCAACGGCAACGTCGACGAGGCCAAGTGGGAGTCGTTCACCTTGACGATGCGCAGTCCGGCGCTGCTCAAGCGAATCGAGGAGTTCTCCGGCAATGCCCCCGGCACGGGGGCGCTGATGACGTTCAAGGACTCGCGCTGGCTGATGTCGGTGGTCGTGCCCCACCAGCCGCACTTCGCCGGCCAGCCCGAGGACGTCTTCACCCTCTGGGGGTACGGGCTGTTCGTGGACGAACCGGGCGAGTTGACCGGCAAGAGGATGTCGGAGGCCACGGGACAGGAGATCCTCGTCGAACTGCTCGGGCACCTCGGCTTCGACGACATCGCCGACGAGGTGTGCGCCACCACTGCCGTCACGACGGTGATGATGCCTTACATCACCAGCCAGTTCGAGCGCCGTGACATCCACGACCGGCCGCTGGTGATCCCCTCCGGGTCGACAAACTTCGCCTTCCTCGGGCAGTTCACCGAGATCCCCGAAGACGTCGTCTTCACCGTCGAGTACTCCGTCCGCGGGGCGATGCACGCGGTGTACGAACTGCTGGGCGTCGACAAGGAGGTTCCGGCCGTCTACCACGCGCTGTCCGACCCGTTGACGGCACTGCGTGCCCTCAAGGCCGTCTTCGCCTGAGCTGCGGCTCACCTCTCCCAACAGCACGGCTCGCCGTTTCAGACCGGAGGTCCTTCCGTGTTCCACCCCGCGCCAACCTCTCCACCCGATCTCGGGGTCCGCCGGTCCCGGGCGATCACCGTCGGGCTCGACGGATCCCGCGAGAGCCTGGCCTCCGTCGCCTGGGCCGCGGACGAAGCGCGCCGACGCGGTCTCGCCCTTCGCCTCGTGCACGTGTGGGGCCTGGAACCGGACGTCCATTCACCGCTCATCGGCTCTCGCACCCGGCAGGAGCCGTACGACGTGGACCCGCGCTCCACGGCCGAGCGGATACGGCGCACGCATCCGGGCCTGGACGTGGTCGCGCAGGAGCTGTGCGGCGAGCCGGCCACCGTTCTGTGCGGGGCCGCCGAGGAGTCCGAGCTGTTGGTGCTCGGTTCCCGCGGTCTGAGCGGGGTCGCCGGGTTCGTGTCCGGTTCGGTGGCCCTGTCCGTGGTCGCCCGTACCCGGCATCCTGTCGTCCTGGTTCCGGGCCGCGCTCCGATCCCGAACGGCGGCATCGTCCTCGGCCTGGACCTCTCGCACCCGTGCGACGAAGTTCTGGACCACGCCTTCTCCCGGGCCCACCGGCTCGGTGTACCCCTGCGAGTCGTACACAGCCCGCATACCCAGCGGGGGCTCGGCAGCGATGCGGCACTGACCGCTTCGGCCATGGCGCCCGGAGCTGCGGACGCGAGGACCGCACGAGACCTGACGCAGGTGATCGAGCAGTGGCGGCATGCGTACCCCGGCCTGCGCGTCACAGGGGAGATCCGCCCCGGCCACCCCGCGCGACGGTTGGTGGAGGCTTCCCACACGGCCGGCCTCCTCGTCATGGGCCGCCGCAACCGCCAATCCCGGCTCGGTCCCCACACCGGAGGCGTGACCCGTGCGGTCCTGCACCACTGCCGGACGCCGGTGGCCGTCATCCCCCACGACTGACCATTCACAGCGCTCCGCATCGCCGTTGCCCGCGTTCCCTCTGTGAGGGACGCGGGCCGCTTCGCGTACCAGGTGCTCAGTGACTGGTGTGGGCACCGCGCACGTCCGTGTCCGGCACAGCCACTGTCCGGCCGGGCGACGAGGGACGTTCGGCCCGTTCCCCGGGTCTCCTGGACCATCGCTCCCCCACGGTACGGAACGGAAGGGTGGGACACACACCGCCGGCGACGGACGACGGTACTCGCCCCATAGGCTCCGGAGGAAACACCATGTCACGTACGGTCATTGCGGGAATCGACGGATCCCCTGCATCTCTTGCCGCCGCCGAGTGGGCCGCCCGGGAAGCCCGGCGGCGCCGGCTCCCCCTCAAGCTGTTGCACGCCATGGAAGAGTGGATCCCGCCCTACGGATACGCGTCGCAGACCGAGGCCACCCCGTCACCCCAGTACTGGGGTGAGCGCATCCCCCGGGAGGTCGCGTTGCAGTTGACCGAGCGACACCCCGGCCTGGAGATCACCACGGAGCAGGTGGACGGGCGGCCGCTGACCGTCCTGGTCGCTGCCGCACAGGAGGCCGAGGTACTGGTACTCGGCTCGCGCGGACTGGGGGCGATGACAGGATTCCTCGTCGGATCCGTCTCCCAGGCCGTGCTCGCCCAGGCCAAGCGCCCGGTCGTGGTCGTGCGGCCGGGCGCCTGGCTGGACGCCGACTGCCTGCCCGCGTCTGATGGTGACGCACCACGGAAAGACAACGACCGGCCTGTCGTGCTCGGGCTGGACCTCTCCCACCCGTCTGCCGAGCTCCTCGACCACGCCTTCGACGCGGCGTCCGTAGGCCGGGCCCCACTGCGTGTGATCCACCGCTGGAGCATGCCGCCCGCCTTCGCGTTCGACCCGGCGCTGCTCGCGCCCGTGGTACGGGACGGCATGGCGACCTCCACGGCGACGGCGCTCGCCGACGAACTGCGGCCCTGGCGTGACAAGTACCCCGAAGTCCGTGTCGAAGTGGACTGCTCGGCGGGGCAACCCGCCAACCAGCTCGTCGAAGCCTCGGCAGACGCCTCACTGGTCGTCGTCGGCCGGCGGATACGCCGCTCCGCCCTCGGCACCCATCTCGGCCCGGTCGCCCACGCTGTCCTCCACCACGCCACAGCCCCGGTCGCGGTCGTACCCCACGCTTGAAGCGATCACGTGTGCCGGGTTGCCCTGACCGTCCGTGGCTGACCACAGACCTGGGAGCAACCCATGCGCGCCGAGCCCGGCCGGGTGATGTCCACCGGCCGGGCTCGGCGTCTGCCTGGCGCTACTGCGTTCCGCCTGTGTCTCGTTCTTCACGGCGGACGTCTTCCTCGCCCCACCGTTCCGCCTCTGAGGGGCACTGGCCGGTCGTGGCACTTCGGCTCTCGGTGGCAGGGGGCAGATCTTGTTGAGGGGCCGTGGTGAGGACGAGGCGAAGCCCCAGCCCGCGCTTCTCGGCCTCGGCTGCCGCCCGAGCCAGGCTCGCGTACCAGTTTTCCGCCGGGTCAATGCGGACGAGAATCTCGCCGGCTTCGGTGGTGGCCATCTCAGTGGTCGTCATGACGCCTCGCTCCTGGGCTCGTCGGCGTGCCGCGGGATCAGTTCGACGGGGCAGTGCGCATGGTGCAGCAGGCTGTGCGTCACGCGCCCCAGGGTGCGCCCGAGGTAGCCGGGCGAACGGCGCCCACCCATGACCAGCAGATCGGCATGGCGGGAGGCCTCCACCAGCACCCCGGCGACGGACACACTCCTCTCCGCGTCCGCCTGGACCGTCAGCGAGGGGCACTCGGCCCGGATCTGCTCGGCTACGACCTTCAAGCTCTGCCCACGGTGGCCGGCGACCCCGTTCTGGCCATCGGCTGCTCCCGCCGCGGAGACGACGGACTGCAGGACGCCCTGTACGTACAGCAGCCGAAGCGAGGCCTTGCGCAGCTCGGCTTCACGCGCGGCGTGACGGACGCAATGGAGATCGCGCTCGTCGCGCACGGCGGCCAGCACGACACCGTTCACGGCCTCGTGCTCGCTCCCCCGCACGACGATCACGGGGGTACGAGCGTCCGCAGCGACCTTGAGGCCGACCGAGCCCAGGGTCAAGGAGCTGAATCCGCCCGGTCCCCGGTTGCCGACGACGAGGGTCCCGCGGTCGCTCGCGGCCCGGCGCAGGCTCACCGCAGGCCCGCTACGGCTGAACTCCGTCGTGACCGAGAGCGCGGGATGCCGGGCCTGCACGGCCTCGGCCGTAACGTCCAGCAGTTCACGCCCTGCGACACGGACCCGTTCCATGTCGTCGTCCGAAAGCTCGAGGACCCGGCCGTCGACGTCAGACCCGTACACGATGTGCAGGGGGCGACGGCGCCGCGCAGCCTCGTCCGAAGCCCAGAGCGCCGCCCACCGGGCAGGCTCGGACCCATCGACACCGACGATGACCGATCCGAGGTCCGGACTTCTGCTGTTGTTCTCGATAGCTCCTCCTCGCCGACCGCTATTGGGGGCAGCTCCACGCTGACACCCCAGCGCCGGACAGAAGAGGGGCCCTAGGTACCTCGTCGGGGCCGAAGGTCCCCACCAAGGGTTCTACTCGTCTCCATATGGAATTCGACCGTTGCCACAAGACCGTGTCGGACGGCTCGGCAGCGCACCCGATCAGCTCGCGGTCGCCACAGCCTGCCGGGTACAGCACCGTCTCGGCGCAGACCGGGTTTGGGCCACCGATGTCGGCGGAGCATGCGCGGGGTTCCTCGACGCCTTCAAGACGGCCCGCGACATCCTCGCCGCATCCCACCCCAATGAACGCGCGGTGGTCATTGGAGCCGAGATGTTCTCGACCCCTGACCGACCCACCCAGCCAGCCTGCGGCCCCGGGCCACCGCCTGGGGCCGCCCCATGCCCGTACGCGGCCGACCGCCGGATAGCGGATTCGGCGGCGGCCGGTTCAACGGCCTGCCGCGGGTGCAGCGGCGCACGACGTGCTCGGCCTCTGCGGTGCCCAGGCGCAGGGGTGGCGGAAGCGATTCCTGCGGACTGCGGAAGCGCCGCAACTGCCAGGCAGACTGCTCTGATCTTTGCTTGCATCCAGCCGGTGAACACGACCGAATACGTGGCATCGAGCGGACGGGTGCGCCGTTCCCCATCAAGTCCAGGGCCGTGTCGGTAATGGCGCAAACGGCCTTCTTGGACATCTCCGTGCCGCATACCTCAGCGAGGTGGGCGACGATCTCCCCGGAGGGTCAGGAGGACGTCACTCGCATCAGGGGGCGTTCAGCCCAAAGGTCTGCTTGTTGGCGTTGGCGGCTCCAGGACTGTGTTGTTGTTCGTGCTGATGTCGTTGAACATCGGGAGAACGCCATTGAGGTTGACGGGAAGGATCGACCCACGATCACCGTTGCTGCCGTCGCAGTCGCCGCCGGTGATGGCGGTCCGGTCATGCACGGAGTCGCCGCCGGGGGCGCCGAGGTCAAGCACGCTGGCGGTGTTGGTGGCCGTGCAGGGAGCGTCGGCCGCCACGTCGACAGTGGTTTCGAACGTGTAGCTCGTGCCTCACCGGACGACGCCAGCAGCGTTGGGGTGGTCATGGCCCACCACGCCGCTGCCCGCATCGCGGCAGGCGCTCCCCTGACCGTCATCCTCGGGCTCATCTCCGCGCCTGCCGCCCAAGCCGCTCCCGCCGCTGCGCCCCAGGGCATCAACTCCTCCGCCGGTCCACTCAGTCTGGACAACCTCCTGTCTCTGGGCTTCCTCGCCCCGACGGTCCGCGACGCGAAGCGGCAGGCCACCGGCCTCGTTTCCGGGCTGTCGCCGACCCCGACCGATGCCTCCGGCCTGAGCGGCCTGCTGAAGTAGACGACGAAGGCCGCGTTGCTCCCGGCGGCCGATCTCCAGGACGTCTTGCTGCCCATGCTCCAAGACGACCCACCCAAAACCCGACGCCCGACCAACTCGGCAGCACGCCGGAGACCGGGCTGACCGTGCCTTCTCGGAGCGCGGCCAGGGGCACGGCCGCCTCGCGGACGACGGACATGTACGCGGTCCAGTCTGCGATCGGTCCCGGTGAGGCCTACCTCCACCGAGCCCTCCGGCGAGACGAAACCGAGCTTGACGACCTGGCTCAATCGACCGTGCGGACGCCGAGCCGCCGCGCGGCTTGGTCTGGGTCGAGGGGGACGTGCCGGTCGAGCAGACCGGCCCCGTCGTCGGCTGCCGCCGCACCCGCCGCGTCGTCTCCCGCGACCTGCCCAGGATCAGACCGCCCGAAGGTCTCCGCCCTGAAAGGCCTAGCGGATGGCCAACCCCGTGATCGACGGGAAGCGGGCCGACTCTGCCCGCCGCCGCGAACGCGTCCTGAAGGCCATCGACGCCGCGGTGAAGTCCGGCGGGGACATCACCATCTCCAGCCTCGCCCGCACGGCTCAACTCGACCGGACATTCCTCTACGGCCATCCCAACTTGCTCGAACGCGTCCACGTCGCTGCCAGCGCACCCACGGAAGATGGGCGGATGGCGGCGGTGAGCCGGACGTCCAAACCAACCTCGCGAACGCGCTGGAGGCCAACAAGCGCCTTACCGCACGGGTCCGGCAGCTAGAACGGCGCCTGTCGTCTCAGCTCGGCACAGGGTCTGCACCCGAACAGGGTTGCCGGCCATCGGTGTACCCGGGCTGCGCCCCACACTCGGCGTTCGGTGCGCATGACCTTCCTCGTAGCGTGGAGGCGGCTGCAAGGAGAAGTTGATGGTCACGGGCCCGGAAGAGGCGTCTCATGTGGCGCGCATCCGGCTGGTTCAGTGTGCCCGCAAGCCGTGCGCCCGGAACTGGTCGCGAACGCGCTCGACCAGTGCGGCGTCCGGAACCGGATTGTCGCGGAGCGGGAAGGGGATGCCGAGCGAGTCGTACTTGTGGGTTCCGAGTTTGTGGAAAGGCAGGACGTCGACGCGGTCGACGTTGTCCAGTTCCGCGAGGACGCGGCCCAGCCCATCGATGGCAGCCGGATCGTCGGTCCAGTCGGGGACCAGGACGTAGCGGATCCAGGTCGGGACGCCGAGACGGTTCAGCCGGGTGGCGAAGTTGAGGGTGGGTGCAAGGTGGCCGCCGGTCAGGCGCCGGTAGACGCCGGCGTCGAAGGACTTGATGTCGAGCAGGACCAGGTCGGTATCGGCCAGGAGCGCGTCGTCGGCGCGAGTGCCGAGGGCACCGGAGGTGTCCAGTGCGGTGTGCAGGCCGAGCTCCTTGCAGCGTCGGAACACCTCGGCGGTGAAGGCGGACTGGAGCAGAGGCTCCCCTCCGGTCAGCGTCACGCCTCCACCGGCCAAGGTGGTGAACTGCCGGTACCGCTCAATGCGCCCCACCACTTCGTCCACGGTGACCGGCTGCCCGTCGCGCATGTGCCAGGTGTCGGGGTTGGCGCAGTACAGGCAGCGCAGCTGACAGCCACTGAGGAAGAGAACGAACCGGGTGCCGGGCCCGTCCACGCCGGTGGACAGGTCCCAGGAGTGGATGCGGCCCGTGGTCATCGCGCACCGTGGAAGGTGCGGTTGATGACGTCGAGTTGCTGTTCGCGCGTGAGGCGGACGAAGTTGACGGCGTAGCCGGAGACGCGGATGGTCAGGTCGGGGTAGTTGTCCGGGTGTTCCATGGCGTCCTCGAGGGTGGCTCGGTCGAGGACGTTGACGTTCATGTGGAAACCGCCTGCGGCGGTGTAGGCGTCGAGGATTCCGACGAGGTGTTCCGCACGTTCGGCCGGATCGTGCCCCAGGCCCTCCGGTGTGATGGTGGACGTCAGGGAGATGCCGTCGCGGGCCTGGTCATATGGGATCTTCGCGACCGACAGCGCCGATGCCGCCATCCCGTGTCGGTCACGTCCGTTCATCGGGTTTGCGCCCGGGGCGAAAGGCGTACCCGCACGGCGGCCGTCGGGGGTGTTGCCGGTGTGCTTGCCGTAGACGACGTTGGAGGTGATGGTGAGCACCGACTGTGTGTGCTCGGCCCCCCGGTAGGCCGGGTGGCGGCGCACCTTGGCCATGAAGGAGCGGACCAGGTCGACCGCGATGCGGTCGGCGCGGTCGTCGTCGTTGCCGTAGGTCGGGTAGTCGCCCGCGACGTGGTAGTCGACGGCGAGCCCGGTGGCATCCCGAATGACCCTGACACGGGCATGCTTGATGGCCGAGAGGCTGTCGGCCGCCACGGACAGCCCAGCGATGCCACAGGCCATCGTCCGATGCACCGGGTGGTCGTGCAGGGCCATCTCGATGCGCTCGTAAGCGTACTTGTCGTGCATGTAGTGGATCACGTTGAGCGCGTTGACGTAGGTCGCGGCGAGCCAGTCCAGCGTGCGGTCGTACGCGTCGGCCACATCGGCGTAGTCGAGCTGCTCGCCGGTCAGCGGGGCCGTCGCCGGGGCGACCTGCTCGCCGTTCATCTCGTCGCGGCCGCCGTTGATGGCGTACAGCAGCGCCTTGGCCAGATTCACACGGGCACCGAAGAATTGCATCTGCTTGCCCACCGCCATCGCGGAGACGCAGCAGGCGATCGCGGTGTCGTCGCCGGTGCGGGGGCGAAGGAGGTCGTCGGACTCGTACTGGATGGAGCTGGTGTCGACGGATGTCTGGGCGCAGAACTGCTTGAAGCCCGCCGGCAGCAGGGGGGACCACAGCACGGTCAGGTTGGGCTCGGGGGCGGGGCCGAGGTTGTACAGGGTCTGGAGAAGGCGGAAGGACGTGCGGGTGACCAGGGAACGGCCGTCCTCTCCGATGCCGCCGATGGACTCGGTGACCCAGGTGGGGTCGCCGGAGAACAGCGCGTCGTACTCCGGTGTGCGCAGGAACCGCACGATCCGCAGCTTGATCACGAAGTCGTCGATGAGTTCCTGGGCGCGGCCCTCGTCGATTTTCCCTTCGTCGAGGTCACGCTGGAGGTAGACGTCCAGGAAGGTGGAGGTGCGGCCCAGTGACATCGCCGCGCCGTTCTGCTCCTTCACGGCGGCGAGGAAGCCGAAGTAGAGCCATTGGATGGCCTCGTGCGCGGTGGCTGCGGGACGGGACACGTCGCAGCCGTAGGAGACGGCCATCCGTTCCAGCTCGCCCAGTGCCCTGATCTGCTCGGCCAGTTCCTCGCGGTCGCGGATCACGTCGGCCGTGGACGGTGTCTCGTCCAGCCGGGTCCGCTCGGCTCGCTTGGCCTCGATCAGCCGGGCGGTTCCGTACAGCGCGACGCGGCGGTAGTCGCCGATGATGCGGCCTCGCCCGTAGGCGTCTGGCAGGCCGGTGATGATGCCGGCCCTGCGGGCACCCAGCATTTCGGGGGTGTAGGCGTCGAAGACACCGTCGTTGTGGGTCTTGCGGTACGTGCCGAAGACCTTGGTGACGAACGGATCCGGTTCGAAGCCGTACGCGCGCAGCGCGTTGTCCACCATCCGCAGCCCGCCGTTGGGCATGACCGCCCGCTTCAGCGGAGCATCGGTCTGCAATCCGACGATCAGTTCCAGGTCGCGGTCGATGTAGCCGGGCGCGTGGGAGGTGATGGTGGACGGCATGGCGGTGTCCACGTCGAGCACACCCTTGCGGCGCTCCTCCGGGAAGAGCGCGGTGACGGTCTTCCACACGGTGCGGGTGCGCTCCGTGGGACCGGCGAGGAATGCGGCATCGCCCTCGTAGGGCGTGTAGTTGGCCTGGATGAAGGAACGGACATCGATGTGTCGTTGCCACTCCTCGCCGGTGAAACCACGCCACGACCGGGTGACGAGGGGGCCGGGGTCGGCAGAGTGCTGGACGGTCACGGTCATGTCGTCATCTCCTGGGCCGGGGCGGAGGCGAGGTGGGCGATCGCCCTTTCTCACTGCTGATGGTTCCCGCCGGCTGTGTCGCCGGCCAGGGTCGAAGAGGCAAGGCGGATCCCGCTGACCGGCCCCGGTGAGCGGGGCGGAGAGGGCCTGTGGTCCCGTCGGGGCGAGGGACCATGGGCCCTCCCGCAGAGCGTCACGAGCCCTACCCGGCAGCCGCGGCGGGTACGGGTCCATGACGACGCGGCTCTCCGCGCCCCCGGGCAGCACGGTGCGGGGGCTATGCGCTCGCGTCGGTGCCGTTCGCTTCCAGGGCTGCCCGGCCGGCCTCAAGGCGGGCGATCGGGACGCGGAAGGGCGAGCAGGAGACGTAGTCCAGGCCGGCCCCGTGGAAGAAGTGGACCGAAGCGGGGTCCCCTCCGTGTTCCCCGCACACGCCGATCTTCAGGTCCGGGCGAGCTGCCCGGCCTTCCTCGACCGCGATCCGCACCAGCCGGCCGACGCCTTCACGGTCGATCGTCTCGAACGGGGAGACGGTGAAGACGCCCTTGTCGAGGTACGCGGAGAAGAACGCGGCTTCGACGTCGTCGCGGGAGAATCCCCAGGTGGTCTGTGTCAGGTCGTTCGTGCCGAAGGAGAAGAACGCCGCCTCCTTCGCGATCCGGCCGGCGGTGAGAGCCGCCCTGGGCAGTTCGATCATGGTTCCGACCGGGCAGGTGACGTCGACGCCGGTCTCCAGCGAAACCTCTGCCAGGACCCGGTCCACTTCCTCCCTTACGAGGTGGAGCTCCTCGACCGCGTCCACCAGCGGGACCATGATCTCCGCCCGAGGGTCGCCGCCCGCACGCCTGCGCGCCACGACTGCTTCGGCCAGGGCCCGTACCTGCATGGCCACCAGCCCCGGTACCACCAGCCCCAGGCGCACGCCGCGCAGGCCGAGCATCGGGTTCTCCTCGTGCATGCGCGTGACGGCCGCCAGGAGTTCGCTGTCGTGCGGATCGGCCGGTGTTCCGAGCGCTTCGCCGCGTGCGAGACGGACGGCGAGTTCCGTGCGGTCCGGCAGGAACTCGTGAAGTGGCGGGTCGAGCAACCGGACGGTGACCGGCAGGCCGTCCATCGCTTCGAGGATGCCGATGAAGTCCTGCCTCTGGAGCGGCAGCAGCGCCGCAAGTGCCGCCTCTCGTTCGGTGCCGCCGTGCGCGAGGATCATCGCCTCGACCAGGGGGCGCCGGTCGCCGAGGAACATGTGCTCGGTACGGCACAGGCCGATCCCCTGGGCACCGAAGCGACGGGCGCGGGCCGCGTCCTCGGGGGTGTCCGCGTTCGCCCTGACCTCCAGGCCCCGCACGGCGTCCGCCTGCCGCATGAGCCGGTGCACATCACGCACCGGCTGCCGGGCCGTGCCGTCGGCCGGCAGCACGCCTCCCTCCTCGAAATACCGCATGACGTCGGAGTCGACCAGGGGTACGGAGCCGAGGCGCACCACGCCTTCCGACCCGTCGACGGAGACGACCGAGCCTTCGGGGACCGTCACGCCACCGGCGCTGAAGCGCCGCTGCCGGGTGTCCACGACGATGCCCTCCGCCCCGCACACGCACACCTTGCCCATGCCGCGCGCGACGACCGCGGCGTGGCTGGTCTTCCCGCCCCGGCTGGTGAGCACCGCCTGGGCGGCGACCATGCCCGGCAGGTCGTCGGGCGTCGTCTCCTGACGTACGAGAACGACCTTCTCGCCGGCGGCCGCCCTGCGGACCGCTTCCGCGGAGTCGAACACGACGGCTCCCACGGCCGCGCCCGGTGAGGCGGGCACGCCCCGCGCGATGACCTCGCTCGAGTCCGTGGTGGCGAAGCGGGGGAACATCAGCCGTGCGAGTGCCTCGCCGCCGACCCGGCCCAGCGCCTCCCGCTCGCTGATCAGTCCTTCGTCGGCGAGCTGGGAGGCGATGGCGAAGGCGGCCTGGGCCGTGCGCTTGCCGACGCGGGTCTGGAGCATCCACAGTGTGCCGCGTTCGATGGTGAACTCGATGTCGCACAGATCGCGGTAGTGGGCCTCCAGCCGGTCCATGTAGCCGCGCAGCCGCGCGAACGACGCAGGGTCGAGACCGGCCAAGTCCTGGAGGGGCACGGTGTTGCGGATGCCGGCGACGACGTCTTCCCCTTGGGCGTTGGGAAGGTAGTCGCCGTAGACGCCCGGTCGGCCGGTTGCCGGATCCCGGGTGAAGGCGACGCCGCTGCCTGAGTCCGGACCGAGATTGCCGAAGACCATGGTCTGGATGTTGACCGCGGTGCCCAGATCGTCCGGGATGTGCTCGCGCCGGCGGTACAGGCGTGCGCGGTCGCCGTTCCAAGAGGTGAAGACGGCGAGTACCGCCCGCCGGAGTTGCTCGGCCGGATCCTGCGGGAATTCCTCCCCGGTCCGCTCGTGGATCAGGTCCTTGAAGGTCTCGACGATCCGAATGAGGTCGCAGGTGTCCAACTGCGTGTCGTCGCCCCGGCTGTGTTGCTGCTTGACGGCGGCGAGCGCCGCCTCGAAGTGGGAGCCGTCGACGCCCATGACCGTACTGCCGAACATCTGCACGAGGCGCCGGTAGGAGTCCCAGGCGAAGCGTTCGCGCTCGGGGATCTTGGCCAGGCCCAGGACCGAGAGATCGTTCAGCCCGATGTCGAGGATGGTCTCCATCATGCCCGGCATCGAGAACCTCGCCCCCGAGCGGACGGAGAGCAGGAGCGGGTCGTCCACCTGGCCGAGCCGCTTCCCGGCGGCTCGTTCCAGCGCCGCGAGATGCTCGCCGATCTGCCGGTCGAGGCCGTCCGGAGCCTGCCCCGTGGCGAGGAAGATCCGGCAGGCTTCGGTGGTGACGGTGAAGCCGGGCGGCACGGGCAGGCCCATGCGCGCCATCTCCGCGAGGTTCGCTCCCTTGCCTCCCAGGAGACCGGCCATGTCCCGGCCGCCCTCGGAGAAGTCGTACACATAGGTGGTCATGGCTGCTCGCCTGTCTCTTCGGTGGATGTCGGGTCCCGGGAAGCGGGGCGGCATGCCGCACGGTAGCGGCCGGTTCGGTCGGTCAGTCGTGCGGCACGACCGCGACGGGAGCCAGGGAGTGGTGGATGACTGCGTGGGTGACGGCCCCGATGTGCGTGCCGATCCGCGCACGCCGGTTCCGGCGACCCACCACGACCAGCCGGGCCGCTCGCGAGGCTTCCGCGAGGTCCTGCGCAGGCCGGCCCTGGCGGCATTCACGGACGACGGACACACCGGGGTACTTCTCCGTCCACGGGGCCAGCGCCTCGTCGAGCGCCCGGCGCGCGTCCTGCGCGACCTCCGCCCACATCAGTTGCAGGGCGGCGCCCATGTCGGCTCCGTAGAGCGCCGGAACGGCCCAGGTGTGCAGTACCCGCAGACCGCAGCCGTACCGGGCGGCCGCCGCGAACCCGAAGGCGAGCACCTCGTCGCCGGGTGCGGACACGTCCAGGCCGACCACGACCTCTCCGGCCGGCCCGTCCTTCCCGGCAGCCGGACGGTTGTGCGGTCGGACCAAGGCGAGGGGGCACCGGGTCCGGGCGAGCACAGCCGGCGACACGGACCCGGCGAGGAAGCCGGCCGGCCTGCCCAGGCCACGGGAGCCGAGCACCAACAGCTCCGCCTCGACCGCGGCGGCACACAGCTCCTCCACCGGGTCACCGCAGACCCATTGCGTCTCGGTCCGCAGACCCGGGTGGCGTCGGCGCAGTCGCCTCCCCGCCGTACCGAGCGTCCGCTCACCCCACGCCTGAGCGGTCGCCGGGGCCACCAGGCGCGTACGCGGATCGTCGTCCTTGCTCCAGACCTGGAGAATCCGGAGCGGCGCCGCGCGGCGCACTGCCTCCCCGGCAGCCCAGTCCACGGCGGCGAGGCTCTCACGGGATCCGTCGAAGCCGACGGTGACGGTGCGGGACATGAACGGCTCCTCGGGAGAACGGGGAAGGCCTTGCATCTCCACGGTGGCCTGCCCACGACCCGCCCGCCGAGGGGCCACAGGTCCCTGCTGCGGGTCCTGTAGGCCCCACACGAGCGCACACCGCCGAGCGGTCGGTCGCTCATCCGGTTCTGGCACCACGCCCGCTGCCCCGTAGCTGTCGTGTCGCACGCCTGACGGCCCCGCCCCGCTTCGGCGACGGCCCCGGCCGGCCTCTCCGGCAGACATGCGGAAGCGGCCCGGCCCGACGTCCGAGAAGGACGCCGGGCCGGGCCGCTCAGCCGTTTCGCGGGCGCGTGAACCTGCGCTCAGATCCCGGCACAGCCGTCACACCTTGCCGAGCCGCCCGCTCTGGTCTCCCTGGGCGGCCAGAGCCTGCGTGGCGATGACGGCGGCCTGCACTCGCCGTTCGACGCCCAGTTTGGCGAGTAGCCGGGAGATGTTGTTCTTGACCGTCTTCTCCGCCAGGTAGAGCCGCTGACCGATCTCACGATTGGTCAGCCCTTCCCCGACAAGAGCGAGGATCTCACGCTCGCGCTCCGTAAGGCCGGGCAGACCCTGTGGAAGCTCCTCCTGCTGAGGTCCGCCGCGCAGCCGGGCCATCACCCGCGCCGTAGCGCCGGGGTCCAGCATGGACTGGCCGGAGGCGACCGTCCGCACGGCGTTCACCAGGTCGGTTCCGGTGATCTGCTTGAGCACGTATCCGGACGCGCCGGCCATGATCGCGTCGAGCAGCGCCTCCTCGTCGTCGAATGACGTCAGCATCAGGCAGGCGAGGTCGGGCATGCGGGAGCGCAGCTCCCGGCAGACACTCACGCCGTCCCCGTCCGGCAGGCGCACATCCAGGACGGCGACCTGCGGGCGCAGCGCGGGCACACGGACGAGCGCCTGCTCGACCGTGCCCGCCTCCCCTACCACGGTCAGGTCCGGCTCGGCGTCCAGCAGATCGTGCACACCGCGGCGCACGACCTCGTGATCGTCGAGGAGGAAGACCCTGACCGGTTCCTTCCCGGTGAGGCCGCCGCTGCTGTCCGTCATCGCACACTCCGAGTTCGCCGAGTCTTCCGCCCGCCGGCGGATCCACTGCATCGTGCCGTGCGAGCGGGACCTTAGGCCAGGGCCGGATGGCCCTCATGCGCGGCCGCGCCCCAGATGGCTGCCCTGGACCCCGGGTCCACACGGTCTCGGCGGCCCGCCCGCAGAGGGGCCGCCGCCCTACGCGCGGTCAGAAGGAGGGAAGGGGCCGCGGCCCGGCATAGTAGGCCGCGCGCATGATGTCCTCCATGTCGTCCAGCATCGGCATGCGCGGGTTGGCCGGGGCGCACTGGTCCTCATAGGCGTTCAGTGCCTGCTGCGGCAGCGCGCCGATGAAGGCGGCCTCGTCAAGTCCCAGGGCGCGGAAGGACGGTTCGATGCCCACGGCGTCCCGCAGGCGTTCCACCGCGGCGGCGTACGAGGCCACGCCCTCGGCGGGGGTGGATGCGGGGAGCCCCAGGGCACGGGCGATGTCCTGGAACCTCTCGGGCGCGCGGTAGCTCTCGTACTTGGGCCATCCCGTCAGCTTGCCGGGAACGGTGCCGTTGTAGCGGATCACGTGCGGCAGGAGGATCGCGTTGGTCCGCCCGTGGGCGATGTGGAAGGTGGCGCCCAGGGTGTGGGACATGGCGTGGACGATGCCGAGGAAGGCGTTGCCGAAGGCCATGCCGGCGATGGTGCCCGCGTTGTGCATCCTCTCCCGTGCCACGCTCCGCCGTGCCGACTCGCCGGTGACCGCCGCCTCGAGGTGGTCGAAGACCAGCCTGATGGCGTGCAGCGCCAGACCGTCGGTGAAGTCGTTGGCATAGACGGAGACGTACGCCTCGGTGGCATGGGTGAGGGCGTCGAAGCCGCTGTCGGCCGCGAGCGACGCCGGCAGGTCGTTGGTCAGGACGGGATCGATGATCGCGACGCTGGGGGTCAGGGCGTAGTCGGCCAGCGGGTACTTCTTGCCGGTCGTAGGGTCGGAGATCACGGCGAAGGGGGTGACCTCGGCGCCGGTTCCCGAGGTGGTGGGAACGCAGACGAGGCGGGCCTGCTTGCCGAGCACGGGGAAGCGGAAGGCGCGCTTACGGATGTCGGAGAACTTCTGCCGCATGTCGGCGAAGTCGACGTCCGGCTGTTCGTACAGCAGCCACATCACCTTCGCCGCGTCCATGGGGGATCCGCCGCCCAGGGCGATGATGGTGTCCGGCCGGAAGTCGCGCATGAGGGCGGCGCCACGCTGTACGGAGTCGATGCTCGGCTCCGGCTCGACGTCGTCGATGACCTGGATGGTCACGGGTTGCTGCCGCTGTTGCAGGACACGGCTGACGCGCTCCACGTAACCGAGCCTGGTCATGGTCGCGTCGGTGACCACGGTGACGCGGTGGACGTCGGGCATTGCCGCGAGGTAGCGGATGGCCTGGGGCTCGAAGTAGATCTTCGGCGGCACCTTGAACCACTGCATGTTGTTCTGCCGGGTGGTGACGCGCTTGATGTTGAGCAGCTGGGCGGCCGAGACGTTGTCCGAGACCGAAGTACTGCCCCAGGAACCGCAGCCCAGGGTGAGGGACGGGACCAGACGGTTGTAGATGCCGCCGATCGCTCCTTGCGAGGAAGGCGAGTTGACGATGATCCGTACGGTTTTCATACGACGGCCGTAGCGCTCGGCGAGGGCCGGGTCCCCGGTGTGGATCACCGCGCTGTGTCCTTGCCCGTGGAAGTCGACCATGTCGGCCGCGAGGTCGAAGCCCTCCTCGGTGGACCCGGCCCGCAGCACGGTGAGGACGGGGCAGAGCTTCTCCCGCGTCAGCGGCTCGTCGGGCCCGACGTGGCTCGCCTCGGCCAGGATGAGCGAGGTGTCCGCGGGTACGGTGAACCCGGCCTGCTCGGCGATCCGGTCGGGGCTCTGTCCGACGGCTGCCGGGTTGACGCGGCCCTGCCGGCCGGCCGGGTCGGGCGGAAAGAGGTAGGTCTCCAGCTTCCGCTTCTCGTCGGCCGTGGCGACGTACGCGTGCAGGCGCCGGAATTCGGCGAGCGCCTCGTCGTACACGTCGGTGTCCAGGATGACCGCCTGCTCCGACGCGCAGATCATGCCGTTGTCGAAGGACTTGGACAGGACGAGGTCGTTGACCGCCCGGCGCAGGTCCGCGCTGTGGTGCACGTAGGCGGGCACGTTGCCGGCGCCGACGCCGACGGCGGGCTTGCCGGCCGAGTAGGCGGCCTTGACCATGGCGTTGCCGCCGGTCGCCAGGATCAGAGCGACGCCTGGGTGTCGCATGAGGAGGCTCGTGGCCTCGATCGAGGGAGCCTCGATCCACTGCACGCAGTGCTCGGGCGCTCCGGCGGCGACGGCGGCGTCCCGCACGATGCGTGCGGCTTCGGTGCTGCATGCCTGCGCGGAGGGGTGGAAGGCGAATACGACGGGGTTGCGTGTCTTCAGCGCCAGCAACGCCTTGAAGATGGTGGTGGACGTCGGGTTGGTGACGGGCGTGACCGCGCAGAGCACACCTACGGGTTCGGCGATCTCGATGATGCCCTCGATGTCGTCGCGGCCGATGACGCCGACCGTCCTCGCCCGGGACATGCTGTGGGTGACGTGCTCGCAGGCGAACATGTTCTTCGCCGCCTTGTCCTCGAAGACACCCCGCCCGGTCTCCTCCACCGCCGAGCGGGCCAGGGCGGTGTGCTGATCCAGGGCGGCCACCGAGGCCTTGGCGACGATGTGGTCGACCTGCTCCTGCGTGAAGGACTCGAAGTCGGCGAGCGCCTTGGAGGCGTTGTCGACCAATAGGTTCACGGCGATGAGCGTGTCCGACGGGGTGCCGTCGGTGGTGGTGCGGGGGTCGCTGGTCGCCTGTGTCATGGAAAGCTCCCTGGGTGTGGGTGGCGCTGTGGCCACACGTGGCCGGCCACCGGGGTGGCCACCCGTTCCGTCCTGTCACCTACAGCCTTGCCCGGGACGGGTCCTCGGCGGAGGTCCCGAAGGTCCCTCGACGGGGCCCGATGGTCTCCGGCATCTGTGGCAGCGCAGAGGCTTGCGCCACCACCGGGCCTTCCGTGCCTCTACGGCGTCCGCCGCCCGGGCTGCCGCCGGCTCACCGGGCGTCGAGCAGCGTGGCGACGTACTGGGTCAGGTCGACGAGACGGTTCGTGTAGCCCCACTCGTTGTCGTACCAGCCGAAGACCTTGACCAGGTCGCCGTTGGTCTGCGTCAGCGGGGCGTCCACGATGCACGAGGCGGGGTCGCCGACGATGTCGCGCGAGACGATAGGGGCATCGCTCACCCTCAGGACGCCCTTCAGCGGTCCCTCGGCGGCTTCCCGGAAAGCGTCGTTGACGTCCTGTGCGGACACCTGCCGTGCCAGTACCAGGCTGAGGTCGGTCAGCGAGCCGTCCTCGACCGGCACGCGCACGGCGATGCCGTCCAGGGTGCCGGCGAGTTCGGGGAGCACCAGGCCGACGGCGCGGGCGGCGCCGGTGCTGGTCGGGATGATGTTCACTGCGGCCGTGCGGCCGCGGCGCAGGTCCTTGTGCGGGCCGTCGAGCACGACCTGGTCGTTGGTGTAGCCGTGGATGGTGGTCATCAGTCCCTTGACGATGCCGAAGCGCTCGCTGAGGACTTTCATCATGGGGGCCACGCAGTTGGTGGTGCAGGACGCGTTGGAGATCACGTGGTCGACGCGCGGGTCGTACGCGGACTCGTTGACGCCCATGACGATGGTGGCGTCGACGCCCTTGCCGGGGACGGACAGCAGCACCTTGCGTGCTCCTGCCGTCAGGTGCCGGCCCGCTTCCTCCTTGGTGCGGAAGCGTCCGGTGGCCTCGATGACGACGTCCACGCCGAGCGCGTCCCACCCGAGGTCGGCGGGGTCGCGCCGGGACGTGACCGCGATGCGGTGACCGTCCACCGTAATGGATTCGCCGTCGTGATCAACGGTGCGGTGGAGTCGGCCGTAGGTGGAGTCGTAGGTGAGCAGATGGGCCAGCGCAGCCGGGGAGGTGAGGTCGTTGACGGCCACCACCTCGATGGGGGTGCCGTTGCTCGTCTCCGCGCGTTCCATGACGCAGCGCAGGTAGTTCCGGCCGATGCGTCCGAAGCCGTTGATTCCGATGCGTACGGTCATCTCCGCCGCCCCTTCCGTTGGGTGCCGATGCGAGTGGTGCCAGCCTGGGGGGCATGTAGCGCCGCGGGCAGGGGTCGAACGGGGTGCACGCCAGGGCCGTTGGGCCCTCTCCCCGGCGGGCCCCGCCCGGCCCGGCCTGTCACGGGCCGAACGGCCCGGCGTGCGGGTCCTGACCGGTTCTGTTCCCCGGCCGTCCTCCGCCCCACTCTGGAGGCAACGGCAAGCATGAGGAGCAGACGAACCCGGGGCTTCCCGGCCCCTGCGCGCTGAGCACAGCGGTCGGCGGGCAGTCAGAGGTCGTGGTGCCATCGGCGGTATGCGGAAACCTGCGAGACGAGTGGAGATGAGCACCATGGTCGAAGAACGGACGGTGGGCCAAGTCATGACCAGCGAGGTGGTCCAGGCCCGCCCGGACACCTCCTTCGAAGAACTGGCTCGCATGTTCATCGCCCACCGGATCGGCGGGCTGCCGGTGGTGGATGACGACGACAAGGTCATGGGCGTCGTCTCACGGAAAGACCTTGCCAGGCAACAGGGCTGTCTCGGCCGGCACGACTCCGGGCGGCATCGGATGGCGCTCACACCACGGCGACCGGCCGACGCCCACTCCGTCGCGGGACCCGCCCTGGCGGCAGGCGAGCTGATGACCAGCCCGGCTGTAACCGTGCATCCCGAACAGCGCGTCGCCGACGCCGCGCGCATCATGGAACGTCGCCACGTCGACCGGTTGCCGGTGGTGGACGAGGAGGACCGTCTGATCGGCATCACCACGCGACGTGATCTGCTGCGCGTCTTCCTGAGGACGGACGAGGAGATCCTCTCGGACGTCGCCGATGCCGTCTCCGGCCGGGCGCCTGCCGCCCACCGCATCGACGGGCTCCGCATCGACGTTCGCGACGGGATGGTCACCATGGCGGGTTCATCCGAACCTGCCCTCGATACAGCGGCGTTGATCAGGGTCACGTGGCGCGTGGACGGTGTGGTGGGTGTGGTGAACCGGCTGACAGCCGGCCGCGAGAGCGATCACTGACAACAGGGCGGGACACCACGGGCTCTTCCGTCGGTTGAGCGGCCGCAGTCACCGCGGCCGGTCGCGGCGACCCGGAGCCGCCGACCCGAGCCGTGCTGCCGGTCCGGCACGTCACGCGATATCAGCCCGGGGCTCGTCGACTTACCCGTCTCTGGGTCTGTAGGCCGAACGGCCTTGCCCGGCCGACCGGAAGTCCCGGTTTCTCTGGTGGTGTCGGTACCAGTGGCTCCGTGGCGGGGTCCGGACGGCTCTGCCCGGGAGCGGCCGCCGGCAGACAGGCTGGAAGGGATCGAGGAGGAGTTCCCATGAGCGGTCTCAAGACCAGCCGGACAGCCGACGTCCAGGTCCGCAACCGAGGGCAGGTGCCCGATGGCGCGGACGTGTACGCCCAGGGAAAGATGCTCGCGGTGATCGGCCACGTGCGCGGACCCGTGCTGACCGTGCGGGTGAAGCTCACGCAAGCCGTCAACACTTCGGCAAACCGCCCGGCCACGGCTCAGGCCGTGGTGGACGTCAACGGCCGGATGGTTCGCGCCCACGTGGCCGCGAACAGCATGTTCGAAGCGGTCGACCTCCTGCAGGAGCGCCTGGCTGCCCGGCTCACCCGGCCACGGCGGTATGCGGCGGGCGGCCCCCACCGCAACGGCACGCCCAGCCGGACATCGCGGGACGGCGCAGGGCACGACCACCGTCCGCACCGGCATCACGTTCCCGCCGAAGAGCGCCGGATCGTGCGGCACAAGTCCTTCAGCCTGGTCCACCAGACGCCTGAGGACGCCGTGATCGACCTGGAGGCCATGGACCACGACTTCTGGCTCTTCACGGACCTGGCCTCCGGGCGCGACAGCGTCGTCTACCGCGACGTCCGTACCGGGCGGCATCGCATGGCTTCCCTGGGACCTCTGGGTCAGGAACGGGAGGTCGACGGTCTACTCGGCGTGAGCACGGTTCCCGTGCCGACGAGCAGTGTGACCGAGGCCGTTTCACGGTTGCACCTCACCGGGCTGCCCTTCGTCTTCTTCAACGACACGGCCACCGGCCGGGGTTGCGTCCTCTACCACCGCTACGACGGCCATTACGGGCTGATCACTCCGTCCCGGTAACACGTTCCGGGCGACGCCGCACGCCCGGCCGCCGGTCCCCGGACCAGTGCCGCAAACCACCCGAAGACCCCTCACCCGGAGGAATCATGTCACGTACCGTCATCGCCGCCGTGGACGGCTCGGCCGAGTCGCTGGCCGCTGCGGACTGGGCCGCCCACGAGGCACAGATGCGCCGTCTGCCCCTGCACCTCCTGCACGTCTGGCAGGACTGGTCACGGACCTTCACCCACGCCCCGTTCACCGGCCTGGACACCACGCCCTGCGAGGGGGCGACCGCCGCACAGCACTACGCCGAGCAGGTCACCCAGGACGCGTCCGACCGGCTGCGGGCGGCGTACCCCGGCCTGGAGATCAGCGTCGAGCAGGTGCACGGCCGCCCCACGGAGGTGTTGCTGTCCGCCGCGGAGAAGGCGGAAGTCCTGGTCGTGGGTTCACGAGGGCTGGGTGGCCTGGCCGGCTTCCTGACCGGATCGGTGTCCCTGCCCGTCATCGCGCACGCCGAGCGTCCGGTCGTCGCCGTACGGGCCGGGGAACGGGCCGAGTGTGAACCGCTCCCCGGGACGGGCGACCACGGGGACCGCAAGGGGCAGTGCCTCGACGTGGTGCTCGGCCTCGACCTCTCCAGGCCGTGCGACGAGCTGCTCGCGTACGCCTTCGAAGCCGCCGCTGCCCGAGCGGCCACCCTGCGGGTCGTGCACGGCTGGAGCGTACCGGTGGTCGAGGGGTACGACCCTGCGGCGGCCGACCCCGGCCACGGCGTCGCGCTGGGACTGCGCGAGGCGAGCGCACTCACCGACGTACTGCGGTCGTGGCGCGGCAAGTTCCCCCAGGTCGAGGTCAAGGAGCAGTGCCTGGTGGGACGGCCCGCAGGCCACCTCGTGGAAGCGTCGAAGGAAGCCTCGCTGCTGGTCGTCGGACGGCGCATACGCCGGGCGGCGGTCGGAGCACACATCGGCCCGGTCACCCACGCAGTGCTGCACCACGCCACGACGCCCGTGGCGGTCGTCCCTCATCTCTGATCGTCGCGAGCCTCACCAAGGACGGATACACCCCGGCTGCGGTCCCCCGACGGACGCCGTCGCCCCTTGACACCAGGAGCCCTCGTCGCGCAGCTGCGCGACGAGGGCTCCTGGTGTGCTGCGACCGCAGTGGTCGGTGCGTTGCTTGTCGTACCGGGTGGAAAAGACGGAAGCCACTGCGGCGAGGGGCGCGATGGGGCGGTCGGTCCGGGTCCACAGGCCGGCCGGGAAGGACCGTTGCGGCAGTCCCCGCGCGTCCCCACCACCTCGACCAAAGCGTCCGTGCAGGCCTTGCCCGCCCGCCTGCCGCCGACGCAACTCTCAGGCCTGCCAGCCCCGATGGGTGGCCGCCCGACGCCGCGAGCATATCCGCATCAGCAGCCGCAGCGAGACGGCCATCCGGTGGGGCGAGCGCCCCACCGGTGGCCGGTCGGCGCTGTCGCACTGCCGGTCCACAGCGAGGACGGGAATCGCGCCCGTGCAGTCGCTCCGATGGCCGGCAGTCCGGGCATGAGGCCCCACCACCTTGAGCGGCCACGGACACCATGCCCTGCTCGAGCTCACGGTCGCGGCTCAGAGGAGCGCCCAGGGCCCTGTCGGCGCCGTCCGGCGGAGCCCACAGGTCCGCCTCGTGCCGGGCACACGACGGTGGCCGGCTGGTCGGTGTCCCGACCAGCCGGCCACTTGCCTGCCCCGTAGCGATTCAGCGCACTGCCGCACCGAGTGCGAGGAATCCGGCGACGGCCACCAGCAGAGCACCCATCAGTGGTGCCATGAAGCGCAGGTACCGGTCATAGCGGACCTTGGCAAGGGCGAGGCCTCCCATGACGACGGCCGAGGTGGGCGTAACGAGGTTCACCCATCCGGAAGCCGACTGGTACGCGGTCACCACCAACGCCCGGCTCACTCCGGCGAAGTCGGCCAGGGGGGCGAGGATGGGCATGGCGAGTGCCGCGTGGCCGGACGAGGAGGGGACGAAGAAGGCCAGCGGGAGGTTCACCAGGAACATCAGGACGGCGAACACGCCGGAGGAGGTGTCGGCCACCGCGCTCCGCAGGACGTCGAGGATGGTGTCGGTGACACTGGCGTTGTTCATGATCACCGTGACTCCGCGGGCCAGCATGACGATCAACGCCGCTCCGATGAAGTCCCCTGCGCCGGCGGTGACGGCGTTCACCGTGCCCTTCTCGCCCAGGCCGCCGACCAGCCCGACTGCGACCGCCGCGACGATGAACAGGGCGGCGAGTTCGGGGAAGTACCAGCCGAGGGTGGGCAGGAAGGTGACGTGCAGATCGGACCAGGGGACGACGGCGAAGATCATGAAGAGGAACGTGGTCGCGAAGAGGCACAGGACCATGCGCTGGCGACTCGTGAGCTTCGCCGCTTCGCCACCCTCGGCCTTGATGCGGAGGTCGTCCTCGGTGAGGGGTGTCAGCGACCGGGAGGGGTCCTCGGTGACGCGGCGGGCGTAGCGCACGACGTAAGCGGCTGCCAGGGCCGTCAGGCAGACCCACATCACCAGTCGCAGGACGATGCCGTCTCCCGTGCCGATGCCGGCGCTGTCGGAAGCCACTCCGGTGGCAAAGGGGTTGACGGTCGAGGCGAGGGTGCCGACCCCGGCTCCCACCATGACGACCGTCGCGGCGACCATGCGGTCGTAGCCCAGGCTCAGCATCAGGGGGATCATCAGCCCGTAGAAGCCGAGGGTTTCCTCGGCCATGCCGTACGTGGTCCCGCCGAGGGAGAACACCGTCAGCAGGACCACCAGCAGCAGGGTCCTGCGGTGGTGCAGACGCTGCGCGAGGCGCGCCACTCCCGTCGTGAGTGCCCCGGTGCGCATCGTGACGGTGATGAACGCGCCCACGGCCAGTATGAAGAGGAACACGCCGGCCGCGCCCGCGAAGGAGCCGGTGCCGCCAGGTGCGGTGAGGCCGGTCCCGGCATCGGTGACGCCGTACAGACCGTTGACCGGGGCGAGGAACAGGTCTTTGAGCCGCTCCCAGAATCCGGTGGTCAGTTCTACGGAGTGGTAGGTGCCCGGTACGGGGCTGCCGTCCTTGGTGTCGTAGCGGCCGGCGGGGATGACGAACGTCAGGGCCCAGACTGCGACGGTGACGACGAACAGGACGGTGAAGGCGGACGGGAACCGAAGCCGCCGCCGTGGGGCCCCGGGCGCGCCGGAGTCCGTTCTGGCTCTGGCCGGCTGTGGGGATGCGGGTGCGCTCTGCAGAGTCATGTCAGGTCCTGTGTTCCGTCGTGGCGGGCTTCGCGAAAGCTGCCGCTGGGTGTGACGACGGTGCCGGCGGCTCCGTCGAGGATGGCTCGGGCGTCTTCGAGAGCGCCGATGGCCGCCATTCCGCCGGTGAGCTCGACGAACCGGCACACGGCGTCGACCTTGGGTCCCATGGATCCGGCGGGGAACTGCTGGGCTCTCAGGGCCGCGGGTGTGGTCCGTCCGACGGGCTCGGCGCCGGGGGTGCCGTAGCCGAGCGAGACGTGGGGAACGTCCGTGAGGAGCAGGAGCGCGTCGGCGTCGAGCGCCTCGGCCAGGAGGGCGGCGGTGAGGTCCTTGTCCACCACGGCTTCGACGCCGGTCAGCTGCCCCTGTTCGTCTCGGATCACCGGTACGCCGCCGCCTCCTGCGCACACGGCCACCGCTCCCGAGTTGAGCAGCAGCCGGATGAGCCGGGTCTCCACGACGCGTTGTGGACGGGGGGACGGTACGACGCGTCGCCAGTGGGCGCCGTCCTGCTTGACCGTCCAGCCGCGTTCGGCGGCCAGTCGCTCCGCGTCGGTCCGGTCGTAGACCGGGCCCACGAATTTGGCCGGGTCGGTGAAGGCGGGGTCGGCCGCGGAGACGAGGGTCTGGTTGAGCAGGGCGCAGACCTGCCGTTCGGGCAGGGCGTTCTGCAGGGACTGGAGCAGCCAGTAGCCGATCATGCCCTGGGTCTCCGCGCCGAGGACGTCGAAGGGGTAGGGGCTGCTCAGGGAGCGGTCGGCGGCGCTCTGGAGAGCGAGCACGCCGACCTGAGGTCCGTTGCCGTGGGTGATGACGAGTTCGTGCTCGTGCGCGAGGGGAGCGAGCGCGGACACAGCGGCGCGGACATTGGCGAGCTGCACGGCGGCGTCCGGCCGCTCCTCGCGGCGGAGCAGGGCGTTGCCGCCCAATGCGACGACTACACGCATGACGTGTTCTCCGGAGGTCGAGGGGATACCGGTTCAGTCGCCGAGGGTGGCGACCAGGACGGCCTTGATGGTGTGGAGCCGGTTCTCGGCCTGGTCGAACACGATGGAGTGCGAGGACTCGAACACCTCGTCGGTGACCTCCAGCGCGGTCATGCCGGTCCGCGCAGCGATCTTGGCGCCGACGGTGGTGTCGCTGTTGTGGAAGGCCGGAAGGCAGTGCATGAACTTGACCGCCGGGTTGCCCGTCGCCTCCAGGGTCTTCGCTGTCACCTGGTACGGCTTGAGCAGGGCTATGCGCTCGTCCCACATCTCCGGCGGCTCTCCCATGGAGAGCCATACGTCGGTGTAGACGAAGTCGACGCCGGCCACGCCTTCGGTCACGTCCTCGGTCAGGGTGATGCGCGCACCGCTGACGGCCGCCGCCCGCCGCGCGTGGTCGACGACGTCGGAGGCGTTGTGCAGGGATCGCGGGCCGACCATGCGTACGTCCATGCCGAGCATCGCCGCGACGATCAGCAGGGAATTGCCGACGTTGTTCCTGGCGTCGCCCAGGTAGGCGAAGGACACCTGGTTCAGCGGTTTGTCGGTGTGCTCCCACATGGTGAGCACGTCGGCGAGCGACTGGGTGGGGTGCCACTGGTCCGTCAGGCCGTTCCAGACCGGAACGCCGGCGTGCTGGGCCAGCTCCTCCACCAGGCGCTGGTCGCTGCCCCGGTATTCGATCCCGTCGTAGTAGCGGCCGAGGACGCGTGCGGTGTCCTTGATGGACTCCTTGTGCCCGAGCTGGGAGCCGGCCGGGTCGAGGTAGGTCACGTGCGCGCCCTGCTGGTGCGCGGCCACTTCGAAGGCGCATCGGGTCCTCGTCGACGTCTTCTCGAAGATGACGGCGATGTTCTTGCCGCGCAGCCGCTGCTCCTCGCGTCCCTCGCGGCGGGCCGTCTTGATGGAGGCGGAGAGTTCCAGCAGGTGGCGGAACTCCTCGGGAGTGAAGTCGAGTTCCTTGACGAACGGGCGCTGGTGCAGGTCGTCGTGCATGGCGGGCTCCTCGATGTGTACGGGGTGTGTGCGGCGGGCGGATGACGGGGACGCGGGGGCGCGGCGCGGGAGGGGTGGTCAGGCGGCCTCGCGCTCGATGGGACAGGTCATGCACCGCGGGCCGCCACGACCCCGGCCGAGTTCGCTGCCTCGAACGGTGATCACCTCGATACCGCTCTTGCGCAGGTGGGTGTTGGTGGTCACGTTGCGCTCGTAGGCGACGACCACGCCGGGTTCCACGGCCAGCACGTTGCAGCCGTCGTCCCACTGCTCCCGCTCGGCGGACCGCAGGTCCTGGCTCGGGGTGAGGACGTTGATGGACGGCAGACCCAGCGCGTCGGCGATGGCCCCGTCCATGTCCTCGGGGGCGTGGTCGGTGACCCTCAGCCCCTCCCCGCCGGTCCCGGGTTCGATCGTGGAGGAAGGCAGCATGCCGAGGCCGGCGTATCGGGTGAAGGTGTCGCCGCTGACCATCGTCATGACCGTGTCGAGGTGCATGAAGCTGCGGCTCTTCGGCAGGCTGACGGCCACGACCCGCTGGGCGGAACCCGCCGCGAACATGCGCAGGGCGAGATTCTCCACGGCCTGAGGCGTGGTGCGCTCGCTCATGCCGACGAGCACCGCGCCGTTGCCGATGACCAGGACGTCGCCGCCCTCGATGGTGGCGGGATAGGCCGCCTGCCCGTCGGACCACCGGTGGAACTCCCCCTTCGCGAAGAGGGGGTGGTGCTGATAGAGGGCTTCGAAGTGAACCGTTTCACGGCGGCGTGCCCGTTTGTTCATCGGGTTGACGCTCACGCCGTCGTACACCCAGCACGAGGTGTCGCGGGTGAACAGATGGTTGGGCAGCGGCGCGAGGAGGAAGTCGTCGGGCGCCATGGCGTGCAGTCGTACGCTCGGTATCGGGCCCGTGCGCTCGAGCAGTTCCGCCATGGTGACGCCGCCGATGAGGCAGGCGGTCAGGGCGGCCGGCTCCAGGGAGTCGAAGTGCGTGCGGAGCCGGTCGGCGCCGAGGACGCCGAACTCGCGTTCGTCGAAGACCCGGTCCAGCACGAGCTGCCGCGCCTCGATGCCGTCCAACGTCTCGGTGAGCAGGTCGGCGAGGAGGTGCACGCGCACTCCGCGGTCCCGCAGGACATCGGCGAACGCGTCGTGCTCGTCGCGGGCGCGCTTGGCCCACAGCACGTCGTCGAAGAGAAGCTCGTCCTTGTTGGTGGGTGTGAGGCGTGTCATTTCGCGGTCGGGGCGGTGCAGGATGACCTGCCGCAGCCGGCCGGTCTCGGAGTCGACGTGAAACGTCATGGGGTCCCCCGGAGGTGAGACGGAAGGTGCGCTCGACGGGCGCCGAAATGGGATGTGCGCCCGGCCGGCGTCCTCTGGGGGCGCCTCGGGGAGCACGTGAACTCTGTCACTCGCGCCCCCTCATGCCCGGCGGCAACAGTCCCTGGTGGCGGGCCGGTCGGCACTCTCCGGGAGGGCCTGTCCGGTCGCTTCGCAGGGCCCTTCGGCCCTGTATGGCGACGGTCGGGAACCGAACGCAGCGGGGACGAGGGACACCCGCGGTCAGAGGTCTGCGTGCCGTGCAAGGGCCAGGGGTGGCCGGCAGTGGTCCCGCGCGGCGTACATGACGGCGCCCCAGAACGCGCTTGACCGGCGCGAGTGAGGATCAGCAGATTCGCCTGGGGATCGGGCAAGTCCTCGACTACACGCACCAGCTACAGCTCGGGCGCACCGACATTCGGGTATGCCCCGTCCTGGCCCTGGAGAAGCGGCCAACTGAACCGAGATGGACCTCGCTCACGGAAGCCAACGGAATCCTTCTCACACGGGCTCCCGTCTTCGCAGGATGCTGAGCAAAAGACTTCACCCCCGACATGGGCAGCCGCCCCCGGCGCACGGCGGCAGACGATCCCAGCGAACACCCGAACCACCCGGACCGCATTCCCCCGACTTAGTCACCAGCAGGGGCCGGGCGGCACTTTTCGGGGCGGCAGGTCCTGCTCATTCCGCCGCGAACCCTGCCCCGCGGCTCCATGCCCGATAGGCCTCCAGAGCCGTGGGCAGGGTCGGGTAGATGCGGTCGGCGCCCACCGAGGCGGTCAGGCCGTAAGCGTCCAGGTCCTCGCGGAGTTCCTGTTTGACCCTGGCCAGGGCGAGGACGATGCCGCGGTCCTCGAGTTCCTGGCGGAGTGCGTCCACGGCGTCCAGGGCCGTGATGTCCACCTCCACGTTCGCCTCGGTGTTGAGGACGAACCATCGTGTGGGAGAGGTCTGCTCGTCGACCGCTGCCAGGGCACGACGGCGGAAGTTCTCCGCGTTGGCGAAGAACAGCGGCGAGTCGTAGCGGTAGATCAGCAGCCCCGGAACCGTCCGCGCCGTCGGGTAGTCGTCCACGTCGTGCATGCCGGCGAGCCCGGGCACCATGCCTTCCACGGCGTCGTGCGGGCGGGCCACACGGGCCAGCAACTCGACCACGGACAGGGTGACGGCGACGAGCACGCCGTACAGGATGCCGAGGGCCAGAACGCCCAGGAGGCATCCGAGTGCCAGCAGCAGCTCGCGTCGGCGGAAGGCCGCGAGACGCCGGAACTCGCCCACTTCGACCAGGCGGACGGCGGCGTAGACCACGATGGCGCCGAGGACGGCGCTCGGAGTGTGGGCCAGGAGCGGCCCCAGGAAGAGGAGGACCATCAGTACCGCGAGTGCGGCGAACAGGGAGTAGGCCTGGCTCCGTGCCTTCGCCGACTGGGCCAACGCGGTGCGGCTGGCGCTGCTGCTGACGGGGAACCCGTGCATGACGCCCGCCCCCAGGTTCGCCGCCCCCAGGGCGAGCAGCTCACGGTTGGGGTCCAGCGGAAGCGGGTCGCCCCGGTCGGCGAAGGCCCGGGCGGTGAGGATCACGTCCGAGTAGCCGACGAGAAGGACGCCCAGCGCCGGGATCACCAGCTGCGGAAGGTCACCGAGGGACGGCAGCGCGGGCACCGGCAGCCCGGAGGGTACGGCTCCGATCACGGCGATCCCGTACCGCTCGTCCAGCCCGAATGCCGCCACCAGGGCTGTGACGGCGACAAGGGCGAGCAGGGGACGCGGAACCAGCCGCCAGTACCTCGGCGCCACCAGGAGCAGGACGAGCACAGCGGCGGCCAGGCCGACGGTCGGCCAGTGAACGTCCGAGACGTTGAGGGCGAAGGTGTACAGCTGTGAGAAGAAGCCGGAGCCGGTGGCTCGTACTCCGGTGAGCCGGGGCAGCTGGTCGACGATCATGATCAGTGCGACACCGGCGAGGTAGCCGACGAGCACGGGCCGTGAGAGCAGGTCGGCGAGGAAGCCGAGGCGCACGGCCCAGGCAACCAGGGACACCAGGCCGACGACCACGGCGAGGGCCGCCGCGAGCACCGCGTACCGGCCCGTGTCCCCTCCGGCGAGTGGCCCCACGGCGACGGCCGTCATCAGTGCGGTGGTCGACTCGGGTCCCACCGACAGCAGCCGTGAGGAACCGATCAGGGCGTAGAGCACCATGGCGGGCAGCACGGCCCAGAGTCCCGCGACCGGTGGCAGCCCGGCCACCCCCGCATAGGCCATGGCCTGGGGCACCAGATAGGCGGCCACGGTGATTCCGGCCAGTGCGTCCCGACCGAGCCACGGCCGGCGGTACCCCCGGAGACCGAGGGGCAGCAGGGACGGCCTTCCACGTGCGGACATCGCGCTCCTCGCTGACGGTGCACTTGGCGACTCCGCGTCGGAATCTGCCGCGCTTCAGTCGTTCCCGAGCGTGGACGCATGGTCGGGGACGGCGTTCTGGAGGTCCTTGGGAGGACGCTGGTATCCCGTGGAGGGAGGGCGGGGCGGCAGAGTGAGCGACGGCAGGGCCACGTCCGCGTAGGGAAGCGAGGACAGCAGGTGGGCCATCATGTTGAGTCTCGCGCTGCGCTTGTCGTCGCTCTCGACCACGTACCACGGTGCGTCCACCGTGTCGGTGTGGACGAGCATTTCGTCCTTGGCCCGCGAGTACGCCTCCCAGCGCGTGAGGGACTCCAGGTCCATCGGGGAGAGCTTCCAGCGCCGCAGCGGGTCCTCCGCCCGGGCGCGGAACCGCTCCTCCTGCACGGCGTCACTGACGGAGAACCAGTATTTGCGGAGCAGGATCCCGTCTTCGACGAGCATGTGCTCGAAGACCGGACACTGGCGCAGGAAGAGCCGGTGCTCCGCAGGTGTGCAGAAGCCCATGACGTGCTCGACCCCGGCGCGGTTGTACCAGCTGCGGTCGAACAGGACGATCTCGCCGGCGGCGGGCAGGTGCTCCACGTAGCGCTGGAAGTACCACTGGCTGCGCTCCCGCTCCGTCGGCGTGGGGAGGGCCGCGATGCGTGCGACGCGGGGGTTGAGGTGTTCTGCGACTCGCTTGATCGTGCCTCCCTTGCCCGCGGCGTCGCGGCCCTCGAAGACGACCACGAGCCGGGCGTCCTCCGCGCGCACCCACTCCTGGACTTTGATCAGCTCCGTCTGGAGCCGCAGCAGCTCGTCCTCGTAGACCGCCTTCTTCAGGCCCATGGTGTCTCCTCCCCGTCGTCGTCCGGCGCTTCGGTCAAGTCAGTCTCGGCTGGCATCCGCGCGCAACGATGCCCATCGGGTCCGGGCGTGTCGATACGCTGACCGTGGATCGGGCAACCGAGCGAGCCGTCGGAGGGGAAGCACGTGGGTGTGAGGGATCCGTTGACGCAGGTACCGCGGATGCGGCTGGACGAACTGCTGGACGAACTCCAAGCGCGCATCGACGAGGTGCGCGGCACCCGGGACCGGGTGCACAGCCTCCTGGAGGCCGTGGTGTCCGTGGGGCGGGAGCTGGATCTCGCCCAGGTGCTCCGGCGGATCGTGGAGGCGGCCGCGCTGCTCGTCGACGCCGAGTACGGCGCGCTGGGAGTGATCGGCCCCGACGGCCGCACGCTTTCGCAGTTCCTGACCGTGGGGCTCACGGATGACGAGATCGCCGAGATCGGTCCCCTGCCGGCGGGCCACGGCCTGCTCGGGGAGGTCATCCACCACCCGGAACCGCTGCGCCTGACCGATCTCGGCGCGCACTCCTCTTCCTACGGCTTTCCGGCCCACCACCCGCCCATGCGCACCTTCCTCGGTGTGCCGATCCGGGTCCGCGACGAGGTGTTCGGCAATCTCTACCTGACCGACAAGCGCGGCGGGATCGACTTCGACACCGAGGACGAGACGGTCATCTCCACCCTCTCGGTGGCGGCGGGTGTCGCGATCGACAACGCGCGGCTCTACGAGGGCTCTCAGCGCCAGCAGCGGTGGCTCAGGGCCAATGCGGAGATCACCGAGAGCCTGCTGTCCGGCAGCTCCCGACCGGCGGTGCTGGAGCTCATCGCCCGCCGCGCACAAGAGATCACCGCTGCACGCCTCGCTGACATCGCCATGCCCGTGAGCGGTATCGACGGCCTGGTCGTGGAGTTCGCGGCCGACGCGGACGGAGCCGAGCGGCAAGGTCTTGTCGTCCCCTTCGCGGGCACGCTCGCAGGAGCGGCGCACCTGGCCGGCAAACCCATCACAGCGGTGCAAGCCTGGGCCGACGAGCGCTATCCCGCTGAGTCCCAGGTTCAGGAAGGGTTGGGGCCCGCCGTGGCCGTCCCTTTGGGCACCGCGGGCGGCGAAAGCAGAGGTGTCCTGCTGCTCGCGCGCCCGGCGGGAGAGCCGGCGTTCGGCGAGGGCGAGCTGGAGCCGCTCGTCGCCTTCGCCGGTCAGGCCGCACTCGCCTTGGAGGTGGCGGAGCGGCGCCGGGACGCCGAGCAGATAGCACTGCTGGAGGAGCGCGACCGAATCGCCCGTGACCTGCACGACCTGGCGATCCAGCGTCTCTTCGCCACCGGCATGACCTTGCAGAGCGCCGCCCGGCTCGTCGAGCACGACGGGGCCGCCGAAAGGGTCGGCCAGGCGGTCGACGACCTGGACGAAACGATCAAGATCATCCGGTCGACGATCTTCGGGCTGCGTACCAAGGACCGCGAGGGCGGCCCTGGTCTGCGGGCGCGCGCCGCTCGCGCCGTCGGCGACGCGGCCACCACCCTCGGCCATCCGCCGCGCCTGAGCATGGAGGGCCTGCTCGACACCGACGTACCTCCACAGATCGCCGACCACGTCATGGCTGTGCTGGGCGAGCTGCTCAGCAACGCCGCCCGCCACGCACAGGCGACCCGGGTCGGAGTGACGCTCAAGGCCGGCCAGGGCGAGATCGTACTGACCGTCTCGGACAACGGGACGGGTATTCCGGCTCAAGGCCGCAGAAGCGGCCTGCTCAACCTCGACGAGCGGGCGCGGAGCCTGGGCGGCTCCTTCAGTCACGAGACTCCGGATGACGGGGGTACAAGGCTCGTCTGGCGGGCGCCCCTCCCCACCGGGGGCTGAGGACCGGGGCACGGCGTCAGCCCCGGGTCACAGGCACGGGCAGCGTCGGGTCCGCCTCCAGCAGGAACCCGGTGACAAGATCCGGCCGGATCCGCAGGGCGCTGGTCATCCGGTGCGCCACCCATGGACGAAGCAAGTGCGCGTACCGGTCCAACTCGTCGGCATCTGCCACCACCCTCGCGTAACCAGTGACGACAACGCTCCAGCCGAGGTGCGTGACGGAATCGATGACGTCCGCTTCGTAAGCGACCACCACACCGGGAGCATCGGCGGGTGCCGCCAGGGAGGCCAATGCTCCGTCCTCATGTATCCGGACGATGATGGCCTCGTTCTCGACGAGATGGTTCACCGGGCGGACGGCGGGCAGCGCGTGCTGAGTGAAGACGATGCGCCCCAGGGACACCGTCGAGAGCAGCCGCAGGGCCTCGGCCCTGTCCAGCTCCCGCATGTAGCGGCGGGCTGTCGTGTCACCGACCTCTCGGGCCCTTAGCGGGTTGCCTTCGTGATCCATGCTGCTTACCTTCGTCCGGCCCCGATGGGCCCTTGCGGCTTCCGCATCCCAGCCTTCACCGCGATCCACGGGAGAACCAGGGCCGAACGGCCCCCGTCAGGGGGCGAGATTCGGACACCCGCTCGATCACGTCACGGCGAGCGGCAGGCCGCGGTCGACACCGAGCACCTGCATGGACTTGACCAGCAGGGGTGGTACGCCGCAGAGCAGGAGCTGCGTGCCCGCGCTACGGCAGCGCTGGTGGAGCCGGAGGAAGAGTTCGATGCCTGAGCTGTCGCAGAAGGAGATCCCGGACAAGTCCAGGACCATGTTGCGGTGGCCGAATCCGGCGAGTTCGGCGAGGCGTGGTTCCACTCGTCCCGCCGTATGGAAGTCGAGCTCTCCGGCCAGGGCCATCCTCAGGCCGCGGTCGTCGCGTGCCACGGTCCGCAAGTCGATCAAGGCGGTCGTCATGGTGTCCTCCGCGCTGCGTGCGGCTCCGTCGAGTCGCGCCGTTCCCCGTGCACCCGCAGTTCATCGGGTGCCGAGTGCACTCGGGAAGGCCCGGCAGGCCCTCGGACAGGGCCGAAGGTCCCTCCTCCTCTGCCCACACCGGCCCTGCCGCGCGCAGCGGCAGGCCGATGAGTGCCAATCGGCACTGTCCGTTCCGCCCGTACGGAAGGCAGGTTGCCGCTGTGTGTGCGTTCAGGACGAACCAGGCGAAGGAGTCGCGTCATGACCGGCAGCGGTGCCCACTCCCACGCGACGAGCGCGAGCGCGAGCGGCGCGACCGTTCCCCATCAGCATCTTCCTGCTCGACGACCACGAGGTCGTGCGCAGAGGGGTGCACGACCTGTTGGACGCCGAGTCCGACCTGACCGTGGTCGGTGAAGCGGGCACGGCGGAACAGGCGCTGATCCGCATCCCCGCACTGCGCCTCCGGGTCGCGATCCTGGACGTACGGCTCCAGGACGGCGACCGAGTCAGCGTCTGCCGGGAGCTGCGCTCACGGATGCCCGAGCTGGCCTGCCTGATGCTCACGTGGTTCGACGACGAGGAGGCACTCCTGGACGCCGTGATGGCAGGGGCCTCCGGCTACGTGCTCAAGCAGATCACCGGCACCGACCTGGTGACCGCCGTCCGGACGGTGGCCTCCGGCCAGTCGATGCTCGACCCCGGCGCCACCACGCGGCTGATGGCCCGCGTACGCGTCGACGTGCCGAAGGAGGAACAGGTCACGGGTCTTCCCGGCTCCACCGACCGGGAGAAGGAGATCCTCCTCATGGTCAGTGCGGGTCTCACCAACCGGGAGATCGGCAAGCGGCTGTACATCGCGGAGAAGACCGTCAAGAACATCATCTCGCGGCTCTTCATCAAGCTCGGCGTGGAGCGGCGCGTCCAGGCCGCAGTGATCGCCAGCCACGCGCTGGCCCCACCAGGCCGGCACACGATCCCGGCCGCGGAGTAGGAACCGCCCACGGTAAGGGCCGGGCACGCCGCACGACGGCGAGCCCGGCTTCAACCGTTGATTCGGCGTCAGTGGTGCGGGACGACAGCGACGGGGCAAGCCGCGTGGTGGAGCACGGCATGGGCCACCGAACCGATGCGCGTACCCACCGCCGACTCGCGGACCCGGCGGCCGACGACGACCAGCTGGGCGTCCGAAGCCTCCGACAGCAGCACGTGGCCGGCGCTGCCCCGCTCCACGTGCGCGACGACCTCCACTTCGGGAAACCTCAGCCGCCACGGCTCCAACGCCTGGTCCAGCGCGGCCTTCTCGAACGGCTCCAGACCGCCGAGCTGCTCGGCGATCCACATCGAGCCGGGGCTGTATCCGTACACCGGGGGCAGGTTCCAGGCCCGGACGGCGCGGAGCGGGACCTTGCGCGCCGCGGCCGCCTCGAACGCGACGCGCAGTACCTCGGCGGATTCCTCCACTCCACCCTGCTGTCCCACGACGACCTCGCCCTCCTCCGGCACGGCCAGAGGCCTGCCGTGGGCGGAGCGGACGGAGACGACGGGGCACTCGGCGGCAGCGATCACCTGCTGACCGTAGGAGCCGAGCAGGAAGCCGAGCAGGGCTCCGTGCCCGCGGGTGCCGAGGATCAGCATCTCGGCTTCCTTGGCGGTGCGCAGCAGGGCCGGCACGGGCGTGTCGCACAGGACTTCTGCGGTGAGCGCGAGCGACGGGTACCGGTGGGTGAGCTCCTGCTCGACCTCCTTCAGGATGTCGTCGGCCCGGCGGGATTCGGTGTCGCGGTCCTGGACGATCGGGACGGCGAGCGGCTGCCACAGCCAGGCGTGGACCACGTGCAGGGGCAGGTCACGCCGTACGGCTTCGCGCGCGGCCCAGTCCGCGGCGGCCCGGCTTTCCGGGGATCCGTCCACTCCGACAACGAGGGTGCGCTTCACAGGTCTGTCCTCCGTATTTGATGCGAGAGGCATCGGGGTCGGCCGGCGGGGATTGGGTGGCGTCGGCCGGGGGAAGGACCGGCGCCACCGGGATTCACCTTGCTCGTGCCGGGCAGGGGCGCAGAAGGGCCAACGGTCCCTCCTCGAGGGCCGGTCCTCCTCTCGCGGCCGCACCACAGCAGGGGCAGGGTGTCGGTATCGGCCCCGTCGACGAACGTCCCGGACCCTCAGACGCAGGAGCGGACATGACCGCGTTGACCGCGCACTCGATCTCGCAGCTGGACGCCCACTGGCGCGCCGCGAACTACCTGGCCGTCGGTCAGATCTACCTCATGGGCAACCCCCTGCTGACCCAACCGCTGAGGCCGGAGCACATCAAGCCGCGGCTGCTCGGCCACTGGGGCACCTCGCCCGGCCTCAACCTGGTGCACACGCACCTCGACCGCGTGGTCAAGGAGCGTGCGCTGGAGGCCCTGTGCGTCTGGGGTCCGGGGCACGGAGGTCCCGCGGTCCTGGCCAACTCCTGGCTGGAAGGGACGTACAGCGAGACGTATCCGGACGTCAGCCGCGACGCCGACGGCATGGCGAAGCTGTTCCGGCAGTTCTCCTTCCCCGGCGGGGTGCCGAGCCATGTGGCGCCCGAGACTCCCGGCTCCATCCACGAGGGTGGCGAGCTCGGTTACGCCCTCTCCCACGCCTACGGAGCCGCCTTCGACCACCCGGACCTGCTGGTCGCCTGCGTCATCGGCGACGGCGAGGCCGAGACCGGTCCGCTCGCCGCGTCCTGGCATGCGAACAAGTTCCTCGACCCGGTCCACGACGGCGCGGTCCTGCCGATCCTGCACCTGAACGGCTACAAGATCGCCAACCCGACCGTCCTGTCCCGGATCCCCGAGGACGAGCTCGACGCGCTGCTGCGCGGCTACGGGCACGACCCGCTGTACGTGACCGGCAGCGACCCCGCCCAGGTGCACCACGCCATGGCCCGCGCGATGGACCACGCCCTGGACCGCATCGCCCTCATCCAGCAAGAGGCACGGACGGCGGGCACCGACCCCGGCCGAGAGTACGCACGCTGGCCCATGATCGTGCTGCGCACGCCCAAGGGCTGGACCGGTCCGGCGAACGTCGACGGCGACCCGGTCGAGGGCACGTGGCGGGCCCACCAGGTCCCGCTCGCCGGTGTGCGCGAGAACCCGGCACACTTGCAGCAGCTGGAGGCCTGGCTGCGCTCGTACCGGCCGGAGGAGCTCTTCGACGCCGACGGTCGGCCGACGGCTCAGGTCCTGGCCTGCGTGCCGGACGGCGAGCACCGCTTGGGCGCCGTGCCGTACGCGAACGGGGGCCGCCTCCTGCGGCCGCTCCCGCTGCCCGCGCTCGACCAGCACGCCGTCCCCGTCGACAAGCCCGGCCGCACCCTCCACGAACCGACCCGCGTCCTCGGCCGCTTCCTCACGCAGATCATGCGGGACACGGCTGAGCGACGGGACTTCAGGGTCGTCGGTCCGGACGAGACCGCCTCCAACCGGCTGGACGACCTGTACGAAGCCACCGGCAAGGCCTGGCAGGGCATCACGGAGGCCACGGACCGGAACCTGTCACGCGACGGCCGGGTCATGGAGATCCTCTCCGAACACGTCTGCCAGGGCTGGCTGGAGGGCTACCTCCTCACCGGCCGCCACGGCCTCTTCTCCACCTACGAGGCCTTCGCCCACATCGTCGACTCCATGGTCGCCCAGCACATCAAGTGGCTGAAGGCCTCGCGCGAACTGTCCTGGCGAGCGCCCATCGCTTCACTCAACTACCTGCTCACCTCGCACGTCTGGCGCCAGGACAACAACGGCTTCTCGCACCAGGACCCCGGATTCGTCGACCACGTCCTCAACAAGAGCCCCGAGGTGGTACGGGTCTACCTGCCGCCGGACGCCAACACCCTCCTCGCCGTGGCCGACCACGCCCTGCGCAGCCGCGACCAGGTCAACGTCATCGTCGCCGGCAAACAGCCCTGCTTCGACTGGCTGCCCATCGACGAGGCCCGCACCCACGTGACGCGCGGCGCCGGCATCTGGGAGTGGGCGGGCACCGACCACGGCTCCCACGAACCGGACCTCGTCCTCGCCTGCGCAGGCGACGTACCCACCATGGAAGTGCTGGCCGCCGCAGCCCTGCTCCGCGAGCACCTGCCCTCGCTGGCCGTCCGCGTCGTCAACGTCGTCGACATCGCCCGGCTCATACCCCACGAGGAACACCCCCACGGCATGACGAACCCCGAGTACGACGCCCTCTTCACCACCGACAAGCCGGTGGTCTTCGCCTACCACGGCTACCCGTGGCTCATCCACCGCCTCGCCTATCGCCGCACCGGCCACCCGAACCTGCACGTCCGCGGGTACAAGGAGTCCGGCACGACGACCACCCCCTTCGACATGGTCGTGCGCAACGACATGGACCGCTACCGGCTCGTCATGGACGTCATCGACCGCGTACCCGGCCTCGCGACCCGCGCCGAAGGACTGCGCCAGGCCATGGCCGACCAGCGCATCCGCCACCACGCCTGGATCCGGGAGCACGGCACCGACCTGCCGGAAGTAGCGGACTGGTCTTGGCCGTACTGAACACGCGCGGGGCGGGGGCCGAACTCACCGACCATGGGCCGGTCCGGTCCCCTCCGTGTCCCACAAGGGCGCTGCCGCGCCCGTGGGCACCCTGATCACGTTCGAGGCCGCCGGCAATGCCCTCACCGTCGGCTTCACCGCCCGCGCGCTCACCGGCGACAGGCGGCCAGTCATCCGGCCCCCCTCTGCTCGCGCCTGTTCCCGGCAACTTGCTCCACCGGCTCATCCCCACCTTCTGGGCCACGCCCTGCAGCTCCCGCACCACCGAGCGCTGACCGGCGGCCGAGACGGGGCGGCCTTGCGGAGGCGGCGAGCAGGGCGGCCGGCGCCATCCCTGCTCGTCGGGCGGGTAGACCATCAGCTTTCGCGGACATGGGCTCAGCCTCTGCGCTCGCTCTCCCGCCAGCACCTCCTCACGCCCGAAAGGGTGCACCCGGCCCACGAGGCTCCTGCGAGCCGCCGATCAAGGGCGGCTCCCGGCGACGAGGTACTGCCCGGGCAACTGCGTCGTCCAGGGCTCTCCCCACCTGCGCGTCTTCTATGACCGTTCGACACAACCCGCGTGTATGAATCGACGCCGCAGTGGGGCAGGGCGTCGGTGGCCAGCACCGCCGGGCCGCATCGTCAGTCTCGGCCGTTCGCCGCAGCCGGGCCCACATGCCGGGCCCGGCCGATCGCGGGCGACGTCGACGAGGGCCGCCCCCGGGGTCCCCCGTACGGTGATGCCATCAAGGGTGACACCGGCCTTCACGGCGCCGAACGCCGTATCGAGGACCTCGCGGAGTCTTTCGGCGGCCGCGGCACGGCACTGGGCGAGGGCATGGGGACCGAGGCCGTTGCGGCTTCCGAGTTCGCCGCCCGGTGACTGCCAGGCCAGGACGGCCCACAGGTCCGCACCACGCACGCGCGCTTCCGCGGCGGCACGGTGCAACGCGGCCAGATTGCCCGCCGTTCCCGTCACACCGACCAGGACTCTCCGCATGACCTCTTCCCTCTCGTCTCGTCCGACGGTCCTCATGAAATGGCCTCATCGGGGGATGAGGTGCGGCTGCTGACGGCCTTCTAGCGCGGAGATCCGTGACCATGACGGGTTTCTGATGCCTCAACCCTCCGGTGTCAGTGATCCGTCAGGACTTGGCCCGCCCCCGTATGGGTCTCGTTACGGGGTAGCCCCGGGTGCGGGGATGCGGGGATAGCTTCGAACCCGCGCCCCGGACTGCCTCCCCGCACCCGGGGCGACACCTGCCGCTCGTGGTTCCCCAGGGAGGGCCCCATGTGTTTGTTCCAGTACGACGACGATCCCGAACCTGAAGAACAGGTCCCGGCCGGACCCCTGTACGTGCCGGTCCGGCCGGGAGGAGCGGAGGTGGTGGTGCGCCTGTTCCGCACCCCGCTGGGAGCTCGCACCATCGTCGGCTTCACCGACCCGGACCGTCTTGCCGCGACACTGGGCGTCCAGCAGCCGTGGATCCGGCTCTCCGAGACCGCGCTCCGCGCGATGGCCGAGCCGCTCGGCGTATCCCTGCTGACCGTCGACCCGACGTTCACCGCTCCCGCGGTCACCGCGGGGCCTCCGGTCGCGGCTCCACTGCCCCAGGCCTCCCCGGTCGCGGCCCGGATCGCCTGATGGGGGATCACACGGTGACCACAGCCGTTCTGTCCGAGCACAAGGCCGGTGCGGATGACCTGTCGATCTGGCCTGCCTCCACGACTCAGGTGACGCCTGGCGGCCTGGCCGTCGGCGGAGTATCACTGGCGGAGATCGCCGAGCGGTTCGACACTCCGGCCTACGTCCTGGACGAGGGCGAGGTCCGCGAGCGGTGCCGAACCTATCGGGATGCGTTCCCCGATGCCGATGTCCTCTACGCCGCCAAGGCGTTCCTCTCCCGTGCCATGGTGCGCTGGGTCGACGAGGAGGGCCTGGGGCTCGACGTGTGCTCAGCGGGCGAGTTGGAGTTCGCCGTCACGGCCGGCTTTCCGCCCGACCGCATCGTGCTGCACGGCAATGCCAAGTCGCCTCGCGACCTGGAGGCGGCGCTGCGCCTCGGCGTGGGGCGGATCGTCATCGACAGCCCGTCCGAGATCGCGAGGATCGCGGCCGCCGTCGGGCCCGGCGGGCGCCAGAAGGTCATGGTGCGGGTGGTGCCCGGCGTCGCGGCCGGCGGGCACGACAAGATCCGTACCGGTACCGACGACCAGAAGTTCGGCCTCTCCCTCACCGACGGGGGCGCACAGCACGCGATCACCCGGGTACTCGGTCAGTCGCAGCTCGAACTCACCGGACTGCACTGCCACATCGGCTCCCAGATCTCGGACGTGAAGCCCTATCTGGTGGCGCTGCGTCGCATGGTCGGACTGATGGCCCGTGTCCGTGACGCTCACGGGGTCGTCCTGGCCGAGCTGGACATGGGTGGTGGCCATGGCATCGCGTACCAGCCCGGCGAGCCCGCCCTCGACCTCACGACGCTCGCGCGCAGGATGCGCGCCGAGCTCATCGAAGGCTGCGCGGCCGCCGGACTGACCGTACCCCGGCTCGTCGTCGAGCCCGGGCGGGCCGTCGTGGGACCGGCCGGAGTCGCCCTGTACCGGGTCCTCGCCGTCAAGCACACCGGGGAGAAGGTGTTCGTCGCCGTCGACGGCGGCATGAGCGACAACCCGCGACCCGCCCTGTACGGGGTGCGCTACGCGCCCCGTCTGATCGGCCGCGCCTCGACAGCCGGACGCCGTACGGCCACGGTCGTCGGCCGGCACTGCGAGGCCGGCGACATCCTCGCGGCCGACGTGGAGCTGCCCGGCGACATCCACCCCGGCGACCTGCTCGCCACACCGGTGGCGGGGGCGTACCAGCTGTCCATGGCCTCCGGCTACAACCTCGTGGGCCGGCCCGCGGTCATCTCGGTCCATGAGGGCTCGGCCCGGATGCTGGTCCGGCGCGAGACGCTGGAGGACTTCCGCAACCGCGACATCGGCGGTTAGGGCCGATCCAACGGATCCTGCGGCATGCCCGTCTACGGTTGGTAACGAGTTCGATCACCATCGCTGCGATGACGCCCCAGACCCCGATCCCGAGCAGCCACAGGGCGTCCAGTGCGGCGCCGGTGGCGATGACGGTCAGTCCGGCCGCTCCGAGGACCAGTACGGTCCGGCGGATCTGGTGGTCTGGGCGCGAGCGAGTGTTCACAGTAATGAGAATCCCGCTGGACCTTCGCCATGGCGAAGGTCCAGCGGGATTCCTGTCGGGCTCCTTACGCCGCGTCAGCCGGCGTGCACGTGGGGGCGGCGGGCGCGGTCGGGCTCGGCCTCCCGGATGACCTCGCGGGTGACGGGGGCGACCTCGCCCTGGCCGAAGAGGAAGAACCGGAAGAAGTTGGCCATCGGGTTGCCCTCGGTCCACTCGAAGTAGATGTGGGGCCGCTGGCCGGTCTCGTCCCGGACGTGAAGGAGGAGGGCGGCCAGCGCGTTGGGGATGCTGGAGCTCTCCAGGGTCAGGACGCGGTAGCGGTCGTGCAGGACCTCGCCGCGCACCCGCATGCCCGATTCGAACTCGGACGCGTCCAGGACGGTGACCTCGACGAACATCACGTCGTCCTCGGCCGGGATGTCGTTGTCCGCGCGGATCTGCGCCTTCTTCTGCCGGTACTCCTCCAGGTCCCGGTTGTCGGGCTCGTTCGCGATGAAACGGATGGTGCGGTTGGCGGTGTCACGGATGAACCGCTGGGCCATGTCGTCGAACTCGATGTGCGTGACGCGCAGCTCGAAGACCCGGGCGAGGCGGGAGAGGAGGGAGAGCGCCATGATGCCGCCGATGAAGCAGGCACCGATCTTCACGCCGTCCGGTCGCTCCACGACGTTGATGGCCGTCGTGTAGATGAAGACGGCCGAGATGACGCCGAAGCCGATCGTCCAGCCGCGCTCCCCCGCCCGGCGCGCCGCGATGGTTACGGCGACCGCGGCCGAAGTGATCAGTACGAGGACGCCGGTGGCGTACGCACCACCCTGCGCGTCCACATCGGCGTTGAAGATCCAGGTCACCAGGAACGCGACCAGGGTGAACACGATGACCATCGGCCGCAGGGCCCTCGCCCAGTGCGGGGCCATGCCGTACCGGGGCAGGTAGCGCGGCATCAGGTTCAGCAGACCGGCCATCGCGGACGCGCCGGCGAACCAGAGGATCAGGATCGTGGAGATGTCGTAGACCGTGCCGAAGGCGGAGCCCAGGTACTCGTGGGCCAGGTAGGCGAGGGCGCGTCCGTTGGCTTCGCCGCCCGGCTGGAACTGGGCGGCCGGGATCAGCAGGGTCGTGATGAGGCTGGAGCAGATCAGGAAGATGCTCATGATCACGGCGGCCGTGGTCAGCAGCTTCTTGGCGCCGCGGATCCGGCCGGCAGGCTTGGCCTCGGTGTCGTCGGGCTCGCCCTGGACGTGTGGCATGACCGCCACACCCGTCTCGAAGCCGGACAGGCCGAGGGCGAGCTTGGGGAACACGACGAGTGCGATGGCGATCATCATGAAGACGTTGCCGTGCTCGGTGGTCAGGGCTGTCGTCCAGTCGGTGATGACCTGGGGTTCGCTGAACACGTTCCACAGCCCGACGGCCACGACCACGACGTTCAGGCTGAGATAGGTGACCACCAGGACCACGGCGACGCCGATGGCCTCGCTGAACCCCTTCAGGAACACCCCGCCCAGGAGGGCGATCAGGATCAGGGTGATCAGTACCTCGTGGCCGTGCAGGGTGCTGGTGAGGTGCGGGTTCTCCACCATGTGCGCGGTCGCGTCGGCGGCGGAGAGGGTGATGGTGATGAGGAAGTCGGTCGCCGCGAACCCGAGCAGGGTCAGGACGAACAGCTTGCCCTTCCAGAACGACAGCAGCTTCTCCAGCATGGCGATGGAGCCCTCGCCATGCGGGCTCTCCTCCGCCACCCGCCGGTAGACCGGGAGCGCGCCGAACAGTGTCAGCAGCACGAGCACGATGGTCGCGAGTGGCGAGAGCAGACCGGCCGCGAGGAAGGCGATGCCGGGCTGGTAGCCGAGGGTGGAGAAGTAGTCGAGACCGGTCAGGCACATGACGCGCCACCACGGCCGGCCGTGGGGCTGGGCCGCCGCCTCCTTGGCGGCGGGCGAACTCGTCTGGGCGGTCAAGCCTTCCAGCATCCACGCGCGCAGGCGCGAGGAGCGGGCAGGGGTGGCCATCGTGGGGTGCTCCTGTCGTACGGCAAAGAATCAGCCATCGACAACGACGGCTGAGCAAGCGTACGCAGGCTGATCACTCATGCACGCGAGCGGACAAACCCTGACGCGTCCTTAACGCAAACAGTGCCACCTGTGGCGTAGTGGGGGCATTCACGCTCAGGACATTGCTGGAGCGGGGCGGCCCGGACGGGAACCGCCCCCGCAGAGGACCCGGCGCAGTTCAGCCGAGGCCGGGGATGGTGGACACCAGCAGGTCGATGAGCTTGATGCCGACGAACGGCAGGATCAGGCCGCCGAGCCCGTAGACGCCCAGGTTGCGGCGCAGCAGGTCGTGTGCGGAGGCGGGGCGGTAGCGGACGCCGCGCAGGGCGAGCGGGATGAGGGCGACGATGATCAGGGCGTTGAAGATGATCGCCGAGGTGATGGCGGAGGTCGGGCTGCTCAGGCCCATGATGTTGAGGGCTTCGAGTCCCGGGTAGGCCGAGGCGAACATGGCCGGGATGATCGCGAAGTACTTCGCCACGTCATTGGTGATGGAGAAGGTGGTCAGGGCGCCGCGCGTGATCAGCAGCTGCTTGCCGATCTCGACGATGTCGATCAGCTTGGTCGGGTTGGAGTCCAGGTCCACCATGTTCCCGGCCTCCTTGGCGGCCGAGGTACCGGTGTTCATCGCCACGCCGACGTCGGCCTGGGCGAGCGCGGGAGCGTCGTTCGTACCGTCGCCGGTCATCGCGACGAGCTTGCCGCCGGCCTGTTCCCGCTTGATGAGGGCGAGCTTGTCCTCGGGGGTGGCCTCGGCGAGGTATTCGTCGACGCCGGCCTCCTGCGCGATGGCGCGGGCCGTCAGCTCGTTGTCGCCGGTCACCATGACCGTGCGGATCCCCATGCTGCGCAGCTCCGCGAACCGCTCCCGGATCCCCTCCTTGACCACGTCCTTGAGGTGGATGATCCCCAGCACCCTCGGGCCGTCCCAGTCGTGGACGGCCACCAGCAGGGGCGTGCCCCCGGACTCGGACACGGTGGCCGACCAAGCTGCTGCTTCCGGCGGCACGGTCCCGCCGCGCGCCACCACCCAGTCGCAGACCTGCGTCACCGCGCCCTTGCGGATGGCGCAGCCGGCGCCGTTGTCCCAGCTCAGATTCACGCCGCTCATCCGGGTCCGGGCGCTGAACTCGGTGAAGCGGGGATTGCTGAGGTCCTCGGCGGCGGCCGGCTGGAGTCCGTACTGCTGGGCGAGGGTGACGACGGAGCGGCCCTCGGGCGTCTCGTCGGCGAGCGAGGACAGCTGGGCGGCGTCGGCCAGCTTGATGTGATCCACGCCGGGCAGCGGGATGAAGGCTGCGGCCTCGCGGTTGCCGAGGGTGATGGTGCCGGTCTTGTCGAGGAGCAGGGTGTTCACGTCTCCGGCCGCCTCGACGGCGCGTCCGCTCATGGCGATGACGTTGCGCTGGACGAGCCGGTCCATGCCCGCGATGCCGATCGCAGAAAGGAGGGCGCCGATCGTGGTGGGGATGAGGGTGACGAGGAGGGCGACCAGGACGGTCGTGGACTGTGCGGCGTGCGCGTAGGCCGCCATCGGCTGGATGGCGACGACCACCAGGATGAAGATGACGGTGAGTGCGGCCAGCAGGATGTTCAGCGCGATCTCGTTCGGGGTCTTCTGCCGGGTGGCGCCCTCGACCAGGGCGATCATCCGGTCGATGAAGCTGTTTCCGGGGCGCGAGGTGACCCGTACGACGATCGAGTCGGACAGCACGGTCGTGCCACCGGTGACCCCGGACCGGTCGCCGCCCGATTCCCTTAAGACGGGGGCCGATTCGCCGGTGACGGCGGACTCGTCCACCATCGCGGCCCCGTCGACCACGTCGCCGTCGGCCGGGATCAGCTCGCCGGCCTCGACGAGGACGAAGTCGAAGGGCTGGAGCTCGGTCGGTGTGACGACCTCGGTCTCGGCCCGGTTCAGGTTCGCGCCGTACGTCCAGTGGTTCAGCCGCACCGCGACGGTGTCCGTACGTGCCTTGCGCAGCGATTCCGCCTGAGCCCGGCCCCGGCCTTCGGCAACGGCCTCGGCTAGGTTGGCGAACAGGACCGTCAGCCAGAGCCAGACGCTGATCACCCAGGTGAAGACGGACGGGTGGATGAGCGCCGAGAGCGTGGTCAGGACGGATCCCACGGCGACGACGAACAGCACCGGCTTCTTGACCAGTTCGCGCGGATGGAGCTTGCCGACGGCCTCCCGTGCGGAGGCGGCGAGCAGTTCGGGGTCCACCACGTTCACCTGTCCGGAGCGTTTCCGCGACGGTCGGTTGGTCGGAGTCCGCGGAGGTGTTCCGAGACCCGGAGGAACGTGCTGCGCGGCGGCGGGAGGCATGAAGCGACCTTCTGGATGGGTTCGAGGCGTGGCAGCCCCGGCAGCTCGCGGCCAGGGCGCGGAAGAGGGTGTCGCCGCCGGGGACCGTCCCCCATGGACCCCCTCGGCCGTCATGTGAGTATTAGAGGTCCCCGGCAGCGCAACAGGCAGGAAACTACTGCCTGCTGCCTTGGAAGTACGCTTGTGGGCGTGGGAATTGGCACCTTCTTGACGGCGGCGCACGAGACGTGTCAAGCCGCCGTCAGAGGTGCGTCAACGTACGTCAGCGTGCGTCTGCCGTGATGCGGAAGCGCAGTCGGCAGATCACGGCGTCGGTGTCGCGGCGGATCGCGTGGGCCACGACGGAGCCGCGCTGGTTCTGAAGCAGCCGCTGCCACAGGTGGGCCGGTTCGGTCTCCGGGATCAGGACGGTCACCTGGGCGTCCGGGTGGGACTGGGCCAGCTTCCGCACGTATGCCGCCAGGGGACGGCCGAGAGAGCGGGTCTCCGAGGAGAGCTCGATCAGCTCGACGCCGGGCTTCCACAACTCCCAGTCCCGCCTGAGGGCTTCAGCGGTCTGGCGGTCCTCGGGGGCCGGGTGGGTGACCGTCACTGCGAGAACGTCGTCGCCGAGCGAGCTGGCAGCGTTGAGAGCCTGGCTCGTCAGGCGGGACAGACCGGAGACGGGAACCACGACCAAGGAGCGGGAGCGATGCGGGGCCTGGGGAATCCGGCCGAGCTCCAGACGTTCGCCGATCTCGGTGTATGCGCGGTGGATCTTCTCGAAGCCGAGAACGAGCAACGGCAGCGCGACGACGACCAGCCAGGCACCCTCGGTGAACTTGGTGGCGGTGACGACGACGGCCGAGACCCCGGTCAGCAGGGCACCGAAGCCGTTGAGGGCCGCCTTCGCCTGCCATCCCCGCGGCCGTTCCCCGTACCAGTGCCGGACCATGCCGACCTGGCAGATGCTGAAGCCGATGAAGACGCCGATCGCGAAGAGCGGGACGAGGGTGTTGGTGTCGCCGCCGGAAAAGACGAGCAGCAGGGCGGAGACGAGGGCCAGCCAGACCACGCCGTGGCGGTGGACCTGACGGTCGGCCTTGAGCGCGAAGACGTGCGGCAGATGGTTGTCCCGAGCCAGCAGGCTCATCAGGACCGGCAGACCACCGAAGGAGGTGTTCGCCGCCAGCGCGAGGAGCACCATCGTGGCGAACTGGACCACGTAGAAAGCCGCGTTGTGCCCGAAGGAGGCGTCCGCGAGCTGCGCGAGCACGGTCACGCCCTCGACCGGCTGGAGGTGGAAGCGGCCGATGAGGATCGACAGGCCGATCAGCATCACACCGAGCAGGGCGCCGAGTGCGACCTCGGTGCGTTGGGCCCGGCGGGCGGCCGGCGCCCGGAACGAAGGCACGGCGTTGGCGACGGCCTCGACGCCCGTCAGGGCGGAACAGCCCGCGGCGAAGGCCTTCAGCAGCAGGAGCGCACCGACGGTGGTGGCTCCCTCGCCGAGCGCGGAGGCGTGCCCGGCGGCGGAGGCGGTGCTGACGGGACCGTCGCGGAAGAGTCCCACGACGACCATCGCGAGGATCGACCCGACGAAGACGGCGGTGGGCACGAGGAACGCCTTGGCGGATTCCACGACCCCGCGCAGGTTCACCGCCGTGACCAGCACCAGGACACCCAGGCAGATCCACACCCGCTCTCCGTAGAACTCGGGGAACGCCGAGGTCAGGGCAGCCACGCCGGCCGTGACGGACACGGCGACGTTCAGCACGTAGTCCAGGATCAGCGAGGCGGCGGCCACCAGACTCGTACGCCGGCCGAGGTGCTTCTTGGCGACGGCGTACGAGCCGCCGCCGTCCGGAAACGCGGCGATGACCTGCCGGTACGAGGCCACCAGGACCGCGAGCAGGGCGGCGATCGCCAGGGTGACGGGGAGGGTGAAGCCCATGCCGTAAGCACCGGCCACGGCCAGGACGAGCACGATCGACTCCGGCCCGTACGCGACGGAAGCCATCGCGTCCAGCGACAGGGCGGCCAGTCCCTGGAGGGCGGTCAGCCGGTGGCGGTCGCCTGCTGCGGGCGCCCGTACGCCGGTATCAGGAGGCTCCTCCGTGCCCGGGGCCTGTCCTGCCGTGCTCGGCTTTCCCATGTCTATGGACATCTTTCGCTGTTCCTCCGTTGGACAAAGTGAGGACAGCGTCGGAATGCCGTGGCTTGATTACCAGTGCTCTTGGCGTCATCCATACGGCCGCTGCTCCAGTATTCACGCGCCTTTGATGCCGAGGCGGGGCAGCCGTATGAGGTGCGTCAAGACCTGGCCGCAGTGTGTGACCGTCCCTCTGGCAAGGGGCAGTGTTGATACAGGCGGCTTCCCCGCCTGCCTCCGTGAAAGGGAGAAGGTCCAGATGGATGCGGAGAACGTGGTCGGACTGGTCATCGCCCTCGCTCTGCTCGGCTATCTCGTGGTCGCTCTGATCAGGCCCGAGAAGTTCTGATATTCGAACCCCTCGTGTCCGGACAGGAGGCATCACATGTCCGGGTATCGACTTCACGACGCGGCCGCCCTGCTCGCGGCCCTCGTGGTCCCCTTCCTCGTGGCGCTCGTGCTCGTGCCCTTCCGCACGGATCTCTCGGCGACGAACGCGGCCCTGATCCTCGTCGTCGCGGTGGTCGCGGTGGCCGCCGTCGGCACACGCGCCGCCGGAGCGGCGGCCGCGCTGTCGGCCGCCGCCTGGTTCGACTTCTTCCTGACCGAGCCCTATCAACGGTTCTTGATCGCCGGCCGCGATGACATCGAGACGGCGGTCCTGCTGCTCGTCGTCGGCCTGGTCGTCTCTCAGCTGGCGGTACGCGCACGGCGGCTTCGGCGGACCGTGATCACTGACGCGGCCCATCTGTCGAGCCTCCAGGGCACCGCCCGCCTGACCGAGGACGGCCGCTCGCCGGAGGCCGTGGTCGAATACGTGCGCCGGGAACTCGTCGGCCTGCTGGGGTTGCGCGGCTGCCGCTTCGAATACGGCACCCTCATGGGAAACATGCCGCGCCTCGAGCACGACGGCGGCCTGTGGCTGCGCCGCCCGGGGCGGGTGACGGAGTACGCCGGCTGGCCGGACGGCGAGACCGAGCTGCGAGTCGTCGGCGGCGGGCACTACTACGGCCGCTTCCTGCTGGATCCGCTCCCCGGCCCGCTCCCCTCGGAACAGGACCGCCTGGTGGCCGTCGCACTGGCCGCCCAGGCCGGCTCCGCCCTGGACACGGCCGGCCTGTCCCACCAGGGCTGACCAGGCTTTCTCCGGCGCTTCACGTAAGGGCGGCGTTAAGAGTTCCCGTGCGTCCGTATGGACCCCGTCAAGGTGTCTTAACGCCGGGATGAAGACACGGTTATCTCGTCATCGGCCATCTGGCCGATTCATTTCTTCCCTCTTCATCCAGGAGCTCACGGTGGCCGATCTGGCCTTCGTCGTCACCACGGTCGCGGTCTTCGCACTGGTGGCTCTCATCGCCCGGGGGGTGACCAAGCTGTGAACGCCGAAAACATCGTCGGCCTCGTCGTGGCCGTCTCCCTGCTCGGATACCTCGTCCTCGCCCTTGTGTACCCGGAGAGGTTCTAGCCACCGATGAGTCCCGTTTTCGCTGGTGTGCTCCAGCTCCTCGCACTGATGGCCGCGCTCGCGCTGGCCTACCGCCCGCTGGGCGACTACATGGCCCGGGTCTACTCCTCCGAGAAGCACTACAAGCCGGAGAAGTGGATCTACAAGATCATCGGCGCCAACCCGTCGGCCGAGATGCGCTGGCCCGCGTACCTGCGCGGCGTCCTGGCCTTCTCCGCGGTCAGCGTCCTCTTCCTCTACGCCCTGCAGCGCGCCCAGGGCGTCCTGCCCGGCTCGCTGGGCTTCTCCGCGATCGATCCCGACCAGGCGTTCAACACCGCCGCGTCGTTCGTAGCGAACACCAACTGGCAGTCGTACTACGGCGAGCAGGCCATGGGCCACGTCGTGCAGACCGGCGGCCTTGCCGTACAGAACTTCGTCTCGGCCGCGGTCGGCATGGCCGTCGCGGTGGCCCTCGTACGGGGCTTCGCGCGCTCGCGCACCGGTGAGCTCGGCAACTTCTGGTCCGACCTGGTGCGCGGCACCGTCCGGATCCTGCTGCCGATCTCCGTGATCGGCGCGCTGGTCCTGGTCGCGTGCGGTGCGATCCAGAACTTCGCCGGGATCCACGAGGTCGGCCAGTTCATGGGCGGCTCGCAGCAGTGGAACGGCGGGGCGGTGGCCTCGCAGGAGGTCATCAAGGAGCTGGGAACGAACGGCGGCGGCTACTTCAACGCCAACTCGGCCCACCCGTTCGAGAACCCGACCCCGTTCTCGAACCTCTTCGAGATCTTCCTCATCCTGGTGATCCCGTTCGCCCTGACCCGCACCTTCGGCCGCATGGTCGGCAGCCTCCGCCAGGGTTACGCGATCCTCGCCACGATGGCGACGATCTGGCTCGCCTTCACCGCGCTGATGATGTGGACCGAATTCGCCCACCACGGCCCGGCCTTCGAGGTAGCCGGCGGCGCGATGGAGGGCAAGGAGACCCGCTTCGGCATCGGCGCCTCCGCGATCTTCTCGGTCGCCACCACGCTGACCTCGACCGGTGCGGTCAACTCCTTCCACTCCTCCTTCACCGGCCTCGGCGGCGGCATCCAACTCCTGGGCATGCAGCTCGGCGAGATCGCGCCCGGCGGCGTCGGCTCCGGCCTCTACGGCATGCTGATCATGGCAATCATCGCGGTGTTCATCGCCGGCCTGATGGTCGGCCGCACCCCCGAGTACCTGGGCAAGAAGATCGGCACCCGCGAGATCAAGCTCGCGGCCTGCTACATCCTCATCACCCCGGCGCTCGTGCTGTGCTTCACCGCCGCGGCCATGGCCCTGCCCACCCCGCCCCACTCCATGCTGAACTCCGGCGCGCACGGCTTCTCCGAGGTCCTCTACGCCTACACCTCGGGCGCCAACAACAACGGCTCCGCGTTCGCCGGCCTGAACGCCGACACCCAGTGGTTCAACAGCACCATCGGCATCGCGATGCTGCTCGGCCGCTTCCTGCCCATGGTGTTCGTCCTGGCGCTGGCCGGCTCGCTCGCCGAGCAGAAGCCCGTTCCGGAGACGGCGGGCACCCTCCGTACTGACAAGCCGCTCTACACCGGACTGCTCGTCGGCACGATTCTCATCATCACCGGTCTGACCTACTTCCCGGCCCTGGCGCTGGGTCCGCTCGCCGAAGGGCTCGCATCATGAGCACCGCCACTCCCACCAGGGCTCCGCACCAGGACGTGCCCACCGGCCACAAGCCTGGCGCCGGACGCGTCGGCGGCGGCCTGTTCGATCCCAAGCAGCTGCTGAAGTCCTTCCCGGACGCCGTCCGCAAGCTCGACCCCCGCGTCATGATCAAGTCTCCGGTCATGTTCGTGGTCCTGATCGGCTCGGTCGTCACCACCGTCCTGGCGGTCAAGAACCCGACGGACTGGTTCGGCTGGGCGATCACCGCCTGGCTGTGGCTGACCACCATCTTCGCGAACCTCGCTGAGGCCGTGGCCGAGGGTCGTGGCAAGGCTCAGGCCGACACCCTGCGCAAGGCCAAGACCGACTCCGTCGCCCGCCGCCTGACCCAGGACGGCAAGAGCGAGGAGCAGGTACCGGGCACCGACCTGCGCATCGGCGACCTGGTCGTCTGCGAGGCGGGCGACATCATCCCCGGCGACGGTGACGTCGTCGAGGGTGTCGCCTCCGTCGACGAGTCCGCCATCACCGGCGAGTCCGCACCCGTCATCCGCGAGTCCGGCGGCGACCGCTCGGCCGTCACCGGCGGCACCAAGGTCCTCTCCGACCGGATCGTCATCAAGATCACCACGAAGCCCGGCGAGACCTTCATCGACCGCATGATCGCCCTGGTCGAAGGTGCCGCCCGGCAGAAGACCCCGAACGAGATCGCCCTCAACATCTTGCTGGCGTCCCTCACCATCGTGTTCCTGCTGGCCGTGGTGACCCTCCAGCCGTTCGCGATCTACGCGGGCGCCGAGCAGTCCATGATCGTCCTCACTGCGCTGCTGGTCTGCCTGATCCCCACCACCATCGGTGCCCTGCTGTCCGCGATCGGCATCGCGGGCATGGACCGGCTCGTCCAGCGCAACGTCCTCGCGATGAGCGGTCGTGCGGTGGAAGCCGCCGGTGACGTCTCCACGCTGCTGCTCGACAAGACCGGCACCATCACCCTCGGCAACCGCCAGGCCTCCGAGTTCGTCCCCGTCAAGGGCACCACGGAAGCCGAACTCGCCGACGCCGCCCAGCTGTCCTCCCTCGCGGACGAGACCCCCGAGGGCCGCTCCATCGTCGTCCTCGCGAAGGAGAAGTACGGCCTGCGCGAGCGCCACCAGGGCGAGCTGTCGAACGCCGACTGGATCGCCTTCACCGCCCAGACCCGCATGTCGGGCGTGGACGTGGACGGCAAGCAGACCCGCAAGGGCGCCGCCGGCTCGGTCATCACCTGGGTCAAGGAGCAGGGTGGCCAGGTCTCCGACGACGCCGACCTCCTCGCCAACAAGATCTCCGAGGCCGGCGGCACGCCGCTGCTCGTCGCCGTCAGGGACGACGAGGGCGCCAGGGTCCTGGGCGTCATCCACCTCAAGGACGTGGTCAAGGAGGGCATGCGGGAGCGGTTCGACGAACTGCGCCGCATGGGCATCAAGACCGTCATGATCACGGGCGACAACCCGCTGACGGCCAAGGCGATCGCGGAGGAGGCCGGCGTCGACGACTTCCTCGCCGAGGCCACCCCCGAGGACAAGATGGCCCTGATCAAGCGGGAGCAGGCCGGCGGCAAGCTCGTCGCCATGACCGGCGACGGCACGAACGACGCGCCCGCCCTCGCCCAGGCCGACGTCGGCGTCGCGATGAACACGGGCACCTCGGCCGCCAAGGAGGCCGGGAACATGGTGGACCTGGACTCCAACCCCACCAAGCTCATCGAGATCGTGGAAATCGGCAAGCAGCTGCTGATCACGCGCGGTGCCCTGACGACCTTCTCCATCGCCAACGACGTCGCCAAGTACTTCGCGATCATCCCGGCCATGTTCGCCGTGGTCTACCCGGGCCTCGACAAGCTCAACATCATGGGCCTGTCCTCGCCCGAGTCGGCCATCCTGTCCGCGGTCGTCTTCAACGCGCTGATCATCATCGCCCTGGTCCCGCTCGCCCTCAAGGGCGTGCAGTACAAGCCGACCAGCGCCGACAAGATGCTCCGCCGCAATCTGGGTCTGTACGGCGTGGGCGGTCTGATCGCCCCGTTCATCGGAATCAAGATCATCGACATGCTCATCTCCCTCATCCCCGGAATCGGCTGAGCCATGAACAACTCCGTAGGAAACACCGCTCGTCTGCTGTGGGCCGGCCTGCGCGCGCTGCTGGTCCTGACGATCGTCTGCGGCGTCCTGTACCCGCTGGCCGTCACCGGCATCGCCCAGGTCGCCTTCGGCGACAAGGCCAATGGTTCCGAGATCAAGGACAAGAGCGGCCAGGTCGTCGGCTCCTCCCTCATCGGCCAGACGTACAACTTGCCCAAGCAGAACCCCGACGACCCGGAAGAGGCGGCGAAGCCGGACCTGAAGTGGTTCCAGCCGCGCCCCTCCAACGGCCTCGGCTCCAACAGCGTCAACACCCAGTACTCGCTGATCCTCTCCGGTGCCACCAACAAGGCCGCCGACAACCCGGACCTGGTCAACCTGGTCGAGGACGCCAAGGCAGCCGTCATCGCGGACAACTCCACGGCGACGTACCGGGTCAAGCCCTCGGACGTGCCGGCCGACGCCGTCACCTCCTCCGGCTCCGGCCTCGACCCGGACATCTCCCCCGCCTACGCCGAGCTGCAGATCCACCGGGTCGCCGAGCAGAACAAGCTCGACGTCAAGCAGGTCGAGAAGCTCGTCGCCGACCACACCACCGGCCGAACCCTCGGCTTCATGGGCGAGCCCCGCGTCAACGTGCTCGAACTGAACACCGCCCTCAAGGCACTGACCAAGAGCTGATGTTCCACATCGCACGGACCGGGGGCCGGCGGGACGCGGAACTCCCCCAGCTGACGCTGGGAGGGGCCCCCAGCGTCCCGCCGGCCCCTTACCGTGCCCGCAACGAAGGAAAGGCTGCACACCGATGACCCGGGTGCTGGTGGTGGAGGACGACCCTCAGCTCGTCCGCGCACTGAAGATCAATCTCCAGGCGCGCAAGTTCGACGTTGAAGAGGCCTCCGACGGCGGCTCGGCCCTGCGGCTCGCGGCCGCCCGCAAGCCGGACGTCATAGTGCTGGACCTCGGCCTCCCGGACATGGACGGCATCGACGTCATCAAGAGCGTCCGCGGCTGGAGCCGAGTCCCCATCCTGGTCCTCTCCGCACGTCACACCTCGGAGGACAAGATCCGGGCGCTGGATGCCGGCGCGGACGACTACGTGACGAAACCGTTCAGCATGGACGAGCTCTTGGCCCGCCTGCGGGCCGCCGCCCGCAGGCAGGAACCGACTGCCGCCTCCCAGGCCGACAAGGTCGCCGTCGTGACGACCGACGAGTTCAGCGTCGACCTGATCGCGAAGAAGGTCCACCGCGGCGAACGCACCGTACGACTGACCCCGACCGAGTGGCACCTGCTGGAGATCCTCATCACCCACCCGGGCCGGCTGATCACCCAGAGCAGGCTCCTGCTGGAAGTCTGGGGCCCAAGCTACGGGGAGAACACCAACTACCTGCGCGTATACATGGCCCAGCTACGGCGCAAGCTGGAAGCGGACCCCTCGCACCCCCGGTACCTGATCACGGAACCGGGCATGGGCTACCGCTTCGAACCCTGACCACCCACCCGCCCATCCGATCGTCACCAGAGAAGAAGAGTCTGAACATGGGACGCGGCAAGCTCCGCATCTACCTCGGCGCGGCACCGGGCGTCGGCAAGACGTACGCGATGCTCTCCGAGGCACACCGCCGCGTCGAGCGGGGCACCGACTGCGTCGTGGGCTTCGTCGAGCACCACAGCCGCCCGCGGACCGAGGTCATGCTGCACGGCCTCGAACTGATCGAGCGGTGCGAGATCGAGTACCGCGGCTCCACCTTCACCGAGATGGACGTCGACGCCATCCTCGCCCGCCGCCCCGCCGTGGCTCTCGTGGACGAGCTCGCGCACACGAACGTGCCGGGCTCGCGCAACGCCAAGCGCTGGCAGGACGTGGAAGAGCTGCTCCAGGCCGGCATCGACGTCGTCTCGACCGTCAACATCCAGCATCTCGAATCACTGGGTGACGTGGTCGAGACGATCACCGGCGTCCGCCAGCGGGAGACGGTCCCGGACGAGGTCGCGCGCCGCGCCGACCAGATCGAGCTCGTCGACATGTCCCCGCAGGCCCTGCGCCGTCGCATGGCCCACGGCAACGTCTACAAGCCCGACAAGGTCGACGCCGCCCTCTCGAACTACTTCCGGCCCGGCAACCTCACCGCCCTGCGCGAGCTGGCCCTGCTGTGGGTCGCCGACCGGGTGGACGAGTACCTCCAGGAGTACCGGGGCGAGCACAACATCCGCTCCACCTGGCAGGCCCGCGAGCGCATCGTCGTCGGTCTGACCGGCGGCCCCGAGGGACGTACGCTCATCCGGCGCGCCGCCCGGCTCGCCGAGAAGGGCGCGGGCGGCGAGGTCCTGGCCGTCTACATCGCCGCGAGCGACGGCCTCACCTCCGCCTCGCCCAAGGAACTGGCCGTCCAGCGCACCCTGGTCGAGGACCTCGGCGGCACCTTCCACCACGTCATAGGCGACAGCATCCCCGACGCGCTGCTGGAGTTCGCCCGCGGGTGCAACGCCACCCAGATCGTGCTGGGCGTCAGCCGTCGGCGCTCCTGGCAGTCCGTGTTCCGCCCCGGTGTCAGCGCCACCGTCGCCCGCGAATCGGGCCCGGACCTCGACGTCCACATCGTTACCCACGACGAGGCCGCCAAGGGCCGCGGGCTGCCCGTCGCACGCGGCGCGCGGCTCGGCCGCTCGCGGATCATCTGGGGCTGGCTCACCGGCATCGCCGGCCCCGCACTGCTCACCGTGCTGTTGAGCCAGCTCGTCCCCGAGCTCGGTCTCGCGAACGACATGCTGCTCTTCCTCACGTTCACGGTGGCGGCGGCCCTGCTCGGCGGCCTGCTCCCCGCGCTCGCCTCGGCGGCGTTCGGGTCCCTCCTGCTGAACTACTACTTCACGCCGCCGCTGCACGAGTTCACGATCTCCGACCCGAAGAACATCGTCGCCATCGCGATCTTCGTCGGTGTGGCGGTGTCGGTGGCCTCGGTAGTGGACCTGGCCGCCCGGCGTACGCACCAGGCCGCCCGGCTGCGCGCCGAATCCGAGATCCTCTCCTTCCTCGCCGGCAGCGTCCTGCGCGGTGAGAACTCCCTCGACGCGCTCCTCGAGCGGCTCCGCGAGACCTTCGCCATGCAGTCGGTCGTCCTCCTGGAGCGCAGCAGCGAGGTGGATCCCTGGACGACGGCGGCGTCCGTCGGCACCAGTCCCGTCAGCCGCCCCGAGGAGGCGGATGTCGACCTCCCCATAGGGGACAACATGGCCCTCGCCCTCACGGGCCGGGTCCTGCCCGCCGAGGACCGCCGCGTGCTCGGCGCCTTCGCCGCCCAGGCCGCCGTCGTACTCGACCGCCAGCGCCTGGTCGACGAGGCCGAGAAGTCCCGCGAACTCGCCGAGGCCAACCGCATCCGCACCGCGCTCCTCGCCGCCGTCAGCCACGACCTGCGCACCCCGCTCGCCGGGATCAAGGCCTCCGTCACCTCCCTGCGCTCCGACGACGTCGAATGGTCCGAGGACGACAAGGCCGAACTCCTCGAAGGCATCGAGGACGGAGCCGACCGCCTCGCAGCCCTCATCGGCAACCTCCTCGACATGTCCCGCCTCAACACCGGCACCGTCGTCCCACTGATCCGGGAAACGGATCTCGACGAGGTCGTCCCCATGGCCCTGGGCGGCGTGCCCGAGGACAGCGTCGCGCTCGACATCCCCGAGACCCTGCCGATGGTCGCCGTCGACCGCGGGCTCCTGGAACGGGCCGTCGCCAACATCGTCGAGAACGCCGTCAAGTACAGCCCCGACGGCCAACCCGTCCACGTCTCCGCCAGCGCGCTCGCCAGCCGCGTCGAGCTGCGCGTCGTCGACCGCGGGCCCGGCGTGCCCGACGAGGCCAAGAACCGCATCTTCGAACCCTTCCAGCGCCACGGCGACGCCCCGCGCGGCGCCGGCGTCGGCCTCGGCCTGGCCGTGGCCCGCGGCTTCACCGAGGCCATCGGAGGCACCCTCACCGCCGAGGACACCCCGGGCGGCGGCCTCACCATGGTCATCACCCTCCCCATAGCAGGGGACGTCCCTCCGGTATCGCCGGAGCTCCCGACATCCGCGGTCACCTGACGCCGAGGTGACCGGCAGGGCGACTCAGGCCGACGATCGCGGGTCACCTCATGGCCCGCGATCGTCTCCGCATCAGGCAGCGCAGCAGTCCCGCGATTGCCCGCGTGTGGGCTGATGACAGAAACACGCGAGCCGTCCGGCCCCGGTATCCCCACACCGGCGAGCCGGACGGCTCATGTGTTGTGCGACGGGTGACCGACACGCGGTCGCATCGGCCCGTACCCCCACGGTGGGACCATGCGCCCTCGGGCGGTGTTCAGGTCACCGCCCGTCGGCCGCGTGCCGCCGGTCCGTCGTCCGGCTCCGTCGCAACACCAGTCTGCTCCAGGCGGATGGCCCTGGCAGTACTCCTTGACGGGTTCCTTCCGCACGGAAGTCGATCTTTGATGCGGCTCTGACGAAGGGTCATCAGAAGGCCGTCAAGAAGCCTTCGAGCGCTTGCCGCCGGGTCCCCGATGCGCTGGGATTGCGCCATGAACAGCGGTCCGCGCTATGACGATCGGCCACCGAATCCGGTGCAGCCGACGGCGCCCGCTGTCCGCCCGGCCCTCTGACGTCGGCCGCGCGTCCTCCCCGTACCTGCCGCCAGCCCCCTGAAGGGCGCTGACCGAGGCCGCGTACGCATCCTCACCTTCACCGCATGGACCGAGCCTACGCACCAGCCTCGCGCTGGGGCGCCGGGCGCTTCGGCCATGCCTGCTTCCAGGAATCCCACATGTCTTCATCCCTGTCCGGCCGTACCGTCCTCGTCACCGGCGCCACCTCCGGCATCGGCTACGAGACCGCCCGCCGGCTCGCCGAGCGCGGCGCCACCGTCCTCCTCCACGGCCGCACGCCCGAGGAGGCCCAGGCCGCCGCCGACCGGCTCGTTGCCACCGCCGGGGTGGACGGCGCCCGTCTCCGGCCGCTCGCCGCCGACTTCGTGCGCCTGGAGGAGGTCGAGAACCTCGCCCACGCCGTCGTACGGGAGCACCCGCGCCTGGACGTACTCGTCAACAACGCGGCCATCGCAGCACCCGAGCGCCACACGCTCACGGCCGACGGCAACGAGATCTCCTTCCAGGTCAACTTCCTGGCCCACTACCTCCTCACCACCATGCTGGAGCCGGCCCTCACCAGTGACCCCGGTGGTCGCGTCGTCAACGTCTCCTCCGCCCTCCACCGCACGGGCGCCATCCAGTGGAACGACCCGCAGCGCGTGCGGCGTTACTCGCGCCTCGCCGCGTACGCCCAGTCGCAGCTCGCGCTGACCGTCTTCGCCGCCGACCCGCGGGTCACCGCCGTCTCCGTCAACCCCGGCGTGTGCGAGACCGGCCTTCTCCCGCTGTACGGGCACGAAGGCGCGCCGGCCGCCGAGGGCGCGCAGCACGTCGTACGGCTCTGCGACCCGGCCACCGAGATCGTCAACGGCGCCTACTACGACCGTTCCGAGCGCGTGGCCCCGGCCCCCGCCGCCACCGAGGACCGCACCGTCAAGCGCCTCAACAAGCTCGCCGACCTCCTCGTCGGCCACACCGCCTGAAGGGATCCACGGACATGTCCAAGCGCGCACGCAAGAAGAGGGCCCGCCGCAAGAGGGGCTCCAACCACGGCAGCAAACCCAACTGCTAGTCATCAGTCCACCCCGTGGGGCGGCCCTCCGACAGGTCCGCCCCACTTCCATGTCCCAGCAAGGAAGTCTCGTGATCAACCTGCCGCCCCACCGACTCCCGGCCCTCGTCCGCTGGTTCCCGACGGGTGCCCCGGGCTCGGCCGCCCTGACCGAGCACGTGCTGACCACCGAGGCCGGCCGCTGGTGGGTGGACCGCGTGATCCAGCCGCGCGTGATCGCCGCCGAGTGCGGGGACCACGTACTCCTGCGCGGTGACCCGCGGGCCCTCACGCCGAGCGATCTCGCGGTCTTCGCGGACCGCTGCGTCGAGGCTCCGGGCCGCTTCCTTCCGCTGATCGGTGCGGCCTTCCAGCACGTGGTGCCATGGCAGCGCGTGGTGTACGTCAAGCGGTCCTCCGTGCCGGCCGCCCGACCGCCGAGGGGTGTCACCGTGCGCCGGCTCAACGCGCGGGATGCCCGGGCGCTCACCACGCTTCCGCCGGCGATGAGCTGGATCCACCGCACCTGGGGCGGCCCCGAGGCCCTCGCCCGCTCCGGCCACGCCTGGGCCGTATTCCAAGGCGACCGCATCGTGGCCGTGGCCTGTACACCTACTTCCTCGGCACCACCTACGAGGATGTCGCCTGCGTCACCGTCCCGACCCTCGCCTGCAGTACCTGGCGCTCGACTGCGTCAACGCCCTGTGCTCGGACATAGCGGCCCGCGGCCACACGCCCAGCTGGACCTGCTCGACGAGCAACCGCCCTGGCCGCCTACTCGCCTGGACCGCCGGCTTCCGCCCGGAGCGGGAGTACGCCCACTTCGCCGTCGGCCCACCCACGGCGACCGGAAGAGCGGCCGCGGGATGAAGCGACATCGGTGGCCGAAGTCTGGACAGCCGACTACAGCGGCCGGCCGGATCCGCTCTCGCCATTCCCCTTCAGCAGCCGATCCAGCTCGTTCCCCGCCTCGTCGTATCCGGCATCGGAGATCCGTTGCAGCTCCCGCAGATCGCGGGCCGCGGCCGCGCGTCGCGTGAGCAGGAACCCGGCATGCATGCATCCCTCATCCAACAGCTCGCTGAGCTCCCCGAGGTCGCCGGCCACGTCGGCCATATCGGCCAGCCGGTCCAGAGCGGTCTCGTTGCCCTCATCGGCCAGCTCGCGCAGGGTCTCCCGGTCGAAGCTCATGTTCATGTTCGCCATGACGCCATGCTGCAACCCTGCCCCAGGGGAAAGGTCAAGTGGGACGATGACCGGGTGATCACCATCGGGCAGCTGGCCAAGTACGTCGGGGTGTCGACCAAGACCATCCGCGTCTACCACGACAAGGGCCTGCTCCCCGAACCGGACCGCGACGCGTCCGGCTACCGCAGGTACGGCGCGAACGACGCCATCGATCTGATCAAGATCCGGACGCTCGCCGAAGCAGGTGTTCCACTGGCCCGTATCCGAGGCCTGAGATCGGCTACCGACACGGAGTTCCAGCAGGCCTTGGGCGAGATCGACGACGAGCTCACCGCCCGCATCCGTGGTCTGCAGGCAACGCAAGGGCGCCTGCGTCAGCTGGCCGCCGGCCGGCTGACACCGCTGCCCGCCGAGGTCGGAGCCCATCTCGAGCGTCTGACTCGCTGGGGATTCACGCCTCGGTGGGTGGACCTGCAGCGCGATCTGTGGATCCTCGTGTTCGCCACCCACCCGGACCGCGCGTTCACCCTCTTCCACGACCAGGCCGAGACCACGGCCGACCCGGCGCTGCGGCAGCTCTACCTTGACTACGACCACGCGTACGACCTCGGCCCCGACGACCCCCGCATCGACGACCTGGCCCGCCGGATCGCCGATGCGACGCAGGAACGCTACGGACGCGACGTACTTCCCGCGCTGGATACGGGCTCGGAGATCCCCTCCCTCATCCAAGGCACGGTCAACGCCTCGTCTCCGGCATGGCAGCGACTCGACACGCTCATTCGCGCACACCTGGGCGTATGACGCGACGTACGGGCAGCCCGGGGACGGCAGCGCCCCGCAGTCGGCGGGGCCCCCCTCACCGGACTCGGCCAGCCGTCGCCGCAGCCCCAGCACGGTCAACCCTGCAGTGAGCAACAGCGCCTCGCCGGCTATCGGGACCTGTGCGGTCAGCGGCCCGCTCGGACCGCCGGGCCGTCTCTTTCGAATCCGGCCTGTCGACCCCGCGTCTCCCCCAGCCATCGCCCAAGAGCAAGATCCGGAGCCGGGCCTAGGATTGGCCCATGAGCACGGCAGACGACGACCGCATCGCCCTCGACCTCCTCGACTCCCATCTCGAAGACCTGTGGCGGGCAGCCATCGAACTCCAGCGGGGAAACCGGGCTGTCGTCCCCGAGGCGCCGCGCGAGCTGGACGGGGCCGCTGCGGGCGGTGCGGCCGCGGAACTCCTGCGGTGGGGGTACGGAGCGCTGGCCGGCATTCCGCGCTCGCCGGCCGACGTGTTCGCCCGCAGCGTCGGCAGCACCCTCATGGAGTTGCGGCGGCGCCGGAGCCCCTGGAACGCGGCGGCCCTGCGCCTGCTGGATGACCCGTACGTCTTCCTCGCCACCGGTCCGCGCCGGCACGAGGACTGGGCCGAGGACGTGCTCGCCCTGATGCACCGCGAGGTCCCGGACCCGCGCGGCTGGCTGCGGATCGACGGCGACCGCACCAACAATGCCCGCTACGCCGTACCGACGTACCCCTTCGAGCCGCCGCCCGCCGCCGAGTTCCGGGACCGCCTGCACGAGCTGGAGCCGGCAGGGGCCGTCACCGCGCTCGCCGTCATGGCGGAGGAGTGGAACGAGGGCCGGCCCGTCCGGAACCGGCCGGAGCGCGATGCCCTGCTCGCCGACGCACGGTTCCTGCTGGACCGCTACGGCCCGGACGCCCGCTTCTGGACGAATGCCCGGGACGCGGCCTCGGACCCCGCCCGGGACTTCGTCCAGGCCGGCCTGGAAGGGACGAGGGTCCACGGGTTCATCACGGGCGAGTACATCAACGGCCTCGACCTGTTCGAAGAACTGGGCCTCATCGCCGTGTCCGACGAAGAGGTCGGGGTCTTCTGGTCCTTCGGCGCATACTGACACCGGCTCCCCTGCACCCGGCCCCGTCCAGAAGCCCCGCCGGCCTCGCCTCGGTCACGCCTCGAAGCGGTAGCCCATGCCGGGGGCGGTGATCAGATGGCGCGGGTGCGACGGGTCCGCCTCCAGCTTGCGCCGCAGGTGGGCCATGTACACCCGGAGGTAGTTGGTCTGCGTGCCGTACGAGGAGCCCCACACCTCCTGGAGCAGACGCCGCTGGCTGACGAGTCGGCCGCGATTGCGGATCAGGACTTCCAGCAGATGCCATTCCGTCGGCGTGAGCCTGATGTTCTTCCCCCTGCGCCGGGCCTTCTTGGCAAGCAGGTCGACCGTGAATTCCTCGGTCTCGACCAGCGCTTCGTCCGGTGCGGCCGTGCCTTGTGTCGGGGTGCGGCGAGCCACGGCTTTCAGCCTGGCGAGCAGTTCGTCCATGCTGAAGGGCTTGGTGATGTAGTCGTCGGCACCCGCGTCCAAGGCGTGGATCTTCTCCTCGGAGCCGTGGCGGGCGGAGACCACCAGGACGGGTACCTGCGACCACACGCGCAGTCGCTTGATCACATCGATCCCGTCCATGTCGGGAAGCCCGAGGTCGAGCAGGACCGCGTCCGGGCGGCGGGCCGCCACGGCCTCCAGGGCCGTACCCCCGTCCTGCGCGCAGTCGACTTCGTACTTCCGCGCCTTCAGATTGATGACCAGCAGCCGCGCAAGCTGCGGTTCGTCATCCACCACCAGCACCCGGGGCATCGGCGCGCCGCCTTCCTGTCGCATGTGGAGATCCGGATCGGACCGTTGGCTTTCCCCCGGAGGTGACGGCCCGACCGTGATGCGTCCGGCTCCAGTCCGCCCCCCTAGGTCCGGGCTGGGCATGGTCTCGGCGGAGATCACTCGCGCCCTCCAACCTCGCATCACGGACGGCCGCCCGATCCCCCCTGCGCTCAGTCTGCGATCACTGCCGGAAGCCGACGTGCCACGTTGACACCCCTCTTACGGCCGGCCTGTGCTTCTTGACGCACCGCTGATGTCGGGTGAGTCCCGGTGGCCGGCCGGCTGCCGCCGCCTGCGCCGACATCGGCATCTCCGGCGCCCTCATCCGCGACCGGCGTCCCGCGCGGTAGACGTGATGCAGCGCCTCTGTCGCTACGGCACGTTCCAGGCGGAGATGACCGGCTGCCCCTCCTCGGTGGCGAGGAAGCTGAGAGTGCCGGGATGTGGATGGCCGAGCAGTCGGCTGGCGGACGCGTCAAGGCCGAGCCAGCGCACGGTCAGCACCCGCGCCAGATGACCATGCGCGACGACGGCGACATCGCCGTCGTCCAAGAGCGGCCGGATCCGGTCCAGCACCGCATCCGTGCGGGCCGCCACCTGTTGGAGCTGCTCGCCGGGATGGTCGGCGTCGCCAGTTACGACGCCGTCCCGCCACAGGTCCCAACCCGGCCTCGTCTCCCGGATTTGCCCGGCGGTCAGGCCCTCGTAGGCGCCGTAATCCCACTCCATGAGGTCGGGGTCAGGCCTGACATCGGTCAGACCCGCCAGCTCTGCCGTCCGCAGGGCCCGGTTCAGCGGACTGCTGAACACGGCAACCAGACGGCGCTGGGACAGCCTTGGAGCGAGCGCCTTGGCTGCCGCCTCACCCGCATCCGTCAGCGGAACGTCGGTACGGCCGGCATGCCGGCCCGACAGGCTCCACTCGGTCTGGCCGTGCCTGATCACTATCAGCTCACCCATGGATCCGCACGCAATCCGCTCATACGTCACAACGGGAGACCTGCCTTGCCTCATCCCAGGCAGGTCCTGCGGCGTGAACTCGCTCTGCTCTGATGCCCGGCATCATCCGTCCGGGGCACGTCGGCATCAGAGCTGTGTCAAGGACTGGATGACTGTCTTGAGCCGCACCTCGTAAGGCAGTTGGATGAGTGACGTGAACAGCGGTCTGCGCCACGACGACCGGCCACCGCATACGGTGCGCCCGCCCTCGCGCGCTGCTCACCTGCCGGTGCGCTGACGCACCGCTTCCGAACCGCGGCCGCCCGCCCCCGCCCGTGTAGCGGGCGGCCGCTTCCACCCGGTGCCTGCCCCGCCTGGCAGGCACCGGGCCTCACCTTGCGTCCTACGACCGTGATGAGCGCGTGGCCCGGGCCGTTTGCACCCGCCGAGGAGCGCCCGATCCAGCGCCTGAGCGAGCTTGCCGGACTGCTCGTCGGCCGCGACGCCTGAGGCGAACCACCCCGGGACGGGACGGCCGCCGTCAGGCGGCGCCTCGCTCCCCTGCATCACAGCCCGCGCACCACAAGGGAGCGTTGATGATCGAAATCGCACCGCAGCAACTGCCCACCCTGAGCCGGTGGTTTCCCACCGGCTCCCCCGGTCTCGGGGCACTCGCCGAGCACGTACTGACCACGGGCGCCGGCTGCTGGTGGGCCGATCGTCCTGACCGGCCCCGCGTCCTCGCCGTCACCTGCGCGGACCACGTGCTACTGCGCGGCGACCCCAGCGCGCTCGCCCCGGATGCCCTGGCCCGGTTCGCTGACCAGTACGTCGAGACGCCCTCACGCTTCCGGCCCGCCCTCGGCTCCGCGTTCGAGCGCGTCATCCCCTGGGAGCGGATGCTGTACGTCCACCAGGCTCAGGCATCGGTATCCCTCCCCCGTACGCCGCGTGGCGTGGCGGTGCGGCGGCTGACACCCGAGGACGTTCCGGCGCTGGCCGAGCTGGACTCCGAAAACGCCTGGATCCACGCCAGTTGGGGTGGACCCTTCGGACTGGCCGCCTCGGGCCACGCCTGGGCCGCCTTCGCCAAGGGCCGGATCCTCTCCGTCGCCTGCACCTATTTCCTCGGCAGCGCCTACGAGGACATCGCGGTCGTCACCGTGCCCGACCACCGCCGCGAACGTCTCGCACTGGCCTGCGTCGCCGGCTTGGCGGCCGATATCCAGGCACGTGGACGTACCGCGAGCTGGTGCTGCTCGCGCGACAACCGACCCAGCCGGCTGCTGGCCTGGACGGCCGGATTCCGACTCACCCGCGAATACGTCCACCACGCCACGGGCCGTGCCTTGGTACGCGAGGTCCGGGCAACGCCGGTGCCGGCGTCGGGCGTGGCCGCAGCTTTGGCCTGATGGCCGACTCGCCACGTCGAATACGTCGTGCTCTCACCGGTCACCCGACGCGGCGGGCTGTGGCAGGACCGTACCCCCAGTGCCTCGCGCAGCGCGGCTTCGCTCGGCGCGCCGGAAACCGTGCCGTCCTCGTGCCCGTAGAGGCGGCAGGACATACTCGGTGCCGCTCCCCCGGGTGCGAAGGGGTCGACACCATCGACCAGGACGCTTCAGCCAACACAATCCACGATATCCTGAATTCAGGATCTGGTGTACTTTCGTGATGTGCTGACCCTTGCTTCCGACATCGAGGTCCTCGTGCGGTTCGGCCGTGCTCTCGCCGACCCGATCCGCTGCCGCATCCTCCTCGCGCTGCGCCAGGCCCCCGCGTACCCGTCCGACCTCGCCGACGCCCTGGACATTTCGCGCACCCGACTGTCCAACCACCTCGCCTGCCTGCGGGACTGCGGCCTGGTCGTCGCCGTCCCCGACGGCCGCCGCACTCGCTACGAGCTCGCCGACGAACGCTTCGGCCACGCACTCGACGACCTGCGCACCGCCGTGGTGGCGGTCGCGGCCGACAAGACCTGCGTGGACGCAGAAGAAGAGGGGTGCTGCTGATGGCCGCCGAGATACCCATCGGCGTAAGCCCGGCCCCGGCCCGCCGCGACGTACTGGCCCGCCGGATACGGCTGCTGGTCGCGGCCACCATCACCTACAACGTGATCGAGGCGATCGTCGCGATCACCGCCGGGACGATCGCCTCGTCCACCGCGCTGATCGGATTCGGCCTCGACTCGGTCATCGAGGTCTCCTCCGCCGCCGCGGTCGCCTGGCAGTTCTCCGCTCGCGAGCATGCGGTACGCGAGGCCCGGGAGAAGACCACGCTACGGATCATCGCGGTGTCGTTCTTCGCGCTCGCCGCATACGTAGCCGTCGACGCCGCCCGCACGCTGGCCGGCACCGGTGAGGCCGAACGCTCCGTTCCCGGCATCGTCATCGCCGCCCTCTCGCTCGCGGTGATGCCGTTCCTGTCCGCCGCCCAGCGCAAGGCCGGGCGCGAACTGGGCTCCGCGTCGGCGGTGGCCGACTCCAAGCAGACCCTCCTGTGCACCTACCTCTCCGCCGTCCTCCTGGTCGGCTTGGTTCTCAACGCCACCCTCGGCTGGTCCTGGGCCGACCCCATCGCCGCCCTGGTCATCTCCGCCATCGCGCTCAAGGAAGGCCTAGACGCCTGGCAGGGCAAGGGCTGCTGCGCGACACCCGCCGCCACCGTCGTGCCGTCCGTCGACACGGCGACGGACGCGTGCGGATGCCGACCCGGTTGCGACTGCTGCGGCTGACCCGGCGCCATCACCTGGCGAGTACCGGCCAAGCCAGCCGCCGCAGTTGAACCTCAGCTCGCCAGGTCCAGCCGTGCCTCCTCCAGGTCCAAGGAGCGCTGGAGGTTGCGGCGCGTGGTGTCGCTGATGTGGTGTTCGTCGTACAGCCGCTGGAGTTCGGCCGCCTCCACCCGGATGAGGTCACGGCGAAGCAGCCGGTACACGTAGTCCGCGGACTCGGCCAGGTCGGCTTCCTCCAGGCGGTCGTGGGCATGTTCGAGACGTGCCTGCAGACTGCGCCGCAGGCGGTCCGCCACGACGTCCGGAACCGCTTCGAGGTCGGACATCTCGTCCAGTCGCCGGATCCCGGCGGATGCGAGGGCGCACCGGGCCGAGGCCTCCTCGCGTTCGGTGTGGTCCGGTTCGAGGGCGATTCCGGAACGGCGGACCACGTCGGCCAAGGTGAAGCCCTGGGCGACAAGGGTGACCACCACCACCGACGTCGTCAGCACGAGCACGAGTGGCCGCTGGTCCAGAGGGCTTCCGTCGTCCGCCAGGACCGGGATGGACAGCGCCGCGGCCAGCGGGACGACGCCGCGCGTTCCCGCCCAGGTCAGCACGGCCGGGACGCGCCAGGACGGGCGTACGCCGGCGTTGCGCTGGACGACGGCCGAGAGCGGCAGGACCCACAGAAGGCGCACGGTGACCAGGGTCGCGGCGACCGCCAGGGCGTACAGCGGCCAGAGTCCGTCGGCGGCGGTCAGCGCGGCGACCTGTCCCGGCAGGGTGAGCCCGATCAGGCTGAAGACGACGCTCTCCAGCAGGAAGAGCACGGTGCCGTTGACGGCGTGCAACTGGATCCGTATGCCGGCGTTGGTCAACCGGTCGGCCCGGCCTCCGAGCACGACACCCGCCACGACGACTGCGGTCACGCCCGACGCGTGCACCGCCTCCGCCAGCACGTAGGCGGCGTACGGGGTCACCAGGGCGATGACCGTCTCCAGTACCGGGTCCTCGGTCCTGCGTCGGATCAGCGCCACCACCCCGGCGACAGCTCCCCCGATGAGAGTGCCGCCCCCGGCGAGCGGTGCGAACTCGGTGCCCGCCGCCTGCCAGGACACTCCGGCGGAGGCCGCGGCGACGACGACGGCGACCCGGAAGAGCACGAGCGAGGTGGCGTCGTTGAACAGGCTCTCGGCCTGTACGAGGACCTGGACGCGGGGCGGCAGCGCCAGGCGTCGGCCGAGCGCGGTGACCGCCACCGGGTCCGTGCTCGCGAGGATGGCCCCGAGCACCAGCGCCATCGGCCACGTCAGCGGAGTGATCAGCGACGCGATCACCCCGACCGCGGCCGCCGAGGCCAGCACCAGGCCGACGGCGAGCACACTGACCGGCTTCCACACCAGGCGCAGCTCGCGCCAGGACAGTTCCTCCGCGCTGGCATAGAGCAGGGGCGGCAGCACGACGAGCCCGATGACTTCGGGACTGACCCTGATCTCGGGGGTGCCCGGTATCAGCGCGACGACGAGGCCCGCGACAACGAGCAGTGAGGGCGCGGGGATCCGCCAGCGGCGGGCACCCGTGGCCACGACCGTGGCCAGCACCACGAGGAACAAGACCGTACCGACGCTGCGCATTCCGCCCCCACCCGAGTCGACGCGGACCGTGCGGTCACGCGACGCCGACCAGGCTTCCCGGCACACCGCCTTCACCCTATCGATGTAACGGCCGTCAATACACCGTCAAAGTCCCACCCCAGTGCCGTTAGGAGTGCATCAGGGACGTTTCGTTCACGACCTCGCTGGTGTTCGCTGTTGAGGTTGAGGGCGTCCGGAGGAGTCGGGTACGGGTGAGTACGGAGAATGTCGTCGGCATCATCATTGCGGTCTGCCTGGTCGGGTATCTGATCCTGGCGTTCTTCTTTCCCGAGAAGTTCTGAGCATGACGACGACGGACGCGGCCGGCCTGACGGCAGGGGCGGCACAGCCGGTCGTCCGGCCCGGAAGGCTCAAGGTCTTCCTGGGCGCGGCCCCCGGTGTCGGCAAGACGTACCGCATGCTCGACGAGGCCCACCGCCGGGTGGCGCGCGGGGCGGATGTGGTGGCCGGTCTCGTGGAGTGCCACCGGCGCCGGCACACCGAGGCGAAGCTCGACGGCCTGGAGATGCTGCCCTTGGCCGGCCACGACTACCGTGGCGGCCGGTACGCGGGGTTGGACCGGGAGGCGCTGCTGTCCCGGCGTCCGCAGGTGGTGCTGATCGACGAGCTCGCCCACACCAACGTCCCGGGCGGCGGCCGGCACCCGAAGCGCTGGCAGGACGTCGAGGACATCCTCGCCGCCGGGATCGACGTCGTCACCACGCTCAACATCCAGCACCTGGAGTCGCTGAGCGACGTCGTCGAGAAGATCACCGGGGTGCCGCAGCGCGAGACGGTGCCCGACGAGTTCGTACGCCGCGCCGACGAGATCGAGCTGGTCGACATACCCCCCGAGGGGCTTCGGCGCCGGATGGCCCACGGCAACATCTATCCCCCGGAACGGATCGACGCCTCCCTCGCCAACTACTTCCGCCCCGGCAACCTCATCGCGCTGCGGGAGCTGGCCCTGCTGTGGCTGGCCGGACGAGTGGACGAGGCGCTCCACAAGTACCGCGTCGAGCACGGCATCGGGGAAGTCTGGGAGACCCGGGAACGGGTGGTGGTGGCGCTCACGGGCGGCCCTGAGGGCGAGACCCTGATCCGTCGCGCCGCCCGCATCGCCGGCCGCTCCGCGGGTGGCGAACTGCTCGCCGTGCACATCGCACGCAGCGACGCCCTCGCCGCCGGGGTCTCGCACGCGGCGCTCGCCGCGCAGCGGGCCCTCGTCGAGGACCTGGGCGGCAGCTACCACTCCGTCGTGGGCGACGAAGTACCCACCGCCCTGGTGGACTTCGCCACGGCGGAGAACGCCACCCAGCTCGTCCTCGGTACGAGCCGCCGCCGCAGGCTGGAACGTTTCCTCACCGGCCGGGGAATCGGCGAGACCGTCGTCGGGCTCTCCGAGGACATCGACGTCCACATGGTCACGCACGAGCGTGCCGGTCACGGCCGGCTGCTGCCGTCCCGCCGCCGCACGCTGCCCACCTCCCGGCTCATCGCCGGACCCGTGGCCGGTGTCGTCCTCCCGGTACTGCTCACCCTCGCCCTGGACCGGATGCGCGGCACGCTGAACCTGACCAGCGAGGCGCTGCTGTTCCTGGTGGCCGTCGTCGGCGTGGCCTGCATCGGAGGCGTCGCCTCCGCCGTGATCGCGGCACTGACCGCCGCCCTGCTCCTCAACTACTGGTTCATGCCGCCCATAGGCGAGTTCACCATGAGCGACCCGGACAGCGTGCTGGCGCTGGTGGTCTTCGCCGTCGTCGCCGCCACCGTGGCCGCCGCCGCGGACAGGTCCCTGCGCCTGTCTCGCCGCGCCGCCCGGGCCACGGCCGAGGCCGAGACGATGTCCTCCCTCGCGGGCAGCATCGTGCGCGGCGACCAGACGATACCGGCCCTGCTGGAACGGACCCGGGAGACCTTCGGCATGGACACCGTCGAGCTGGCTCCGGAAGCACCTGACGCCGCCTCCGGGACGGAGAGCGGGCACCGCATCCGTGGCGGCCCGGACCCCGACCTGGTGGTCGCGGCCGGGCCCGGCGACTTCCTCGTCCTGCGCGGCCGTACGCTGCCGTCCTCCGAGCGCCGCGTCCTGGCCGCCTTCGCCGCGCACGTCGGCGCTGCGGTCGAGCGGGCCCGCCTGGCCGAGGCCGCCGCCGAAGTCGAACCCATCAAGGCCGCCGACCGCCTGCGCACCGCCCTGCTGCGGGCCGTCAGCCACGACCTGCGGACTCCACTGGCCGGGGCGCTGGCCGCGATCGGCTCGCTGCGCGCCCCGGACGTGGACTTCTCCGAGGAGGACCGGGCGGAGCTGCTCGAATCCGCCGAGATGTCCCTGAACCGGCTGAACCGCCTGGTGGAGAACCTGCTCGACCTCAGCCGCCTGCAAGCCGGCGCCCTCACCCTCGAACTGCGGGCCACCACTCTCGAGGAAGTCCTGCCCGCCGCTCTGGATTCACTTGACCTGCCGTCGGCGGATACGCCCGGCATCGACGTACAGAACCTGGAGACCGTGCCGGCGCTGCAGGCCGACCCGCCTCTGCTCGAACGGGTCCTGGCCAACCTGGTCGGCAACGCGGTCCGCCACGCCCCCGCAGACCGTCCGGTACTGGTGACGGCTAGCGCCCTGGCCGGCCGCGTCGAGGTCAGGATCGCCGACCGGGGCCCCGGAATCGCCGCCGACGACCGCGAGCGCGCCTTCGAGCCCTTCCAGCGCCTCGGCGACCGCGACAACACCGCCGGACTCGGCCTCGGCCTCGCCCTGGCCCGTGGACTCACGGAAGCGATGAACGGCACCCTCACACCCGAGGACACCCCTGGCGGCGGTCTGACCATGGTCCTGTCCCTGCCCGTCGCCGCCGATGCGACCGCAGGGCGGCTCTGACCCGTATGTCCTCCTCCACCCTCCACCTCCGAACGGGCCTCGGACAGCGGTCCCAGCACACGATCATCTGCGGGGACGACGGACTCGTGCACCGCCTGGCACAGGAACTCGACGCCGTGTGCGGCGAAGCCGTCACGGTCGTGCTGCCGTCGCGCCGCGATGGGCACGGCGCCGATGTCGTCGCCCTGCACCGGGATCCCCGCTCCCCCGTCGAACTGCTCATCTCCGCCAGGCCGGACGAGCAGACCCTGCGGGCGGCCGGCGTCGAACGTGCCGCCGCGCTCGCGCTCACGTACGGCGACGACCAGATGAACATGACCGCAGCCCTGCTGGCCCGCAGCATCAATCCGTCCGTGCGCCTGGTCATCCGCATGTTCAACCGGGACCGCGGTCGCCACCTGGAACGCCTCCTCGACCGCGCAGCCGCCGCATGGACGCCAGACGACGACTCGTCCGTCGACGCGTCCACGACGATCCTCTCCGACGCCGACACCGCCGTACCCGAGCTGGTCGCCGCCGCCGCGGTCGGACGCGGCCACACGCTCCAGGTCGAGGGCAAAGTGTTCCGCGGTGTCGTACGACCGGCCGGAACGCCACCCCACGCGACGGACCTGGCCACCCTTGCCGTCCTCTCCGGAACCCACATGGACGATCCGCTGGGCGAGGACAGTGCGGAAACCCCCGGCGCGAGCGGCACCCAGCTGCTGCCCGACACCGCGACCGCGTACCACCGGCAGTTCACGCACGGCCGCCTCATGCTCGAGGAGGTGACCCAGCACCATGCGCCGCCGTCCCCCTCCCGCCGCCGGCGGGCCTACGCTGGCTGGCTGCGCGACCGGATCGGGCACCTGCCCTGGAAGATCTTCGTCTCCCGCGAGGTGACGGCCGTCTTCGGGGTCCTCGGCGCGGCCGTGGTGCTCCTGGCCGCGGCAACGGCCGTCGTGGAGGACGGACCGCTGTGGAAGTCGGTGTACCTGCCGCTGCTGGACATCTTCACCATGGGCGACCCGGCCACCGAGGAGTCGACGGCCCGCCAGGTGCTCCAGCTGATCGCGGGTTTCGTGGGCCTGGCCGTACTACCGCTCGTCGTGGCCGCCGCCATGAACGCCACCCTGGCCTTCCGCACCGCATCGGCCGACCACGTACCCGATACGAGCCTGCACGACCACATCGTCCTGGTCGGCCTCGGGAAGATCGGCACGCGCGTCCTGGCACAGCTGTGCACCACCGACCACAAGGTCGTGGTCATCGAGCGGGATCCGCAGGCCCGGGGGGTCGCCTTGGCGCGCGAGCTCGGCGTGCACCTGCTCCTTGAGGACGCCGCCGCCCCCGGAGTACTGGACCTCGCCCGCATCACCACCAGCAAGTCGCTGCTCGTCCTCACCCACGACGACGGCGAGAACCTCGACATCGTGATGGCCGCCCGCGAGAGCAATCCCCGGGTGCGGGCGGTGATGCGCCTGTACGGAGACGACTTCACCGCCACCGTCTCGCGCACCATGCGTGCCGGCTACCCGGAGGCCCTCACCCGCAGCCGCAGTGTCTCGGCACTGGCGGCACCGTCCTTCGCCGCCGCGATGATGGGCCGCCACGTGCTGGGGGTGATGCCGGTGGAACGCGGATCCCTGCTCTTCACCGTCGTGGACGTCGCCGGCCACCCGGAACTGGAAGGGCACTCGATACACGAGGCCTTCAAGGAGCACGAGTGGCGCGTGCTCCCCGTCGGCCCTTCGACCAGCCGGCATTCAGCCTCGTCCACGGACACGCTCGGCGGATTCCGCACGGACCGACCCGCATTCGACTGGCGCCCGCCACACGGACGGATCCTGCGGCACGACGACCGAGTCGTGCTGGTTACCACACGCCGGGGTCTCGACTTCCTGATGACGGGAGTCCAACCCCTCCCGGCAAGCCGCAGACAGCATCCGGCCCATTGATCTCGTATGACGCGCAATCGCCGCACCGGCCGGCTCACGCCCTGGATCACGCAGGGGAAGTCATCATCACCATGGGGGTCTTATGTCGTTCGATGAGGAATGGGCGGAGCTCAGGTCAGCCGCTGTCGAGAAGCAGACCGCCATGCGGCTCAATCAGCTCGAACCCGGAGGGGGCGGTGGACCGGGGCCGCAGGGGGATCTGGTGGTCACGCAGAAGGATCTCGCGGCCGTCGGCGACGCGGCATTCAAGCTCCGCCAGAGGCTGGGCACCGACGGGGACCACGCCAAGGCCAGTACGTACGAGGCGGCAGGCTCCTTGAAGAAGGACTTCGCCTTGGGCGCGGCCCTCTCGACGCTCGCGGACAAGTGGCACGACCAGGTCGGCACCCTGCTGGATGCCTGCGCCCACATCTCCAACCACCTGGACTACACGCAGAACGCGCACGCCGAAGACGAGTACTGGATCGCGACCCAGTTCAAGTTCGCGCAATTGGAAAAGGGCTTCGAGGAAAGGGCGCAGCACTGATGGATCTGGACGCACTGCGCTTCGCGGACTTCTCGAAGCTGTCCACGGCCGTGGCCGACTGGACGGCCATGGCGACCAAACTGTGGGAGCTGGAGTCGGATGCCCGCGGTGATCTCGGTGGGAAGGCGGCGAAGGCCGACTGGGCCGGGGTGAATGCCACCGTGACACGGGAGTTCATCGGCAAGACCGCCGAGGAGTTCGCCGACGCGGCCACCGAGGCCACCAGCATCGGGAACATCCTGCGCGACACCCATGGTGAACTCGTCGACTACAAATCCCGGCTGAACGAGGCGATCTCGAGGGCCCTGGAGAAGAACCTGACCGTTGTGGGGACCGGTGACGGCGGTTTCACCGTCACGATGAACATCCATCCCGACCGTGCGGCCAAGGGTCACACGGTCCCGGAGCACACCGAAGCCGACGCGACCGCGTTCCGCGACGAGGTGCAGCGGATCCTGCAAGGGGCCACCGAAAGCGACTCGACGGCTGCCCAGGCCCTGACCATGCTGGTCAGCCAGACCCCGTACGGCTTCTCCGACGCCGCCTACTACGACCGCGACCGGGCAGCGGATGCGATGAAGGACGCCGACCGGATCGCGAAACTCCTCAAGGCCAAGGGGGACGACATGTCCCCGGAGGAGTTCGACAAGCTCAACTCAGACTTGGCGAAGTACAAGGACGACCGGCTCTTCCAGGAGACGCTCGCCACCACCATCGGCCCGCGCGGCCTGCTCGATTTCTGGGCGGACCTGGCCGACCCCTCCGACGGTGGCGCTCTCCAGCGCTCCCGTCACGACCAGTTCGGCGACTTCCAGCGCAACCTCTCCCTCACCCTTGCCGGCGCCACCCAGTCGGACAGCCCGGCGATGCGCACGTGGGAGAACGACATGGTCAGGCTGGGCGAGGAGCGGATCCAGACCCGCGGCAGCCAGGTCTACGGGTATCAGGTGATGAGCAACCTCATGCGCAGCGGGGACTGGGACAACCGGTTCCTGAACGACTACGGCAACGCGCTGGTCGCCACCGAGAAGAAGATGAAGCTTCCCGGCAACTACTGGAACGGCGGCGTCCCGCCGGTGCCGAAGATGAACTTCATCGGCGAGGACTTCGGTCGCGACCCCATGACGGGCTTCATGACCGGCCTGGCGGCCAGCCCGCACGCCGCGACCGAGTTCTTCAACACCACCCAGCCCACCGACAACGCCCAGTACGTCCTCGGTGACCGTCAGACCTTCGACGACACCCCGCTCGACAACAAGGACGGCAACTCCGCCCGCGAGGCCACCGGCGCCGCCCTGGTCTCCGCCACCACCGGGGTCAACCCGAACGACCCCACTGCACGCCCCGCGAACCTCACGCCCGAACACCGTCAAGTCCTCGACCGCTCCCTGAAGTACCTCTCCGAGCGCGGCGACGACTTCCCCTCCGAGATGCGCGACGACATGGCCAAGATCCTCTCCACCCACAGCGACGTCGTCCACCACTCGGCCAGCTCACTCGCCGACGACAGCAACGATCCGCGCCTACTTGACCGCCACCGGCTCCTGGAGGTCAGCAAGCAGGTATCCCGCGACCAGGACTCCTACGGCATGCTCAACGAGGCCATGAACCGCGAAATGATCAAGGACATCCACGCGGACCACCCCAGCGACCCCAAGGAGAACCTGCTCCGGGCCGGCGCCACCGTGGGCTTCCTGGAAGAGGCCCGCTACCAGGCCCTGAAGACCGACAAGGACGACCCCTCCTGGGACGCCAAGTGGCTCTACCACGGCTTCGGCGGCGCTGCGAACTTCATCCCCGTCGTCGGAGATGCCGCACAGCGGGGCGTGGACGCCCTCGCCTACCAGTGGCAGCTCGACGAACAGGCACGGATCAACGCCGAAACCACGCGCCAGAACGGTGAGACGTTCACGGCCCGTGAGCGGCAGCTCCAGGCCCTGGCCGACGAATGGGCAAAGGTCAATCCCGGCGGCGGCAACAACCGCTACGTGCTCACCTCCGAGATCAACGGAGCTGCCTTCGACGGGAACCAGAAGGCCCAGGGTCTGGCGGGCGCCCAGTGAGCCGCCGCTACGCCATCGCCTGGGCCGTGCTCGTGCTCTCCGGTGCGGCCGGGTGCGCGCAAGGCCAGGAGTACGCCGTACCCGGTGATGTCTGCGGCGTCGAGGTTCAGCCCGCGCTTCTGGAACCGCTGCTGCCGCCGGGTGAGTCGTTCAACCAGGGCAAGACCCATGAAGGGGGTGGAGACATCACCGGCTGCGCGATGGAGGTCGACAAGCGACGCGAACTCACGTTCCAGGCAAGTCTGGTGGCCGCCGATGTGAACCCACTCGAAGTCAAGAGCACCAACCTCCTGCGCGCCGGGAATCCGCAGAAGGCCGACATCGGCAGCGACGCACGTATCGCGGACAACGCGGCCATGGCATACAGCGCGTGCACGTACAAAGGTGAGCCCCGCCGATACGTGGTGGAACTATGGGTGCAGAAGCCGTCGGCTGACGTCAACGAGCGCCGCAAGGACCTCGCCCGCTTCATCACGGCGTACCTCCCTGCCGCTCAGAAGGCAGCGGGCTGCACCCCTTGACCGGAAGCGCCATCCCTGTGAGGCGATGCGGGACACCGAGAACCTTCGAGTGAGGACACAGCCCGTGCGGTACGACGACGAACCGGTCTTCAAGCGCAGCAAGTGGGGCACGAACCGCTACCACTACGACCCCGGCAACCCCGTCGGGCTCGCACTGATCATCATCACGCTGCTCTTCGTCGGCACGATGGTGATCCTCATGGCCAACCGGGCCGGGCCGTTCAAGCCCGCGCCCGCCCCCGCACCGTGGAGCCCGCCACCGTACGACCACTCGCGGCCGTCGCCTTCGGGCAGCCCGGCGAGCGGTTGAAGCCGATGGGGGTCCTCGCCCGGCGGGAACCCCCATCAAGATGGCGTAGCCATCACATCAGCAGCGCGTCAGGGTCCGACTCCAAGGCCTCTACCAGCCCTAACGTCGCTCTCATGGGACGACGTTTCACTCAGGCCGAGACCGGCGCACCAGGCGCCGAAGCGGCGCCTCCTGGACCCTGCGCACACGACATCCACTGGGCCGGCGAGACGCGCTCAGCGCTCGGCGTCGCGTTCCTCCTGTTCACGGCCCTGTTCGCTCTGGACGCGGGTTTCGGAAGCCTCGATGTGGCGCGCGGCGTCCTCTGGACCGGCCTGGCCGGCCTCCTCTTCGTCATCTTGCTTCCGCCTCGGGTCTCCGTACACCCCGGTCTGCTGAGCGCCCGCGGACTGCTCATGACGAAGACGGTCCGTACCGACTCACTCGTCTCGGTCCGCTGGTCCGACGGCGTGGCCCAGCGGATGATCCTCCGGGACACGGAGGGAAGCCAGGTCGAGATCGACCCGACGGTCCTGGTCCGCAACCCGGCGATGTGGCACCTCTTCGACACGGACAGCCGCTCATCCCTCCAGCACGGCACCCTGCTGCACGGCGCGCCCTCCCTGCGACAGCTGGCGCAGCGCATCGACCGGGAGACGGCCCACACGGTCTTCAAAGTCTCCGACTTGCACTGACCCCTTCCCACCCTCACGCCGCCAGTCACCGATCACGCTCGGGCGCTGCTGCCGGCAGCGTGAGCGTCACCGCGAACCCGGTCCCGACGGTGGAGCGCTCCACGGTGCCGCCCATGGTCTCCGTAAGGTCGCGTGACATGCGCAGGGCCAGGCTGTCGGCGCTGCGGACCCGGGGCGCCCCTGACGCTGGCTCCTCCGCGCCCTCGCGGGCTCCGTCAGCGATGCGGATGTCCACGAGGCCGGGCCGTGTCTCGACCGTCAGTCGCGCGCGCCGGTCCGGCGGGCTGTGCCGCTGTGCCTCGGCCGCAAGTGTGGTGAGGACGCGGGTGAGGACGGCCGCGTCGGCGATCACGTCGGGCAGCTGCTCGGGGAGGATGCAGCGCAGCGTATGGCCAGGGCCGAGGGCGTCCAGCACTGCGGTCAGCAGCTCGTCGAGGTCGACCGGACGAAGGTAGAGGTCGAGTGCGCCGGCGTGCAGTCGGCTCAGGTCGTCGAGATCCGAGACGAGCCGGCCCGCGCGGCGCAAGGCCGAGCGGGCCGTGTCGAGGCGGCGGGCCTCCCCGGGATCCGCGAGGGTACCCAGGCTGTTCAGCGCGGCGTCAGCCGTGCGGAGCGGACCGCGCAGATCCCGGCTCGCGATGAGGAGCAGTGAGGCCCTGGTGTGCTCGGCTTCGGCCCGCAGGCCCGTCTCGGCATCATGGGCGGCAAGCCGACCGTGGGAGTACGCCATGCCCAACTGGGCGGCGCACGCTCCCAGTACGCGCTGGTCGTCGCTGCTCAGCGGCCTCCCTCGCGCGGCCAGCGTGATGTTGTCGCCCATGGGGCTCTCCACGTCGGCGTCGTAAGGGTGCTCGGGCGGCTCCACGCCGGTACTGGCGACGACGTACCAGCGCGGCTCGGCGGCATGCCCGGTGTCCCTCTCCAGCAGGCTGACCGCGTCCAGGCCGAAGTCCTCCCGTACTTGTTCGAGCAGGGTCGGCAGATCCTGGCCGTGCATCATGGCGGTGGCCAGCCGGCTCAGCGCCCGGGCCTCGGAGCTTGCGCGGACGGCCTGGTACGTGCGTTGGGCGGCCCTGCCCGCGGCCATGCCGACGACGACTGCCGTGACGACGTAGACGACCATCGCAAGGACGTCGGCGAGGTGCTCGATGCGGAGCGAGTGCAGCGGCGGGGTGAAGTAGTAGTCGGCGAGCAGTCCCGCGGCGAGTGCTGCCAGCAGGGCGGGGACGAGGCCTCCGACCAAGGCGATCACGACGACGGCCAACAGGTAGAGCACCAGGGCGAGGGAGAAGTCGACGTGTCCGCCCAGGAGAACCAGCAGGAGGGTCAGGGCGGGCAGCATGATCGCTGCGAGCACGATCGCCGCCCGGAAGCGCCGCGGGCCGGTGGCGCGGCTCGGGTGCGGCAGCCGCAGGGCGGAAGACGACCCCGCGGCGTGTTCGTGGGTCACCACGAGCACGTCGATGGGGCCGGACCGCTGGATCGTCCGGTGGCCCACGCCGCCGCGGAGGAACGTGGAGAGCCTGCCGCGGCGGCTCGCGCCGAGCACGAGCTGGGTGACGCTCTCGGCCTCCGCGAACTGCAGCAGCGCCTCCGGGATGTCGTCACCTGTGGTCTGGTGGTAGCTCCCGCCCAGGAACTCCACCAGCTCGCGCTGGGTTGCGAGGGAGGCCTGATCCCCATGGGTGAGGCCGTCGCTCGGGACCACGTGCAGAGCCAGCAGCTCGCTGCCGGGGACGCGGGCCGTGATCCGGGCCGCGCGGCGGATCAGGGTGCCGCCCTCCGGGCCGCCGGTGAGGGCGACCATGATGCGCTCGCGGGTCTCCCAGGCGGTGGTGATGCCGTGCTCGGCGCGGTAGCGCTGAAGCCCTTCCTCCACGCGATCGGCGAGCCACAGCAGCGCGAGCTCGCGTAGTGCGGTGAGGTTGCCGACGCGGAAGTAGTGGGTGAGGGCGGCCTCGATGCGCTCCGAGGGATAGATCTCGCCGTGCAGCATGCGTCGGCGCAGCAGCTCGGGGGGAAGGTCTACCAGTTCGATCTGCTCCGCGCGGCGGGCCACCTCGTCGGGCAGGGTCTCCCGCTGCGCGACACCGGTGATCTGCCGGACCACGTCGCCCAGGGATTCCAGGTGCTGGACGTTGAGCGTGGTGACGACGTCGATCCCAGCGTCCAGGAGTTCCTCGACGTCCTGCCATCGCTTGGAATGGCGTGAGCCGGGCACATTGGTGTGGGCCAGCTCGTCGACCAGGGCGGCCTGTGGGCGGCGGGCAAGCACCGCGTCCAGGTCCATCTCGGTGAACGTCGCCCCGCGGTACTCCATGCTGCGCCGGGGAATGATCTCCAGACCTTCAGTGAGAGCTGCGGTGGGCCGTCGCCCGTGCGGCTCTACGAACCCCACGACCACCTCGGCACCGGCCGCGGTGAGCCGCTGCCCCTCCTTGAGCATGGCGTACGTCTTCCCCACCCCCGGGGCCGCCCCGAGGTAGATCCGCAACCGTCCACGCGCCATGGGAGGGCTCCTGCCCGGCCGTCACACCGTTCGCCCACCTCCATGGTGCTCCTCGCTCGCCCCACTCGTACGGATCGGACCCATGGGACAGCCTCCACGGCGCCGGAAACTAGCTGAGAGCCGCTCCTCCAGGTCAGCCGCCGATGGTCACGGCGAGGGCTCCGCAGACGAGCATGCCCACGGTGCAGCCGTCGGCTATCCACGCCCGGGTGAAGCGCCGGACCGTACGGTCGTTCCCCCTCAGGTCCCGCCGTTCCGCAAGCCCGGCCTTGATCCGCGCGACGGTCCGGTCGGTCGAACCGACGAACTGGTCGATGATCGACCCGGCGAACCCGAAGGCCGCGATCTCCACGGCCTGCGTCGTCGTGATGACCAGGTTCCCACCGGTGTCAGCCTCGACCCGGGCCACGTACCGGTAGGGCACGTCATGGGTGAACACCGGATTCACCACGGACAGCACCTTCCGGCCGAGCACAACGTGTGACCCCGTGATCCGCCGGATGAACGCGATCCCGCCCAGACATACGGCCATGACTGTGAGCGCGTCCGCGTCCGGTCCGCGTCCGGCCATACTCACCCAGGCGCCGAGGACGAACCCTCCGAACAACACGGTGAAGATCAGGGACAGGGCGATGAAAGACTTCCTGCGTAGCACCGTCCGGCGTGCTCTTTCCTCAGATCTCATGTCACCGGGTACGCGGCGGACGCTGGGCTCGTGTGATCAGGACCATGGCGAAGAGGAGACCCACGACGCCCGGCATGGTGACGACGGACCGGTAGGCGGAGTCGACCACCAGGAGTCCGACCAGCTCGACGCCGAGCGCGGCAGCGATGATCAGCTGGGCCCAGCCGAACAGACGCGGGCGGACGATGTGCCGGCGCTGCCAGGGAAACAGCCACCCACGGCTGAGCGTCGCACCACCGGACCCGGCGATCAACAGCGCCACCACACCGATCGGTACCGCGAGGTACATGCCCAATCCCATGACGCCTCTCCACCTCTCCGTGGGTGTGATGATGCCAGGGCAGATCAAGCGGGGGGTCTGCGCCCCCATGAGGCCGGTAAGGCCAAGACCGCTGCTCGGTACGGCGCGTCGTACCCAGCCACCCGGCTTCGATCGCCACCGCGGCCCCTGGACGTTGTCCGGCCACCGGCGTCCTCGTCCGGGGTGTCGCAGTGGACGGTATCCCGGACTTGGCCTCTCCACCTTAGGCGGGTGGGCGGGCCTCTACTGCTTGGCGCAGCCGAATCTGGCCTCGGCCGCCTTGGTGAAGGCGATGAACAGGCCCCGGGGAGCGGGCGCGCCGGCGTCCAGGGATTCGGTGTAGCGCGGGCCGGGTTCCATGGCGAAGTACGTGGGCTTGCCGGAACATTTGGTGACCGTGTGGGTGGAGTCGAACCCCTGCCCTGTGAACCCCTCGGACTTTCGAATCCCCGCGATGGCAGCGGGATCCTGGGTCACCGAGAAGGTTGCGTAGGCCTGCTCCGCACCCTCCTCCGCGGCAGTTCCACAGCTCCAGGTAGAGCCGCCGTCCTGGACGTTCTCCCGCAGGACGGCCGGGAGTATGAAACCGGACAAGCCACACACACTGCCTGCCGCGCCCGGGCGTTGCGGCGCGGCGGGCGCAATACGGTCGGGCGCTCTCAGCGCCTCGGTTGCAACGGCCGTTGATCGGAGTGAGGTTGACGCGTTCTGTGTTGACGGACGGATCGATTCACCAGGCCTCCTTCTGCTACGGTCATCCGTTCGCTAAGGAGGCCTTGATGACTGGTTCCCTGCCCGTTGCTGCCCAGGTGGATCTGCGCCGTCAGCCCGTGGAAGACGTGCTGGAGCGTGTGGAAGCTGCCCTACGTGTGGAATTGGATCGGCAGGCTCTGGTACGTAAGCGCCGTTCCGTGGGCGGCCGTACGGAGCGGGGTACGTGGGTGCGCATCGAGCGGCGGGGATTCGAACGGATCGGCGCGCAGGGCTGGAACGGGACCGAGGCCGCCGCCGTGCTGCAAGGGATCGCGATGCCCAAGTGGTACCAGGGCGTGGCATGGCGCGAGCCGGGCGAGCCCGTGATGTGGCGCGCAGATGAGATGGAGCTCATTGCTTCGCCGCCTGTCGGCAAGGGTGCCCTGGTGCTCGAAGACCCGGGCCTGCCTGATGCGTGGTGGGAGGCGCTGAGCCGTTCGCTGGACGCCCTTGCAGCACAGCAGACCCCGCGGATCGCCACGCCGGACACGGTGACGATCACGCAGGATGGGGTAACGCAGACCCTCAGGGAGGTCTTCCCCGGCATCGCCGATACGCAGATCGAGCAGTGGATGCCGGCTCATGCGGATCTGACGTGGGCCAACGTGATGGGACCGGAGTTCTCGATCATCGACTGGGAGGACTGGGGCATGGCTCCCCGGGGCCTGGACGCCGCAACTCTGTGGGGCAACGCGCTTGCCGTCCCGGCGCTGGCGGACCGCGTCCACCGTGAGCGTCGTGCGGACTTGGAGAGCCGGGACGGCAAGCTGATGTCGCTCTTCTTCCTGTCGAAGATCGTCGGCCCCCACGCGTACGAGGAGGATCCGCTGCTGGCACCGGCCCGGAAGGAGGCCGAGCGGCTGGTGGCCGAGCTTCAGTTCTGACGGTGTGAGTGGAGAGCGCGGAGGTACTGGCTGACAGCGGCGGTGTCCACCTCGGCGCCAAGGGCCTCGACCAGCTGGGCCAGGTGGCCGGGGTCGTCGGTGCCGACGGCCACTGCGGCGGCACTGGGCAAGTGAAACGCGGTCCTGAACGCCGCCTGTATGCGGGACAGGTCCCCTTGATGTGCACACAGGAACGGCCTAGGGTCGAACTCCTCCCACATCTTCCCGGGGCCGCCGCCGAAGGGGCTCATGCCCCAGGTCTCGCCCGCCTTCCAGACGTCGCGTAGGACGGCCATGGCATCGAGGAGGTCGACCCCTACGAGGAACCCGGATCGGACCATCAAGACATCCGGAGATGGCAGGCCCTCCACCCCGACCGCACTGATCAGCCGGGGGTCCCAGCAAGCCACACCCCAGTCCCGGCATAGACCGTCACGGGCAGCGTCGGCCAAGGCGCTGCAGGCACCACCGAGGAGGGTGTGGCCCTCGGCCGGCGACAGGCCCGCGAGGCTCCGTTCCGGGTTGTGGAGAAGGACGGTGTCGGGTTCCCTGCCGAGCTCCCGCGCAGCCTTCTCGATGGCGACGCGCAGCCGACCCGGATCGAGGGAGTGCTCAGCGCCTTCGGTACCCGGGAAGAAGCCAACCTTCGTGGACAGGGTGAACTTCGGCAGCAGATAGGCCGCCGTCGCGGCCAGCACCGTGTGCGAGCGGAAGCCGAGGTAGGGAGCTGCTGTGTCCAGGGCGGTGACGCCGAGCTCGAGCGCGGCCGTCAGGACGTCCCGGTGGTGACGAGACCGGTGTAGGCCGAGGACAAGGCGGGGGTCAGCTCCGTGCACAGTTCCTCCTTCACCAGGATCTCGGCGAGCTGTTCCACGTCCAGGCCGGTCTTCTCGGTGGCGTCGGCGATGTCGACGGGGTGGCCGCTCAGCAGCAGGGCGAGGGCGGGGTACGCCTTGCCGGCGAACGTGAGCTTCTTGCCTGCGGCGAGAACGTCCACGGTGTCGTGGTGCTGTTCGATCATGGGCTCGAAGTCGGTGACGCACACGACGGCCGCGGGCTTACCGAACAGGCCGGTGGCCGGGACATGCCGGGCGGCCAGGCGCTCCCGCTCGCGGGCATCGAAGAAGTCCTGCGGAGTCAGTTTCGTAGACATCTCGGCGACGGCGTCGGCCAGGAGCTGCTGCTGTCCCTTCCACTGGCCGGGGGAGTTCCAGCGGTCCAGGTCGTACCGGAACAGGTCCTGCGTGCGGGCCTGGTCGGCGAGCCAGGCCAGCCAGTTCACGCCGACGCGCTTCACGATGCCGAAGGTGGCGTGCAGGCTGTAGCCATCGCCCTGGTCGTCCCGGGTGGCCTGGTGCCAGAAGCCGCCCGGGATGTGCATCACGTCGCCGGGCTCCACGACGCCCTGCCACACGATTTCCTCGCTGGGCTCGGAGTTGGGGGCGGAGTCGCGGTACATCGGAGCCTTGCGCGAGGCGCCGCGGACCTCCCAGGTCTTGCGGCCGGCGAGCTGGACGATCAGGGTGTCGTGGTCGTCCCAGTGGAGGTTGAAGCCACTGGCGTCCTGGGTGGTCAGGTAGGCGTTCACCTGCACCAGCTCGCGGGCCCACCACTGGAGCGCGCGGCAGGTCGCCTCCATAGGCGGGTCGAAGAAGTCGACCTCGTCCAGGACCATGGTGCAGCCCTCACGCATCAGCGCGCCGACGCGGTGCATGTCAGCCATCGGGATGGCCTGTCCACGCCGGGTGACGGAGGGGTGGATGTAGCGGCCGGGGTGGAGTTCGGCCCCGTCCTGGAAAATGCGGAACTGGGGCGTGGTGACGCTGCGGCGCATCACCAGGTCCAGCAGCTTCCTGGGGTTGAGCAGGCGATCGAGCAGATCAAGGTCCTCGATCGTTCCCCGGGCGAAAGCGGCTCCGAGTGCGCCGGGTCCGTCCCAGCCGAGGGCTTTCTCCATTGCGGTGACGAAGTGGTGGTCCACGTCTTCCTCCGGTCGACGTCATGGTGTGAGGGCCGGGGGCCGCCGTGATGACGGGCCCCCGGGTTGGTGCTGTGGTGTGCTGGCGGCGCTACTCCTGCGGGAGGTTCAAGCCGTCGCGGTTCTCGCCGTCGTCGCCCGCGGAGGTGCCGGTGGAGTCGGACTCCGCCGCCGCAGCGGTGAAGCGGTCCTGGACCTCGATCAGGCTCTCGACTCCGATCAGCAGGTCTTCCTTCTGTGCTGCCATGCGTGTCTCCATTTCGTGGAATTCCAGAGCCGACGGGTGTCGACCCAGCCCCGATGGGGCGTGCCTCACCAGCCCTGCTGCTTCGGTGCCTGTGAGGAGATGGGGGTGGCGCGAGGCCACAGCGTGTGAACGGGGATTCCTGAGGCCGATTAGCGGTCAGCGTCTGGGATCACCAGCGATGGTCAGGACGACCACCAAGACGGTGACGGCAGCGGCGTAGAGGAGTACGGCGAGCTGTTGGCGCCAGCCCCACCGTGCTCGACCGCGTACTCGGGGATCCCGATCTAACGGGGCTTTCAACGGCGGAAGGCGGCCACTACGCCGCCCCCGGCTCGATGGATGCGGGCTGAAGGGCTCGGGCCGAGGAAGCGGCACCACCACAGCGGCGGCACTCGCACGGGGGGTACCGGGCGGGGTTGGAGAGGATGTCGAACGGGTCGCCTTCCAGGACCCGTGTGCTCGGCGACCACGTCCGGCCCGAGTCCCGCGACACCCGGATACTCATCAGGGCGCGGGGTTCTATGCCCAGGTCAGGGGTTCTACTGAGGGCCATTCGCTCTGTGTCAGGAGTACCCGCCGAATCGTTCAAGGCGGTCGTCCTCGGTCGCTTCGCCATGTGCACAAGGATCGCGATCAGGCCGATGTAGCAGAAAGGCCCAGCGGGTTACCCAACTTGGGTAACATCACGGTCCGTTGAGACCCCGAAGCGATCCGTAGCCTTCCTCCGGAGCGTGCCCGATGCCCGAGTCACGTCACGCGAGGGAACTGCCGGCAAGTCTGCTCACCGATGCCGAGATGATCGACGCGTGCCGCGTACGCGACTTCGCCAGAGTCTTTCGCCTGGTGAAGGCTCGGGCAGGCATCTACCCGTCGATGATCGCACGCCAGTGCGAGCTGACACCGAGTCGGGTGGGTGAGGTGATCGCGGGCCAGCGGCAGCTCCTCCACATGGACGTGATCGAGCGAATTGCCGACGGCTTGCGCATCCCAGGGCACATGCTCGGGCTTTCCCGACGCGAGTGGGAAACGCCGGCCGCGCTCGCGGTGGCCGAGCGCGAGCCATCAGAGCCTGCCCACGCGCCCGTTGGGCCGGGCCACTTGCGGCCTTACCCGGGGTGGAGGTGGACAGCATCCTCGCCATGGCCACCGGAACCAATCCGAGCCCCTCCACTCTCCACGCGCTCCGGTCCTCGATCGAGGACTACTGGCGACGTGACGACGAGCATGGTGGGGAGACCCTTCGACCGGCCGTCGTCGGCCAGCTCCGATACGTGGAGGGGCTACTGAAGGGCCGGCGGCCGACACCGATACAGCACGGCCTGTACAGCATCGCAGCGGAGTTGGCGCGGCTGACTGGGTGGACCTACTTCGATGCTCGGCAGTACCACCAGGCACGCGCGTACTTCTCGGAAGCTCTACAACTGGCCAGGGAGATCGACGACCATCCCTTCATGGCCAACGTGCTGGCCTGCATGAGCCTGCAAGCGACCTATCAGGACAAGCCGGCCGACGCGCTTGCACTGGTGTCTGCTGCCCAAGATCAAGCCCGTGCCGCCAGCGGGACGACGCCGAGGGTGCGGTCGATGCTGGCCATGCGCGAAGCCTTCGCCCACGCGACCTTGGGGGACCGGAAGGCTACGCATACCGCGATTTCGGAGGCCCACAGCCAATTCGAGCGCGTCCACGAGGGCGACCCGGACCCGGCCTGGGTGACCTACTTCGACGAGCCGAAGCTCATCGTGGACACAGGCATCGCGCACGGCCGTCTCGGCGAGGCGGCGATCGCCGAACCGTTGATCGCGGATGCCCTGGCGCGGGAGGATCCCGCGAATCAGCGCGGCCGGGCGTTCCACGCCTTCTGGCTGGCCCGTACTCAGCTGCAGCGGGGCAAGCTCGACCAGGCTTGCCACACAGCGATAGAGGCACTGGCGCCCGCCGCGGCGGTGTCGTCCGAGCGGGTGACCGGGCACCTTCGCGAGTTCTACGAGCAGCTTGCGCCCTATCGCGAGGTGCCGGCCGCGGTTGCCTTCGAGGCACGCCTACGAGCAATGCTTCCCCCGCCGGGTCAGCGGACCCCTTCGTCCATCAGGACGTAGAGGAGGCCGACGAGAGAGCCGCTGCTGACGATCTCGCGGCGGTCGATCATGCCTCGGATGTTCGCCAGCGGAATCCACTCGACCCGGTCCGACTCGTTCTTCTCGGTCGGCGGACCGTCGTACGTCGCACCGTCCGCGCGGAACAAGTGGTGCTGGGAGTCCGTGATGCCGTTCGCAGGTTCGGCGTAGATCAGCGGCTTCATCGGGCCCGGACGCCAGCCGGTCTCTTCGAGGACTTCACGGGCAGCAGCCTCGCCGGGCGTCTCGTCCGCCTCCACCAGGCCCATGGGCAGCTCCCAAGCCCAGGCGTCCGTGATGAACCGGTGGCGCCACATCATCAGGACCTCTTGACGGTCGTTGATGACAGCGGCCACGGCCAAGTGCCGAAGCTTGACGACGTGGTGTTCCCAACGGTGCCCGTCCGGCGTCTCAATGTCGGTGAGCCACAAGTTCACCCACTTGTTTTCGTAGATCGGACGTTCACCGTGGATCTTCCACTGCATCGCTGCGGCCCCTCTCGATCGACCTCCAGCATCGCAGAGCCATATCGAAAAGAAGCCTGGTTCAGGCAAATTCACGTCACACTGACGAATATCGGCAGGGTCCTGTCGGCGCTCAGGCGCTCCTGCTGGAGCCCGGCCATGAAGGCTCCACCATCTGCGCCCCGTTGACCGCCGTCCGGGCCGAACACCGCGGCTGGCGGCAGACGTACGCAGTCATCGCCGCGATCCTGGCGTCATCACCATCCCCGCACATGACCTGCCCTGCGCGCCCCTGGCGGCCTCTCAGGCTCCTACGTCCTAATCGCCCAAGTCCACCGCGGAGCACCCAGGGGTCACGCCATGGGCACGTCCTCAGCGGGGCCGGCGCTTGGGAGGAACGGGGCCCGGGATGACATCGAGGTTGAGATGTTCCTTGAACAGGTGGACGAGGTTGGCGCCGTCGAGGAGTTCCAGGCGTCCGTGGTCGTTCGCGAACGCCTCGCTCGCCCGGCCGAACCACGAGGTCGTCACCAGGATGCCCTTGGCTGCCCGCTTGTGCTCCACGACGCCGGCGAGGGCGGAGACCGATTCGAAGGGCACCACCTTGGCAGTGCGTTTGGCTTGGATGATGCACAGGCCTCGCATGACCGGGTCGGTGTTCATCGCCACAGCGTCCACACCCTCGTCCTGCGACGGCCGCGTGTTGACACTGTCGAGGCCGATGGCTTCGAACAACTGCCGGACCAAATGCTCGAATTCCGTGGGCGAGAGGTCCATCAGCACGGGACGACTGTCCAGGCCCGCCACGACGTCCATGCTGTCCATCAACCGGTACTTGCTCAAGTCGAAGGTGACCAGCGGGCGCACCGGCTCCAGCTCGTACGGATTCGGTGAGATCAGCGATCGCAGCCGCTTCAGGCAGGCCTGCGGATCGACTTGGGTCAGCACCAGTTCGCTGAACTCTTCCCGCCCCGCCTGGAGGGTGATCAGGCAGGGGTGTACCTCGCGGCCCGTGGCACGGTCGATGGTCGCCACGTGCCCGTTCAGCGCCACGGATTTCACCACGCCGTCGGTGTCCGCCGCGAACAGCTCGTGTACGGTCCGCAGTGCTGCCTGCGCCAGTACGGACGCGTACAGCTCGTGGCGCTCTTTCTCGGGCCTCGGGACGGGCGTGATCTCGTCGCGCGTCTTCACGTACCGATAGGCGCGGGCAGTCGGGATCACATCTTCCAGCGGCAGGTCGATCTCGACCAGCAGGTCTCCCGTATCCGCTTGGAACGAGACTTGGTGCGCCTTCGGGAAGCCGTGGGGATACGTGGAGGCGGCCAGGACCTGGTCGATGAACCACTCGACCGCCTCGACGTCGCGCTCCCGGTAGGCGGCGCGGCGTGCCTCGATGCCGGCATTCCACTCCTCGACGCGGGCCGCCTCCTGCTGGTTGCGCTCGTCATGGCGGGCCTGCGCCGCATCCAGCTTCCCGACCCGCTTGTGCTCCTCGCGCGCATGGTCCCGCAGCGCATCGTCGAACCGCTTGCGCGCGGCCTCCACCTCCACGTCGTACGACCGGCGCCCGAAGCCGAGCGCTCCCAGCCATCCGCGCGGCGCCTCGGGCTCGTACTCTCCCCAGCGCGGAAGGGGGACGGGCTTCGTGCGGCTCTTGGACGGCGCGAAGACCGCGGGGACGAAGTGCTGCCTGAGGCTGTCGAAGCTCAAAGGCCGACCGTCCTGCACCGCCCCACGTAACAGTCCTGCCAGCTGCTCGACGTCGTGCTCGGTCACGCTCGTCTTGTCGACGGCCTCCTGTGCACGTGCGGCCTCGTAGGCAACCTTCTCCGCGCGCGCCGTGCGCTTGGCCTCCGTCTCAGCGGCCTTTCGCCGCCGCTCACGTTCCTTGGCCTGCCGCGCCCGCTCGCGCGCGTACTCGTCGCTCCCACCCGCCACCGCCACCCCCAGGTCCCTGCACGCCGGTCCGGTCAGAACTTCCCCGACCCAGGGTCGTGCAATCCGCCTGCACACGCGGCAGCCTTCGGTAGCCAAAACCTCTGACGGCTACGCTCCGTACAACCTGATGCGCGGAGCCCGAGGACCCCGTCCACGGTTCCTTCGAGACCAAGGGAATGCATCCAACAGCCTGACGAACCGTCACCAAAATCGGCATTGGGTCAGCATTGGTCCTGGCAAAGCTGACCCCAGCTGGTCACACATGGGAAACGTCGAGGGCCGGGAGAGGTCGTCCCGGAGCCCCCAGTCGCTCGCCTCGCCGGGATGATCTCCACACGAGATACGACCTCTCCTCCGCTGATCTCGACTGGTCGACCTACTCCAGAAAAGCGCAGGTCAGCGCACCCGTCCCCGCGCTTTCAGCGGCCCCGGCGGGAGCTGCGGCGCCGGGATCGGAGGGCCGTCGTAGCCCTTCACTTCGCCGTAGCGGTTGCCCTCCATCCAGTCCTTGCGGAACTGGACGATCTCCTCGTTGCTCCGACCGATCCAGTTCCAGAACATGACGATCTCTTCCTCGAACGGCTCGCCGCCCAGCAGCATCAGCCCCGCGTCCGAGGCCGCCCTCAGGGGCAGTTCCGTGCGGCCGCAGCCGAGGTAGAGCATCGAGCCCGGGAGGACCGGGACGCCGTCGACGTGGGCCTCGCCCGACATGGACAGGACCGCGTACTCGAAGTCCGGGTCGAGCGGGAGGCGGGTTTCTGTGCCCGCCGCGAGGGTCAGGTCCGCGCCGACGATCGGGGTGTACGCCGTGCCCGGCGAGGTCGCCGTGTCCAGGGTGCCCAGGATGACCGTCGCCGTCAGGCCCGGGGCCGTGACGTGAGGGAGCTCCTGGTGGTGCTGGAAGTGGGGTTCCACGTTGCGGTGGGCGTCCGGGAGGGCCACCCACAGCTGGGCGCCGTGCAGAAAGCGGGCGTGCGGGCGGGGGCTCTCCTCCGAGTGGCTGATGCCGCGGCCGGAGGTCATCAGACCCAGTTCGCGCGGGCGGATCGTCTCCAGGCTGCCGACGCTGTCGCGGTGCAGGACCTCGCCCTCGTGGAGCCAGCTCACCGTCTGGAGTCCGGAGTGGGGATGCGGTGCGACCTGCATCCCGGGCTCGTCCGCGATGTCGTCCGGGCCGTAGTGGTCCACGAAACACCACGCGCCGACCATGCGGCGGCCCAGGTTCGGCAGGAGCCGGCGGACCTCGCTGGACTCACCGAGCTTCACGGTGCGGGGGCTGAGGAGCTCGCGCACCGGTTCGGCCACGACGAATCCGCGGCCGCCGCAGGCGGAGAGAGCGGGCTGGCGATCGAGATTGCTCATGCGGACAACCTAGCCGCGCGGCGGCGCCGGCGTGAGGTGGAATGTTCCACCGCCCGGGCGTGTTGGAGGCACCGTACGAACCACCCGAGCGCCGGAAGGGACGCTGTGGAGCACGTGGAGCACATGGACCCGATCGAGCCGGCCGAGCCCGTGGACGCGATCTTCGCGATCAAGGACGCGGCCTACCTGGAGCACGGGACCGCCGCCGACCGTTGGACGCGCGCCGGGCTCTTCTTCGACGCCAAGGAGTACGGGACGGCCGCCCGCCTCCTGGAGGGCCTGGCGGGCGAGGCGCCCGAGCAGTTGGCGCCCCGGTTGCTGCTGGCCCGTGCCTACTACCACTCCGCGCAGCTCACGCGCGCCGAGCGGGAGCTGCGGTCCATCCTGGAGCGCTGGCCCGTGGAGGACTACGCGCAGCTGATGCTCGGTCGCACCCTGGAGCGTCAGGGCCGGGCCGCCGAGGCCCGCCCGTACCTGCGGATCGCCGCCGCGATGGCCGGCGAGTTCCCCGAGTAGGTCCCCGAACAGGTCCCCGAACAGGTCCCGCCGGGGCCGCCCGCCGGCAGTCCCCGGCCGCGCTGGTGCCGGGACCGGGGCGCGGCTCGGTTAGCCTGGGGCGGATATGAACCGTCTGACCACGCCTTTCGGCTCCTACGAGCTCACCCGCTTCCCCGAGGACCCGCGCGACCGGCTCCGCGCCTGGGACGCCGCCGACGAGTACCTGCTGCACCATCTCGACTCCGGTACCGGTGAGCGCGGCCCGGTGGACCTGGCCTCCGCCGGCAGCATCGTCGTGCTCGGGGACCGCTGGGGGGCGCTGACCACGGCGCTCGCCGCCCATCACCCCATCCAGATCACCGATTCCGCGCTGAGCCGGTCCGCCACCGCCGCGAACCTGGACCGGGCCGGGATCGGCACCGCCAAGAGCACGGTCACGCTGCTGACCACGCAGGACCCGCCGCCGGAGCGGATCGACGTACTGCTGGTGCGCGTGCCCAAGAGCCTGGCGCTGCTGGAGGACCAGTTGTACCGGCTGGCTCCGCACGTGCACGCGGGCACCGTCGTGGTCGGTACCGGCATGGTCAAGGAGATCCACACCTCGACGCTGCGGCTCTTCGAGAAGATCCTCGGCCCGACGAAGACCTCGCTCGCCGAGAAGAAGGCCCGGCTGATCTTCTGCACCCCGGACGCGCCCGGGGCCGTGCGCCCCGTGGCCGCCGATCCGTGGCCGCTGACGTACACGGTGGACCAGGAGGCGGGCTCGGGCTCCGGGCTGACCGTCGTCAACCACGCCGGGATCTTCTGCGCGGACCGGCTGGACATCGGCACCCGCTTCTTCCTGCAGAGCCTGCCGACGAACACCGACGGTGCCCGGGTCGTGGACCTGGGCTGCGGCAACGGTGTCGTGGGTACGGCGATCCAGGTGCACGACCCGGACGCGGAGGTCGTGTTCACGGACGAGTCGTACCAGGCGGTCGCCTCGGCGCGGGCCACGTACGAGGCGAACGTCCGCGCGGGCCGGCGGACCGCCGAGTTCCACGTCGGCGACGGGGTGGCGATGCTGTCGCCGGCTTCCGTCGACCTGGTGCTGTGCAACCCGCCGTTCCACTCCCACCAGGCGACGACGGACGCGACGGCGCTGCGGATGTTCGCGCAGTCGCGCAAGGTGCTGCGGCCGGGCGGCGAGCTGTGGGTGGTCGCGAACCGGCACATGGGCTACCACACGCATCTGAAGCGGCTCTTCGGCAACAGCGAAGTCGCCGCGAGCGAGCCGAAGTTCGTGGTGCTGCGGGCGGTCAAGCGGCGCGAGTCGTCGCGCCCCATGTGACCTGCCGGTACGTCTTATGCTTCGCCGCGTGAGCAGCGAGGCGGAGAGCGATGACACGGGCGGCGGCGGGCGGTACCGCCGGGAGGACGTGGCCCGGGCGGCCGGCGTCAAGGTACGCAACCTGCGCTACTACCAGGAGCGCGGGTTGCTGCCGCCGCCGCGCAGGGAGGGCCGGATCGCCTGGTACTCCGAGGACCATCTGACGCGGCTGCGGCTGATCAGCGATCTGCTGGGCCGCGGGTACACGGTCAACGGCATCGCGGAGCTGCTGCACGCCTGGGAGGGCGGCGGCGGGCTGTCCGGACTGCTGGGCCTGGAGCGGGAGATGACCCGGGACTGGGTCCGGGAGGAGCCGGTCACGATGACCCGGGCCGAACTGCGGGAGCTGTTCGGGCCGACGGCGACGGCCGAGGACACCCGGCGGGCCGCGGAGCTGGGGTACGTCACCGTGGACGGGGACCTGGTCACCCACCCGAGCCGGCGGCTGCTGGACGCGACGCTCGCTCTGGTGCGTCAGGGGGTTCCGCTGGCCGAGATCCTGGACGCGGGCGACTTCGTACAGGCACAGGCGGCGGCCCTGGCGGACCGCTTCGTATCCCTGTTCCGGCAGCACGTGATCGGCCCGGAGGGGCTGGAGCGACTTTCGGCCGCGCAGCTGCGGCACGTCACCGAGGCGGTCGCGGCGCTCAGGCCGGTGGCCGGGGAGGTCGTGGCCACGGAGTTCGCGCGGGCGATGGCCCGGCGGGTGGACGCGGAGGTCGCCGAACTGCTGCGTACGGAGCAGTAGGAGTCGGCTCAAAGGGTGCGCTCGCACAACCTTGCCAACCCCCATTGGCACTCTTACATTCAACTCGTCGGTAACAACGGTGCACAGCCGAAAAACAGGGACGATCTCATGGTCAATTCCCCGCATTTATCCGGCACTTCCGATGACTCCGGTCCTTCCGCTCCCGATGAGGACGCCGGCGCCGGCCGGGTCCGCTGGCGGCGGTTCGCCGTCCTGACCGTACCCGCCGTGGCCGTGACCGCCGGCCTCGGCATCGCCCTCGCGCAGGGCGCGCTCGCCGCCTCCTTCGCCGTATCGGGGCAGCAGTTCAAGGTGTCGGCGCAGAGCCTGGAGGGCGAGGGCTTCGCCCAGTACGGCAGCGTCGACGTCAACGCCCGCGAGGAGCTCATCCCGGTGGCCGTGACCGCCATCCGGGAGGCCAAGCTGAACAGCCTGTGCCAGTCGGTGGTCACCTCGCTCCCGGTGATCGGCGACATCTCGCTCAACCTGACGGCCGGCCGGGACAAGCCCGTGGAAGCGAGCAATCTGTTCGTGGACGCGACGCAGCTCTCCGGTGACGCGGTCTTCACCAACATCGAGATCGGGCGCGACGCCTCCACCCTCGACAAGGGCCCGGCCGAGGCCCAGGGGATGCAGGACCTCTTCGCCCAGCAGGCCGACACGGTCCGCATCGGCAATCTGCAGCAGACGGCGTGGGCGACCAACGCCGGCACCTTCAAGCTCTCCGGTCTGCGCATGGACATTTCCAAGGGCAAGAAGGAATGTTTCTGAGCCGCCGCGGGCGGTGGCTTCGCTGGAGACGGTGGCGGCGCGCGAGGCCCTTCTGGGGCGGGCTGTTCGCCGTCCTCGCCGGGGCCTGGATCTGCGTCCTGCCGCTCGCACCGCTGAAGATCATGCTCCAGCAGGGGGTGGCGGGGATCCCGTCCGTCCTGATGGGCGTCGTGATGATCGTGCTCGGCCTCACCGCCTGGTTCTCTCCCGCTCAGCGCAGCCTCGCGGGTGTCCTCACCACCCTGATCGCCACGGCCGCGCTGGTCCTGTCGAATCTCGGCGGGTTCCTGATCGGCACCCTGCTCGGCATCCTCGGCGGCGGCCTGATGTTCGCCTGGCAGCCGTCCCGGGCACCCCGCGCACCCGCTCCCGCTCCGCCGGCGCAACCCTCCCCCACCGTGCACCAGGATCCCCAAGGAGCACAGCCATGAGCCGTACGCGCACCACTCTCGCCCTCGGCACGGCCGCCGCCGCCGCCCTTTCCCTGGCCTCGTTCACCGCCTCCGCCGCCCCGCTCACCGCGGCGCCGTTACCGGCGGCCGGGTCCACCACCGTGACCCCGGCCGGGCACGCCTTCAAGGCCACCCTCAGCGGGAAGGCCACCCTCAAGGCCGGTTCGGTGACGGTGACCTGCTCGGTCTCCGTCTCCACCGGTACGGTGCCGGCCGCGCCCGGCAACCAGAACGCGGCCGGGCCGGTCTCGTCGCCGATCTCCCCGCCGACGTACAGCTCCTGCACCTCCAGCATGCCGGGCGTGACCCCGACGGTCACCACCAGTGGCGCCTGGACGGTGTCGATGCAGAACGGCTCGCCGATCACCGCCACGATGACCGTGCCGGTCGGCGGTCTGGTGGTCAAGACGACGGGGCTCGCCAGCTGTACGGTCACCGCGGCGCCCACCGCCGCGGCGAACGTGGGCGGCGCCTGGGCGAACGGCGCGCCGTCGAGCCTGACCTTCACGAACGCGTCGGTACCCGTCAAGGTCACCGGCGGGTTCGGCTGTCCGACGAGCGCGACCTCGTCCACCTTCAACGCGGTCTACCTGGTCACCGACACGACCGACCCCGCCCAGCAGATCACCGTGGGCCCATGACCACCCGGTAGTGGGTCGTCAGCCGGCCGTCGTCGCCGATCACGTGGAAGGCGACGGCGGGCGGCTCGTCGAGGTGGACCCACTCGTCAGCGCCCCTCTGTCCTTCCCACGGCAGCCGGATGGTGGAGACCACGCCCGGCGCCACCAGCACCGGGCGGCCCGCGAACGTGGTGGCCGCCGCGGTGTGCGCGTGCCCGCACAGGAAGGCCTTCACGTGCGGGTGCCGCTCGACGAGCGCGGCGAGGCGTTCCTCGCCGAACTGCCGGATCCCGTCCACGTACGGGGCGTGCAGCTCGACCGGCGGGTGGTGGAAGGCCACCAGGACCGGGGTCTCGCGCGGGGTGCCGGCCACCACCTCCTCCAGCCAGGCCATCGTCGACTCCTCCAGGTAGCCGTGGTGCTCGCCGGGCACGGAGGAGTCGCACACCGCGAGCACGAAGCCCTCGCCGCGCAGCACGTGGTCGACGGGAGCCGCCGAGGGCGACTCCTCGCCCAGCAGAGCGCGCCGGAAGCCGGTGCGTTCGTCGTGGTTGCCGGGGCACATCACCAAGGGATGCCGCGAGCGCAGGAGTTTGGCGGCCTCCTCGTACTCGGTGTCCTGGGCCTCGTCGGCTATGTCCCCGCTCACCAGCACGGCGTCGAGGTCGTACGGCAGTCCGTCCAGGTACTCCATGACGGCTCGGGTGCGCTCGGCCGCGCGCTCACCGCCGTCGATGTGGACGTCGCTGAGATGGGCGATCACGATCACGGTCGATGTCTCCTTTGACTTCTCCGGTCGAGAGATGTCGCCGAAGAATACGTGGCCGGACCTCCGGGGATCCGGCCGCGCGTCTCCTCCACAGCCCGTGGAACCCGTTGTCGGTCCGGCCGTTTACTGTTTCGGTCAACTGATCACGCGCGACAAGGGGAGGCAGCGTGCGGCGCTGGGAGTACGTCGACGGCGGCTCGGCCAAGTTCTGGGAGGCCGGGGCGGAGGGCACCTCGGTGACCGTCCGCTTCGGGCGCGTCGGGACGGCCGGCCAAACCCGGGTCAAGGAGTTCGACTCCGCCGCCGACGCCCAGTCGTACCTGGTCAAGTCCATAGCGGAGAAGGAGCGGAAGGGGTACGCGGAAAGCGGCTCGGGCGACGGAACCGGCACCCCGGCGGACGCCGCACCGGTCACCGCGCAGGTGCCGGACGCCCCGGTCGCCCCCGCTGACGAGGACACGCTCGTCCTTCCCTCGGCATGGAAGCGGAACCTGCATCCGCGGCGCGGAGGGACGGCCGGGACCGTGCGCTCGGTCGACACGGGTGCGCCGCGGAAACTGCGCGAGTGGACCGATCAGAGCGCGCTGACGTTCGACCGGGCGCTCGCCGCACCCGAGAGCGACCCCGATCTCGTCGAGGCCGCGCGGGCCCACCGGTCCGGCAGCGCGAGCCCGCTCGGCGCCGCGGTCCTGGCGACGCTGCTGACGGCGAAGGGCCGGTCCTTCGCCGTCGTCGCGGACGCCTGGGCGGCGGAGTTCGGACTGCCGTTCGCCGCGCTGGCGGCCGCCGAACTGGGCGACGTCCGGCCACTGTTCGGCACGAGCAGGTACGACGACGGGATCACCACGCGTGCCGACGACGACGCGCACGGCGCCTGGGGCACCAAGGTCGTCCGGCCTGCCCTGGACCGCGTCAGGGCCCTGCTGTCCGTGACGGACGAGGAGACGTACCGGGCCGCCGTCGCCGCCCTCTCCGGCGCCCGCCGCAGCACCCGCCAGCACATCGTGGCGTGCTACCTCGCCCCCTCCGAGCAGGAGTGGGTCGACGCGTGCTGCGCCCGTCCGACCGCCCTCCGGCACCGCGATCCGACGGTGCGGGAGATGCTGCTGTGCTCCCTCGGTTCGGCCGAACAGGTCGCCCTGTTCGGCGGCCGGATGGATCTCGGCTGGCGCGGCTGGAACACCTCTCTGATCGCGACGCTCGCGGACGGCGTGGGCTCGGGGATGGTCCCGTTCCTGGCCGGCGAGCTGAACAGCCCCTACATCGAGGCGGCCCAGGTCAAGCTGATGGCGGGAGCACTGGCCGAACTGCCTTCCGACGAGGCCTTCGGGCACCTGGTCGACCACCTCGACAACAAGAACGTACGGACGGCCCTGGCCGCCGCGGCGCGCCGCTACCCGGCGCGGGCACTGCGCATACTGGCGCGGGTGTCCCTCGGCACGGGCGCCGATGCGGCTCTGGCCGGTCAGTTGCTGGTCGGGCACACGGCAGCCCATCGGGACCTCGCCGCCTCGGTCCTGCCGACCCTCCCCGAGGAGGTCGCCCCCGTCGTCGCCCACCTCCTGGACAGTGCGGAGCGAGTGGCGGAGGTCCCGGCGGAGGAGCTGCCCGCGCTTCTCACCAGCCCCCCGTGGACGCGCAAGCGGACGGTGTTCAAGCCGCGCGTGGTCACCGGGCTGTCGGCGCCGACCGGGGCGAGCATCGCATGGCGGACCGGCGAGCGGGAGGCATGGTCCACCACGGAGTCCTGGCTCACCGCCTGGTACGGGTACCACCCGATGGAGCACTACATCGAAGGGCTGCGGAGCGGCGTACGACTGCACGTGTGGGACACGCTGGGTGTGCTCGTCAAGGGTCCCGTCGAGGTGATGCGGCCGCTGCTCGCCGACTGGCAGGGAGCCGGTTCCTCCTACCCGGGGCTGAGCGCCTACAAGCCGCTGGTCGCCCGCCACGAACTGGACTCGCTCCACGTGGCCCTGAACATGGCCTCCCGCAATCCGACCGCCATGGCGCCGCTGCTCCTCCCCTTCCTCGACCTGCGCGTGGCGCGGCTCATGGCCGAGTGGCTGGTCCGGCTCAAGGTCGCCGGTGACATCGCGCGTTCCTGGTTGCTCCGGCACGGCGGCGACGCGGCCCGGCTGCTCGTCCCCGACGCGCTGGGCGCGCCGGGTGCGGAGCGGACCGCGGCCGAGCGGGCTCTGCTGGTGATCGTGACGGCGCACGGCGCCGATCCCGTACGGGAGGTGGTGGCCGAGTTCGGCCCCGACGCCACGGAGGCCCTGGAGCCCCTGCTGGGTTCCGATCCGCTGGCGACGGCGTTGCCCGCCCGGATGCCCAAGCCGGCCGACTGGACCGATCCGCAGGCGTTGCCGCAGATCCTGCTGAAGTCGGGCGGAGCGCTGCCCGCGTCGGCGGCCGGGCACGTGCTGACCATGCTGGCGGTGTCCTCTCCGCGCGCGGAGTTCCCCGGGCTGGAGCAGGTTCGGGAGTTGTGCACGCCGCAGTCCCTGGCCGGTTTCATGTGGGCACTGTTCGGGCAGTGGCGGCTCGCCGGGATGCCGCCCAAGGAGGCGTGGGCGTTGCACGCGCTCGGCTGGTTCGGTGACGACGAGACGGTACGGGCCCTCACCCCGGTGATCCGCGCGTGGCCCGGGGAGGGCGCGCACCATCGGGCCGTCGACGGTCTTGAGGTCCTCGCGTCGATCGGCAGCGACGTCGCACTGCTGCACCTGCACGGGATCGGGCAGCGGGTGAAGTTCAAGGCGCTGAAGGTCCGTGCGCAGGAGAAGATCTCCGAGGTGGCGGCCGAGCTGGGGCTGACCGGTGAGCAGCTGTCCGACCGCCTGGTCCCCGACCTGGGCCTCGAAACGGACGGCAGCACCCTCGTCGACTACGGCACACGCCGGTTCACGGTCGGTTTCGACGAGCAGCTCAAGCCCTACGTGCTGGACGACGAGGGCCGGCGCCTGAAGGACCTGCCGAGGCCCGGCGCCCGGGACGAGGCGGAGCTCGCCACCGCCGAGCGCAAACGGTTCATGGCGCTGAAGAAGGACGTGCGGACGATCGCCTCGGACCAGATCCGGCGACTGGAGGCCGCGATGGTGGACGGGCGTTCGTGGACGGGCGCCGAGTTCCGTCAACTGTTCGTGGAGCATCCGCTGGTCTGGCACCTGGTGCGGCGGCTGGTCTGGCGGGCCGAGGCCGAGGGCGAGGTCACCGCCTTCCGGGTGGCGGAGGACCGTACGTACGCCGATGTCGAGGACGAGGCGGTGGAGTTCGCGGACGACGCGAGCATCACCCTGGCGCACCCGCTGCACCTGGAAGGCTCGCTGGCCCAGTGGTCCGAGCTGTTCGCGGACTACGAGATCGTGCAGCCCTTCCCGCAGCTCGGGCGGCCCGTGATGGCCGTGACCGAGGAGGAGGCCGGCGGTGCGCGGCTCACCCGCTTCGAGGGCGTCACCGTGCCGGTCGGGAAACTGCTCGGGCTGCAGAAGCGCGGCTGGGAACGCGGCGAGCCGCAGGACGCGGGCGTGGAACGGTGGTTCTCCCGTCGGCTGAGCCACGATTGCCACCTGGTGATCGCACTGGACATGGGCATCGCGGTCGGGATGATCGACGAGTTCCCGGACCAGAAGCTGGAGACCATCTGGCTCGACCGGCAGCCCGGTGACCACTGGCGGTCCCGTTCCTACCCGCTGAAGTTCGGCGACCTGTCGCCGGTCATCGTGTCCGAGGTGCTGGCCGACCTGACGGAGCTGACGTCATGACGACCACGACCGCGATCACGGCCGCCGAGGAGTTGCAGCGGCCGCCCGCCGAGGCGAGGTACGCCGAGGAGCTGGCCGCACTGCGGGCCTCGGACACCGATCACCGGCCGCCGGGCTGGCAGTTGAGCCTGCGGGCGGCCCGCCGCTTCATCGTCGGGGACGAGGAGGCTGGCATCGGCCGGAAGTTCGTCGGTGACACGGCGCTGGTCGAGCGGGCCCTGGTGGCGCTGGCGACCAACCGCGGCCTGATGCTGGTGGGTGAGCCGGGCACGGCCAAATCGCTGCTGTCGGAGCTGATCTCGGCGGCCGTCAGCGGCGATTCCACGCTCGTCGTGCAGGGCGGCGCGGCGACGACCGAGGACCAGATCAAGTACTCCTGGAACTACGCCCTGCTCGTCTCCGAGGGGCCCTCACAGCGCTCCCTGGTGCCCGCGCCGATGCTCACCGGGATGCGGGAGGGCCGGCTCGTGCGGTTCGAGGAGATCACCCGCTGCCCGCTGGAGGTACAGGACTCGCTGCTGTCGCTGCTGTCGGAGCGGGTCGTGGCCATCCCGGAGCTGGAGGGTCCGGACGGGATGGTCTTCGCCCGCCAGGGCTTCAACGTCATCGCGACGGCGAACACCCGGGACCGCGGGGTCAACGAGATGAGTGCCGCGCTCAAGCGGCGGTTCAACTACGAGACGGTCTTCCCCATCGCCGATCCGGACACCGAGATCGCCCTGGTCGAGACCGAGGCGAAGGCCCTGCTGGCGCGCTCGGGCGTCGCCGTGGTGCCGGACCCGGACATCCTGGAGGTGCTCGTCACCACCTTCCGCGAACTGCGCTCCGGCATCGGCGGCGACGGCGCGGCCGGCGACCGGCTCTCGTCGGTGATGAGCACCGCCGAGGCCGTGTCGGTCGCCCACGCCGTGGGCGTACGGGGCTGGTTCCTGCGCGGCGAGCCGGGCAACGCGGCCGACCTGGTCACCTGCCTGGCCGGTACGGCGGCGAAGGACAGCCCGGAGGACCTGGCCCGGCTGCGCCGCTACCTCGAACAGCGGGCGTCGGGGCGCGGCGGGCCGCAGTGGAAGGCCCTGCACGCCGCCCGCCACCTGCTGGCGGGCTGACGGTCCGATGAGCGTCACCTTCCTGGGAGTGCGCCACCACTCCCCCGCGTGCGCCCGGCTGGTCTCCCGCACGATCGAGGAGCTGCGGCCCGCACACGTGCTGATCGAGGGACCGGCGGACCTCAACGGGCGGCTGGACGAACTGCTGCTGGGCCACGAGCTGCCGATCGCGGTGTTCAGCCACTACCGCGACGAGGAGCGCACCGCGACGTCGTGGACGCCGCTGTGCGACTACTCGCCGGAGTGGGTCGCCCTCACGGCGGGCCGGGCCGCCGGGGCGGACGTCCGCTTCATCGACCTGCCCGCCTGGCATCCGGCGTTCGCGGGGCGCACCAACCGGTACGCGGACGCCGAGGCGCGCTACGCCGAGGCGACGGCCCGGCTGTGCCGGCGGTTCCAGGTCGATTCGGTGGACGCCCTGTGGGACCGGATGTTCGAGTCCGACTCGGGCGCGGAGGAGGGCGGGCTCGCGGTCCGGCTGGAGGCGTACTTCGACCTCGTGCGCGGCGACGCGGTCGCGGACGAGGGCGACCGGGCGCGGGAGGAGTACATGGCCGCCTGGGTGCGGGCCACCACGGCCGCGAGCGGTGACCGCCCCGTGCTGGTGGTCACGGGCGGCTTCCACCGCCCCGCACTGGTGACCCTGACCGGGACCGCCTCGCCGGACACGGGCGGGGCCGGCCATGGGTGGCCGGTGGTGCCGGCGCCGCCGGAGGGGGCCGTCGGCGGGAGCTTCCTCGTGCCGTACTCCTTCCGGCAGCTCGACGCCTTCACCGGCTACCAGTCCGGCATGCCCTCGCCCGCCTACTACCAGCGGCTCTGGGAGGCAGGGCAGCGGGCCGCGGGAGAGGAACTGGTGCGGGCCGTCGCGGGGCGGCTGCGCGAGCGCGGCCATCCGGTCTCCACGGCCGGGCTGATCGCCGCGCACGGCACCGCGCTGGGCCTGGCCGCTCTGCGCGGGCACGAGGCGCCGACCCGGCTCGACCTCCTGGACGGCCTGGCCGGGGCGCTGATCACCGATGCCCTAGACGAGCCGCTGCCGTGGACCCGGCGCGGCCCGCTGCGCCCCGGGTCCCACCCCGTGGTCGTGGAGATGGTCGCCGCGTGCGCCGGCGACCGCGTCGGGCGGCTGCGTCCCGGGACGCCGCTGCCTCCCCTCGTGCACGACGTGGAGGCGCGGCTTGCCGCGCTGGGCCTGACTCCCGGCCGGGGCCGCCCCGTCACCCTGCGCCTCACCGATCCGGCGGAACTGACGCGCAGCCAGGTGCTGCACCGGCTGCGGGTGCTGGACGTGCCCGGCTTCGGCCGCGTCGCGGGCCCCGCGCACGGCACCGACCCGGTCCTCACCGAGCGTTGGGAGCCCCGTACCACCGCCGGCCGCGAGGCCGCGCTGATCGAGGCGGGCGGCTTCGGCGCGAGCCTCGAAGAGGCCGCGGCCGTGGCCCTGGAGGACCGGATGCGGCACGCGGGCCCGGAGCCGGCGGCTCTGGCCGGGGTCCTGTTCGACGCCGTGGTCTGCGGTGCCACCCGGCTGTCGGCCCGCCTGGTGGGCGAGCTCGGCGCCGGCCTCGGGCGGGCGGCGCGGCTCGGCCCCCTGGGCGAGGCCCTGCACACGGCCCTCGGGTTGTGGCGGCACGACCGGGTGTACGGCGTGGCCCGCGACCCGCTGCTCGCCCGCGCCATCGACACCGCGGTCGGCCGTGTCCTGTGGCTGGCCGAGGGGGCCCGGAGCGCGGCGGGTGGCGCCGATCCGAGCCGACTGCGCGCGCTCGGCGCCGTACGGGACGCGGTGCTGCACGCCGGGGAGCTGCTGTCGGTGTCGCGGGAGACCGTGGTCGGGGTGTGCCGCAGGATCAGCGCGGATCCGGCCGCTCCCGCCGACCTGCGCGGCGCGGCGTTCGGGCTGCGCGGCGCGCTGGGGGACGCCGACGGCCGGGGCGCGGCCGAGGCGGTGCGGGCCGCGGTCGGCCCGGGGACCCTCGGCGACTGGCTGGCGGGCCTGTTCGCCCTCACCCGTACGGAACTGACGGCGGGCGGCGGGCCCGAGCCGCTGATCGGCGTACTCGACGAGCTGGTGGGCGACATGTCCGAGGCGGAGTTCCTGGCGGGCCTGCCCGCGCTGCGGCAGGCGTTCGCCTGGTTCCCGCCCCGGGAGCGCGAGCGGATCGCCGCCCGGCTGATCGAACGGCGCGGTGTGCGCGGCTCGGCACGCTCGCTGCTGCGCGTCACCGCCGATCCGCTGCTGATCGCGCGTGCCCGGAACCTGGAGGACCAAGTGGAACGCACCCTCGATCGTTACGGCCTGCGGGCGGCGCCGTGACCGCCCCCGATCCCGGATTGGAGCGGTGGCGGTTGATCCTGGGCTCCCCCGCCGAACGCCGCACCGGCCCGCTGGGCGGCGAGGCGGCGGCCCGCGACGCCGCCCTGGACTGGCTCTACGGCCGCGACCCGGAGCAGGCCCGGCGCGGGGTCCGCCCCGGCGCACGCGAGGGCGGCGACGGACCCTCGGCGGTCACCGCGGTCGACTGGCTCGACGACATCCACCGGCTCTTCCCGAAGGAGACGATCGAACGGCTGGAGCGGGACGCGGTCGAGCTGTACGAGATCCACGAGATCGTCACGGACCCGGCCGTGCTGGAGCGCGTCGAGCCCAACCCGACCCTGCTGCGCGCCGTGCTGCGGACGAAGCACCTGATGAATCCGGAGGTACTGCGGCTCGCCCGGCGGATCGTGGAGACGGTGGTGCGCCGGCTCCTGGAGCGGCTGAAGCCCGAGATCCGCCGCTCGTTCTCGGGGACGCGCTCGCGCCGCCCGAGTCTGCTGCCCTCGGCCCGCGACTTCGACTTCCGGGGCACCGTGCGCGCGAACCTGGCCCACTACCAGCCCGACGAGCGGCGCATCCTGATCGAGCGGCCGCGTTTCCACTCGCGCACCCGCCCGCATCTGGAGCAGTGGCAGCTGATCCTGCTGGTGGACCAGTCCGGTTCCATGGTCGATTCGGTCATCCACTCGGCGGTCACGGCCGCGAGCCTGTGGGGGCTGCCGGGTCTGAAGACCCATCTGGTCGCCTTCGACACCGACGTGGTGGACCTGACGGCCGATGTCACCGACCCGGTCGAGCTCCTGATGGGTGTCCGGCTCGGCGGCGGCACCGACATCGCCAGGGCCGTCGACTACGGCACACGTCTGATCGACAATCCGAGGCGCGCCATCGTCGCGCTGATCACCGACTTCTACGAGGGCGGCGATCCGTACCGGCTGGTGCGCGGCGTCCGCGCGCTGACCGAGCAGGGCACGACCGTGCTGGGCCTGGCCGCTCTCGACGAGGACGCGAACCCCGCGTACGACCGTGAGCTCGCGCAGCGGCTCGCCGACGCGGGCGCGCACGTGGGCGCGATGACGCCCGGGCAGCTCGCCGCGTTCGTCGCCGAAAGGCTGGGCCGATGACCCCTGTGACCCGGGTGACCCGGACGGATCTCCTCGCGCTGGACCTCGACACCCTCGCGGCGCTCGCCAACCGCGGGTTGGTCAAACGTGCCGCGAAGGAACGCGACGCGGGCGCCGGGGCGGTGCCTTCCGTCGGGGCCGACGGCACGCTGGACGGGGTGTTCCCGGACGGCACGCGGGTGTCGCTGCCGCCGGGCGTCGGACTCGACCAGGGGAGCTGCACGTGCGGGGCGTCGGGCATCTGTCGGCACCTCCTCGGCCTGGTCCTCGCCTGGCAGCGCGCGGAAGCCGAAGGCCCTGGCACCGGTGGCTCGGCCCCCGGCGCCGCCGGTTCCGAGAGCCCGGCTCGCGACGCCTCGGCCCCCGACAGCCCCGGCCCCCACGCTTCGGCCCCCGACAGCCCCGGCCTCGACGGCCAAGCCCCCGACGGCCCCCGCTCCGACGACCCGGACCCCGGGAGCCCCGGTGACCACGCCCCCGGGCGCGTGGGTGCCGACTGGGAGCCCTGGTCTCCGGGCGACCTCGACGACGAGGCGCTGAGCGCCGCCGTCGGGGCGCGCGCGGTGGCCACCGCGCGGCGCACCCTCGCCCGGGGTTACACGGCCCGGCTGCACCACCCCACCGCCGAGGAGCCCGCAGCCCGGGCGGAACTGCCCACCTGCACGGTGCGGTTCCCGGTTCCGGCGGCGGAGGGCATCGGGCACGCGGTCACCGACGCCGCCACCGCCCGCCGCGGAGAGGTGATCGCGCTCGCCGTGTGGGCATTCCGGGCCGCCGCCGAGGCCGATCCGACCGCCCCGCCCGACCGGGTCGACGTGGGCGGGAGCGGCGGCTGGGCGCGGCCCGGCGCCTCGGAGCTCGACGCGGCGGCCGTACTCCTCGACGACCTGCTCCTGGACGGCGCGGCCCACGCGGGCCCGGTGGCGGGCACCGCCCTGCGTCGGGTGCGGGACGACCTGTCCGCCAGGGCCCTGCACTGGCCCGCCGCAGTCCTGACCGAGCTGACCGGGCAGCTCGACGACCATGCCGCCCGGGGTGCCCGCTTTCGGGCCGAGGGCTACGCCGCGCTCATCGCCGAGTTCCACGCCCGGCTCCGCGCGGCGGGCCGGGAGGGCGCGCTCGACGCCTCCCGGATACTCGGCTCCGGCGAGCGGGGTGACACGGCGCTGCGCCGGGTCCGCCTCACCGCGCTCGGCTGCCGGATCGGCGGGGGCCCCGGCGAGCGGACCGCGGAGGTGTACCTGGGGCACTCCGGCGCCGGTACGGGGCTGGTGCTGCGCCGCCGGTGGGAATTCGCGCCGGGGCAGGAGCCGAGCGGGCCCGAGCTGGCGGGGCGGCGGCTGGCGGGTTCGACCCTGGGAGCGGTGGCCCGCGCCAATCTGGTGAGCGAGAGCGCCTCCCGTACGCCCGGCCTGTCCGTCGCCATCGGCGGCCGACCGGCTTCGACGAGCGTGACACCGGTCGGATCGGCCTGGTCCGAGCTGCCCGAGCCGCTGTTGCTGCGGGATTTCGCCGCGCACGCCCGGACGCTGGAGGGGCTTGCGCCCCATCTGATCCGACCGCGGACGGAAGCGGGCTCCGTCCACGTGGTCGAGGTCCACGGGGTGGGGGAGGTCGGCTACGACCCGGCCGAGCAGCGCCTGGAGGTGGCGGTGCGCGATGTCCGGGGGGCCGTGGGGACGGTGTCGGCGACCCACAACCCGTACAGTCCCGGCGCGCTGGACGTGCTCGCCGAGTGTCTGCGCGGCGAGCGGGGCGAGGTCGGCCATCTGAGCGCCCTGGTCCGGGTGACGGGCGCCGGGCTCGTCTTCGACCCGATGGCCGTGATGACGGCCGACGGCGTGACCGTGCCCGATCTGACCCCCGCCGCCGGCGCCCGCCTGGCGGCGGTCCCGGTGGCGCGCCCGCGGGACCCGCTGGTGGAGGCGATGGAGGGCGCCCTGTCCGCGTTGGCCTCGGCGGCGGTCCTGGGGCTGCGCGGCCTCGGCGAGCCCGCCCGCGCCGCGATCGAGGACTCCGCGGCCGGCCTGGCCCGTACGGGTCTTTCGGCCGCGGCCGGCCTCGTACGGGGGTTCCTCGGCGCACTGCGCGAGGAGGGACCGGTTGCGGCGGCGCGGCCGTGGGTGGACGCGCAGATCCACCTGCTGTGTGCCCTGGAGCTCCATGCCCGGTCCGCTTGACGGACCGTATATTGGCGCACGGTTCACGATCTTGAAGGCGTGGGTGCGCCGGCGGACGGGAGGAGCGGCGGATGAGCCGAGGAGTATTGGTCACGGGGGCCTCGCGGGGCATCGGGCGGGCCGTCGCCGCCGCGTTCGCCCGGCGGGGCGACCGGGTCGCGGTGCACTGCTCCGCGCGACAGGCCGACGCCGAGGAAACCCTGGCCGCGCTGACGGGCGACGGACACGTGCTCGTCAGCGGTGACCTCGCCGACCCGGCGCGCGTGGAGGCCCTGGTCGGCGAGGCCGACGAGGCGCTCGGCGGGGTGGACGTCCTGGTGAACAACGCGGCGGTGATGGTCGCCCACCCGCTGCCCACCACCTCGTACGCGGACTGGCAGGAGGCCTGGCAGCGCACGGCGGCGGTGAACCTGTTCGGTGCGGCGAACCTCAGCTACTGCGCGGCACGCCGCATGATCGACGCGGGCCGGGCGGGCCGCATCGTGAACGTCGGCTCGCGCGGCGCCTTCCGGGGCGAGCCCGACCACCCCGCGTACGGCGCCACGAAGGCGGCGCTGCACGCGCTGGGGCAGTCCCTGGCCGTCTCCCTCGCTCCCCACGGCATCGCGGTCGCCTCCGTGGCCCCGGGGTTCGTCGCCACGGAACGGGTCTCGGGCCGGCTGGGCGGCCCGGAGGGCGAAGGGATCCGTGCCCAGAGCCCCTTCGGGCGGGTGGCGACCCCGGAGGAGATCGCCTCGGCCGTCCTCTACCTGGCCTCCCCCGAGGCCGTCTGGAGCTCGGGCACGGTGCTCGACGTCAACGGGGCTTCGTACCTGCGCACATGAGACGGCCCCGCCGCACCGCCCGTCAGCCCCGGTACTCCTCCAGCAGGCGCAGCCAGATCTCGCTGATGGTCGGGAACGCCGGGACCGCGTGCCAGAGCCGGGCGATCGGGACCTCGCCGGCCACCGCGATCGTGGCCGCGTGGACCAGCTCCGCGGCGCCGGGGCCGACGAAGGTCGCCCCGAGCAGCACCTCCCGGTCGAGGTCCACGATCATCCGGGCCCGGCCGCGGTAGCCGTCGGCGTACAGGCCGGCGCCGGAGACCTTGGACATGTCGTAGTCGACGGCCCGCACCCGGTGTCCGGCCCGTTCGGCTTCCGCGAGGGTCAGGCCGACGGCCGCGGCCTCCGGGTCGGTGAAGACCGCCTGCGGCAGTGCCCGGGTGTCCGCGGTGGCCGTGTGCGCGCCCCACGGGCCGGTGTCCAGAGGGGTGCCCGCCGCGCGGGCGGCAATGGTGGCGCCCGCGATCCGGGCCTGGTACTTGCCCTGGTGGGTGAGGAGTGCGCGGTGGTTGACGTCGCCGACGGCGTACAGCCAGTCGTGGCCGGGTACCCGGCAGCTGTCGTCGACCCCGATCCACTCCCCGGCGGGCAGCCCGATGGTGTCGAGCCCGATGTCGTCGGTGCGGGGCGCGCGGCCGGTCGCCATCAGCAGCTCGTCGCCCCACAGGGTCTCGCCGCCCTCCAGCACCACCGTGACGGGGCCGGTGGAGCCGTCCCGTACGACCGCCTCGACGTTCACGCCCGTACGGACCTCCGCGCCGGCCTCGCGGAGCGCTTCCGCCACCATCTCCCCCGCGAAGGGCTCCATGCGCGGCAGCAGCCTCGGGCCCCTGACGAGCACGGTGACCTGCGATCCGAGGCCCTGCCAGGCGGTGGCCATCTCGGAGGCCACCACCGAGCCGCCCACGATGAGCAGGCGTCCGGGCACCTGGCGCGCGGAGGTGGCCTCGCGGCTGGTCCACGGGCCGGCCGTGCCGATGCCGGGCAGGTCGGGGACGACGGCGCGGGTACCGGTGGCGACGACCACCGCGTGCCGGGCCGAGAGGACGTGGTGCACGCCCTCGGGGCTGGTGACGGCCACCTTGCGGACCCCGTAGAGCCTGCCGTGGCCCCGGTAGACGTGGGCGCCGATGGAGTCGAGCCAGTCGATCTGGCCCTCGTCCTTCCAGTTGCCCGTCCAGTAGTCGCGGTGCTCGAACACCGCCTCCGTGTCCAGCGGCCACGCGACGGCGCCCGCCAGACCCGGAACCCGGCGCGCGTCGGCCCGGGCCAGGACCGGGCGCAGCAGGGCCTTGCTCGGCACGCAGGCCCAGTACGAGCACTCCCCGCCGATCAGTTCGCTCTCCACCAGGGCCGTGCTCAGCCCGGCGGCCCGGGTCCGGTCGACGATGTTCTCGCCGGCCGGTCCCCCGCCGAGCACCACGACGTCGTACTCCACCGCTTCGGTCATACGGACCAGTGTCACCGCCGGACGGCGGCCGCGGTGGGCAATCAGGCTTCCGGCGTGCCGTTCTGCTGCGAGGCGGCGATCTTCGCGCGCACCTCGTCCATGTCGAGCCCGCGGGCCTGTCCGATCAGGTCCGTCAGCGCCGCCTCCGGCAGCGCGCCGGGCTGGGCGAAGATGGCCACCTGGTCCCGGACGATCATCAGCGTCGGGATCGAGGTGATCTCGAAGGCGGCGGCCAGTTCCTGCTGCGCCTCGGTGTCCACCTTGGCGAAGACGAGGTCGGGGTTGGCCTCGGAGACCTTGTCGTAGACGGGGGCGAACTGCAGGCACGGCCGGCACCAGCCCGCCCAGAAGTCGATCAGCACGAACGGGTTCTCGCTGATCGTCTGGTCGAAGTTTTCCTTGGTGAGCTCGACTGTAGCCACGGTGTTCGGACCTTCCTGATTGATTGTTCTGCCCATGGAACCATCAACCGGCCCCGGGCATTCCGGCTAGAACGGGTGGCCGGCCGGGGTGGTGCGGGCCGTGGTCCACCGCAGTTCCGTGAAGGCGTCCAGGTTGGCCTCGCCGCCGAAGCGCGCACCGGTTCCGGAAGCGCCCACGCCGCCGAAGGGCGCGACCGCCTCGTCGTTGACCGTCTGGTCGTTGACGTGCGCGATTCCGGTGGGGATCCGTTCGGCCAGGTCGAGCCCGCGCCCCGCGTCCCGGGTCACGATGCCGAGGGAGAGGCCGTAGGGCCCCGCCGAGGCCAGGGCCACGGCCTCCTCCTCCGTGGCGAAGGACCGTACGGGCGCGACCGGGCCGAAGACCTCCTCGGCGTAGGCGGGGGTGTCGTCGCCGACGCCCGCCAGCACGGTCGGCCGGTAGAAGAGGTCCGTGTGCGTACCGCCCGCGACGAGCTTGGCGCCGTTCTCGGTGCTGGCCTCCACGAGGGCGTGCACGCGCTCCACCTGCGCGCGGTCGATCAGCGGGCCCAGGTGGACCTGCTCGCGGTACGGGTCCCCCACGGCCAGGGCCTCGGCTCGCGCGGCGAGACGCTCCACGTACTCGTCGTACAGGGAGGCGTGCACGAGGTGGCGCCCGGCCGTCATGCAGATCTGGCCCTGGTGGAAGAAGGAGCCCCAGGAGGCCTGGGCGACGGCGGCCTCGACGTCGGCGTCACGGAGCACGACCAGGGCGGAGTTGCCGCCCAACTCAAGGTGTGCGCGCTTGAGGTGACGCCCCGCCAGCTCGCCGACGGTCCGGCCCGCGGCGGTCGATCCCGTGAAGGAGACCACCCTGACGCGCGGGTCGGCGACCACCGCGGCTCCCGTCTCGGCGCCCCCGGGCAGGACGTGCAGGAGCCCGGCGGGGAGTCCCGCGGCGGCGAACACGGCGGCGAGGGCGAGCCCTCCGCACACGGCGGTGCGCCGGTCCGGCTTGAGCAGCACCGCGTTGCCGAGCGCCAGCGCCGGCGCGACCGAGCGGATCGCCAGGATCAGCGGGGCGTTGAACGGGGCCACGACCCCGACCACCCCGGCCGGGACCCGGCGGGTGAAGGAGAGCCGGGGCGCCTCGCTGGGCAGCACCTGGCCGGTCGGGCGGGAGGCCAGCGCGGCCGCCTCGTAGCACTCCTGCGCGGCGACGTGCAGTTCGAAGCCGGCCTTGCCGGGTATCGACCCGGACTCCCGGACCAGCCATTCGCCCAACTCGTCGGCGTGGGCCGCGAACAGGTCCCCGGCGCGCCGGAGGACCGCCGCCCGCTCCAGGTGGGTGGCACGCGCCCAGTCGCGCTGGGCTGCCCGCGCCCGTACGGCGGCCTCGGCCACGTCGGCGGGCGCGGCGAGGTCGAGGGTGGCGAGGGTGCGCCCGGTGGCGGGTTCGACGACCGGGGCTGCGCCGCCGGTGAGAGTGGGTCCGTCCTGCCAGAGCGTCGGGTCGAGGAGCGGCATGGCTCGGGGCCTCCGGTGGGGATGGGCGTGCGACGGGTACGCGGGGGGCGGCAGCACGCGCCATCGTGCCAGACCGGAGGCTCCACATCTGTTCAGTTATTGGGCAGTTGACATTCCCCGGTGACCGGAAATGATCGCCTGCCCCGCGTCAGCCGACGGGCTCAGCGCTCCAGGACGAGCGCGATGCCCTGCCCGACGCCGATGCACAGCGCCGCCATGCCCGTTCCGGAGCCGGCCGCCGCCAACTGGTGCGCGACCGAGCCCGCCAGCCGGGCCCCCGAGGCGCCGAGCGGATGGCCGAGGGCGATGGCGCCGCCGCGCGGGTTGACCACGGCCGGGTCCAGCTCCGGCCAGGCCGCCAGACAGCCCAACGCCTGTGCGGCGAAAGCCTCGTTGAGCTCGAACGTGGTGAGGTCGGCGAAGCCGCGCCCGGCCTTGGCGAGGGCCCGCTGGACGGCCTCCACCGGTCCCAGGCCGAAGAGTTGGGGTTCGATGCCGGTGACGGCGGAGGCACTGATCCGGGCAAGGGGTTCGCGTCCCGTGGCGGCGAGTCCCGCCTCGTCGGTCAGCAGCAGCGCGGCGGCGCCGTCGTTGAGCGGGGAGGAGTTGGCGGCGGTGACCGTACCGGTGCCGTCGGTCCGGAAGGCGGGCTTCAGCCGGGCCAGCGCCTCGGGCGTGGAACCCTCCCGGATGCACTCGTCGCGCAGCAGGTCCACGCCCGCGTAGGGCACGACCTCGGACTCGTACTGTCCGGCGGACCACGCGGCCGCGGCCTTGCGGTGGCTCTCCAGGGCGAAGGCGTCCTGCGCCTCGCGGGTGATGCCGTGCTTGTCGGCGATGAGCTCGGCACCCTCGCCGAGCGAGCCGGTCCACTCCTCGGGCATGCGCGGGTTGGTCATCCGCCAGCCGAGGGTGGTCGACCACATCTGCTGGTGCCCGGCGGGGAAGGCCCGTTCGGGCTTCTGCACCACCCAGGGCGCGCGGCTCATCGACTCCACGCCGCCCGCGATGGCGACGGAGGCGTCACCGACGGCGATGGCGCGGGCGGCCTGGACCACGGCCTCCAGTCCCGATCCGCAGAGCCGGTTGACGGTGACCCCGGGGACGCTCACGGGCAGCCCGGCCAGCAGCACCGCCATGCGGGCCACGTCACGGTTGTCCTCACCGGCGCCGTTCGCGTCGCCGAAGACGACGTCGTCGATGCGGGACGGGTCGAGTTCGGGCGTACGGTCCACCAGCGCGCGGACCACGTGGGCCGCCAGATCGTCCGGCCGGACTCCGGCGAGGGCCCCGCCGAACTTGCCGATCGGGGTGCGGACGGCGTCGACGACGTACACGTCGCGGACGGTGCGGATGCTCATGGGGTCTCTCCTGGGCGGATCCGTACGGCCGGCAGCGCCCCGGCGCCGGTGTGGGCACCGGAACACGACGCCGGCTGCACCCGGTGGGGCGCGCCCGAAGTCTCCGTCCGCACCTCATCCCCTGTCAACGGCCCCCCGCCCCCTCCCCACCCAACCCCGGCCCGCCATCCCTGCCCCGGCCCCGGCCCCGGCCCGCCATCCCTGCCCCAGCCCGCCATCCCTGCCCCGGCAGACCATCCCCGCCCGGGCAGACCATCCCTGCCCCGGCCCCGGCCCCGGCCCCGGCCCCGGCCCGCCATACCTGCCCCAGCCCGCCATCCCTGCCCCGGCAGACCATCCCCGCCCGGGCAGACCATCCCAGCCCCGGCAGGCCATCCCCGCCCCGGCAGACCATCCCAGCTCCAGCAGGCCATCCCAGCCCCCCGCCAGGCCACCCCAGCCATCCCTGCTCCGGCAGGCCATCCCAGCCCCGCCGGCGTTTGAGGCGCGGGGTCCGGGGCAGAGCCCCGCGCATCCGGCCCGCACCGGACCGCCGGCCCGAGCAGCACCATCCCAGCCCCGCCGGCGTTTGAGGCGCGGGGTCCGGGGCGGAGCCCCGCGCAACCGGCCCGCACTACAGAGGCCGCCCCAGGCAAACCCCACGGGCACCGACCGTCAGGTCGACTCGCGCGGCACCGCCACCGCCGCCATCAGATCCTCCCGCTCCGCCACCGGCCCCACCGGCCCCACCGGCCCCGCCGGCTCCCGCACGGCCCGGTCAACCAGCGACGCCAGGTGCCCACCCGTCGGCATCTCGATCCGCACCGTGCTCAGCCGCGGCCGCAGCAGCCGCCCGAGGAGCAGGTCGTCGGCCCCGATGACGGCCACGTCCCCCGGCACGCTCAGCCCCGCGTCCTGGAAGGCCCGCATCAGCAACATCGCGTACTCGTCGTTGTACGCGAACACCCCGTCCAGCCCGAGCCCCCGCCACCGCGCCGCGAGCGCGCCGGCCGATTCCTCGGAGTACGCCATCGGGAGGGCCTCGACCTCCGCGCCCGCCACCGAACGGGCACCCGCCAGCCGGGGCACGGAGAACAGTTCCAGCCCCTCCTCCCGCGGAACGATCACACCGATCCGCCGCAGGCCCCGATCGACGAGGTGCGCGGCGGCCCGCGCGCCGACGTCCTCCTGGTTCATGACGAGCGCGTGCGCCCCCGGGACCCGGTCCGGCCCCATCGTGATGACCGCGCGCGCCCCGGCCCTCTTGAGGGTGGCGACCCCGCGGGCGGTGAGCGTGGTCTCGCCGAGCGAGATCACCGCGACCGGCCGCAGCTCCGCCCACGCACGGGCCGCCTCGTCCCCGTCGAGGCCGAGGCTCCCGTACTGGACCACGGTGTAGTCGAGGCGGCGCAGGGCCCTCTGGAGTTCGTTGAGGAACGCGCTGTACAGCGGCCCGATCGGAGCGTTCGGGGTGGGCAGCAGCACGATCCGGGTGTGTCCGGCCCGCAGGCTGCGCGCGGCGGCGTGCGGGACGTAGCCCAGTTCCTCGGCGGCCTCACGCACCTTTCGGCGGGTCGGCTCGCTGATGCGCACGGCCTCGGCGTTGTTCAGTACGTACGAGACCGTCGCCCGCGACACTCCGGCGAGCCGGGCCACGTCGGCGCTGGTCGGGACGGGGGGCGGCGACGAAGGCGACTGCGGGGAACCGGACGGCTTCGATGACTTCGATGACTCAGACATTGCCGTGGCATCTTTCCAGACCTGTTGCGCCCAGGGGCTAGCGAATGGCCGGAAACGGATGGTACACAGTGGTTACACGAGTCATTGACACGTGTAACCACGGCGTGACATCTCACCTGACAGTGGTGTTCCGCCGTGTCCCGCGCCGCCGTCCTGTCGCGTTCCTTTCGCACCCCGCCATCGCGGCAGGGCGGCGCGCACACCCCTCACCGCGACCACCCCCATCGCGCCGCTCCGCACCGCACCACCCCTCACTCCCCTCCATCCGCACCCTTCCGCACCCTCACCGCCCAGGAGGGCACCGTGGCCCTTTCCTCCCCCGGCTCCGGCACCACCAGCGCCGCCACCTCCGACGCGTCCGCCGACACGTCAGCCGACGCCTCCTCCCCGTCCGGCCGCCCCGGACGCGGCCTGCTCCCCCTGCTGCTCGTCGGCAACACCGCCATGTACGCCCTCTACATCGGTGTCGCGAGCGTCCTGCTCGCCCTCCAGGTCGAGGACGTGGACCCGGCGAACAAGGTCGCGAACTTCGGCCTGATCGCGGGGGTCTCGGCGATCTTCGCCACGGTCTTCAACCCGGTCGCCGGCGCCCTCTCCGACCGCAGCGGACGACGCAACCCCTGGATCCTCGGCGGCGGGCTGGCCGCGATACCGGCGATGTTCCTGCTCGGCCTCGCGAACACGATCCTGCTGATCACGATCGTCTGGTGTCTCGGCCAGGCGGTCATGAACGTCTACCAGGCCGCCATCACCTCCGTGGTCCCCGACCGCGTGCCCATGTCGGCCCGGGGCAAGGCCTCCGCCGCCGTCGGCCTCGGCCTGCCCTTCGGCTCCACGATCGGCGCGCTGGTCGGCGCGGCCTTCTCCGATGACTACCGCACCGGGTACCTCGTCTTCGGCGCGCTCGTCGCGGGCGCCGCCGTCCTCTTCACCGCCTGCACCCGGGAAGAGCGGCTGCCGGCCCGCGCCCCCATGCCCGTCAAGGAACAACTTGCGGCCTTCGTGGGCGCGTTGAAGGACCACGACTTCCGGTGGGCCTTCATCGGGCGCGCCCTGCTCGTCCTCGGGTACTTCGCGGTCACCGGCTACCAGCTGTACATCCTCCAGGACCACACCGTGCTGCCGGACGGGATGGAGCCCGAGTCCGCGGTGGCCGTACTCATGCCGCTGACCAGCGTGGCGATGGTGGTCTCCACCGTCCTCGGCGGCTACCTGTCGGACAGGTTCGACCGCCGCAAGCTGTTCGTCGGGGCCTCCGCCCTCCTGTCGGCCGTCGCGCTCGTCATCCCGGCGGTGTCGACCAGCTGGACCGCGATGCTGGCCTTCGCCGCCGTCAACGGGCTCGCGTTCGGCTGCTACATGGCGGTGGACACCGCGCTCGTGACGATGGTGCTCCCCAGCGCCGAGGACGCGGCCCGCGACATGGGCGTGCTCAACATCGCCAACGCCGGCCCGCAGATCATCGCGCCGTTCGTCGCCTCCGTCGTCGTCTCGCTCAGCGGCGGCTACACCGCCCTGTTCATCGTCGCGGCCGTGCTGGCGGTGGCGGGCGCCCTCGCGGTGAAGCCGATCCGCAGCGTGCGCTGACGCACGAACGCAAGTACGCAGGTACGCAGGTACGCACGAACGCCCGACCGACGGACCCGTACGACACGGCCCGACATCGCACATCAGCACAGAAAGGCACCACCGTGCAGCTGCACACCCACACCTGGGGCGAGGGAGACCGCGTCGCCCTCCTGATCCACGGCATCATGGCCGACCACCGCACCTGGCGCCGGGTGGGACCCGCGCTGGCCGACCGGGGCTACCGCGTCATCGCCGTGGACCAGCGGGGCCACGGGGCGAGCGGCCGCGGCGAGTACACCCCGGAGCGCTACGCGGACGACCTGGTCGAGAGCCTGCCCGCCGGTGCGGAGCTCGCCATCGGCCACTCCCTGGGCGGCCTGACCCTGTCGCTCGCCGTGGAACGGCTGCGGCCGCGCCGGGCGGTGTTCTCGGACCCGGCCTGGCACCTCGCCTCGCCTCAGGAGGGCTTGGGTCCGGAGCTGTTCGCGCAGTTCAAGTCGGCCACCAGGGAGCAGATCCAGGGGATGAACCCGCGCTGGGAGGAGGCGGACGTGGACGTCGAGCTTGCGACGCTCGCGGTGTGGGACGAGGGCACCGCACTGGGACTCGCCCCGCTGCTCGGCACCGACTTGATGCCGGCCGGGCCGGTTGTCCCCTCGCTCGTACAGCTCGCCGATCCCAGCTTCATCATCTCGCAGGAGCGCGCCGAGCTGCTCAAGAGCCGAGGCTTCGAAGTGCGTTCGGTCGCCGGGGCCGGACACACCATCCACCGCGACGACTTCGACGGATTCATGGCCTCGCTGGAGGGCTGGATCTGATCCCCCTCCCGTCGCCCCACTCCCGCCGCCCCCGTACGGTCCGACCGACGGGGCGGCGGGAAGCCCGGCCGGGGCCGGCGTGCGCCGTGCGCGGTACCCCTCCACACTGGCAGGGTGAAACGCACGCGTACGGTGTTGCTGTGCATCGCCGGCCTGCTGGGCGCGGCCCTTCCGGCCGCGACCGTCGCGGGCCCGGCCTCGGCGGCGACGGAGGCCTGCGTGACCTCGCCCGGCCCCGCGCGGGGAGACGCCGCGAAGGTCCTGGCCATCGCGCAGAAGGCCCAGCGGGAGTTCGGGTTGAACTCGGTGGTCCTGCGGGTCTCCTCCGACGGCAAGGACGTGCTCACCACGGCTCTGGGTGAATCGATGACCGGCGTCCCGGCCGAGCCGTCGATGCACTTCCGCACGGGCTCGGTGGGCATCGTCTACATGGGCATCGCCCTGCTCCGCCTCGTCGAGCAGGGCAAGGCCAAGCTCGACGACCCGGTGTCGCGCTGGCTGCCGGACCTGCCGCACGGCTCGGAGATCACCCTGCGGATGCTCGGCAGCTCCACCTCGGGCCTGCACGACTACGTCACGGACCCGGCCTTCCTCGCCGAGCTGGAGTCCCACCCGTTCCGGCACTGGACGACGGACCAGATCACGAGCTACGCGACGAGCAAGCCGCTCCTCTACCAGCCGGGGACGAACTGGAGCTACTCGCACGCCAACTTCGCCCTCCTGGGCACCGCGCTGGAGAAGATCAGCGGGGTCGGTCTGGAGCGGCTGCTCACCGAGCAGATCATGAACCCGCTCGGGCTGAGCCAGACCAGCAACCAGTACACGCCTCGGATCCCGGAGCCCGCCCTGCACGCCTTCACCTCGGAGCGGGGCAAGTACGAGGAGTCCACCTTCTGGAACCCCTCGTGGACCACCGCGCCCGGCGCGGTCCTCGTACAGAACATCTGCGACCTCGACCGGTCCGCGCGCGGAGTCGGCACCGGGGAGTTGCTGTCCGAGCAGTCCTTCAAGACACAGCTCGATCCGGGCACGATCGGTCTGGGACACCCGACGGCCACCTGCCCGGCCACCGTCTGCCTGCTGACGAACACGGAGGCCCAGCACTTCGGTCTGGGTGTGATCGTCCTCAACGGCTGGACCCTGACGAACCCCTCGTTCTCGGGCTACGCGGCGGTATCTGCGTACCTGCCGGTGAAGAAGCTCGCGATCTCGGTGACGGTGACGCAGGGCCCCAAGAGCCCCGCGGGCAACTCGGCCCAGCCGATCGCCGAGCGCATCTCGGACACCCTCGCCCCCGGGCACTCGCTCAAGATGCGCTGAGCGGGAGCCGACCCCCTCCCCCGTTCAACAGACCGTTGAGAACAATGGGCGGCCTGATGTAAGTTCCCTCTGGAAACTGACATCGGGGAGGGGCACCATGTACGAGGCCGAGCAGACGTGGACGGCTGTGGACGCGTACTTCGACGGACTGCTGGTCGAGGAGGACGAGGCCCTGGCGGCCGCCAACACCGACGCCGACGCCGCCGGGCTGCCGGCCCACCAGGTGGCGCCGAACCAGGGGAAGCTGCTGCACCTGCTGGCCCGGATCAGAGGCGCTCGTACCATCCTGGAGATCGGCACGCTGGGCGGCTACAGCACCATCTGGCTCGCCCGGGCGCTGCCCGAGGGCGGACGGCTCGTCACGCTCGAAGTGGACGAACGGTGCGCGGACATCGCCACCGCCAACGTCGCCCGTGCCGGGCTGAGCCACGTGGTCGACATCCGGCGGGGCCGGGCCGTCGACCTCCTCCCGCAGCTCGCGGACGCGGAGCCGTTCGACCTGGTGTTCATCGACGCCGACAAACCGTCCAATCCCGAGTACCTCGCATGGGCCCTGAAGCTGACGCGCCCGGGCAGCGTCATCATCGGCGACAACGTCGTGCGCGACGGCGCCGTCGTCGACCCGGCCAGCCCCGACCCCCGGGTCCAGGGCGTACGCCGCTTCACGGAGCTCATCGCCGAGCACCCCCGGCTGACCGCCACCGCCCTGCAGACGGTCGGCGGCAAGGGCTACGACGGCTTCGTCATGGCCCTCGTCACGGACTGATCCCCGAGCACCCCGCGGTGCTACCTTCCCCCCATGTCGTCCAAGGTCGAAATAGACGCGCTCACAGCCGAGTTCTTCGGCGCCTTCGACAACCGTGGGGGGAAGCCCGCCGACGTGGCCCGGATCCGGCGGCTGGTCCTCCCGGGCTGCGTGATCGTCAGCACCGGCCCCGGGTTCACGGCGTACACCGTGGACGAGTTCATCGAGCCCCGTGAACGGCTGCTGGCCGACGGCCGGCTGACCGAGTTCACCGAGTGGGAGACCTCCGAGCGGACGGACATCGCGGGTGACATCGCCTCGCGGTTCGGCCAGTACCGCAAGTCCGGGATCCTGGACGGCGAGCCGTTCGAGGGCGGCGGGACCAAGGCCATCCAGTTCGTCCGCACGCCGGACGGCTGGCGGATCTCGGCGTTCTCCTGGTACGACCCCGCGTAGACGGGCCGTCGTCCGCCGGCGACGGGTGGCGTGATCGTTCAAGACGCCCCGACCGCACCGGGCATGGCTTGCCCTGTAGGAGACGGAACGGCGCGGTTGATGGATGACTTCGCGAGTTCGACGCTCGTGGCGGCGGTACGGCGGTCGCTTGCCGACGACGGCATCGGTGCGGCCGGCCATCGCCCCCAAGCGCTCGGCCCCGGTCTACTGCGCCACGAAGGCGCGCTGCGCACGTTCAGCCGCGCCCTGCGCCACCAGTGCGAGGACTCGGCCCCGGGCGTCCGGGTCATCGATGCCGTCCTGCCCCTGGTCGACACGGACATGACGCGGGGCCGGGGCCGCGGCGAGATCGGCGCGGCGCGGGCGGCCGGGGCCGTGATCAGCGCCGTCCAGCGCGACAAGGCCGAGACCTACACAGGCGTGACGCGCCATCCGCGGACGATCAGGCGACTGTCCCCGACACTCGGCCACCGCGTGCTGCGGCACGGGTGGACCCAGTAATCTCGCCCGAATGACGGCACTTTCGCATCACAGCAACGGATACACCGAGCAGCCCGGCCGTGACGGGGCCGACGCCACCGTCGAGGCCGATCCGCGCGCCATCGGGCCGGTGCGGACCGAGTACGCGCCCGACCACGACGGGGACCCGGACCCGGGCGAGATCGTGTGGACCTGGGTCCCGTTCGAGGAGAACGACGGGCGCGGCAAGGACCGGCCGGTGCTGGTCGTGGCGCGTGAGGCGGACGGGCGGACGCTGCTCGCCGTGCAGTTGTCCAGCAAGCGGCACGACAGCGACCGCGAGTGGGTCCCGATCGGTACGGGGCCCTGGGACAGCGCGGGCCGGGAGTCCTGGGTGGACGTCGACCGGGTGCTGCGGGTGCACGAGACGGGGATGCGGCGCGAGGCCTGTGCGCTGGACCCGCGGCGCTTCCAGCTGGTCGTGGACCGGCTGCGCGAGCGCTACGGCTGGCAGTAGCGGCCGCCGGACGGGCCGGGGGGCGGGGGCCGCACGCACGGCGCGTCCACCTCGGCCACTGTCCGACGTGAGCCCCCGGCGGACGTCAGCCCCCGACCGGTCCGGGTCCCCCGGACCGTGCTGCCTCATCGGTCGTCCCTGGCCCCCGTGTCGGGCCGGGCCCTCCGGACGCTCCGGTCCCCTCGGACCCTCCGGGTGCCCCGGGCCGCTCGAACCCCGGATGACCCTCGAACGCCCGCTCGAAGGCCGTCCGCGGTCCCGGGTCCCGGTCCAGTACCGCGAAGACCACCCGCTCGAACACCCCCGAGAACCTCCCCGTCAGCAGCTCCCCGAAGGCCCGTGCCACCTCCTGTGGGTCGTTCCGGAAGACCCCGCAGCCCCAGGCCCCCAGCACCAGCCGCTGGTACCCCTCGTGCGCCGCCACCTCCAGTACCAGCCGCGCGCGCCGGGCCAGCGCCTCCGGGATCTCTCCCACCCGGTCCGGCTCCTGGCGGCGGATCGTGCCCGCGTTGGGGGCCGGCGAGGTGAGGAAACCGGCCAGGAACGGGGTCTCCAGGAGTGCGCCGCGATCGTCGCGGAAAACGGGCACTCCGGGCGAGTGAATCACCCGGTCGGTGTAGAAGGTGCTGCGTTCCGCGCGGTGGACCTCGTAGTACTCCGGAGCCTCCAGGAGCGTCTCGTAGAGGGCCGAGGCCCGGCACAGCACCTCCTCCTGCGCCTTGGCCCCGCGAACGTAGCCGCCCCCGGGATTCCGGGCCGATGCGAAGTTCAGCACCGCCACCCGGGGTGCCCGGGCGGCCGGCTCCAGACCGTCCGCCGCGAGCCTGCGGGCCGCGACCGTACTGCTCTCCCCCGTGACCTCGATGGCCGTCGCGGCGCGTCCGCGGAGGATTTCCTCGTCTGGAATGACTCGGTTCGGTCCATATATTCTGGTTTTTGCCTTGGCTTTCCCCAAGGCGGCGGCCAACGCCACGTGCCGCCCCGACCGCGTCCGGTAGCCGCCGGCCGCCACGATCTCCGCGTTCTCCCGCGCGATCTCGCGCAATCTGCTGCTCACGCCGCCATCCTCGGCACCCGTCGAACCGGCGGCAACGCATTTTCCCGCAAGCATGGGTGCCCATGAGACGGGTAGGCACGGGTGATGTCACGGCCGACGACAGGAGACGAGGACCTCGTCATGCCCCACGACTCGCCCGCTGCCACAGCGGACCCACCGCTTACCGAGACCCAGGCCGAGGAGCTGATCCACGGCATCTGCTTCAAGACCGGCCCGCCCCGGCTGGTCGGCGCCGAACTCGAATGGCTGCTCGTGGACGCCGAACGGCCCGAGCAGCCCGTGGCCCCGGAGCGGCTGCGGGCCGCGCACGCCGCCGCCCGCGCCCTCCCTCTCGGCTCCCGGATCACCGTGGAACCCGGCGGCCAGTTGGAGTTCAGCTCGGCGCCCGCCGATTCGCTGACCGGTTGCGTGGACGGCCTGCGGTCCGACCTCACCGCCGTCCGGTCCGCCCTGCTCGACGAAGGACTGGTCCTGCGCGGCCTCGGCCACGACACCCGCCGCCCCTACCGACGGCTGCTGTCGAGCCCGCGCTACGACGCCATGGAGGCCTACTTCGACCGCACCGGTCCGGCCGGCCGCGCCATGATGCGCGCCTCCGCCTCCGTGCAGGTCTGCGTCGACGCGGGACAGGAGGAGCCCGGCCTCCTCGGGCACGGCCGACGCTGGCGGCTGGCGCACCTGCTGGGTGCGGTCCTGGTGGCCGCGTTCGCCAACTCCCCCGCGCGCGAAGGCCCGTACGCCGGCTGGCGCTGTTCCCGCCAGGGCGTCTGGAACGACCTGGACGGCCGCCGGACGCTCGCGCCGCCGCTCGACGTCGAGCCGCGGGCCGCGTGGACCCGGCAGGCGCTGGACACCGAGGTGATGTGCGTACGGTCCTACGAGGGCGAGTCCTGGACCGCGCCGAACGGCATGACCTTTCGCGACTGGCTGCGCCAGGACGGCCGCCGGGGGCTGCACGGGCCCACGGCCGAGGACCTCGACTACCACCTCACCACGCTGTTCCCGCCGGTCAGGCCCCGCGGCCACCTGGAACTGCGCATGATCGACGCGCAGCCCGGGGACGACGGCTGGGTGGTACCGGTGGCCGTGGTGCACGCGCTGTTCGACGATCCGGAGGCCGCCGAAACCGCCTACCGGGCGTCGAAGGCGCTGGCGGACGCGTACGGACCCGGGCCCGCGCCCCGCAATCCGCTGTGGCGGTCCGCCGCCCGGCACGCCCTGGCCGATCCCGAGCTGCGGACGGCCGCCACGGCATGCTTCCGCGCGGCCGTGGAGGCGCTGCCCCGGCTCGGGGCGAGCGCGCACGTCCAGGACACGGTCGGCGCGTTCGCCGAGCGGTACGTCCTGCGCGGCCGATGTCCGGCCGACGACCAGCCCCAACCCCAGCCCACCGGGAAGAAGGCCCGACAGTGACGGCAGGATCCACACCATCCCCGCGGTCCACGAAACCGGCGGGGTCAGCGGAGTCCACGAGGCCCGCGGAATCCCAGAGGCCCCAGGAGTCCGCGGAGTCCCTGCGGGAGCGGGCCGCCGCCGCCCTGACCGCCGCGCGGCTGCGCACCGCCACGCTCACCGACTCGGTGAGCGACGCGGAGCTCACCGCCCAGCACTCCCCTCTGATGTCGCCACTGGTCTGGGACCTGGCGCACATCGGGAACATGGAGGAACTCTGGCTGCTGCGCAACGTGGCCGGACACGAGTCCATGCGCCCCGAGATCGACCCGCTCTACGACGCGTTCGAGCATCCCCGCGCGGAGCGGCCGAAGCTGCCGCTGCTGGGGCCCGCGGAGGCCCGCACGTACGCCTCCGAGGTGCGCGGCCGGGTCTTCGACCTGCTGGAGCGCACCCCGATGGAGGGGACGGCGCTGCTGGACTCCGGCTACGTCTTCGGGATGATCGCCCAGCACGAACAACAGCACGACGAAACGATGCTGATCACGCATCAGCTGCGCCGGGGCGCGCCGGCGCTGACCGCACCCGATCCCGCACCACCGCGCGGTCCGGCACCGACGGCCGCCGAAGTCCTGATGCCCGGCGGCCCGTTCACCATGGGCACCTCGGTGGAGCCGTGGTCGCTCGACAACGAACGGCCCGCGCACGAGCGGGACCTGGCACCCTTCTGGATCGACACGGTCCCGGTGACCTGCGCCGATTTCAAGGAGTTCATCGCGGACGGCGGCTACCGGGAGCGCCGCTGGTGGCTCCCGCAAGGCTGGGAGCAAATACGCAAGCACTCCATCGAGGCCCCGCTGTTCTGGCGCAAAGAGGCCGGCCAGTGGCTGCGCCGCCGCTTCGGGACGGACGAGCCGGTGCCGGACGAGGAGCCGGTGCTGCACGTCAGCTGGTACGAGGCCGACGCGTACGCCCGCTGGGCCGACCGGCGGCTGCCCACGGAGGCGGAGTGGGAGAAGGCCGCCCGCTTCGACCCGGCGACGGGCCGCTCGACCCGCTACCCCTGGGGCGACGCGGATCCGACGCCCGAGCACGCCAATCTGGGCCAGCGCCATCTGCGCCCCTCCCGTGCGGGCAGCTACCCGGCCGGCGCCTCGCCCCTGGGGGTGCGCCAGCTGATCGGCGACGTGTGGGAGTGGACGGCCTCGGACTTCCTGCCGTACCCGGGATTCCGCGCGTTCCCGTACCGGGAGTACTCGGAGGTGTTCTTCGGCCCGGAGCACAAGGTGCTGCGCGGCGGTTCCTTCGCGGTCGACCCGGTGGCCTGCCGGGGGACGTTCCGCAATTGGGACCTGCCGGTGCGCCGGCAGATCTTCTCCGGCTTCAGGACCGCGAGGGACGCCTGATGTGCCGCCACCTCGCCTATCTGGGCCCGGACGTGGCGCTCGGGAGGGTGCTGAGCGAGCCGGAGCATGCGCTGGTCCGCCAGTCCTGGGAGCCGCGCCGACAGCGGTACGGCACCGTGAACGCGGACGGCTTCGGCGTCGGCTGGTACGCGGAGGGCGACCCGGTCCCGGCCCGCTACCGGCGGGCGGCGCCGATCTGGGGCGACCCGGGCTTCGCCGATCTGGCCCGCGTGGTCCGCAGCGGGGCCCTGCTGGCCGCCGTACGGGACGCCACGCGCCCCGGGGCCGACGGAGAGGCCGCCGCGGCGCCGTTCGCGGAGGGGCCGTGGCTGTTCAGCCACAACGGCGCGCTGCGGGACTGGCCGGACTCGGCGGCCCCGCTCGCGGCGGTGCTGCCGCCGCGGGAACTGCTGCGGCTGGTCGCGCGCACGGATTCGGCGCTGGTCTGGGCGCTGGTCCTGCACCGGCTGCGCGCCGGCGACGAACCCGGCGCGGCGCTGGCCGAGACGGTCCGGGAGCTGGCCACGGCCGCGCCCGGGTCCCGACTGAACCTGCTGCTCACGGACGGCGTGACGATCGCCGCGACGGCCTGGGGCGATTCGCTCTGGTACCTGGCCGACGCGGAGGCGCGGCGCACCGTTGTGGCCTCCGAACCGTACGACGACGACACCCGGTGGCGCGAAGTGCCCGACCGGACCCTGCTGACCGCAACCCGCACGCGGGTCGAGTTGACCCCGCTCAAGGAGAACTCCCCGTGAACGATTACGAGTTGACCCGCACCCTCGACGAGCACGCCGCGGAGAGGGCCTTGCGCACGGACGTGCTGAACGGTCTGACGGGCACGCCCAAGGTGTTGCCGCCCAAGTGGTTCTACGACGCGCGCGGCAGTGAACTCTTCGAGGAGATCACGCGGCTGCCGGAGTACTACCCGACGCGCGCGGAGCGGGAGATCCTGCTGGAGCGGGCCCGGGAGATCGCCGCGGAGACCGGTGCCCGCACCCTGGTGGAGCTGGGCTCCGGTTCCTCGGAGAAGACCCGGCACCTGATCGAGGCGCTGCCCGCGCTGGACACGTACGTGCCGGTGGACGTGAGCGAGAGCGCCCTGCGGGGCGCCGCGCAGACGCTCCTCGCGGAGCATCCGGGGCTGCGGGTGCACGCGCTGCTCGCGGACTTCACGAGCGCGCTGCGGCTGCCCCGGTCCCCCGGGCCCCGGCTCGTGGTGTTCCTCGGCGGCACGATCGGGAACCTGCTTCCGCCGGAGCGGGCGGTGTTCCTGGCGTCCGTGCGGGCGATGCTGTCGCCCGGGGACGCGCTGCTGATGGGGACGGACCTGGTGAAGGACGAGGCCGCGCTGGTGGCCGCGTACGACGATGCGCAGGGCGTGACGGCCGAGTTCAACAAGAACGTGCTCGCCGTCATCGACCGGGAGCTGGGCGCGGACTTCCACACCGCCGACTTCGCGCACGTGGCGGTGTGGAACCGGGAGCAGGAGTGGATCGAGATGCGGCTGCGGGCCCGGTCGGAGGTGTTGGTGAAGATCCGGGCGCTGGATCTGGTGGTGCCGTTCGCGGCGGGTGAGGAGATCCTGACGGAGGTCTCCGCGAAGTTCCGTCAGGAGGGCGTGCGGAAGGAACTGGCGGCTGCCGGGCTGGAGTTGACCCATTGGTGGACCGATGCGGCGGGGCGCTTCGCGCTCTCCCTGTCGGTGGCCGACGGGGTCGTCGCCGATGCCCGGGCCGCCTGAGCGGGGATGCCCGGCAGCACGGTCCGGCCCGATGCGGCCGTGACGGCCCGCTGAGCCGCTGCCGCGAGGTCCCGCCGGTGCGCGTAGCGGCCCGGCGGGATCCGCGGCAGCAGCCTGACCTCGGCGTGTACGCCGCGGGCGCGGGCGATCCGCCACAGCGAGGCGGTGAGCGGGTCGTCCCCGACGAAGGCGGGCGCCGCGGCGAGCGAGCCGTCGTCGTACCGGTACGACAGGCGCACGGGTTGTACGGGTACCCGGGCGTCCAGGGCCGACTGGAAGGCCGCCCTGCGGAAGGGCCCCTGGGCGCGCCCGCACCAGGTGGAGCCCTCGGGGAAGACGGTGACCCGGTCGCCCGCCGCCAGGGCGCCGGCGAGGACCCGGACGGTGTCGGGCAGGGCCCTGATCCGGTCGCGTTCGATGAAGAGGGTTCCGGAGCGCCCGGCGAGCGGGCCGAGGACCGGCCAGGCGCGGATGTCGCTCTTGGCCAACATCCGGCAGGGCACGGCGGCGGCGACGAGCGGGATGTCCAGCCAGGAGATGTGGTTGGGGACGAGGAGTCGCCCCCCGGCGGGTCCGACGCTGCCGTGCACGGTGATCCGTATGCCGAAGGCGCGTACGAGCGCCCTCGCCCAGGCCCGCACCACCGTGTGGCGGGGGCCGGCCGGCAGCAGCCGGACCGGCGGGGCTCCCAGGATCCCGGCGAGGAGCAGGCAGGCCGCCAGGGCGAGCCGGAGCACGGCGTGCGGGACGCTCGCGGTGGCACCCTCGTGGCCGGCGCAGTCCTCGGGGGTGCAGGGCGAGGTGGGCAGCCAGACGCTCATTCGCCCGGGACGAGCGAGAGGAAGTGCTTCAGGTAGCGCGGGTTGGTGCGGCGCAGGGAGAGCAGCACGTACAGGTCCGTGCAGCCGAATTCGAGGTCGAGGGCGGGCTCGCCGCAGACCCAGGCGCCCAGGCGCAGGTAGCCGCGCAGCAACGGGGGCAGTTCCATGCGGGCGGGGAACTCGATGCCCTCGGGGCTCCACGGGTTGTGGGGGGTGACACGGTACTCCCGGGGGGCCAGGGCGCGGGCCAGGGCGGCTTCGCGGGTGGCGGCGGCCAGTACCCCGCCGTCGGCGAGCGGGATGGAGCAGCAGCCGGCGAGCCAGTTGTGGCCGGAGCGGTCCATGTAGCGGGCGAGTCCGGCCCAGATGAGGGCGATGACGGCGCCGTTGCGGTGGTCGGGGTGGACGCAGGAGCGGCCGACCTCGACGAGGTCCGGGCGGATGGGGGCGAGGGCGGAGAGGTCGAACTCCCCCTCGGAGTAGAGGCGGCCCGCGACGGCGGCCCGCTCCGGGGGCAGCAGCCGGTAGGTGCCGACGACCTGCTCGGTCTGCTCCTCGACGACGAGGAGGTGGTCGCAGTAGGAGTCGAAGGCATCGATGTCGAGGCCCGGCTCGGGGCTGCCGAGGCGGGCCCCGAGCTCGCCGGCGAAGACCTGGTGGCGCAGTCGCTGGGCGGCGCGCACCTCGGCCTCGTCGCGGGCGAGGCGTACGGCGTAGCGGGGGCCGGTGGCGGTGGGGGCGCCGGTGGCGGGGAGGGGGGCCGGGGCGAGGGCCGGGGCGGTGAGGGGGGAGGTGGGGAGGGGGGAGGCGGGGAGGGTGGACGGAGACAGGGGTGCGATCGTCATGGCGGCTCCTGATCCGGGCGCGGAGGGCCAGGCCGGCAGGTGTGCGACCTGGCTCCTTTACTTCTTCCGTGACCGGCTGGATTCGACATGACAGCGCAGCGGCAGTTGGATGTGCTCCCGCTGAACTCGACGGGAGGCGCACGGGGCGGCAGGCGCACGGCGCCTGCTCAGCGACCCGTGCTGAGCACCTTGGCGATCTCCTCGGAGGCCGTACGGGCCGCCTGCTTGGGGTCCTGCCCCGTGAGCACGGCCGTCATGAAGGGCTTGATCGGGTTCTTCGCCTCGACCTCGGCCCAGCGGGCCGACTTGGGGGTGGCCCGGCCCTGCGCGGCGCCGGGGGCCATCGCGGTCGCTCCCTCGTTGCCCTCGACCACATGGGCGAGGGTGGTCTTGTTCGGTACGTAGCTCATCGTCCGGGCGAGCTCGGTCTGCCATTTCTCGCTGACCAGGGCCGTGATCACGTCGACGGCGCCGCGGCGGTTCCCCGTGCGCTCCGGGATGATCAGGTCGGAGCCGCCGGTGAGCACGGAGCCGACCTTGTCCGAGGTCTTCCCCGGGATCGGAAAGAAGCCGATCTTCCCCTTGAGCGCCGGATTGGCGGCCTCGATCGCGGCGGCCTGGCCGGGCGGGCCGATGATCTGGGCGACGCGGCCGCGGGCGAAGACCTCCGACTGCGGGGGCGTCTCCTCGTCGGCGCCCTTGGGTCCCTCGCCCAGGGCTTGCAACTGCTTGTAGAACTCCATCCCGGCGAGGGCCTTCTCGTCGTCGAGGGTGCCGGCCCACTGGCCGCCGCTGGTCTCGACGGCGAGTTCGCCGCCCTCGTCCCACACGAATCCGGCGAGGACGTACCAGTTCTGCCCGGGGAGGTAGATGCCCTGCTGGTCGCCCTTGTCGAGCTTCTGGGTGGCCTGGATCCACTCCTGCCGGTTCTTGGGCAGGGCCTTGACGCCGGCGTTCGCGAAGAGGTCCTTGTTGTAGATGACGACGCGGTTGGCGGCGTACCAGGGGATCCCGTACTGGGCGCCGCTGATGCTGCCCGGGTCGGAGAGGCCCTTGAGCCAGTCCTTGCTCCCCCATTCGCGCAGGCCCTCGATGGTGAGTTCCTCGATGCCGCCGTTCTCGATGTACTGGGCCACCTGGGTGTTGCCGACCTCGATGACGTCGGCGCTCTCCGTGCCCGTGCCGTCGAGGACGGCGTCGACCTTCTTGCCGATGCCGGTCCACTCCTGGATCTTCACTTCCAGGTCGATCGCCGGGTGTTCCTTCTCGAACGAGTCGGTGAACCGGGTGATGAACTCGTCGGACGCACTGCCCTTCATCAGCCAGAGCGTCACTTTTTGACGCCCTCCCGCCGATCCTGCCGACTGACCGCAACCCGCGAGGGCGGTACAGGCCACGAGGGCGATGGACACGGCGAGGAAGCGTCTCTTCACGAAGGTCACCTTTTGGGGCTCGGCGTCTCGGATGGCTCGAAATTGGCATAGACCAATGTGCCGGTCAAGAGCCTTTCGCCGGTGATTGTTCGCCCAAAGTTCGCGGAGCCGGACTTACTGGGGCACCGTGGAAACAGGCAAAAGCCACGACCTGTCGGGAGACGTCCATGTCCAACCACACGTACCGGGTGACCGAAATCGTCGGCACCTCTCACGAGGGCATCGATCAGGCCATCCGCAACGGAGTGGCCCGCGCGGGCCAGACCCTCAGAAATCTGGACTGGTTCGAGGTCATCCAGGTCCGGGGGCACATCGAGAACGGGGAGATCGCCCACTACCAGGTGGGGCTCAAGGTCGGCTTCCGCCTCGACGGCGAGGACTGACCCGGCACCCCGTCCGCCGGCAGGCACCCGGGCTCAGGTCCGGCCCTCGTCCTCCTGGGCCGACTTGAGTTCGGGCGCGTCCGCCGCCCAGTCCGCCAGGACCACCCGGAAGCCCGCGGCACGGGCGGCCTGACACACCAACTCGTCGTCGTCCACGAGCATCCGCACCTCGCGGTTCCGGGCGAGCCGGCCCAGCACCTCCAGCTTGGTCGTCCGGGCCGGCCTGCGGTCCTGGTTCCCGCGCATCCACAACCGCCCCTCGGGCAGCCCGTGCCGGGCGAGCCAGTCGACCGTGTCCGCCCGGCAGCGCTCGGGGCGCCCCGTCAGGTACACGACCTCGCAGTCGGCGGCGCTCTCCACGGCCAGGGCCACACCTCTCGGCAGCGGCGGATCGGCCGGGGCCGCACCGAAGAAGCCGCTCCAGTCCCGGGGCCGGCGCTCCAGGAAGTGCTGGCGGTGACCGGTGTCGGCGAGCGTGTTGTCGATGTCGAAGACGGCAAGTTGCCGAGAAGTGTTCTCACTCATCCCGCCACCCTAGGCGGGGGAATCCTCACGCCTCCCCTGCGTTGTGACCTGTGTGATCCGAAAAGTCTCGATACTCGACAGGTCCCGCACCCGGGAGGGCCACCCGGCCCCCGACGCCCTGCGGGACACCGTGGAGCTGGCCCGCGCCGCCGAGGAGCTCGGCTACCACCGCTTCTGGGTCTCCGAGCACCACAGCGTGCCCGGCGTGGCCGGCTCGGCGCCGACCGTACTGGCCGCCGCGGTCGCCGCGGCCACCGCACGGATCCGCGTCGGCACGGGCGGGGTGATGCTGCCCAACCACCAGCCGCTGGTGGTCGCCGAGCAGTTCGGGGTACTGGAATCCCTCTTCCCGGGCCGGATCGACATGGGCCTCGGCCGCTCCGTCGGCTTCACCAACGGCATCCGGCGCGCCCTGGGCCGCGACACGGGCGACGCGGACCGCTTCGAGGAGCAGTTGGCCGAGCTGCTGGGCTGGCTGGACGGCACCCAGCGGGCGCACCCCGAGGTCCACGCCCGCCCCGCCGAGGGCCTGCGCGTACCGGCCTACGTGCTGGCCACCGGCGAGGGGGCCGGGATCGCCGCCCGAGCCGGGCTCCCCCTGGTCGTCGGCGACCTGCGCACCCGCGGCCGGGTCGCGGAGATCATCGAGACGTACCGCAAGGAGTTCCGCCCCTCCGCCCGGCACGCGGAGCCGTACGTGGTGATCTCCGGGACGGTGGCGGTCGCGGCCACCGCGGAGGAGGCCCGCCGCATCCTGGTCCCGGAGGCCTGGTCCCTCGCGTACTCCCGCACCCGGGGGAGCTTCCCGCCGCTGCGGCCCGCCGAGGAGATCGAGGCCATGGAGATGGCCCCGAAGGAGCGCGAGCTGTACGAGGGCGCCCTGACCGGGCACGTCCACGGCACGGAGGAGCAGGTCGCGGCGCAGCTGTCCGAGGTCGCCGAGCAGACGGGCGCCGACGAACTGCTGGTCACCACGTCCACGTACGACCGCACGGCGCTGCTGGATTCCTTCGAACGCCTGGCGCGCGTGGCGGGGCTCTGAACCCGGGGTACCGAGCGCGGGGCTCTAAACTGGGGCGAATGCACCAGTCGCACCAGTCCCCCGCGCCCCACGCCGACCGCGACCCGTTCGTACGGGTCCGGGGTGCACGGGAGCACAATCTGCGCGGGGTCGACGTGGACGTCCCGCGTGACGCGCTGACCGTGTTCACCGGGGTGTCCGGTTCGGGCAAGAGCTCGCTCGCCTTCGGCACGCTGTACGCCGAGGCCCAGCGACGGTACTTCGAGTCGGTGGCACCGTACGCCCGGCGGCTCATCCACCAGATCGGCGCCCCGAAGGTGGATTCCGTCACCGGGCTGCCGCCGGCCGTCTCGCTGGAACAGCGCCGCTCCTCCCCCGGGTCGCGCTCCTCGGTCGGCACGGTGACCATGCTCTCCAACTCCCTGCGCATGCTGTACTCGCGCGCCGGGACCTATCCGCCGGGTGCGGAGCGACTCGACTCGGACGCCTTCTCCCCCAACACCGCCGCCGGGGCCTGCCCTTCGTGCCAGGGGCTCGGACGGATCCACCGGACCAGCGAGGAACTGCTCGTCCCCGATCCGGAGCTGTCGATCCGTCAGGGCGCCATCGCCGCCTGGCCCGGAGCCTGGCAGGGCAAGAACCTGCGGGACGTCCTGGAGGCGCTCGGCCACGACGTGGACCGACCGTGGCGGGAGCTGCCGGCGCGGGAGCGCGAGTGGATCCTGTTCACCGAGGACCAGCCGGTGGTGACCGTGCACCCGGTACGGGATGCCGACCGCATCCAACGGCCCTACCAGGGCACGTACATGAGCGCCCACCGCTACGTGATGCGGACCTTCGCGGACAGCAAGAGCGCCACCCTGCGGGCCCGCGCGGAGAAGTTCCTCGCCGATTCCCCGTGTCCGGCGTGCGAGGGGCGGCGGCTGCGCCCGGAGGCCCTGGCGGTGACCTTCGCGGGGTACGGGATCGCCGCGCTCGCGGCCATGTCCCTGTCCGACCTCGACGGCGTGCTCGCCTCCGCGCCCGTGGAGGGGGAGGCGGCGCGGGTGCTCGCCGAGGACCTGCGCTCGCGGATCGGGCCGGTCGTCGAGCTGGGGCTCGGCTACCTGAGCCTGGACCGCGCCGCGCCCACCCTGTCCGCGGGCGAGCTGCAGCGGCTGCGGCTGGCGACGCAGCTGCGGTCGGGGCTGTTCGGTGTGGTGTACGTACTGGACGAACCGTCGGCGGGGCTGCACCCGGCCGACACGGAGGCGCTGCTCGACGTACTGGACCGGCTGAAGGAGGCCGGGAACACGGTGTTCGTGGTGGAGCACCACCTGGACGTGGTGCGGCACGCGGACTGGCTGGTGGACGTGGGGCCGCTGGCCGGGGAGCACGGCGGGCGGGTGCTGTTCAGCGGCCCGCCGCGGGATCTGGCGGGGGTGGCGGATTCGGCGACGGCCCGGCACCTGTTCGCCGAACGGGGTGCCGAGCCCGTGCGGCCGGTGCGCACGGCGAGCGGGTCGGTGCGGCTGAGCGGGGTCGGGCTGCACAACCTGCGGGACGTCACGGCCGAGTTCCCCCTCGGGGTGTTCACGGCGGTGACCGGGGTGTCGGGGTCGGGGAAGTCCACGCTGGTGGGCCGTGCGCTGGCCCGGGAGGTCGGGGAGCGGCTCGCGGAGGCGGAGTTCCCCGTACGGCGGCTGGTGGAGGTGGACCAGAAGCCCATCGGCCGGACCCCCCGGTCCAATCTGGCCACCTACACGGGCCTGTTCGACGTGGTGCGGCGGCTGTTCACGGCCGCTCCGGAGTCGAAGGCGCGGGGCTGGAAGGCGGGCCGGTTCTCCTTCAACGTGGCGGGCGGCCGCTGCGAGACCTGCCAGGGCGAGGGCTTCGTCTCGGTGGAGCTGCTGTTCCTGCCGAGCACCTACGCCCCGTGCCCGGAGTGCGGCGGCGCCCGGTACAACGCCGAGACGCTCCAGGTCCGTTACGCGGGGCTGGACATCGCGCAGGTGCTCGGCCTGACGGTGGAGGCGGCGGCCGGCTTCTTCGCGGAGGTCCCGGCGGCGGCGCGCAGCCTGCGGGCGCTGGAGGACATCGGGCTGGGGTACCTGCGGCTGGGGCAGCCGGCGACGGAACTGTCGGGCGGGGAGGCGCAGCGGATCAAGCTGGCCACGGAACTCCAGCGGCTGCGCCGGGACCACACGCTGTACCTGCTGGACGAGCCGACGACGGGGCTCCATCCGGCCGATGTGCGGGTGCTGCTGCGGCAGTTGCACGGTCTGGTCGACGCGGGGCACTCGGTGGTGGTCGTGGAACACGACATGGAGGTGGTGGCGGGCGCGGACTGGGTGATCGACCTGGGCCCGGGCGGCGGCACGGAGGGCGGCCGGATCCTCGCGGCGGGCACTCCGGCGGACGTGGCGGCCTCGGGCGCGGGACGTACGGCGCCCTACCTGGCCCGCGCCCTTCGGGGCTGACCGGTTCGTACGGATCCGGCCTCAGGCGTCGCCCGGGAGCAGGTGTTGCGGCAGCTCGCGGAAGCTCCACTGGCCCTGGCGGCGGGTGAACATCCAGACGAGGTCGTAGCGGTCGGGCCAGGTCGCGGGGAGTCCGAGCACCCGGTCGGCGCCGAGGGCGCGGACCAGGCGGGGGACGCCGGTGTGCTCCCAGCAGACCAGTACGGGCATCGGGGCGGCCAGCGCGGCGCGCACGAGGGCGGGTTCGGCGCCCAGGGCGAACTCCGTGCGTACGGGGGTGTGCAGGGCCGTGGCCAGCGCGGCCACCGTCTGCCGGCAGCGTGCGGGGGTGCCCGGCTTACCGCCACCGGCCGCGAAGACGGCGGCCGGGCGGGGCAGGGCCGCGCCGCGGGTGGGTCCGAAGAGCCGCGGGAGCTCCTCGGCCCGGCGCCGGCCGCGCCCGGCCAGCGAACCGGGGTCGTCCTCGCCCTCGTCGTCCGTGCCGGTGTCGCCTGCGTACGGCTTCTCCGCGTGCCGGATCACCATGACCAGGGCGTCCTTGGCCCCGGTCGGCGCTCCGGGCGCGGGTCCCCGGGCGGGTTCCTCCGCGGAGCAGCCGGCCACCGCCAGCGGGGCGAGGGCGGCGGCCAGTACGGCTCGTCGGCGCGGTCCGGACCCGGCGGTGGCGTGTGGCATGGCGCCCACTGTCGCCGATGGGCGGCGCCCGCCGGGGCGCGGCGCGGCGTACGGCCCGTACGAGCCCCCGGTCGGCGGATCGGGTCAGCCGGTCGGCGGATCGGGTCAGCCGGTCGGCCCAGGCCGGGGGAACCCGGGTCGGCCGGGACCCCGGCCGGGGCGGGCGGGTCCCGGGCCGGCGGCGGCTCGTACGGGGGTGTGCGGGAGCGCGGCGGTCAGCCCTTGCGGACGGCCCGCAGCCACTCCTTGTTCATGGCGGCGATCGACGGGAGCGGTATGCCCTTGGGGCAGGCGGTGGCGCACTCGCCGGTCAGCGTGCAGCCGCCGAAGCCCTCCTCGTCCATCCGGGCGACCATGTCCAGGACGCGCGTCTCCCGCTCCGGCGAGCCCTGCGGCAGCACGTTGAGGTGGTTGACCTTGGCGGAGGTGAAGAGCATCGCGGAGCCGTTGGGGCAGGCTGCCACGCAGGCCCCGCAGCCGATGCACTCGGCGTGCTCGAAGGCGTAGTCCGCGTCGGCCTTGGGCACGGCGGTGGCGTGCGCCTCGGGTGCGGCGCCGGTGGGGGCGGTGATGTAGCCGCCGGCCTGGATGATGCGGTCGAAGGCGCCCCGGTCGACGACGAGGTCCTTGACCACCGGGAAGGCGGCGGCCCGCCAGGGCTCGACGTCGATGGTGTCGCCGTCGGCGAAGGACCTCATGTGCAGCTGGCAGGTGGTGGTGCGCTCCGGGCCGTGCGCGTCGCCGTTGATGACGAGGCTGCAGGCGCCGCAGATGCCTTCGCGGCAGTCGTGGTCGAAGGCGACCGGGTCCTCTCCGCGCAGGATGAGGTCCTCGTTGAGGGTGTCGAGCATCTCCAGGAAGGACATGTCCTCGGAGATCCCGTCGACCTCGTACGAGGCCATGTGACCGGGGGCGTCGGCGCCGCGCTGGCGCCAGACGCGCAGGGTGAGCTTCATGCGTAGCTCCGCTGGGTGGGGTGGACGTACTCGAAGACGAGGTCTTCCTTGTGCAGGACGGGGGCGGCGCCGGTGGCCGTGAACTCCCAGGCCGCCGCGTACGAGAACTCCTCGTCGCGCCGCTCGGCCTCTCCGTCGGGGGTCTGGGACTCCTCGCGGAAGTGGCCGCCGCAGGACTCCTCGCGGTGCAGGGCGTCGAGGCACATCAGCTCGGCGAGTTCGAGGTAGTCGACGATCCGGTTGGCCTTCTCCAGCGATTGGTTGAACTCCTCGCCGCTGCCGGGGACCTTGATGCGCCGCCAGAACTCCTCGCGGATCTGCGGGATCCGGTCGAGGGCCTTGCGCAGGCCTTCGTCGGTGCGGGCCATCCCGCAGTACTCCCACATCAGCTCGCCGATCTCGCGGTGGAAGGAGTCGGGCGTGCGGTCCCCGTCGACGGCGAGGAGCCGGGCGAGGCGCTCGCGGGTCTCGCGTACGACGGCGACGGCCTCGGGGTGGGTGTCGTCCACGGTGTCCCGGTGCGGATGGCGCGCGAGGTAGTCGTTGATCGTGGACGGGAGCACGAAGTAGCCGTCGGCGAGGCCCTGCATCAGCGCGGACGCACCGAGGCGGTTGGCCCCGTGGTCGGAGAAGTTGGCCTCGCCGATGGCGAAGAGGCCGGGGACGGTGGTCTGGAGGTCGTAGTCGACCCACAGGCCGCCCATCGTGTAGTGCACGGCGGGGTAGATCCGCATGGGGACCTCGTACGGGTCCTCCGCGGTGATCCGCTCGTACATCTCGAAGAGGTTGCCGTACTTCTCGGCGACCTTGTCGCGGCCCATGCGGCGGATGGCGTCGGCGAAGTCGAGGTAGACGCCCTGGCCGCCGGGGCCGACGCCTCGACCCTCGTCGCAGACGTTCTTCGCGGCGCGGGAGGCGATGTCGCGGGGCACGAGGTTGCCGAAGGAGGGGTAGATCCGCTCCAGGTAGTAGTCGCGTTCCGCTTCTGGGATCTCGGCGGCGGGGCGGGTGTCGCCCTTGGCCTTGGGGACCCAGATCCGGCCGTCGTTGCGCAGGGACTCGCTCATCAGGGTGAGCTTGGACTGGTGGTCGCCGGTGCGCGGGATGCAGGTGGGGTGGATCTGGGTGAAGCAGGGGTTGGCGAAGTAGGCGCCTCGCCGGTGCGCCCGCCAGACGGCGGTCGCGTTGGAGTTCATGGCGTTGGTGGAGAGGTAGAAGACGTTGCCGTAGCCGCCGCTCGCCAGGACCACCGCGTCGGCGTAGTGGGTGGAGATCTCGCCGGTGATCAGGTCGCGGGCGACGATGCCGCGGGCGACCCCGTCGACGACGACCAGGTCGAGCATCTCGGTGCGGGCGTGCATCTCCACGTTGCCGGCGGCGATCTGCCGGGACAGCGCCTGGTAGGCGCCGAGGAGGAGCTGCTGGCCCGTCTGGCCGCGGGCGTAGAAGGTGCGGGAGACCTGGACGCCGCCGAAGGAGCGGGTGTCGAGGAGGCCGCCGTACTCGCGGGCGAAGGGGACGCCCTGGGCCACGCACTGGTCGATGATCTCGACGGAGATCTGGGCGAGGCGGTGGACGTTGGACTCGCGGGCGCGGAAGTCGCCGCCCTTGACGGTGTCGTAGAACAGGCGGTGTACGGAGTCACCGTCGTTGCGGTAGTTCTTGGCCGCGTTGATGCCGCCCTGGGCGGCGATGGAATGTGCTCGGCGCGGGGAGTCGCTGAAGCAGAACTGGACCACGTGGTAGCCCTGCTCGGCGAGAGTCGCGCCGGCGGCACCGCCCGCCAGGCCGGTGCCGACGACGATCACGGTGTGCTTGCGGCGGTTGGCCGGGTTGACCAGCTTCGCCTCGAAGCGACGGCGGTCCCAACGCTCCGCGACGGGGCCCTCGGGGGCCTTGGTGTCACGGAGGGGTTCGCCGGTGGTGTGGTTGGCGTAGTGAGTGTGCTGCGCGTGGTGCGTGTGCTGCGCGTGGTGCGTGTGGTCGCTCATGGTCAGTTCACCACTCCGGTCATGACGGCGACGGGGACGGACGTGAAGCCCGCGAAGAGGACGAGGGCGAGGGTGTTCGCGAGGAGCTTCAGCGTCCGGTCGCGGCGGGCGTTGCCGGCTCCGAGGGTCTGGGCGGCGCTCCAGAAGCCGTGCCGGATGTGCAGGCCGAGGGCCGCCATCGCCACGATGTAGACGGTGTTTCCGTACCAGGTGGAGAAGGTCGCGAGGACGTTCTGGTACGGGTGCCCGGCCCAGGCGCGCTCGTTGACGGTGAGCGTGGTGAGGTCGAGCAGGTGCCAGACGATGAAGAGGCCGAGGATGACGCCGCCCCAGCGCATGGTGCGGGTGGCGTAGCTCGCGCGGCGGCGCTTGTGGGCGTACTTCACCGGGCGCGCCGTGATGTCACGGCGGCTGAGCTGGTACGCGGAGACGGCGTGGGCGACGACCGCGGCGAGCAGGACCACGCGGACGATCCACAGGGCCCACTCGTAGTGGAGGAAGGGCTCGCCGAGGGTCCGGAGCCAGTGCGCGTAGCCGTTGAACTCGTCCGCCCCGAAGAAGATCTTGAGGTTGCCGAGCATGTGCACGACGAGGTATCCGAGCATGATCAGCCCGGAGACCGCCATGACGGTCTTCTTTCCGATGGTGGAGCCCCAGAAGGTCGGCGGCTTGGGGCCGCCTGTCCGGGTCCGCGTTGCCAGAGCCATGTCTTCGAAGGTAGGGACGAAGGACCCGAAAGGTCCAAGACATGATGTCGGTCATCTTGATAGACATGGACTATGCAATTCCAGCAGCTCCTGTACTTCGTCGCCGTCGCCGAGACCCGCCACTTCACGCGGGCCGCGGAACGGGTGCACGTGGCCCAGCCCTCGCTTTCCCAGCAGATCAAGGCCCTGGAGCGGGAGCTGGGGGCCGAACTCTTCAGTCGGGCGCGGGGCAACATCTCGCTCACGGACGCGGGTGAGGCCCTGCTGCCGCTGGCCCGGCGGATCCTCGCGGACGCGGACACCGCGCGGCAGGAGGTGCAGGAGCTGGCGCAGCTGCGGCGCGGGCGGATCCGGCTCGGGGCCACGCCGAGCGTGTGCACGGGCCTGCTGCCGAACGTGCTGCGCGCCTTCCACACGGCCCATCCGGGGATCGAGCTGCTGATCGAGGAGAGCGGGTCGCTGGACCTCGTACGGGAACTGGCGCGCGGGGCCCTGGACCTGGCCCTGATCGCGCTGCCGCTGCCGCCGTCGGCCCCGGCGCTGACGACGGTGGAACTGCTGACGGAGGACCTGGTCGTGGTCTCGTCCGCGGACCTCCCGCCCCCGGCGGGCGGCGGCGAGCTGACCATCGCCGACCTGCGCGAGGAGCCGATGGTGATGTTCCGCCACGGCTACGACCTGCGCGACCTGACAGTGGCGGCGTGCCGGGCGGCGGGGTTCGAGCCGGTGTTCACGGTGGAGGGCGGGGAGATGGACGCGGTCCTCGGCTTCGTACGGGCCGGGCTGGGCATCGCGGTGGTACCGAACATGGTGGTGGAGCACTCCGGTCCGGGCCTGCGCGCCACCCCGCTCGCGGGCTCCCCCCTGCGCCGCACGATCGCCCTGGCCCACCGCACGGACGTGGCACCACCCCGCGCGGCCCGCGAACTGAAACGCATCCTGGTCGACTGACCCCCGACGAGGCCACCCCGAGCCCGATCCGACGCTGCGGCGGTCGTCACCAACCGAGTCCACGCACCCCGCGCCACACCGAAGCCCCACGGAACGCCGGCGGTCACGACCGACCAGGGACCCGAATGTGGGGCCCGACGGGCGGGCGTCGAACCCGGCGGGCGGGCCGGGGGCGGACTGTCGGGTCGTGCCCGGCGGGCGGGCCGGCAGGGCCCGGCGCTTCGGGCCGGGCACCTCGGGCCCCGTGGGCAGGACCGGTGGGTCAGGGGTGGTGGGCCGGCAGGCCGGCGGGGCGGGCTACGCCCGGCGGCGCCTCGGGCGCCATGGGCACGCCCGCGGGCAGGACCGGTTCACCGGCGCGGCCCACCGGGGCGTCGGCCGGCACCCCGGTCAGCCGGTACACGCCGTCCAGCACCGGGGAGTACACAGGACGTCCCGCCCGACCCCGGTCGCCGGCCGGCCCCCGTACCGCTCCCCGCCCCGATCAGCTCGGTGACATGCCTGGCGACCACGCACAACACCCGCTTTCGCGAACCGACTTCGCGTCGACCCCGTCGACCCCGTCAGGAGGGTATGAGCGGCCCGAGGGTCCGGTCGAGCCCGTCCGCCAGCATGGCGAAGGCGCGGTCGGCTTCGGCGACGGCGGCCGGATAGGCCTCGTCGGCGCTCTGGCCGGCCGAGAGCCGGCGCCAGTTCTCCCGGCCCAGCTCGTGGCGGACCGTCACCAGGTGCAGGGCTGCCAGCCGGGCGCCGAACGGGGGGACCGACTCGGCCTCCAGGGCCTCCGCGAGGAGCTCCACCTCGCGCGCCGTGTAGTGCGCGATCCGGGTCTCCAGGCTTGCCGTGGAGTACAGCAGACCCTGGAAGGCGAGGACGTTCGGGTGGTCGCACAGCCCGGTGATCGGGTCCCGCTCGGCGAGCGCCGCCAGGAAGTGCTCGTGGACCGCCCCCACCGGGGTCCGACCGGCCGGGCGCTCGCGCACGATGCGCGCCACCTCGTCCTGATGGTCGGCGAACCGGTCCAGGACCAGGTCCTCCTTGCTCTGGAAGTACCGGAACAGGGTGGGCTTGGAGACCTCGGCCGCGGCGGCGACGTCGGCCACCGACACGGCGTCGAAGCCGCGCTCCAGGAAGAGTTCGAGCGCGGTGGCCGCCAGCTGGTGGCGCGTACGCAGTTTCTTGCTCTCGCGCAGACCCGTGCGCGGACCCGTCGTGTTCTCCATGCCTCCAGCGTAGCACGAAATCATGACCGGGTTAATTTCGTTACCGGGTTGCATTTCTGCCTCGGTTGCGCTTTCCTTGACTCATCGACGACTCGAAACGAACGCGCAGCGATGAGAGGACACTCCGATGACCGACGTACTGATCGTGGGCTCCGGCCCCACCGGGCTCACCCTGGCGTGCGAACTGGCCTCGGGCGGCGCCACCGTCCGCGTGCTCGAAGCGCGCTCCGGACCCCATCGCGAGTCCCGGGGCAAGGGCCTGACCCCGGACAGCCTGAAGGTGCTCGCCGGACTCGGTGCGGCCGAGGGGCTGGAGGCCATCGGGACCCGGGGCGTGGTCCTGCGCAAGTACTTCGACGGCGCGCACGTCAACGACACCCCGAGCGGCGGCGAGGGCATCCTCATCGGCCAGTGGCAGGTGGAAGAAGCGCTGCGCCGGCGGCTCGCCGACCTCGGCGTCACGGTCGAGTACGAAGCGCGGGTCACGGAGATCACCCAGGACGGGGCGGGAGTCACCGCCTCGCTCGCGGACGGCCGTTCGGTCCGAGCCGGGTACGCCGCCGGGTGCGACGGCGGGCACAGCTCGGTGCGCAGGCTCCTCGGGATCCCCTTCGAGGGACGCACGGAGCAGACGGAGACGATGGTGCTGGGGGACGTGCGGGCGCCCGGGCTGAGCCGTGCGTACTGGCACCAGTGGTTCACCTCGGAGGGCGGCGGGATACTCCTGTGCCCGATGCCGGGGACCGACTCCTTCCAGCTCCAGGCCTCACCGGAGCTCAGTGAGAACGGCGAGGTGCTGCCGCCCTCACTGGAGAGCTTCCAGAGGCTCTTCGACCGGCATGCCCGGGTCCCCGGGATCCGCCTGGCGGATCCCACCTGGCTCTCGGCCTGGCGGGTCAACATCCGCATGGCCGGCCGGATCCGCGAGGGCCGGATATTCCTCGCGGGGGACGCCGCGCACGTGCACCCCATAGCCGGCGGCCTGGGCATGAACACCGGGATACAGGACGCGGCCGCCCTCGGCCGGGCCCTGCTCGGCGCCCTCGCCGGCCCGGCGACGGAGGGCGTGCTCGACGCCTACGAGGCCGAGCGGCTCCCGGCGGCCGCCCGCGTACTGGCCGACACCGCCGCGCGGCACGAGCGGGTACGGGTCGCGATCCGCGAGCCCGGCCGCGGCACGGAGGCGGGCATGGGCTGACACAGCCGCACCGGGCGCCCTTGCCGCACCGGCCCGCCCCTGCCGCACCGGCCGGCGTCAGGGAGAGGAGGGCACGGCGTCCGAGAGGGAGAGGGTGTGGATGCGGTCGGGGGCGCCGGGGCGGGCGTAGTACCAGCCCTGGGCGGTGTCGCAGCCGAGGGCGCGCAGTTGGGCGGCCTGGGCTCCGGTCTCCACGCCCTCCACGGTCACGGCGAGTTCGAGGCTGTGGGCGAGGGCGACGATGCCCTCCACGATCTTGACGTCGACGGGGTTGGCGGGGCTCTGCTGCATCCCCTTCGTGAAGGAGCGGTCCAGCTTCAGGACACTGACGGGAAGGCGGCGCAGATTGGCCAGGTTCGAGTAGCCGGTGCCGAAGTCGTCGAGGGCGATGTCCACGCCCAGCGCGGCGAGCCGGCGCAGCGGTTCGAGGAGTTCGTCGTCGGCTCCTATGAGGGCCGATTCGGTGACCTCCAGGCACAGGGCGCCGGGGGCCAGGCCGGACTTCTCCAGCACCGCCACGGTGTCGGCGACCAGTCCGGGGTGGTGCAGCTGGGTCGGCGAGAGGTTGACGTTGATCCGCAGGGACGCGCCGCCGTGCTTGGACTGCCAGTTGCGGGCCTGCCGGACGGACTCCTCCAGGACCCAGCGGCCGAGCGGCACGATCAGGCCCGTGCGTTCGGCGAGCGGGATGAAGCGGTCCGGCCCCAGTACCCCGTACTGCGGGTGCGACCAGCGCACCAGCGCCTCGGCCCCGTGGACGGTGCCGTCGTGCATGTGCACCAGCGGCTGGTACTCGATGAAGAACTCCCCGCGCTCCAGTGCCGCGGGCAGGGCGTTGGTCAGTCCGTGCCGGGTGATGGCGCGGGCGTCGGCCTCCGCGTCTGCGAACTCGAAGCGATTGCCGCCGGCGGCCTTCGCCCGGTACATGGTGATGTCGGCGCTGCGCAGCACCTCCGCCGCTGTGCGTTCCTTGACGCCGCCCTCGACGATGCCGATGCTGCCGCGGACGGTCAGCTCGCGGCCCTCCAGCCGGATCGGCGTGGACAGGGCGGACAGGATCCGGACCGCGAGGTCGGTGACCTTCTGCTCGGTGTCGCAGCCGGTGGTCAGGGCCACGAACTCGTCGCCGCCGAGCCGGGCGACGACCTCGCCGGGGCCGGTGGCGCAGCTCTGCAGCCGGTCCGCGACCTCCACCAGCAGCCGGTCCCCCGCCGAATGGCCGAGGCTGTCGTTGACCGCCTTGAAGCCGTCCAGGTCCAGGTAGCACAGCCCGAAGCGGTCGCCGCCGGAGCCGTTCAGGGCCTTCTCCAGCCGTTCGAAGAACAGGGTCCGGTTGGGGAGTCCGGTCAGTGCGTCGTGGGTGGCCTCGTAGCGCAGGCGCAGGTTCAGCAGCCGGCGTTCGGTGGTGTCCTCCATCAGCGCCAGCTGGTACTGCGGCTCCCCCGCGGCGTCGCGCAGCAGCGACACCGTCAGATTGGTCCACAGCACGGTTCCGTCGTGCCGGTAGTACGGCTTCTCGACGCGGAAGCTCTCCCGCTCGCCGCGCACCAGCTCCCCGTGCATCCGCCACACGTGCGGGGTGTCGTCGGGGTGGCCCCACTCGGTGACCTTCCGGCCCCGGACGTGCCCTTCCATGCCGCCGAACATCTCCAGCAGCGCGTCGTTGACCTCCAGGATGTTCCCTTCGAGGTCGGCGATGCCGATGCCGACGGCCGCGCCCTCGAAGACCGCCCGGAAGCGCGCCTCGCTGGCGTGCAGGGCCTCCTGGGCGTCGGTGCGTGCCGTCAGCGCGGAGCGGGCGATGGACTCCTGCTCCCTGAGGGTGCGTTCGCGCAGGGCGCGGGCGTAGCCGGCCGCGATCCCGTGCTGGAGCCGGGCGCAGCGGGCCCGGCACTCCTCCGTGGAACCGCCGGCCCCGTCGGCTCCGCCGCAGTAGAGCACCAGGTAGGACTCGATGACGCCGAGGGTGCCGGCCAGTGCCTCCGGGTCGGTGCAGTGCACGGCGACGAGTTCGGCGCCCACCCGCTGGGCGGTCGAGGCGTCGAAGGCGCGGGCGTGCAGGGCCTCGGTGAGGGTGCGGGTGAGCGGCACGAGGTGCCGTTCGAATTCGGGGCGGGTCAGGGAGGTCGCGGTGACCGGGAAGATCGCCCGGCCCCAGATGGTCGCGAAGCGCGCGATCCGGTCCTCCAGACCGCCTTTCGGGGACACCCCGGGAGCGGCGGATCCCGACCCGGCGGATCCCGAACCGGCCGACCTGGATCCGGTCGATCTCGGACCGGCTCCTTCCGGGGTCATGGCCGCGGGAGGCTCCGCCGGCTCGCCGGCGGGCATGCCGGACGCGGTCGCGGACGCACCGGGCCCGGGGACCGGCGCGCCCGGCTGCCGCGGGGCCGACATCTGAACGGGAAGTCTCACGCCTTGCGCCCCACACCGCCGAAGCCCGAGAAGGCGTACGGGTCCTCGGGGACCTCGCCCTCCGTGTCGCCCTCGACGCGGTCCGGCCGCCAGTCGGGCATGGACACGAGGCCCGGCTCCACCATCTCGAACCCGTCGAAGAAGGCGCGGATCCGCTCGCCGCTGCGCATGACGAGCGGGTTGCGGATGTCCCGGTACACGCCGACGGCGCCGCCGGCCACCTCCTCCGCGACCGGGATCCCCTCGAACGAGGCGTGCGTGAGGATCAGCAGGCTGCCGGGGGCCAGCGCGTCCCGCAGTTCGGCCACGGCGCCGTACGGGTCGTCCGCGTCCTCCAGGAAGTGCAGGACGGCGACGAGGAGCAGCGCCACGGGCCGGTCGAGGTCGAGCAGCCGTGCGACCTCGGGCGCGGCCAGGATGTCCTTGGGGTTGCGCAGATCGGCGGACACGACGCCCGTCTGCTCGTCGTCCCCGAGGACGGCCCGGCTGTGCGCCACGGCCACGGGGTCGTGGTCCACGTAGACCACGCGCGCCTCCGGGCTGGCGGCGCGGGCGATCTCGTGGACGTTGCCGAAGGTGGGGATGCCGGAACCGATGTCGAGGAACTGGGTGACGCCCTCGGCGACCGCGTGGCGGACGGTGCGGCGCATGAATGCCCGGTTCGCCTGCATGATCTTGGGCAGGCCCGGGATGAATTCCATGGCGCGGCGGGCGGCCTCGCGGTCGACCTCGAAATTGTGGGAGCCGCCCAGGTAGTAATCGTAGATGCGGGACACGCTGGGCACCGATATGTCGATGCCGGGCGGGGCCCAGGCGGGGCGCTCCATCGGATCTCCAAGCCTTGTTCCGCGGCGGCCCCTCCGGGGACCGGACTCTGTCCGAGCCGAATGTACTGATCATTAGCCAACAGGGCGAGCAAAAGCGGAAATTGGCGATCCGTTCTTCGTCACACACCAAAGTCACGTGCCGGACGGAACGCCCCGGGTGATCGATACCGACAAATCCCCTATGGGAATTGACCGGTCCGCGGTCCGACACGGTCGATGATTGGCTCAAACCTCCTGGGTCGACGCTCCACCCGTTCAGGCGAACCGGAGGCGGGGCCGGGCGTACGGGGGCGCCCCCGGCCCCATGATCCCCGGGTGAACAAAGCCTTAGCCAGGCGCACGCTCGCGGTCCCGGCGCTGCTGTGGGCGGCGTTGTCCTGCGCGTCCATCACGCCGGCCGTGGCCGATAGCTGCGCCTACGCGACGATCGGGAACGGTTCCGCCGCGGGCGTCACCACGGCGGTCGCGGTGGCCGGCGGCAGCGGCCGCGGGGACGGCTCGGGTGGCGGACATCACGGTGACCAGCGGGGCGACCGGGACGACAAGGGGCGCGGCAACGGCCACGACAAGGGCCGCGGCAAGGGCCACCAGGGTGGCCACCACTGCCCGCCTCCCCCTCCGTGCCCACCGAAGCCGACACCGACGCCGAAGCCCACCCCGCCGCCTCCCACCCCGCCCCCGAAGCCGACGCCGAAGCCCCCTCCGCCCAAGCCCGCGCCGCCGCCTCCCGAACCGGCCCCGCCGCCCGAACCCGCGCCGCCACCGCCTCCGGCCCCGAAGCCCGTGGCGAAGCCGGTGCCGAAACCGGTCCCGCCGGAGCCGCCCCCGCCGCCGGTGGTCAAGGCGCCCGCGCCCGTTCCCGTGGCGGCCAAACCGGTGGCACGACCGGCGTACCACGCCGCGGCACGCAAACCGGCGGAGCACCACATCTCGCCGGTGACCTTCACTTTGATGACCGCGGCTCCCGCGGTGCTCGCGATCGTCGCGCTGCGCCCCCGATAGCCCGCGGCCCATGACCCATCGGGAGTCATCTTGTCGGAATGGCTCGTCCTGTCCATCGCGATGGCAGCGGCCTGCGCCGTGGTGCTGTCCATCACCTTCTTCAACCACCGCAGGATCGGCGACGACGACGATCCGAACGAGACCCCGGACGTCATCGAGTACATGACGATGATGATCGGGGTGATCTACGCGATCGTCCTCGGCCTGGCGATCGCCGGCGTCTGGGAGGGCCGCGGGGCCGCCCAGGAGTACGTCCGCCAGGAGGCGCAGGCCCTCCACGAGGTCAGCGTCCGCTCCGAGGTCTACCCGCCCGAGGTGCGCAAGCAGATCCGCGCCGACGTCGACGCGTACGTGACCTACGTGGTCGACACGGAGTGGAAGGCCATGGCCGAGCGCGGCGAGATCACCGACCGCGGCGGGGAGTTGCTGGAACGTATCCGCCGGGACGTCACCGACTACGAGCCGAAGACCGACCACGAGGGGCAGGCGTACCAGCCGCTGGTCGACCAGGTCGCGCTGGCCGACGACGCCCGCAGCTCGCGCGGGGACAGCGCCGGGGCCACCATGCCGGGGGTGGTGTGGTTCGGGCTGATCGCGGGGGCGCTGGTGACGGTGGGGCTGATCTTCACCCTGCAGATCCGGCGGTCGTTCCGCGAACTGCTGCTGGCGGGCCTGTTCAGCGCGCTCATCGCCTTCCTGCTCTTCCTCATCTGGGACTTCGACGCGCCCTTCGGGCGGGGTGTCGCGGCCACCGCCGAACCGTTCCTGACGCAGTTCTCCCATCTGGAGCTCGGCGGCTGAGGCCCGACCGGATCCCGCACGCCCACCCTCAAACCGGGGACGGTCCCTCCGTCCCCGGTTCGGCGTAGGGGCATGCCCCATTCGCCCGTTCCTGATCGCGGGGCACCGCGCCCGGACCTAGCGTGGCGGACATCGAGGCGCACGACCCCCCACGTGCGGAAACCGTTCCGCGGCTGCTCCTCGGGGATCCGGAGAATCAACCATGGGTGCGATACGTACCTCCGCGACTGCCCTGCTGAGCGCCGGCGCCACGTGCGCCGTACTCGCGCTCGGCGCGCTCGGCGCGCCCGCCGCCACGGCGGCCGAGGGTCGGCAGGTCACTTCGTTCGGTTTCACCATCACCCCGTCGACGGTCGCCCCCGGCGGCCAGACGGTGCTCTCCGTCACCGGCTGCAACGCCGCCTATGCCACCGCCTCCTCGGGGGTCTTCGACACCGTCAGCATCGCGCGCGGCCAGACCGCACGGGTCACGGTGGACCGGGACGCCCGGCCGGGGGCCCTGTACTCGGTCTCCTTCACCTGCAACGGGGAGACGGGCTCGGCCGATCTGACGATCTCCGGCGGTTCGACGAGACCGACCACGAGTTCCACGCGGACCGCGACCAGTCCGGCCCGCAGCGTCGTCGGCGCCGTCCGCGGCGGCCTCGGCGGCAGCGTGGCCGGCATGGATCCCCTGGAGCTCGGCGCCGGCGCGGGTCTGCTGCTGGCCGCCGTCGGCGGGACGGCGTTCGCCCTGCGCCGCCGCCGGTCCGGCCGGGGTCATTGAAGACCGCGGTCGGGTGAAGACCCCTCCCCACCGCCGGTCGCCCCGGGTCCTGGCCCGGACCCGGGGCGACCGGCGGTGGGGACGACCGGGGAGGTGGCCGGTCAGGCCCGGCCGCGGAGCGAGGGACGGCGACGGCGCACCACGTGGGCGCCCGCGCCGAGCGCCGCGGCGCCCACGAGGCCCGCACCGATGGCGGTCTCGGCGGTGGAAGGCCCGATGGAGCCGCCGAGGCCGCCCTGCGAGGGCCGCCCCTCCAGGATGTTGAAGCGGTGCGTGGCGACCAGGCTGTTGTCGTTGCACCGGACCGACAGGGTGTGGGGGCCCGGTGAGGCGTGGTTGAAGATCCGAACGGTGGCGAACCCGATCGAGCCGTCGGACAGACGGGCCTCGGGAAAGTTCCCGGGCGAGGTGACGACGCCTCCGCGGTGGCAGCCCGAGGCACTCACCTGCATCGTGGCGCCCTGGTGCACGGAGTACGGGTTGACCGAGATGTTGCTGGGGCCCCCGCCCCCACCCGCCGGAGAGTTGGCAAAGGCGAACGGGGTACTGAGACCGATCGCGGCGCAGGCCGCCGCCGTCACGGTGAGAGCGCGGAAAGCACGCATGGTGGATCCTCCAGCGGGAAGCGCCCCGGAGCGTCGGCCCCGGATGATCGACGAGAACGCCTCCCTGATCGAACCCTCGGGTCGGCCCGCAATCTCCGCATTTCCGCCTTTGGGCCGCCCGGTTGAGCGACACGCCGAAGCGCGGACGTCGCAGCTGACGGATCCGCAGGTCACGACCCGTCAGGCATTTATGTGACGATTACCTGGATGGGCGCACCCCTTCCGGCCCCTTCCGGGCCGTGCCACCCGTTCGCCCTCCACCGATCGCCGTCCCACCGACCCGGCCTTAACGTGCGTGAAGTAGGGCGTACAGGGGTGGGACAGGAACGCGGGTCGGGACCCCCGCGTCGGGAAGGGAGAACGATGGGCGAGGACGAGACAGGGCAGTCACGCAAACGCTCACCGTGGGGCGTACTCGCCCTCGTCATGCTCACCGGCCTCGCCATGGTGCGCAACGGTGTGGACATGGGCGGCGGGCCGCCGCAGCCCACCGCGGCCTCGGCCGTCGCGGTGACGGCCGATCAGCTGCCGGCGCACCCGCCGACACCGCCGGCGGACATGGAAGTGCTGGAGCACTCGTCGGTGCAGCGCATCCGCATTCCCACGATCAACGTGGACGCGCCTGTGATGACGGTCGGGCTGGACGCGGAGGGCTGGATCGACGCCCCGCCGCCACAGGACCGCAACCTGGCCGGCTGGTACCTCAACGGCATCTCGCCGGGGCAGCGCGGATCGGCGGTGATCGTGGGCCACGTGGACAACGCGCAGGGCCCGGCCGTCTTCTACGGGCTGGGCTCGGTCAAGCCGGGCAACCACATCGAGGTGGAGCGCTACGACGGGCGCACCGCGGTGTTCGAGGTGTACGGCGTGGAGGTGTTCTCGAAGGACCAGTTCCCCGGAGCCCGGGTCTACGGGGACACCGGACACCCGGAACTCCGGGTGATCACGTGCGGCGGCTCCTACTCCAAGTCGCAGGGCTACGACGGCAACGTGGTGGTCTTCGCGCGGATGGTGGAGGCCCGCTGAGCCGACCAGGACCGCGCCGGGCCGGAACGCGCCGGCCCGGAACGCACAGAGCCGGAACCCACAGAGCCGGAACCCACAGGGCCGGATGGCACCGGTCCCGGCCCGATCCGGCCCGGCTCAGCGGGGCGGCAGCACCGGCAGGGTCATCCGGTAGCCCTTGGCCAGCAGCTGGGGCAGGTACGAGTTGATGGCCTGGACGCTCTGCGACCTGTTGCCGCCCGCGTCGTGGGACAGCACGATCACGCCGGGCGCGGCGCCGCCCAGGACCCGGGAGACGATGGTCGTCGTCCCGGGTTCCTTCCAGTCGAGGGTGTCCACCGTCCAGGCCAGCGGCTCCATGCCCAGTTCGGACCCGATCTCGAAGGCCGCGCGGTTCCAGGCCCCGTAGGGCGCCCGGAACCAGAGCGGGGCCTCGCCGACGGCCTTCTGCACGACCTCGCTCGTGCGGCCGATCTCCGAGGCCAGGGCGGACCGGCCGAGCGTGGGGATGAGCGGGTGGGTCCAGGTGTGGTTGCCGATGACGTGGCCCTCGTCGGCCATCCGGCGCAGCAGGTCCCGGTTGTCCGTGGCCATCTCCCCGCAGACGAAGAACATGGCGCGGACGCCGTACCGGGCCAGGGTGTCGAGGATGGCCGGGGTGTAGCGGGGGTCGGGGCCGTCGTCGAAGGTGAGCACCATGCCGTTCGACGTGGCGGCTCCCCCCGGGAGTTCGAGGATGGGCCGGGTGCGCACGGCGGGTTTGGCGGCCGGCGGTCGGACGGGGGCCTCGGCGGTCATGGGGCGCAGCCGGTAGGACTTCTCGGCCAGTTCCTGGGCCCGCATGCCGGGCGGCCCCGCCGCGGCGGGGTGCGGGCCGGGACCGGCGAGCGGGGTGGAGGCGCCCGGTCCGGAACCCGAGCCGGTCCCGGTCCCGGTCCCGGCCCCCGGGGTGCCGGTTTCGCCGTTCGCGGTGAGCAGTCCGGAGGCGGCGGCGACTCCGAGGAAGACGGCGGTGCGCAGGAGCGCGCGACGCCCTACTGTCGGCTCGTCATTTTTCATTACTACTACGTATCAACGACACCGCCGCAGATGTCGAGAGGCGCGGACGCGCCCCCTTCCCGCCACCCGATCAGCCGTGCCGCACCAGGGGGAACGGGAGGGTCTCGCGGATCGTCAGGCCGGTCAGGAACATGACGAGGCGGTCCACTCCGATGCCCAGACCACCGGTCGGCGGCATCGCGTACTCCAGTGCGTCCAGGAAGTCGTTGTCGAGTTCCATGGCCTCCGGATCGCCGCCGGCCGCGAGCAGGGACTGGGCGGTGAGCCGGCGCCGCTGCTCGACGGGGTCGGTCAGCTCCGAGTAGGCGGTGCCCAGTTCGGTGCCGAAGGCGACGAGGTCCCAGCGTTCGGCGAGCCTCGGGTCCTTGCGGTGCTGTCGGGTGAGCGGCGAGACGTCGGTCGGGAAGTCCTTGTAGAAGGTCGGCAGCTTCGTCCGCTCCTCCACGAGCCGCTCGTACATCTCCAGCACCACGTCCCCGCGGGTGTCCTCCGGGGCGTGGGGTACGCCCGCCCGGTCGCACAGCACGCGCAGGACGTGCTCCTCGGTGTCGGCGTCGACCTCCTCGCCGAGGGCCTCGCTGATGGCCCCGTACATGGTCTTGACCGGCCAGGGTCCGGAGATGTCGTGGACGACGAGCTTCCCGTCGGGGCCGGCCTTGTGGGCGATGGGCGAGCCGAAGGCGGCGGTGGCGGCGCCCTGGATCAGCTCGCGGGTGAGGTCGAGCATGACGTCGTAGTCGGCGAAGGCCTGGTACGCCTCCAGCATCGTGAACTCGGGGTTGTGCTTGTAGGAGACGCCCTCGTTGCGGAAGGTGCGGCCCATCTCGAAGACCTTCTCCATGCCGCCCACGCAGAGCCGTTTCAGGTACAGCTCGGGGGCGATGCGCAGGTAGAGGTCGAGGTCGTAGGCGTTGATGTGGGTGCGGAAGGGCCTGGCGTTGGCGCCGCCGTGGATCTGCTGGAGCATCGGGGTCTCGACCTCCAGGTAGCCGCGGTCGAGCAGCCCCTGCCGCAGCGCCTGGACGGCGGTGGAGCGGGCCCGTACGACGTCGCGCGCCGCGGGGCTCGCGACGAGGTCGAGGTACCGGCGCCGGACTCGGGCCTCCGGGTCGGCGAGGCCCTTGCGCTTGTCGGGCAGGGGGCGCAGGCACTTGCCCGTGAGCTGCCAGGAGTCGACGAGGAGGGAGAGCTCGCCGCTCTTGCTGGCGGCCGCCTCGCCGCTGACGACGACGTGGTCGCCGAAGTCGACCTGGGAGGTGAAGGAGTCCAGTGCGCCGGCCCCGGTCTCGTCGCGGGTGAACATCAGCTGCACGTCCCCGGACCAGTCGCGCAGGACGGCGAAGACCACGCCGCCCAGGTCCCGTACGACCATCACGCGCCCGGCGAGCGTGGCCTGTTCGCCGGTGCGGGTGCCGGCCGGGTAGCCGGGGTGCGCGGCCTTCAGCTGGGCCACGGTGTGCGTACGGGGCCGGATGCCGACGGGGTACGGATCGGTGCCGGACTCCCGGATGCGGTCCAGCTTGGCGTGCCGTACGCGGACCTGCTCGGGCAGCCGCTCGCCCGCCGCGGCGCGGTCGGCCTCCTCCCCCACCGCCTCCAGACCCAGGGAGTCGATGGGGGGCAGCCCCTCGGTGGTGGCGGGTGCGGTCAGGCCCCGGTGGTGGGCGTTGCCCCACAGGGTGCGCATGCTGGGTACGGAGACGAAGCCCTCGGCGATGCCGGAGGCGAGGCTGACGCGGGCGAGCGAGCCGGCGTCCTGGTAGCAGAGGAAGCGCGGGTACCACTCGGGGCCATACTTGACGTTCGAGCGGTACAGGGCCTCCAGCTGCCACCAGCGGGAGAAGAAGAGCAGCAGCCTGCGCCACATCTTCAGCACCGGGCCGGCGCCGATCCGGCCGCCCTCCTCGAAGGCGGAGCGGAAGACGGCGAAGTTGAGGGAGATCCTGCGCACGCCGAGGCCCGGGGCGGCGGCGCACAGCTCGGCGACCATGAACTCCATGACCCCGTTGGGGGCGGCACGGTCGCGGCGCATCAGGTCGAGCGAGATGCCGTCCTTGCCCCAGGGGACGAAGGAGAGCAGGGCGATCAGCTCGCCCTGGGCGTCGAAGGCCTCCACGAGCAGGCAGTCCCCGTCGGCCGGGTCGCCGAGCCGGTCCAGGGCCATCGAGAAGCCGCGCTCGGTCTCGGTGTCCCGCCACCGGTCGGCCCGGTCGACGATGGTGTGCATCTCCTCCTCGGAGAGGGTGGAGTGGCGGCGGATGACGGTGGAGGCCCCGGCGCGTCTGACGCGGTTGACGGCCTGGCGGGTGACGCGCATGTCGCGGCCGTCGAGGTCGAAGTGGGCGACGTGCAGGATGGCCTCGTCGCCGAGTTGGAGGGCGCCGAGGCCGGATCGGGCGTAGGCGTTGGCGCCGTCCTCGGAGGCGCCCATGACGGCGGGCTGCCAGCCGTAGCGGCGGGCCACGGCCAGCCAGGCGTCGATGGCGGGGCTCCAGGCGGCGGGGTCGCCGACGGGGTCGCCGCTGGCCAGGGCGACCCCGGCCTCGACGCGGTAGGTCACGCCGGCCTTGCCGTTGGGGGCGAAGACGACGGCCTTGTCGCGCCGGGTGGCGAAGTAGCCGAGGGAGTCGCCCCGCCCGTAGGCGCCCAGCAGCGCGCGGATGCGCGGCTCCTCGTCGCCATGCAGGGCGGCGGTCAGCCGCTGGGAGCGGAAGAGGGTGGCGGCGGCGTTCAGCAGGGCCAGGGCGCCGAAGAGGCCGAGCAGGAAGTACAGGGGCCTGGGCGGTCGGCCGTCGAACTGCCGGTCGGAGAAGAGCCCGCCGAAGACCTGACGGGCGGCCCAGTCCAGCCGCTCCCCCTCGGGCAGGGTGCCGGGGAAGAGCGCGACGAGCCCCCAGCCGACCAGTACGGCGGCGAGCAGCCCGAGCCCGAGCACGAGCAGGGCCCGCCACAGGGCCCCGGGCCGGGAGGCCGCGTAGAACTCCCGGCGGGCTGCGATCAGCACGGCCATGGCGGCCACGCCGACGCCCATCGACGGGACGCCGATCCAGTAGTCTCCCGCGGCGATGATCAGCACGTCGACGAGGACCAGCAGGGCCAAATAGGTGATGACGATCCACCAGGCGACCTTCTTGCGCATGCCCAGGGCCGCGGCGAGGAGGAAGAGGAAGACCGCGTAGGCGAGGTTCGCGCTGACCGGCACGACGATGAGGTCGAGGAAGCGCACGACGTGCCGCAGGAGCCGCCGCAGCGTCGGGGAGAGGGCGAGCAGCGCGCACAGCAGGCCGAGCGCTCCGAAGAACGCCCCGAATGCGTCGGGCACCCGGTTCAGGAAGCGGTTCCGGGTCCCGCGCGTCTCCTCCACGGTGGCACTCATGGTTCGCACTGTAGGGAGGCCGACGGCCGTCCGCGCGCCGAGCGGGATAGCGTGGGGAGGGTGACGGAGCACGTGAACACGGGATTCGAACGCGGTACCGACGGCCCGAAGGTGATCCTGGCCGGGGTCGACGGCTCGGAGTCCTCGCTGCGGGCCGCGGCCTACGCAGCTGGGCTGGCCAGACGGCAGAACGCGCTGCTGGCGCTGGTGTACGTACAGCCCGTGATGGCGGCCGGGGTCTCACTGGGCGCGCCGGTGGCGGAGACGACCGAGGAGATCGCGGAGGGTCTGGTCGCCGAGATCCGGGAATCCGCGGAGCGGCTCAAGGGCATCTACGAGGTGCGCTGGGAGTTCCACACCTTCCGCGGCGACCCCTACGCGGGTCTGGTGAGCGCGGCGGAGGAGCTGACGGCGGACGCCGTGGTGGTCGGCGCCTCCGAGCAGGCGGGCCATCGGATCGTCGGCTCGGTGGCGGTCCGCCTGGTCAAGGCGGGGCGCTGGCCGGTGACGGTGGTTCCGTAGTACCGCGGCCGGAGGGGGCGGCCGCGGCGCCGTGACCGACGGACCCGGTCGGACCGCGGCGCCGTACCCATGTGGCCCCGTCGGGCGCGGCACCGTACCCCTGTGGCCCCGTCGGGCGCGGCACCGTACCCCTGTGGCCCCGTCGGGCGCGGCGCCGTTTCCAGGCGGCCCCGGCCGGGCGCGGCGCGGCCTCACTTCGCCATGGTGAGGCCGTCCTTCGCTGCGCCCCGGCCGAGGACCGCCTCGGTGACGGTCTCCTTGGCGCTCTCGTACTCCTCCCCTTCGGAGTGGAGCGCGAGGTTGACGACGCGGCCGGTGGACAGGTCCATCATCTGCGGGACGAACTCGGCCTTGGTGACCTGCCAGCGCTGCCCGGCGGCGGCCGGCGGTGCGAAGGTGAAGCGGCCGATCGACCCGTAGTTGCCGCGCATGTCCCGCGCGCCGGTGTAGTTGAACATCTCGCCGGCGACCTGGTCGCCCATGCCGTAGACGATCCACGTGCCGTTGACCTTCTCGTAGGCCTGCGGGATGTGCGCGTGGGTGCCGAGGATCAGGTCGATGTCGGGGCGGCCGCCGGTCTGCGAGGCGGTCAGCGCCTTGCCGAGGGAGAGCTGGGTCTCGTCCGGCTCGGTCTGCCATTCCGTGCCCCAGTGCACGCTCACCAGCACCACGTCCGCGCCGGCCTTCCGGGCGGCCCTGGCGTCCGCGATGATCTTGTCCTGCTTCATCAGGTTGACCGCCCACGGCTGACCGTCCGGCATCGGGTAGCCGTTGGTGTCGTAGGTGTAGGCGAGGTGCGCGACCTTCGCGGAGCCCGCCTTGTACGTGGTCACGGTGGTCGCCTCGGCAGCCGTGCGGGCCGAACCGGCGTGCTTCAGTCCGACCTTGTCGAAGCGGTCCAGAGTGCGGCGCAGTCCGTCGCCGCCGTCGTCGAGGGTGTGGTTCGAGGCCGTGGAGCAGCCGTCGTAGCCGGTCGCCTTGAGCGCGTCGGCGACCTCGGGCGGGGATTTGAAGGCCGGGTAGCCGGAGAAGGGGCCGCCCTCCTCGCCGTAGATGGTCTCCATGTGGCAGAGGGCGAGGTCGGCGCCCGAGACCACGGACTTGACGTCGGAGAACATCGGCTTGAAGTCGTATCCGTCGCCGTTGGCGTCGTTCGCGGCGCGCTGGATGACCGAGGTGTGCGGCAGCACGTCGCCGCTCGCGACGAGGGTGAAGCCCTGGGCCGAGGCGGATCCGGCGGCGTGGGAGGGCGTGGGTCGGCCGGTGTCCGCCAGGCGGGCCGGACCGGACTTCCCGGCGGCCGAGCAGCCGGCCGCGGCGGCCGACAGCAGGAGTGCGGACAGGAGGGCGGCCGTTCGCGCGGTGGGCTTGGTCATCTGCCCCAGCTCTCGTTAGTACGACTATCTGATATCCGATCACCTGCAATCCACATAACAGGACGTCCCAAGTCAAGGAACGGATCCGTCCGCCTGCCGCGCACTCACCCCGACGGCCGATACGGATCCCTCCCGGGCGGCCCCGCGGCCCCTCGCCCGCCTGCCGTTCGCCGCGCCGTTCGACCGTTCGCCGACCGGCACGGCCGCCCACCGGCCGACCGGGGTGCTTGGGCGCACGGACTGGACGGAACGGTTCCGAGGCGGCCCGCCGCAGGTCAGGGTGAACGCGTCGCCAACCCGTCGGCCCCCGCACCCCCCGGAAGGAGCCCCTCGTGCCGCTCTCCCCCACCCGCCGGCACACGGCCCCCGAGGCCCTGGCCGAACTCCAACGCGATCACGGACGGGCGCTGTTCGGATTCCTGCTCGGCCTCACGGCCGGTGACGCCCAACGCGCGGAGGACCTCGTACAGGAGACCTTCGTACGGGTCTGGCAGCATCCGGAGGTCCTGTCCACCGAGCACGAATCGATGCGGCCCTGGCTCTTCACGGTCGCCCGGCGGCTCGCGATCGACGCGCGGCGGGCCCGGCTGTCCCGGCCGCAGGAGGTGGACCCGGAAGGGCTGGAGCAGGCGCCCGCCCCCGAGGACGCGGTGAGCGGCTCGGTCACGGCGATCGACGTCCGCCGCGCGGTCGGCTCACTGGGCGCGGAGCACCGGGAGGTGCTGATGCAGGTGTACTTCCAGGACCGGTCCGTCGCCGAGGCCGCCGCAGAGCTCGGCATCCCGGCCGGCACGGTGAAGTCCCGTACGCACTACGCCCTGCGCGCCCTCAGGAAGGGGCTCCAGGGATACGGGTACGGGCTCGGCGCCTGACGACCCCGGTCAGGGAGCGCCTCGAACGTACGCGAACCGGACAGAAAATACATCGATTTCGGCATCAGAGCGTGCAAGTTGAGTAAACATCCCCCGCTCCACGAGCCGCCGGGTGAAGGCTCGTGACCGACGGCGGGAGGCTGGACGCGTGGGAGAAGGTGGAACGGTGCAGCCCGAGGGTACGAACGGCACCAGTGACGGCGGGCTCGCGGTGCCCATGGCGTGGCTCTATGCCGAGTACATCGCGGACGAACTGCTTCGTACGGGCCGGCTGATCCCGGTCAGCACGTTGGAATTCCGGGCCGGCCGCGACACGCTCGCCCTGACGATCTACCTCTCGGACGCGGCCGGCGAGCTGTCCGGGATCCGGGTCGTCTCCCAGCTCGACGAGTGGCTGTCGCTGACGGCGTACGGTCATCCGTGGCGCGACTGGGTCCACACCCGGTTCCTCGCGCTGGGCGAGGAGGCCAGGGAGCGCGGCCGCGGCGAGGACCCCGATCTGGAACTGGCCCGGGTGGCCTGGCGCTGGCTCGACAGCACCGAGCTCCTCGCCACCAACCTCGACCCCGGCCGGCACGGCCACTCCGACACCCCGGCGGCCCTGGACGAGAACGCCCGCGTGTGGACCCCGGCTTGGCAACTCGGCCTGCCGTTGGGTCACTTGGCGATGCACTTGTTCTGAGGCACGGAGCCCACGAGCTCGGGAAGCGGGGCGCGCCGCGCGGTGGCGAGGCCGATGTCGGCGCGGATGGCCCGGTTCAGGTCCCTTCCGCCGGTGCGCCGCACCGGCACGACGATGCCGACGGCGCTACCGGTCCGGGGAACGCTCCGCGGGATCCATCACCAGGCCCGTGAAGTCGGCCTCGTTGCGCTCCGCCCGGGTGACGTACCAGCGCGCGAGCAGCCACATCACCGGATACACGAGCACGCCGAGCGCCGGCCAGACCAGCGTCCGCGAACTCCCGCTCGGCAGTACGAACACCAGCGGAAGCGAGCCCACCAACAGCCCGAGCGCGGCCAGCGCGCCCAGTCCGGCCCGGAGCTGGCTGCGCATCAGAGCCCGTACGTAGGTGGCGCCTAGGGTGGTCTGCTCGGAGATCTCCGAGCGGGCCGGCGCGTGCGCGGGCGGACGGCGGCGATCACCCCGGGCCAGCCCGATGACGATCTCGCGCCGGGGCGGCGACTGCTGCTCCTCGGGCATGGTGCCGGAGTCTACGCAGCGCGGGGCTATTTGAGGAGGCGGGAGAGCCGCCGGTCGGCGAGCGGCCTGCCTCCGGTCTGGCAGGTCGGGCAGTACTCCAGCGAGGAATCGGCGAAGGACACCGAGCGGACCGTGTCCCCGCACACCGGACACGCCTCCCCGGCCCGGCCGTGCACGCGCAGGCCGCTCTTCTTCTCCGCCTTCAGCTCGCCCGCCGCCAGCCCGCGCGCCCGCGCGACCGCCTCGCGCAGGGTGTCCCGCACGGCCGCGTGGAGCTCGGTGACCTGCTCGTCCCCGAAGGACGCGGCCAGTTTGAACGGCGAGACCTTCGCCCGGTGCAGGATTTCGTCGCTGTAGGCGTTCCCGATGCCCGCGATGACGCTCTGGTCCCTCAACACGCCCTTGATCTGGCGTCGTTCCCCCTCCAGGAGGGCGGCGAAGGCGTCCCGGTCGAACTCCTCGGCCAGCGGATCGGGGCCGAGGCGGGCGATTCCGGGCACCTCGTGGGGATCGCGGACCACGTACACGGCGAGACGCTTCTGGGTCCCCGCCTCGGTGAGGTCGAACCCGCCGCCGCCCTCCAGTACGACGCGCAGCGCGAGCGGTCCCTTGCCGGGGCGGGGCGGTGCCGCGGGCAGGGTCTCGTGCCAGCGGAGCCAGCCGGCGCGGGCCAGGTGGGTGACCAGGTGGAGCTCCCCGATCCGCACGGCCAGGAACTTGCCGAAGCGGGCGGTGCCGGCGGCGGTCCGCCCTTCGAGCGCGGTCAGGGGCGGGTCGTACGTCTTGAGCACGCTGACGGCGAGCGGATGGACGCGTTCGACCGTCCGGCCGGGCAGGTGCGCGTCGAGGTACTCCCGCAGGGCCTCGACCTCGGGCAGCTCGGGCATGGCTCCAGCCTGCCGCCGCCGTGGCCGGAGCGCGAGCCGGCCGTGCCTGCCGGTTGCGGGGTGCCGCTGCGCGGGGCCGCTCCCCCACCCCGCCCCTTCCCGAAACCGTGGGCTCCGCCCCCGGACCCCCGGTCCTCAAACGCCGGACGGGCTGGAAGACCTCGGGGCTCCGCCCCGGACCCCGCTCCTCAAGTGCCGGAGGGGCTGGATCGGCGGGCAAATCCAGCCTCGCCGGCGTTTGAGGCGCGGGGTCCGGGGCGGAGCCCCGCACCCCGGGCCCGGCCGGACTGGCGCATGCACCCGCCAGGGGACACCACCCCGACCGCCGAGCCCCCGCAGGGGTCACGTCAGCCCATCACGAACTCGCACCACACGCACTTGCCGCTCCCCCTCGGCTCCACCCCCCACACGTCCGCCAGCCGGTCCACCAGCATCAGGCCCCTGCCCGAGACCCCCGCCTCGCCCGCCTCCCGGCGCCTCGGCAGGGCGCTGGAGCGGTCTTCCACTTCCACTCGGAGTCGGCGCTGCGGGCCCTCCAGGACCCGGAGGGTCACGATCGCCGGGCCGTCCGTGTGCATCAGCGCGTTCACGATGAGCTCGTCCGCGACGAGCTCGATCTCGTCGGCCCGTTCCCGCGCGCCCCACGCGCGCACCGCCGCGCCGATCATGTGCCGCGCCGCGACCAGCGCCTCGGGGTCGCCCGGGGCCACGTGCTGCCGAAGGCGGCCCCCGCCCCCGGGGGTGGTCGGCGCGTGCCGGCGCAGCAGGAGCAGTGCCATGTCGTCGTCGCCGCCGCGTTCGTCTATCACCCCGCACAGCAGGTCCGCCAGCCGCTGGAGGTCCCCGGGGCCGCGGCGGACCAACGACGTCAGCAGCTGGATCCCGTCGTCGAGGTCGGCGCCGGGTTGTTCCACGAGGCCGTCCGTGCACAGCAGGAGCGTTTCTCCCGGGTCCAGTTCCACCGTGGTCACCGGGTATTCGAGGCGGCCGAACTCCACGGAGAGCCCGAGGGGCATGCCACCGCTCACCGGGAGGCGCCGGCAGTCCCCGTCCGGGGTGCGCAGCAGCGGGTCGATGTGGCCGGCCCGTACGAGTTGCAGCACGCCCGTCGCAAGGTCGGCCTCCACGTACGTGCAGGTCGCGAAGCGGTCGGTGTCCAGTTCGTGCAGGAAGACGGAGGCCCGCGCCATCACCGTCCCCGGCGAGTGCCCCTCCGCCGCGTACGCGCGCAGCACGATCCGGAGCTGGCCCATCACCGCCGCCGCGTGCGTGTCGTGGCCCTGGACGTCGCCGATGACCGCGCCGACCCGGCCGCCCGGCAGCGGGATGACGTCGTACCAGTCGCCGCCGATGTCCTGGCCCATCCGGGCGGAGCGGTAGCGGACCGCGATCTCGCCGCCCTGCACCGACGGGATCCGGCGCGGGAGCATCGCCTGCTGGAGTCCCTCGGCGAGGTCGTGCTCCTGCTCCAGCAGCATGGCCCGCTGGAGGCTCTGCGCGATGCTGCTGCCCAGCGCCACGAGCAGGTTGCGCTCGTCCTGGGTGAAGCCGTCCTTGTCCTGGTAGAGCAGGCCGATCGCGCCGATGGGCCTGGCCTGGGCGATCAGCGGCAGGTAGGCGGCCGCCGAGATGTCCATGTACGAGATCTTGGCCCAGAGCGCGGGGTAGTCCTCGGCGAACTCCTGCGCCGAGTCGAGGAACCGCGGCTGGAGCGAGCGGACGACCTCGCTCATCGGGTACGGCTCGTCGATGCGGGTGTACCGGGTGCCGGGGACGAAGCTGCCTTCGGGTCCTTCGGCGACGAGGTGGATCCGGCCGGCCTCGACGAGGCCCATCACCATGCCCATGGAGCCGAGCCGTTCCAGGCCGTGGGCGTCGCCGAGGGCGTCGATGACGTCCTGGACGGTGCGCGCGTGGGCGAGTGCGGCGGTGGTGGACTCCACCACCGAGGTCTGCCGGCGCCGTTCCTCGTCGAGGCCGAGCCGCTCCGCCGAGTGGCTGAGCTCCTCGGTGGCGTCCCGCACGATGCCGATGATCCGGTACGGGCGCCCGTCCGGGCCGCGCATGACGCGGCCCTGGGTGTGCGTCCAGCGCAGCCGTCCGTCGTGGCAGCGGATGCGGAAGTAGGCGCCGTAGGTGTCCACGCCGCTCTTGAGGGCGGAGGAGACCAGGGCGTCGAGCCGGGCCCCCTCGTCGGGCGGGACCCGCGGGGAGAGGGACTCGGGTCGGCCTTCGTACTCGTCCGGCGTCGTGTCGAAGACGTCGAGGGCGGCTTCGTCCATGTGCATGAGACCGGTGATCAGGTCCCAGTCGAAACTGCCCATGCGGTTGAGTGACAGCGACCGGTCCGGGTGTGCGGGCCAGTCGTCCGGCAGCGATACGGTGGTCGGCACCGATCCACCATGACACACCCGCCGGTCAGGCGCTCTCCAGCGAGTACCCCGGGTCCGAGGCCGGCGGCGTGAGGTTCGGGTCCGCGTTCGGGTCGCCGTTGGGGTTGGAGTACGGGTCCGTGTAGGGATCCGCGGGCGGATTGGCGAAGGGGTCGTTCGGGTCGGTCGGCAGCGGCGTCGAGCCGTCGGGCTCCAGGGGGACTCCGGACTCGGAAGGGAACTGCGGCGGCAGGTCGGACGGGGTGTCCGTCGGTGTGTCGGAAGGCGGCAGCGGTTGCGGCTGTTGCTGCGGCGAGGCCGGATTCGACGGGGCGGCCGGGTCCTGCGAGAGCGGGGCGCCGGGCGGGCAGTCCGTCGGCGTGGGCGCCGGGGTCGCCGGCGGGGAGGTCTTGGCCGGGCCGTTGTCGCCGGGACCCGCGCACGGGTCGCCCGGGGCGGTGCCCGGCGGTCTGCCCCCGGGGTTGGTGGAGGGGCCGGACGGGATGCCGTCGGCGGGGTCGAACTGGGGCGCCACCTGTGGCGGGCGGTCCTGGGCGCCGTCGTCGCCGTGCTTGCGTTCGAGCCAGGTGTTGTCGGCGATGTTGACGATCACCAGGCTGTTGATCACGTGGATGGTGGGCTCGATGACGACGACCTGGTTCGGCTGGTAGCCGTTCCACGCGTCGCCCTTGTGCACCGGAGAGCCCTTCGCCGCACGCGGGGAGGCCAGCGGGTTGCCGCACCCGCAGCGGACCCGGGGCATTCCGTGCTCGTCGACGAGGACGGCCGTGCCCGCCTGGAGGACGGACTGGTAGCCGTCGGCCCGGCCGTCGCGGAATCCGTGGTTGGTGACCCGGGTGTCGGCGCGGAGCACGACGGGGGTCAGCCCCCGCAGGAACTCGGGGATCTTCGCCTGTTCGATGTCGGCGGCCTCGGCGAAGGCACGGGCCTTGGCGTTGTCCTCCGTGAGGTGGCGGACCTGCTGTTCCACGTCGCAGCTCCCCAGCCGCTGGGTCCCTCCGTACAGGCCGGGGGTGTCGGCGCTGACGGTGCGGATGCCGCGCCCGGTCGGATTGGGCAGCGGGGGCTGTACGGGAGCGGACTCGGCGGTGGCCGAGGAGGTGGTGAAGGGGTCGGGGCCGGCCGAGGCCACGGGCTGGAGGTAGACCTCCTGGCTCTCGGGTCCGGCGTTCGCCGTGGCTTTGTCGTGTCCGCCGCAGCCTGCCGCGAGCAGGCCCAGCGCGGCGAACAGGGCAGCGCCCGCCGGTACCTGACGACGTGGTGCCTGACGAGGTGTCGGAGGTGTCGGTCCGTACACGTGGATCTCCCTTTCGCCCCGGTTGCTCACTCTTGTCTGACGCATGCCCGGGAGTGTCGCAACCGGAGCGTCACTTGAACATGTTCAAGCAACCTCGTAAGGTCATCATCGTGAGTTGAACGCGTTCAACGCGTTGGCCGCGCATATGGGGGGAGTCCAGGGTGACGGCACTGGTGAACACGATCGTCACCCTGGGCATGCTCTACGTGGTCCCCGCCGGCCTGCGCCTGATCGACCCGGCGGGACTGCGCCGGGCCGCCCGGCTCTGGCCCCTGCCGGCCGCTGCCGGGGCCGTGTCCCTCTGGCTGCCGCGCGGAACACCCGCCACCGTGCTCGCGGCACTGTACGCCGCCGCCTGCCTGGCCCTCGCCGCGCGGGCCCCGGCCGGGCTGCCGCGCGGCCGTCGGCCCCTCGCCCGTCCGGCCGGGATCGCCGTGGCCACGGCCCTGGTCTCGCCCTCGGTCGCGGGGATCGCGCTGGTCGCCGAGCGCGCCGGGTACCGGCTCTTCGGCTTCGACCTCGACGTCCTGGCGCTGACCGTGCCGCACTTCCACTTCGCCGGGTTCACGGCCGCCCTGGTCGCCGGGCTGGTCTGCCGGGCCGCCCCCGCCGGTCCCCCGAACCGGCTGTCACTCGGGGCGGCCTACAGCGTCCCCGCGGGCACCGCGCTGGTGCTGCTCGGCTACTTCGTCGACGACTGGGCCGAGCTGGTGGGCGCCTCGGTCCTGACCGCCGGCATGTGGGCCGTGGCCCTGCTGACCTGGCGGGAGATCCGCCCCGGGTCGCGGGACCGCACCACACGGGTGCTGCTCGCCACCTCGTCGACGGTCCTGCCGGCCACCATGCTGCTCGCCCTGTGGTGGGCGGCGGGCGAGGCCACCGGCATCGTGCACCCCACCCTGACCTGGATGGCCGCCACCCACGGCCTCGGGAACGCCCTGGGATTCGCCGTGTGCTCGCTGCTGGCCTGGCGCCGGCTGAGCTCCGACATCCACCCGGGCGTCCGTGCGGACGCCCGCCCGACCGCACACCTTGAGGAGACATCGACATGACCCGCCTCATCGGCGCCGGACGGGAAACGGTCTGCTACCCCGACCGGGGTGCCACGGCCCGTCTGCCGTTGCCCGCCGGATACAACCACCTGCGCCACCGGACCCTGATCGGGCACGGCCGGGCCGCCTTCGAGGCCGCCGGGACCGCGGTGACCACGTTCCAGGCCCACCGCGCCTCCGGCATGCGGGTCCGGGCCGAGGGAGGCGCCGTCCGTCCCGGCGGCCGGGTGGTCGTGGGGATCGGCTTCGGGCCGCTGCGGATCGAGGCCCCGTGCGAGGTGATCTGGACGGCCTGCGAACCGGCCCGCGTGGGATTCGCGTACGGGACCCTGACCGGCCACCCGGAATGCGGCGAGGAGTCCTTCGTCGTGGAGATCGACCCCGACGGCACGGTGTGGTTCACGGTGACCGCCTTCAGCCGCCCGAACAGCTGGTACACCCGGCTCGCGGGTCCGGTGGTCCCCTTCCTCCAGCTCCGCTACGCCCGATGGCTGGGCAGGCACGTGCGCAGGCTGGCCGCGGCAGCCTGACCCGTCCGATACTGGAGGCGATGGACTGGTTCACGGCGCCCGGCTACTGGCTGGCCCGGATGGTCTTCCAGCGGGCCCTGGCCGGCGTCTACGTCTTCGCCTTCGTCGGAGCCGCCCTTCAGTTCCGGGCCCTGATCGGGGCGCACGGCATGCTGCCCGTACCGCGCTACGTGCGGTACGTGCCCTTCCGGCGCGCGCCCAGCCTGTTCCAACTGCGCTACTCAGACCGGCTCTTCGCCTGCTGCGCCTGGGCCGGGGCGGCTCTCGCCGCGGCCCTCGCCTTCGGTGCGGGGGACGAGGTGCCGCTGCCTGTGGCCATGGGGATGTGGGCCGTGCTGTGGCTGCTCTACCTCTCCATCGTGAACGTGGGGCAGACCTGGTACTCCTTCGGTTGGGAGTCGCTGCTGCTGGAGGTGGGGTTCCTCGCCGTCTTCCTCGGCAACGCGCGCGCCGGGCCGCCGGTGCTGGTGCTGTGGCTGCTGCGGTGGGTGCTGTTCCGCGTCGAGTTCGGGGCGGGGCTGATCAAGATGCGCGGGGACTCCTGCTGGCGCAAGCTCACCTGCCTGTACTTCCACCACGAGACTCAGCCGATGCCGGGGCCGCTGAGCTGGTTCTTCCACCATCTGCCGAAGCCCCTCCACCGCGTGGAGTGCGCCGCGAACCACGTGACCCAATTGGTCGTCCCGGTCCTGCTCTTCACCCCGCAGCCGGTGGCCTCGTACGCGGCCGCGATCATCATCGCGACGCAACTGTGGCTGGTGCTGTCGGGGAACTTCGCCTGGCTGAACTGGATCACGATCACGGTGGCGGTCGCCGCCGTGGACTTCACCGGGATCGCGGGTGCTCCCCCGGCCGCCGCCTCGCGGGAGGCGCCGGTCTGGTACGTGGCGGTCGTGTGCGCGGTGACCGCCCTGGTGCTGTTCCTCAGCCGTCACCCGGTGCTCAACATGATCTCGCGCCGGCAGGTGATGAACCGCTCCTTCGACTCCTTGCACCTGGTCAACACCTACGGGGCCTTCGGCTCGGTCGGCCGGGTCCGGATGGAGGTGGCGGTCGAGGGCACGACCGAGGGCGGCTCCCACCGGGCGCCGCCGGACGAGGACTCCTGGCGGGAGTACGGCTTCAAGGGCAAGCCGGGGGAACCGCACCGGCTGCCGCGCCAGTTCGCCCCCTACCACCTGCGCCTGGACTGGCTGATGTGGTTCGCGGCGATCTCCCCCGGTTACGCGGAGGACTGGTTCGGGCCGTTCGTGGAGCGGCTGCTGGCGGGCGACCGCGACACGCTGCGACTGCTGCGCCACAACCCTTTCCCCGACGCCCCTCCCCGGTACGTCCGGGCACGGCTCTACCGCTACCGCTACACGACCTGGCGGGAGCTGCGCGAGACGGGCGACTGGTGGCACCGCACGCTGGTGCGCGAGTACCTGCCGCCGACCCGGCTCGCGGAAGCCGCCCGGTCAGAGCCCCAGTAGCGCCGCCTCCCGCTCGGCCGATATGCCCTTCTGCGGGCGGTCGGACCGTTGTGGGACGACTCCGCCGAGTGACCGGACCCAGGCCCAGGTGTCGGCCACGGTCTCCTCCACGGGGCGGCAGACGAGACCCGCCTCCAGGGCCTTGGTGACGTCGCCGCGGCACATGTAGTCGTGCAGCTCACCCTCGGGGAGCCAGACGGGCAGCTCGGTCCAGGGCTCGATGCCGGCCTTCTCGATGACCGCCGCGTCGGTCCAGCGCGGTTCGGCCTCCGCGCCGGTCGCGGTGACGCAGGCGTCGAGGAAGCCGCCCATGGTGGCGTGGTCGGCCGGGGAGACCACGTTGTAGGCGCCACCGAGCCCGGCCGCGCCCGCGTCGAGGGACCAGCGCGCGAGGTCGCGCACGTCGATGTACTGGAGCAGCTGTCCGGGGTGTCCGGGTGCGAGGAAGGGGCCGCCGCGGGCGATCCGGTTCAGCCACCAGGGCAGTCGGCCGACGTTCTCGTAGGGGCCGAGTATCAGCCCGGCGCGCACCAGCAGGGCGCGCTCGCCGAAGGCGTCCAGGGCGGCGAGCTCACCGCCCCGCTTGTCCTCCGCGTAGGCGCTCTCCTCGGCGTCGGGCGAACCCTCGACCACCGGCCCGTCCTCGGCGAGCCCGGGCGGAGCGGGGTACGCGTACACGGAGCGGCTGGATATGTACACGTACCCGCCGGCCCGACCGCGCAGCAGCCTGGCGCTGTCCCGTACGGCGGTGGGCGCGCCGCTCCAGGTGTCGACGACGAGGTCCCACTCACCCTCGGCGAGGGCGTCCAGGCCTCCGGGGGCCGTACGGTCCCCGTGCACGGCGGTGGTGCCCGGCGGGGGCGCGTGGTGTCCGCGGTGGAAGACGGTCACCTCCCAGCCCCGGGCGAGGGCGTCCTCGGTGATCGCGCGTCCGACGAATTCGGTGCCACCCAGCATCAGGAGTCTCATGCAGGCAGCCTGCCCGGGCGGAGGGGGCGGCGGAACCCTTGATCGCTCTCGGCGATGACGCTCACGGCGTACGGGTTCGGGGAACTCCACGGCCCGGTCGGACGGTCGACCGCCACTCCGACCAGGCCTGATTCCGGGCCGGCCGGAACACAGGACGGTCGGGAGTCGGGACGGTCGGGGTCCGGGCAGGGGCAGCGCCCCCGGCGCGGGAGGCTCGGGGGCGCTTGGTGCTGCTTCGCGTCAGTCGATGCCGGGCAGGATGTGCGATTCCGCCAGGTCGTCCTCGTACCCCGCCAGTCGGATCGGGGCGGATCGTGCCCACACTTCGAGGCTTCCGAGCTCGTCGGACCGCGTCTTGCGGCGCGAGGCCGGTCGCTCCAGCAACTCCGGTTCGGGCTTCGTCTTTTCAGTCACCGCGCACTCCTTTGTGTCGCGTAACCCGGCGGGCTGACCGCGCCGGGCAGGGAGGGAAAGGGTTCCGGACGCGGTGGCGCCTTTATGGAGCGCGGCCCGGATGGGGGCCGTCTTGATGCCCCAGAGTACACATATGAGCGGACCCCCGCTCGATGGAAAGGCAAAATCCGCTCCGTTCACCCAGTTTCGCCGCGAGTTCAGCAAGTCGTAGGACGGCGGGTCCCCGGCGGGTGGTCTGCTCGATGGCGGGTGTACGCGGTGCTACGGAGAGGAACGGCAGTGGCCAGGTCCGGGGTGTCGGGGTCCGAAGTCCCTTGCGTCACAAGCGTGGTGGAGCTCATGGACCTTCTGTACGCGTGCCGCGGCGGCCTGGGTCTCGGGACCGCCGCCCTGCTGCGCCGCTCGCATCCCTTCGACAAGGAACTCCAGGTCGCGGGCTTGGTGCACGAGATCGGAACGCTGCTCTGTCCGGGTGACCGCGCGTTTCGCGCCGACTACGCGGCGGCGACGGCGGTCCGGTCCCTCCTCGGCGAACGGGTGGCCCTGCTCCTCGTTCTCGCCGGGAACACGGGGAGCGGGCCGACGGGCGCGACGCAGGAGATCCGGGAGGCGGCCGCGACCCTGAGCCAGGCCCGGGACGCCGCCGCGGCGGCCGGCCTCGACGCGGGCGTACTGGAGGACTGGCAGCCGGTACTGGAACTGGTCGCGGCCGGGGCCTACCGGCCCGTACGCCACGCCCGCCCGGCACGACCCCCGAACGGCGACGACCCCCTCGGTTCGCCGAGGGGGTCGATCGCGGGGATCCCGTAGGACCGGGCCTGGGGGCCGGGGGCCGGGACGGCCTACCAGTTCGCGGGGGCGTAGTCCTTCAGGAAGACGCCGAACAGGTCCTCGCCGGCCTCGCCGCGGACGACCGGGTCGTAGACGCGGGCGGCGCCGTCGACCAGGTCGAGGGGGGCGTGGAAGCCCTCCTCGGCGAGGCGCAGCTTGTCGAAGTGCGGGCGCTCGTCGGTGATCCAGCCGGTGTCGACCGAGGTCATCAGGATGCGGTCGGTCTGGAACATCTCCTGGCCGCTGGTCCGCGTCACCATGTTCATGGCGGCCTTGGCGGCATTGGTGTTCGGGTGGCCCGCACCCTTGTAGCCGCGGCTGAAGACGCCCTCCATCGCCGAGACGTTCACGACGTACGCGCGCCCGCTGGCCGCCTTGCGGGCGGCCTCGGCCATCGACGGCCGCAGCGCGCTGATCAGGATGAACGGCGAGGTGTAGTTGCACAGCTGGGTCTCGAGCAGCTCCACCGGGGAGATCTGGTCGATGGTCTGCACCCAGGTGTTGGTGTCGACGACGTCCGGCAGCAGGCCGCCCGCGTCGATGGCGGTGCCGGCGATGTGCCGCTCCAGGCTGGCGTTGCCCGCGACCAGGGCGAGGTCGGCGACCTTCTGCGCCTCGAGTCCGCTCACGCCGACGGGCAGCGCCGCCAGGCCGTCGACCGCACCGGAGTTGAAGGCGCCGATGACGTGGTGGGCGGGGAGCTCGCCGGCGGGCAGCGGGGCGCTCTCCCCCTCGACCAGCGCCGCGTACGCGGTGGGCAGGCGGCGCACGGTCTGCGTCGCGTTGTTGATCAGGATGTCGAGCGGGCCGGCCGCGGACACCTGCTCGGCGAGCGCCACGGACTGGGCCGGGTCGCGCAGGTCGATGCCGACGACCTCCAGGCGGTGCATCCAGTCCGCGGAGTCCTCCATCGCCTTGAAGCGGCGGATGGCGTCCTTGGGGAAGCGCGTGGTGATCGTGGTGTGGGCGCCGTCGCGCAGCAGTCGCAGCGCGATGTACATGCCGATCTTGGCCCGGCCGCCGGTGAGGAGCGCGCGCTTGCCGGCGAGGTCGGCGCGGGCCTCCCGCTTGCTGCGGTTCTCGATGGCGCAGTCCGGGCAGAGCTGGTGGTAGAAGTAGTCGACCTCGACGTACCGCGTCTTGCAGATGTAGCAGGAGCGCGGGCGCTGGAGTATCCCGGCGATCCGGCCGGCCTCGGTCACCGAGGAGGGCAGGATGCCCTCGGTCTCGTCGTCGATGCGCTCGGCGGAGCCGGTCGCGGTGGCCTCGGTGACGGCCTTGTCGTTGGCGGTCTTCGCGGCGCGGCGCTCCTGGCGGCGGCGCTGCTTGACCGTCCGGTAGATGCCCGCGGTGGCGCGGCGTACGGTGATGGCGTCCGGGTGGTCGACGTCGATCTTGTCGAGCTCGTCGAGCACGCTGAGGCAGACGGCGAGGCGCTCGGGGTCGATGCCGGGCCCGTACGCCTGCGCGTGGTCGTTGGTTTCGTCGGTCACCGTCATGGCCGCTGCCCGTTCCTTGATCACTCGTCCGCATCCGCCTGCTGCGGAAGTCCCAAAAGGGAAACTGTACGGATCCCATGCGGCCGGAACCAAACCCGTCACCCGACCCCTCACGCACCGCGACCGGGGCATCACCCCGTGCGTCGGATTCCGGGCCGCGAGCCCTTCCGGGAGCGCGTGATCGAGTACTCCTGTACTACGTCCGGAGTATGACTCGTGACCCCCTGTGGGCGGAGGAATAGCGCAGTTGGGTCGGGCATTGTGGACTTCATGAGTGCACTGGCGCTGTCGGTCCTGCTCTGCTTCGTGTCCGCCGTCGCGTACGCGGGTGGCGCGATCGTCCAGGAACGGGTGGCGGTGAGCACGCCGGACCGGCCCTACGCGCCCCTGCGCCGTGGCGGCTGGTGGGTGGCGGTCGGGCTCAACGGCCTCGGTGCGCTGCTGCACGTGGCGGCCCTCGCGTACGGTCCGCTCAGTCTCGTCCAGCCGCTCGGCGCCCTCACCATCGTCTTCGCGCTGCCCATGGCGGCCTTTTTCGTGGGGCGCCGCGCGGGTGCGGCGGCGTGGCGCGGGGCGGTGCTGGCCACGGTGGGTCTGGCCGGTCTGCTGGCCCTGACCGGCGGGAACGCGCGTGCCGAGCGGGCGCCGGCGAACTCCGAGTCGAGTCTTCTGCTCATGGTGACCGCGTCGGTGGTGGCCGTGCTGTTCCTGGCGGCGCACCGGGTGCACCGGGCGGTGCTGCGCGCCGTACTGCTGGCCGCGGCGGCGGGTACGGCCTTCGGCATGGCCTCGGTGTTCACCAAGTCCGTGGCCGAGTCCGCCGACCGCGGTGCGTTCGGAGGGCTGTGGCCGGACCTCGCGGCGATCGCGGTGCTGGCGGCGGGCGGCCTGCTGCTCTCGCAGGCCGCCTACCGGGGCGCGGGGCTGACCGCGCCGCTGGCCACGGTGACCGTGGTCAACCCGGTGGTCGCGGCGACGGTCGGCATAACGCTGTTCGGCGAGGGCTTCCGCTACGGGGCCCTCGGCACGACGGCGGCGCTGTTCAGCGCGTTGACGGCGGCCGCGGGCCTGATCCTGCTGACGTCCGTGCCCCCGCACGCGCGGGGGTCAGATGTCGACCCCGTGCCCGCGGAGGTACTTGAGGGGGTCGACGTCGGAGCCGTAGCCGGGTCCCGTGCGGATCTCGAAGTGGAGGTGGGGGCCGGTGGTGTTGCCCGTCGAGCCGGAGCGGCCGATGCGCTGGCCGCCGGAGACCTGCTGGCCGGCCTTCACACCGAGCGCGGAGAGATGGGCGTACTGGGAGTACCGGCCGTCGGTGTGTCGGATGACGACCTGGTATCCGTACGCCCCGGCCCAGCCGGCGGAGACGATCTGGCCCGGGCCGACGGACTTGACGGTCGTACCGGTGGCCACCGGGAAGTCGACGCCCGTGTGGTAGCCGCTGGACCACGAGGATCCCGCCACGTGGTAGCGCGTGCCGATGGCGGCGTCGACGGGGGCGGAGAATCCACCGGCGGCGGGCTGCTGCTGCGCTGAATCCGGCTTCTCGGCGGGCTTTTCGGCCGGCTTCTCGGCCGGCTTCTCGGTGGGTTTCGCTGCCGCCGGCTCCACCGGTTTCACGGGTTCCGCGGTGCGCGGCGGCTTCTCGGGGTTCTGCGGCGGCGGCGCGACCGGCGCCGGGGAGGCGGTCACGCGGAGGGTGAGTCGCTGCCCCGGGAAGATCAGGTCCGGGTTGCCGCCCACGGTGGCCCGGTTGGTCTCGTACAGCGCCTGCCAGCCGCCCTCGACGTGCTGTTCGGTGGCGATCGCGGACAGCGAGTCGCCGGGCGCGACGACGTACGGGTTCGGCAGCACGGAAGTCCCGGTGGGGCGCGGCGCCGTGCCCTGTGCCGGGACCGCCTTGGTCTGCGGCTGCGGGGACTGCCCGCTCTGCTGCGGCTGCGCCGCCTTGCCCTGGGGGTCGACCGCGGGCGCCTGTCCCCCGCGCGACAGCCCGGCCGCCTTGCCGCAGTTCGGCCAGGCCCCCGGGCCCTGGCCCTTCAGCACCTTCTCCGCCACCGCGATCTGCTGGTCCTTGGTGGCCAGGTCGGCGCGGGGGGCGTAGGCGGTGCCGCCGAAGGCCCGCCAGGTGCTCTGGCTGAACTGGAGGCCGCCGTAGTAGCCGTTACCGGTGTTGATGTGCCAGTTGTTCGTCGACTCGCAGGCGGCGACCTTGCTCCAGGTGTCCACGGACGCGGCGTGCGCGGATCCGGCGCCGATGAAGGGGAGCGCGATCCCGGCCCCGCCCGCGGTGACGACGAGCGAAGCGCGGTTGATGCTGCTCGGCTGATACCGGCGGTGCCGGCCCCGTACACCCATGGGAGCCCCCATCGAAGACATCAGGAACCCCACAACCTAACGATGCGACCAGGGCATGACAAGGGGCGCAACAGGGCGCACTCCAGCGGGATTTGACCCCGCCACGACGAGTTGGAGATCCATCCGGCCCGGCACCGGGGTAGCGTCGGTGTTCCCCGCACACCGACGCACGCAGGAGCGCAACGATGAGCACGAGCACAGCCCAGATCGGCGTCACCGGGCTCGCGGTCATGGGCAGCAACCTCGCCCGCAACTTCGCCCGCAACGGCTTCGCCGTGGCCGTCCACAACCGCACCGCCTCGAAGACCACGGCCCTGGTCGAGGAGTTCGGGCACGAGGGCTCCTTCGTGGCGGCCGAGTCGGCGAAGGAGTTCGTCGACGCGCTGGAGCGCCCCCGCCGCCTCGTCATCATGGTGAAGGCCGGTGAGCCGACCGATGCCGTGATCCGCGAGTTCGCTCCGCTGCTGGAGGAGGGCGACGTCATCATCGACGGTGGCAACGCCCACTTCGAGGACACCCGCCGCCGCGAGAAGGAGCTGCGCGAGCAGGGCATCCACTTCGTGGGCGCGGGCATCTCGGGCGGCGAGGAGGGCGCGCTGCTCGGTCCGAGCATCATGCCGGGCGGCTCGGCGGAGTCGTACGCGTCGCTCGGTCCGATACTGGAGAAGATCTCGGCGAAGGCGAAGGACGGCACGCCGTGCGTCTCGCACGTGGGCCCCGACGGCGCCGGACACTTCGTCAAGATGGTGCACAACGGCATCGAGTACGCCGACATGCAGCTGATCGCCGAGGCCTACCACCTGCTGCGCGAGGTGGCCGGCTACTCCCCCGCCGAGATCGCGGAGACCTTCCGCACCTGGAACCGGGGGCGCCTGGACTCGTACCTGATCGAGATCACGGCGGAGGTGCTGGCGCACACGGACGCCGCGACCGGCCGCCCGTTCGTCGACGTCGTGGCCGATGCCGCCGAGCAGAAGGGCACCGGCCGCTGGACGGTGCAGATCGCCCTGGACCTGGGCGTTCCGGTGTCCGGGATCGCCGAGGCGGTCTTCGCCCGCTCCGTTTCGGGCCACGCCGACCTGCGCGCGGCCTCGCGCGGGCTCCCGGGGCCGGCGGCCGCGCCACTGTCCCCCGAGGCGGCGGACGCGTTCGCGGCCCAGGTGGAGCAGGCCCTGTACGCCTCGAAGATCGTCTCGTACACGCAGGGCTTCCACCAGATCCGGGCCGGGAGCGAGGAGTACGGCTGGAACGTGGACCTGGGCGCGGTGGCCTCGCTGTGGCGCGGCGGCTGCATCATCCGGGCCGCGTTCCTGGACCGGATCCGGGCGGCGTACGACGCGCGGCCCGATCTGCCGAGCCTGCTGGCGGACGCGGAGTTCGCGGGCGAGATCGGTGCGGCGCAGCAGGACTGGCGGGCCGTTCTGGTCGCGGCCGTGCAGCACGGCATCCCGGTGCCCGCCTTCTCCGCCTCACTGGCGTACTATGACGCGCTGCGCGCGGAGCGGCTCCCTGCCGCCCTCACCCAGGGGCAGCGCGACTTCTTCGGCGCGCACACCTACCGGCGCACCGACCGCGCGGGCTCGTTCCACACCCTCTGGAGCGGCGACCGCTCCGAGGTCCAGACCGGCTGAGCGCCCTCAGCTCCAGGGCCCGGGCTGCGGTACCGGCGCGGGTCCTGGCGGCGGGGGAACCGGGTCCGGCTCCGGGAAGGGACCGGGCACGGGTGGCACCGGGCGCGGGATCGGCCCGGGGTCCGGGAAGGGGCTCGGATCCGGAGCCGGCTCGGGCTCGGGGACCGGCGGCTGCGTCTCTTCGGGATTTCGCACCATTCGCACCATACGGACCACCTTCCCGGGATACCCCGAGGAATGCCCCCTACGACGCCGCCACCTGGCGCAGCCCCTCGGCCAGGCCGGCGGCGGGGCTGGACAGGACCGGGATCCGCGTGGTGACGAGCTCCGCGGCCCCGGCCATGGAGACCTGGGCCAGCACGATGACGTCGGCGTCGGTCACGGCGTCCGCGGCGGCCGCCACGCGGGCGAGGGAACCGGCGCCGTCTCCGGCCGCGAACCGCTCCCAGGCCCCGTCCACCAGGTGCGTACGGATCGACACGGGCCGCCCGCCGGCCTCCTCGGCCAGCAGCTCCGCCGTCGGGGCGAGGGTCGACTCCACGGTGGCCAGTACGACGATCCGCGCACCCGTGCGCACCGCGGCGGCCGCCATGGGCCGGTCCACCCGCAGCACCGGGGCACCGAGCACCGGAGCCAGCGCCTCGGCGGTGGCCCCGATGGTGGAGCAGGTGACCAGCACGGGCCCGGTGCGGGGGCCCTCCCCGGCGAGCAGCTCCAGCAGGGCCGGAGCCGCGGCACCGGGCCCTTCGGCCCGGGCACGGTCCAGCAGCTCCGGAACCACCAGGTGTCGCAGGACGGCCCCCGGGTGGTTCCGGTCGCGCAGTGCGTCGAAGGCCGGGACGTGCGCGGCGGAGGTGTGCAGCAGGACGAGCCCGGGGGTCGTCGGGTCCCTCCGGGCCGTCCGATCCGTCACCAGAGGTCGGAGTCCGCGTCGAGCTGGGCCTTGGCCGCCGCCACGACCTCGGCCGGCGCCTGGGGCGCCTGGTCGGGGTGTTTGGCGGCCCAGCCGGCCGCGTACGGGCAGAGCGGGACCACGGGCACCCCTTCGGCGGCGGCGATCCCGTAGAAGGTCTTCACCAGCCCGCCGGCGATGCCCCGGCCCTCGTGGTCGGGCTCGACGATGGTGTGCACCGCCACCAGGGCGTGGGGAGCCTCGGCGAGCACGAAGTAGGCGATGAAACCGACCACCGCCCCGTCCTCGACCGCGAAGAGCCGCCCGGCCTTGCGCTCGTCCTGGAACTCGACCGCCACGATTCCCGCTCCCCCTCAGACAGCCACCGCGTGGGGGCTGCGCTCCTGATCGGTACCCGGCACCGGGGCGGAGGGATCCGCACCCAGCTCGATGATCCGGTTGTCCGCGTCGACGTGCACGACTCGGGGCTTGAGCGCCCGGGCCTCCGCGTCCTCGACCTGCGCGTAGCTGATGAGGATGACCAGGTCCCCGGGGTGCACGAGATGCGCGGCCGCCCCGTTGATCCCGACGACCCCGGAGCCGCGCTCGCCCTCGATGACGTAGGTCTCCAGCCGCGCGCCGTTGGTGATGTCCACGATGTGCACGAGCTCGCCGGGCAGCAGGTCCGCCGCGTCGAGCAGATCGGCGTCGACGGTCACGGAGCCGACGTAGTGCAGGTCGGCCTGGGTGACGGTGGCCCGGTGGATCTTGGACTTGAACATGGTGCGAAGCATGGCGACAACTCCCGAGATATCCGCTCCCTGCCCGCTCTTCGCGGGTCAAGGGCTGTCCCCGGCACCCTACAACCATTCGCATGTCAGGGCAGGGGGATGCTGCGGGCCGGGCGCACGCTCGGTGCGGTCGGTGGGGAGATCTCCAGGAGGCCCTTGTCCGCCGAGGCGGCCGGGGCGTCGCTTCCCACGGGGGTCGTCGTCATCGGGCGGGCGGCGGCGCAGCGCTGCTTCTCCGCTTCCGCCATGGGGCCCGTGCGCTGGAAGATCCGGTCCGGCACGGCGCGGGAGGGTGCGTCGATCACCGCGTGCAGCCGGTAGTCGTCCTTCCCGCTCACGAACCACCCCTCGACCCGCTCCCGGCTGGGCTGCATCTCCACCCAGCTGACCTCACCGGGCTGGATCCGCTCCACGACCGTTCGCTGGTCGCTGCTGAACCATTGGAACGGGCGCTGCCAGGCGGTCTCGTAGGCGAGGGCCAGTTGGGCTGCCATCGGGCGGGCGGCGAGCCGCTTCTTGTCCTCCGTCCGGTCTCCGGTGGTGGGCAGTCGGGCCACTTCGTCGAGGCGGAGATTGGCGGCGGCGTAGGTCTGGGAGATGCTGTCGTGGCCGCGCTCCGTGTAGGAGAGGGTGCGGCTGTGGTCCAGTGCGTTGCGGGTGCAGTTGACGAAGGCCTCTCCGATCACCCGCGACTTGTCGTAGTAGCGGAACGAGCCGCGCGGGTCGGGCTGGAAGGTGCACGCGTTCTCGCCGTTGCACGCGGCGGCGGCGTTGTGCAGCCAGGCCTCGCGTTCGTTGTCCTTGTACGCCTCGGCGGTCCCGAGGGCGTACTTGTCGATCGTCTTGTCCGCCGGGAGCGGCACCTCGCCGGCGCGGACGCGGGTGACCATGGGCGAGCAGGGCACCTGGGTGAGGGTGGAGGTGACCTTCGAGGTGAAGGTGAGCAGCGGCTCGTTCTCGTCGGCGGTGAACTCGTACGTCCGTTTCGTCCAGCGTCCCGGCCCCGGCTTGCCCTTGGTGCGGCCCGGGTCGGGTGCCGTGGTCATCGCCTGGACGGGGCCGCCGCTGCCGTGCACCGTGTACGGCTGGCCGGCGTCGACGTCTCCCGGGGCGCAGTCCTTGGACACGGCGGGGCTGTCCTCGTAGGTGACGGTGACCCTCGATCCGGTGCGCACGCCGCGCAGCCGTTGCTGGAGGGTGTTGTCCGCCTTGGAGAGGCCGACGCCGTTCGCGCCGTCGGTCCGGCCCGAAGCGGCGGCCGAGAAGCGCTGGTTGAGTCCGGTCCAGTGGTTCAGGGCGACGGTGGACTGGTCGCCTTTGATGGCGGGATCGGTGAAGTCACCGTTGAGGACGGGTACTTCGTTGCGGACGGCGGCCGCGGCCGCCCTCGCGGGATCGTCCGCTCCCGCGGCATCGGTCGCGAGCATCGCGGGGAGCACGAGTCCGGCGGCGGCGAGCGTGCACAGGGCGGGGCGGACGGCCGGACGGAGAAGGTGTGACATGGCGGTGGACTCCTCAGCGGGATGGGCGCCGGCCATGGTCGGCAAGGGCGTTGTCCTCGTCCGCGGCGGTGTCGCCGCCGGGGCGCTTGCGTCCGCAGAGGCCGTCGGGGACGGCGTACGTCTGGGCGACGAACCGGCTCGCGTTGACCATGGAGGGGCTCTCCACCGCCACGTCGGTGAGCTTCTTGCCCTGGTCGGTGACGAGGCTTCCGACGACCCGTCGCATCGCCGCGCTCGCGCCGAAGACGAGCATGTCGTAGGGCTTGACGGTCGTGCGGTAGGTGGTGGTCTCGGTGTTCTCGGTCGTCCAGGCGCGTGAGTACGTCGACTTGTACGCCGTCTCGAAGGCCTGCTTGACGCTGGTCGAACCGGATTCCCTCGAACCGCTGGAGACGGTGTTCCTGGTGCCGTTCTCCGACGTGGGACCGGTGTTGAGGTAGGGGGTCTTGTGGCCGTTGGACGATTCGTCGGCCAGGTTGGCGGTGACCTCGCCGGTCGCGGTGACGGTGCCCTCGGTGGTGGCCCGCCCGGAGATCTCTCCGCCGATGTTGTCGGAGCTGCCGGTGCGCAGGGTGACGGTGCGGTCGACGGTCATCGGGTCGGTCGTGCAGTTGACGACCGCGTTGCCCAGGGAGGTGACGGCGGTGGAGTACTCGCGGCTGCGGGCCGTGTCGATCAGGAAGGTGCAGGCGTCGCGCCGGGTTCCGCAGTACTCCACGATCTCGTCCGCCCGCACCTCGCGGTCGTCGGCGGTCAGGCCCCTGGCCACCGGTACGGTCTCCGGGCCCGGCCGGGCACCGGCGTCGGCGGCGGCCGTGCCGACGGGCGGTACGACCAGGCCGATGCCGAGGCCGAGGGCGAGGACGGGCAGGAGCCGGCGGCCTCCGCGCCGGGTGGGGTGGTTCATGGGGAGGTCTCCTTCCGTGGGGCTGTGGGTGCCGCTTCGGATTCGAGGAGCGAGCAGACCTGCGAGGCGGGGAAGGGTGCCTGGCCCTGGTCCGCCGCGCCTCCCGGAAGGGAGCCGGGGAAGTTCTTGCAGACGGTGGAGGCCGCGTCGGCGCCGTTGTCGGAAGGCTCCGGCCGGAAGGAGGTGATGGCGTCGGCCATGCCCTTGATCCCGCCCTCCTCGCGCTCGCCCTTTCCGGACAGCTTCTCCATGCAGGTGGCGGAGTCCGGTGGGCACTGCGCGATCTTGTCGCCGACGGCCTTGATCCCCTTGGCGGTCGTCTCCGCGGCGGTCCGGTTCTTCTCCTGGCGTGCCGTGATCTGCTGCGCCGCCTCGGCGTTGATCTCGACGTCGCTCTTGCCCTTGGTGCCCGAGCGGTCGCACACCGAGCGGGGCACCTGGAACGTGTCCGCCATGAAGGTGCTGTTGTTGACGGTGGACGGGCCGTCCACGACGACCTTGCGGGCGCTGAGGCCGGTGCCGGTGGCGAGCGTGCCGGCGACCCGCTGCATGGCGGCGCTGGCGCCGAAGGCGAGGGCCTCGCCGGGCCGGACCGTGGTGGTGTAGGTGGTCTTCTCGGTCTGGTCGGTGACCCAGCTGCGCTGGTAGGAGAGTTTGAACGCTCCTTCGAAGGCGGCCTTGACGCCGACGGAGCCGCCCACCTTGCCGCTGCCGTTGACCCCCGCCTCGGCACCGACCGTGGCGCTGGGGCCCTGCTGCTTGTTCGGCGTGGTGAATTCCCCGGTGCCCTTGGCGGTGACCCCGGCGGTGACCTCGCCCGTGGCGCTGATCTGGCCCTCGACGGCGATCTTGCCGGTGATCTCGCCGCCGAGGTTGTCGGTGCTGCTGGTGCGCAGGGTGATGTCGCGCACCACGGTGACCGGGTCCTTGGTGCAGTTGACCACGGCGTTTCCGAAGGACTTGACGGCGCTGTAGTACTCGCCGGACGCGAGGGGGTCGATCGTGAAGCGGCAGCCTCCGGGGTGGGCCGCGCAGTATTCGCGGACACGGGCCGCCGAGGCCAGCGGCTTGTCGCCGTCGAAGGCCTGCACGGCCGGGATCGCGGGGGCCTTGGGCGCGGGTTCGGCGGCCGCGGGTGAGGGCAGCAGGGCGGGAACCAGTGCCAGGGCGGCGGCGAGGGCGACGGCCCCGGGGGCGCCGGGGCGGCGGACGGACGGGTTGGCTTCGGTCACGGGTTCATCAGCTCGCAGACGCCGGTCAGTTCGGACGAGCCGCCGCCCGGTGCCGCGAACACGGCGGGGAGCTCGGCGGCGAACGCCGGGCAGGCTCCCTTCACCACCCCGCCGGCGTTGTCGGCCGGCGCGGGCTTGAAGGCGTCCAGGCCCTTGCGGGTCTCGTCCATGCCCTTGTGTTCCTCCGTCCCGGATCCGGCGAGGCCGGTCATGCACGTCTTCGAGTCGGGCCGGCACTCCGCGATCTGCTTCTTGGCATCCGAGATGTCGCCATTGGCCTTGCCGATGTCCTTCGTGACGTCCTTGCGGTCGGTTTCGACGGAGTCGCGCTCCTTCGGTGCCGCACCGCACGGCTTCGGTTCGCCACCGGGACACGGCTCCTCGTCGTCGCCGGGTGCCGGACGGGAGTGGGGTGCGGGTGCCGCCGCCGCGACCACCGTGGAGGCGGGCCCGCAGAGGGCCGCAGCGGTGAGGAGGGACGCGAGCACGAGCAGAGAACGGGACTGACGAACGCACGGGGGCATGACCGCTCCGGGGGACGGCGAAGGGGGGTGTGGCACCGATCGAGGTGCGCACTCAAAGTAACTATTCGTCACTTTGTGCGCCATGCGCCGAGCGGGGTGCGCGGTCCGCTCACCTCATCGGCCGATCTTGCGCGAGGCCCGGGGGAACCGCCGGATCCACAGCCGTTCGAGGGCCTCCGACACGCGGGCGGCACCCTCCCGGCCCGCCGACGACCCCGACGCGCGGAATCCGTTCGATGCACCGCGGGCCACCGACACGCCGTTCGGACGCGATCGGCTCACCCCCGTGGGCGCGGCCGACCGGCCGCGTCCGCGCGGAACGCACCGCGGCGCGCCGCGGCGGTCCCGGTTTCACCGCAACGGCGCAGGCGCACCGCCGATCACCGCAACCCGTACGGAGGGCGGGCGCACGGGTGGGTTCGGCGGTTTCCGCTCACACTCCGGAATCATTCGGACGATCCGCTGGTATCCCTGACTCGCGTGCCGGTGTCCGTCCGACACCGCCATGGGCCTCGTACGCCCTCGGCACCTTTCCGACCGTCGAGCACCGTGAGCCCTGCCGCGTCCCGAACACCGCGCGCCATGGCCCGCCGCGCCACTCCGGCGCGTCCCCGCCTGCCCCCACCCCCCGTCGAGGAGACTCCATGCCCCGTCCGAAGAGCCGCACCTTGGCCCCGCGTACGCTCGCCACCGCCGCCGTGGCGGCCGTGGCACTGACCGCCGTACCGGCCACGACCCCGTCGGCCGGCGCCAACGAGGGGAATCCGACCGTTCTGGCCTGGGGTGCGGGACGGACCGGCCAGGTCGGCAACGGCTCCCGGGCCGACAGCCTTTCTCCCGCTTCGGTGACGAGCCTCTTCAGGAACGACGTGGACAAGATGTCGGCCGGCGGCACCTCCTCGTCCGACTCGTTCGTCCTCGCCCTGACGGACAAGACCGTCAAGGCGTGGGGGCACAACTCCTCGGGCCAGTTGGGCAACGGCGGACGCGCCGCCCAGGCGGTGCCCGCCACCGTCCCGGGTCTGAACGGCATCAAGGACATCGCCGCCGGCGGGTCGCACGCCCTCGCCCTCGACACCCGGGGGCAGGTCTACTCCTGGGGCAACAACGCCTATGGCCAGCTCGGCAACAACCGCACCGGCGACGGCCGCACCGTCGCGGACCGGGTCCAGTTGCCGCCGAGGGTCTCGCAGATCTCGGCGGGCTGCGACTTCAGCCTGGCCCTCCTGGAGAACGGCGCCGTGTACGCCTGGGGACGCGGGGTCCACGGACAACTCGGCAACGGCAGCCGCGCGCTGAGCTCCGTACCCGTGAAGGTCCAGGGGCTGGACGACATCGTCGAGATCGACGCGGGCTGCCACCACGCCCTCGCCAGGACCTCCGACAACACGGTCAAGTCCTGGGGCTACAACCTGTACGGCCAGCTGGGCGTTTCGAGCACCACGTCCTCCACCGTGCCCGTCGACGTCGACTGGCTGGAGGGCGTCGTCGAGATCGAGGCGGGCGCCGACCACAACTACGCCCGCACCAGCGACAGCAGGGTCTGGGGTTGGGGCAGCAACCAGTACGGTCAGCTCCTCGAAGCCGACGAGAACTTCGAGGCCGGCGTCGCCCGGACGAACCGGACCGCGCCCATCGAGATCCGCCGTCTGGAGGGCGTCCAGCACCTGGCGGCGGGCGCGCGTCACGGTATGGCCGTCACCGCCGACAAGGTCTTCACCTGGGGCGACAACAGCGAGGGCCAGCTCGGCAACGGCACCGACACCGCCCGCTACGCGCCCGTCGACATCCTCGACGAGGGCTCCGCGATCAAGGACGTCACGGCCTCGCTCGGCGGCAACACCTCGTACGCGTACTGACGTGAACGCCGCGAACGCACCCGCCTCCCCCGCCCCGTCGAAAGGCCCAGGCATGCCCCTCGCCCGCACCACCACCGTCACCCTCACCACCGCGCTCGCCCTCACGGCACTCGGCGCGCCCGCCCTCACCGCACACGCGGACAGCAGCAACCCGTGGGTCCGCAGCTGGGGAAACAACTCCGGCGGCCAGCTCGGCAACTACAGCAGTCAGCAGCAGCCCACCCCGACCAATGTCCAGGGAATCGCCCGGCAGGACGTACAGGAACTGGCAGCGGGCGGCGCGGACGCCGTCGCCGGCACCCCGGCCACCGCCGCCACGGCGTTCGCGGTCGCCCTGCTCAAGGACGGCACCGTGATGTCCTGGGGCGCCAACACCTCCGGGCAGGTCGGAAACGGCACCCAGACCATCCAGTACGCACCGGCCGCGGTCGCCGGGCTCTCGGGCATCAGCCACGTCGCCGCCGGACTCAACCACGCGCTCGCCGTACAGAACGGCCGCGTCCTGTCCTGGGGCAGCAACGCCTCCGGACAGCTCGGCAACGGCGTCAACGCCGCCGACCCCGGCGGGGTCCAGAAGACCCCCGTGCGCGTGCAGAGCCTGGACAGGGTCGTCGACGTCGGAGCCGGCTGCGACTTCAGCGTCGCCCTGCGCGACAACGGCACCGTCTGGGCATGGGGTTCGGGCGCCGATGGCCGCCTGGGCACCGGCGCCGAAACGACCAGCAACACCCCCAAGCAGGTGAAGGACCTCACCGACGTCGTGGCCGTCTCGGTCGGCTGCAACCACGTCCTGGCCCTGGCCGCGGACGGCACCGTCAAATCATGGGGCCGCAACCTCGACGGTCAACTGGGCAACGACAGCACGACGAAGAGCGCGGTGCCCGTCACCGTCCAGTACCTCGACTCGGTCGCCAAGGTGTCCGCGACCACGAACGGCAGCTTCGCCGTCCTGGACGACGGCAGCGTCAGGGGCTGGGGAGACAACGGCTCCGGACAACTCGGGGACGGATACACCGACGACCGGACCACCGCCGTTCCCATCGACGGCGTCCGGGGCGTGAAGGAGATCGCCGGCGGCCCGGACCACACCATCGCCGCACTCGACAACGGCTCCGTGATCGCGTGGGGCTCGAACTCCAACGGCCAGCTCGGCAACGGAAGCGTCAACACCGCGTCGAACTCTCCGGTCGTCGCCCTCCCTCCGGGGAGCGACATCAGCCACGTCTCCGCCTCCACGAACGGCAGGTCCAGCTACGCGTACTGACCGCTCGCCGGTTTGACCACGGGGTCGCACCCCCGGAATCCCCGGTTCGCGGGAACTCCCGTCCCTCGCCGTCCGACTACTGGGACATGGGCGGCGGACACCGTCGCTCCACATGGACCGGAGCGGCGGAAAGGTGCGGGATGGGCGGTCTGGATGTGCGCATGCGGGCGGTGGCCTGCCGGCACGGCCGGGTGGAGGCGGTCTCCGACGTGGACCTGGAGATCGCCGCCGGTGAGCGCGTCGCGCTGACCGGAACCAACGGATCGGGAAAGACCACGCTGTTGCGCGCGGTGCTCGGCCTGCACCCTCGGACGACCGGCTCCATAGCGGTCGGCGGCCGGGAGGCCGGCTCCGCCGCCGAGTGGGCCCGACGGCGACGCGCCTGCGCCTGGATCCCCCAGAAGCCGGCCGTCGGCCGCTTCCCCCTGCTCGGGCGCGAGCTCCTGGCAAGCAGTGCGGCGCCGGAGGCGGCGGACGAGGCCGCCGCCCGGTTGGGGGTCGGGGCACTGGTCGAACGCCCCCTGCACACCCTGTCCGGCGGCCAGTTGCAGCGGATGTACCTGGCCCGGGCGATCGGCTGCGTGGCGGCGGGCGCCCAGGTGCTGCTGGCGGACGAGCCCACCGCCGCCCTCGACTTCGACGGGCAGGCGGAGGCCGCGGACGTCCTGACCTCCCTGCCGGTCACCCTGGTCGTCGTCACCCACGACCGGGCCCTGGCCGATCGCTGCGACCGCGTCATGGAGATGGCCGCGGGCCGGCTGCGGGAGGTGCGGTGACCTCGGCGACCCTCGCCGGCGCCGATCTCGGTGCGCTCCTCCAACTGGTGCCGGTCCAGCGGGCGGGCCTCGCCCTGCTGCTCGCCGCGATCGGGCTGCCCGTCATCGGGGTCGTCGTCGTCGGGCTCGACATCATGCCGGTCCGGTTCGCGATGATGCACGTGGCCCTGCTCGGCATCGCCGTCGGACTGCTCACCGGACTCGACCCGATGCTGTGCGCGCTCGTCGCCTGCGCACTGGCCGGCGCAGGAGTCGCACCTCTCGCCCGCACCCCGGACGGGCTGTCCGGGGCGATGGGCCTGCTGATGAGCCTCGCCATCGCCGCCGCGCTGCTGCTGCTCGCCGTGTCGGGGGTGAACGCGTCGAGTGCCTTCGCCCTGCTGTGGGGGTCGATCCTCTCCGTGGGCACGCCCGACCTCGTCGTGCTGGGGGTGCTCGCGGCCGTCGTACCGGGCCTGTTCTGGTGGCGGAGGCGGGATGTGGGGCTGCTCCTGTACGACCGGGAGCTCGCCCAGTGTTCCGGCGTGCCGGTACGCGTCCTCACGGCCGCCCTCCTGGTCCTCGTCGCCGTCGGCGTCGCCGGCGCCATCAAGCTCACCGGCGCCCTGCTCGTGGACGCCCTGACCCTGCTGCCCGCGCTCGCCGCGCGCCGCCTCGGCGACTCGCTGAAGTCGATCACCCTCTGGGCGGTCGGCATCGGCGTGGCCGTCAACGCGACCGGGTTCCTGCTGGCCCTGTTGCTGGACTGGCCGCCCGGCCCCGTACTCGTCCTGACCGCGGGGGCGCTCGTCCTCGCGGTGCACTTCATCCCCGAACGGAGAATCGGCTCATGGCGCGCACCCGCGTCCGCATCACTTCCCCCGTCGCACTGAGCGCGGCACTCGCCCTCGTCACCGGCTGCGGAAACGGCACCGGGCCCGAGACCGCCGACGGCGCTCCGGCCGCCGGGAAAGACGGGCCCGTGGTGGTCGTGACCACCACCTGGGAGGGCGCGTTCGCGAAGGCCGCCGGGGCCGAGGACGTCAAGGTGATCGTGCCTCAGTCCGTGCACCACGCCCCCGACTACGACCCCAAGCCCTCCGATCTGGCCGCCGTCGCCAAGGCCGACTTCGTGCTGTACGCGCCGTTCGAGCCGTACGCCGCGAAGATCAAGGAGGCCGTCGGCTCCAAGGCGAAGCCGGTCGAGGTGAACCTCGACAACGACCCCGACAAGGTCAAGGCCGAGGTCGACAGGCTGGCCGCTCTGTTCGGCACGCGGGACGCGGCCACGCGGTGGAAGAGCGGCTTCGACGTCGAGTACGCGAAACAGGCCGAGGACGTCCGGGCGGCCTGGCTCGGCGGCAAGAGCCCTTCCGCGGTCACGCAGGTGTTCACCGCCTGGGCCGCGAGGCTCGCGGGCGCCACCACGGTGGGCACGTACGGCCCCGAGGCCGTCACACCGGGGCAGTTGGCTGAGCTGTCCGCCAAGAAGCCGGCCCTCGTACTGGACAACGCGCACATGTCGACCGGTACGGTCCTGCCCGACTCGGGCGCCAGGCAGGTCGACATCGTCAACTATCCGGGCGAGGACCTCGACCTGCTGCCCGTGTACCGCAACGCGGCCGCCGAGCTGAAGAAGGCCATGAGCGGCTCCTGAACGGGGCGGCGCCATGGCCGCGCGGTGACCCCGATGGGCCCGGCAGCACTCGGCTGCCGGGCCCGTCGGTCATCCGGCCTCGGCGAGGGGCACCGTCCCGGGGCGTCCGTACGGTGCCTGCGGCAGGACCCCGCCCAGACGTTCCCGAAGGGCGGTCCGGTCCGGCTTGCCCGCCGCCGTCAGGGGTACCTCCCCCATCACCAGGAGCCGCTCGGGGTGCTTGCGCCGCTCCAGACCCCGCGCCGTCAGGTGGGCGCCGAGGGCGTCCAGGGTCGGGTGCTGCGGGCCCCGCGTCACGACACAGGCCGCCAGCCGCTCCCCCATCAGGGGGTCGGGGACGCCCACGCAGACCACGTCCCGGACCTGCGGGTGCGAGCGGAGTTCGCGTTCGACCTCGGCCGGGCTGATGTTGGCGCCGCCGCGGATCACGATGTCCTTCAGGCGGCCCACGACGTGCAGGACGCCGTCGGCGTCGAGGTGGCCGAGGTCTCCGGTGCGGACCCAGCCGTCGGGCGTGCGGTAGCGGGCGTCCAGATCGGGGGCGCCCACGTAGCACAGCGGGGTCATGGGACCCCGGGAGATGATCTCCCCGATGTCGCCGCGGGGCAGCGGCTCGTGGGTGTCGGGGTCGGCGATGCGGATCTCCGCGACCCTGGGGTCGGGGTGGCCCGCGACGACGCCCGCCGCGTCGGTCGGGGGGACCGTATGGGCCAGTCCCGTGTGGCAGTTGACCCCGTCGGCGGACCCGTAGAGGTTGACCACGGGGCAGCCGAACGCCTTCGCGGCGGCGCCGGCGGTCGCCGCGTCGAGCGGAGCACCGCCCAGGACCAGCGCGGTGGGCGCGGGCAGCCGCTCGCCCGTCGCGTCGAGGCGTTCGATCATCATCCGGACCATGGTGGGCACGCCGAGGACGTGGGTGGGCTCGTGCTCGCGGATCGCCGCGATGGCGGCCCCGGGCGAGAACTCGTCGAGCAGGACCAGGGTGCCGCCGTGCCGGGCGAGGGTGACGGCCGTCCCGTTGGAGCCGAAGGCCGAGGCGAGCGGCACGAGGAAGAGGCAGCGCGGGGGCGCCGCGTCGGGGATGAGGGAGGCGAGGAAGTTCCCCCGTCCGCCGGCCAGCGCGTTGTGCGAGTAGGCGATCATCTTCGGCTCGGCTTCCGAGCCCGAGGAGACGAGGATCCGGGCGGCGCTGTCCGGGTCCGGGCGGGCGGGGACGAAGCCGCCGAGGTCGCGGCGCACGAGCGCCGACCACGGGACCGTTCCCTCGGGGGCGGTACCGGGGCCGACCGCGACGACGTGCCGGAGGGCGGGCAGGGTCCGCGAGAGCGTGCGCAGGTCGGCCGCGTGCCGGAAGTCGCGGTGTTCGATCGCGGCGATGACGGCGACGGCCTCGGCCCGGCGGAGCAGGCACTCGGCCTCGACCGTGCCGCGGCCCACGGGGAAGGGCAGGGCGACGGCGCCGAGGGCGGCGAGGGCCAGGTCTGCGATGACGGCGTTCCGGTTGCTCGGGAGCTGTACGCCGACCACGTCACCCTCGCGTATGCCGAGACCTCTCAGGCCGGTGGCCAGACATCGCACCTTGCGGTCCAGTGCGGTGTAGCAGAGCTTTCCCTTGGCATCCAGGACGGCCGTGCGGTGCAGGTCGGCGATCTGTCGGGCGCGGAAGAGGCTGTAGAGGTCGAGGTCGGGGCAGGTGCCGTCGACCACCCAGGAGCGTCGGAGTCCGGCGGGCAGCAGGTCGTGCAGTTCGACGGTCATGCGTAGCTCCAGGGGTCGGGAACGGCGGGGGCACCGTGCGCGTCGCGGCCGATCGAGCCGGCGAACCGCGGGTCGTGGTGCAGGTCGGCGAGGTCGGTGGTGACGGCGGTGGCGGTGAGGCCGTGGGCACCCAGCCGGGCCAGGGCGTCGGTCGTGGAGAGGTCGCGCAGGTCGTACGCGGCCGCGGCGACCGCGCTCTCGTCGGCGGGGGCGATCCAGCCGTCGGCCGTCGGCAGGGGGCGGCGGAAACCGGCGGGCCGTCGGGGGTTCTCCCCGCGCGCCGCCCTCCGCAGGGCGGGGCCGGTCAGGGTGTCGGCGGCGCCGAGGAGCGAGGAGTCCACCCGGACGCCGCGGCCGGTGCGTTCGCGCAGCAGCAGTCCCGCGAGCACGGCTTCGCCGCCGTGCAGGCCACCGAGTACGTCGAGCAGGGTCATCAGCGAAGGTGCCGGGGGCTCGCCCTCGGGGCGTACGGCCTCGCCGACGCCGGTGCGGGCCTGAACCATGAAGTCGGTGCCCATGGGGGCGTCCCGGAGGCGGTCGGCCCAGCCGCTCGTGTAGGCGTACACGAGGCTCGGGTTGACGGGTGCGAGGTCTTCGGCGTCGAGCCCGAGCTCGGCGGCCTTGCCCGGTGCCCAGTTGTGCAGGAAGACGTCCGCCTCCGCCGCCATCTCCCGCAGCCGGCGCCGGTCGGACTCGGACTTGATGTCGATCTCGACGGCCTTCTTCCCCCGGTTGAGGGCGAGCCAGCGCGCCGAGATCCCGGAGCAGGCGGGCGGCATGCCCCGCAGCGGGTCGCCGCCCGGCGGCTCGATCCGGATGACCTCGGCCCCCAGCAGCCCGAGCAGGTGGGCCGCGAGCGGCGCCTGGATGCGACGGCCCGCCTCCAGCACCGTGAGTCCGGCCAGCGGCCGGCGGGCGGTGGGGCCGGCGGGCCTGCGCGGGCTCCCGGGCAGGAGGCCGTCGGCCAGTGGCCGCAGCGACCAGGGTGCGGCGCCGTCGGCCTCCAAGGCGCGCTCGGCCAGGGTGCGCAGGACGCACACCTCGGCGCCGGAGGCCAGCGCGGCCCGTCGGATCCGCGGGAGGGGGTGTGAACGGGTGACGGCGTGGAGCGCTCGGGGGAAGGGCGCGCAGGCGGTGGCGTAGCGGAACTGGAACGGCCGCCATCCCGCGCGTATCGCGTCGGCCGGGGCTTCCAGGGCCCGCCAGAACGCGGCCCACGCTCCCGGGTCCAGGGTCTCCAGCTCGAACAGCACCCCCTCGGCGGAGGCGAAGGGCGGCCCTCCCGGGGCGAGTTCGGCGGCTTCACCCTCATCGGCCCCGGCCGCCGCGAGGTACTGGGACACGGCGAGCAGCCCGGCGCGGTCGGCGCCGACGGTGACGTGGGTGGGCTCGACTCCGCGGGCCTGACCGACCAGGCCCGCGAGCAGTCCCTGGACGGTGAGGACGGCGGTCGCGGTCGCCGCGTAGTCGGCGGCCAGGCCGCGCGGCGCTCCGTCGCGCCGGCCGTGGACGGCCATCATGCCGGTGGCGGCCTGCACGGTCGCCTCGTCGACGAGCCCACTCCCGTGGCTCGCCCAGCCGGTGGTCGCGCGCCCCGGCTCGAAGCCGCCGCCGCGTAGCGTGACGCGGCCCGACCGGTCGTCGTCGGCGAGCCCGTCGGATCTCGCTCCGAGCAGCCGCAGGTGCGCGGTGACGAGGTCGGTGATCTGCGGGGGCCCCGAGGTGCCGAAGCCCAGTGCGTCGAGCGGCCGGACCGTCTGCGTGGTTGCGGGGGACGCCATGCCTCTCCTCTCCCGGCGCGGCGGTGGCCGTCGCCCAGGTCGAACGGAACGCGGGAACTCCCGGGGGTGCGCACCCGACCAGTTCCTCGGACAGGGAGTCGGACAGCAGTTCCCACGGGTTCCCGGGAACGAGGAGGTACGCGGTGACGGTTTCGGGTGCGGTGCACGACGGATCGAAGCGACCCGGCATGCGGACGAGCGAGTTGGAGGAGCGGATCGGCGCGTTCGTCCGCACGAGGGTGTTCCCGTCCGAGACGGTGCTGGACACGGGCGGAAGGGAGGCCGTCGCCGCCCTGGCCGAGTTGCGGGCCGAGGCGCGCGCCGCCGGGCTGTGGGCCCTGCCGCTCCCCGCGGACCTGGGCGGCGGCGGCCTGACCTTCCGTGAGTACGCGGCGCTGGCCGAGGCCGAGGGTGCCAGCGATCACGGTCCCGCCGCGCTGGGTTCGGCACCCCTGCTCGACGTCACGATGCTCAACCGTCACGGTGGCGCCCGGGTCCGCGAGGAGTACCTGGAGCGGCTGGTCGCGGGCGAGCTGCGTGCCTGCTACGCCATGACCGAACCGGACGTGCCGGGTACCGACCCGCTCCTCACCGGCACCCGCGCCGAGGCCCGGCCCGACGGCAGTTGGCGGGTCAGCGGCCGCAAGTGGTTCACCTCCGGCGCCGCGGGCGCGGGCCTCGTCACCGTCATGGCGCGGACGGCCGGGGCGACGGGCGACCGGGAGGGGCTGTCCCTGCTGCTCGTACCGACCGGCTCGCCCGGATTCCGGGTCGTGCGCCGACTGCCCGTACTGGGCGCGGCGGACCAGTACGAGATCGAACTGGACCGGGTGCCCGTGCCCGCCGACCACCTCCTGGGCGCGGGCGGCGACGCACTGGACATCGCGGGCGAGCGGCTCGCGCTCGGCCGCACCCTGCGGTGCCTGCGCTGGCTCGGCCAGGCACAGCGGGCCTTCGACCTCATGTGCGAACGCGCCGCCACGCGCGGCGGGTCACGCGGGCCCCTGGCCGGCCGGCAGCTGGTCCAGCAGCACGTCTTCGACGCGCTGCTCGCGCTGCGCACCACCCGCCCCCTGGTCCACGAGGCCGTCGCCCTGATCGCGGCCGGAGCGGACGCCCGTACCGAAGTGGGTCTGGCCAAGGTCGCCGCCGCGCGGATGTTGCAGCAGGTCACGGACTCCGCCATCCAGGTCCACGGGGCGGCCGGACTCGGCCCCGACACGGCACTGCCCGCCCTGTTCCGGGTCGGGCGGGCGGCCCGGATCCTCGACGGTCCGGACGAGCTGCACATCACCTCGGTGGCCCGCCGGGTGCTGCGCGGCTACGGCCACGGCTCCGGGCACGGGGCCTGAGGGAGGCCTGAGGGGGCGTGAGGTCGGTCTAGACGCGGGTGATGTCGACGAGGTCGTCCTGGTCGTCGAGTGCGGCCAGGCCGAGGGCCAGGAAGAAGTCGCCCCAGATCAGTTCGTGGCGTACCGCCAGGCCCTTGGCCGCGTCGTAGCAGCCGTCCAGCAGCATGCCCGCCGGGCGGTCCGGGCCCGGTCCCGTGAGGTGGGCCTCGGTCAGTCGGCGCAGGATGGCCGCGGCCCGGGAGGAGCACGCCGCGGCCCTGGGCGCCCGTGCCCGGGAGAGCTTGAGCAGGGCGACGGCGGTGATGGCGGCGGCCGAGGTGTCGACGGGCCCCAGCGGCCGGGACGCCTCGTTGGGCGGGACGAGCCGCCCGGTCAGGACCTCCGCCCGCACCAGCAGTTGTCGCGCCGCGAAGGCGAGCCGCTCGGGCCGGTGGCCGGCCACCTCGGGGTGGAGCAGCGCGTCGGCCACGGCCAGGAGCAGCCACGCCTCGCCCCGGCTCCAGCCGGGTGGCGGGTCCTCGTGGGGGTGCCACCCCGTGGCCGGGTCGAACCGCCAGGCGGGCCGCGGCCGGCCGCCGTTCCCCGCTCCCTCCGCGCCGAGGCAGAGGTCCAGGTGCCGGTGGAGGTGGGTCGCCGCCACGGCCGGCCCCTCGGGTCCCGCCCCGGCCAGGAGGGGTACCAGCCCCGGTACCGCGTCCGCGCGGGCCAGGAGGCGGGGGCCGCCGAGGGCCGCGCCCCAGGGGACGACGCCCGCCCCTGGATCGTAGGAGTCCAGGCAGGCACGGGCCGCCCTCGCCCGGAGCGCGACCGCTTCGGCCGCGTCGGGTGCCGGGGCCGTCGCGTACCAGAAGATCAGCCCCCGGGTGGCGGTGTCGGCCCCGGCCCACGGCGCGAGCCGGGCCGTGCACTCCACGGCGGCCCGCCGGTGTGCCCGGTCCCCGGTGCGGCGGGCGCGGAGCCACAGCAGCCCGGCCCAGAAACCGCCGGTCCACGAGCCGCGGCCGGTGGTCTTCCACCGCCCGTCGGCCGGGTCGGCGTACAGCGGGAAACGGTTGCCGACCTCGGTCTCGGTCACCGTGACCCGGTCGATGACGGCCGTGAGCGCCCGGCCGGCCCAGTCGTCGGAGGTCATGCCGTCTTCCCCGTCCCCGCGCGCCGGTCCCGTACGGCCCAGAGGAACGCGACCGCTGCCGCCGCCGCGAACTCGACCCCGACCAACAGCCATCCGGCCCCGTACCGCCCGCTCTGCGCGAGGAGGCCGAACAGCGGCGGTCCCGCGGCGAATCCGGCGAAGAACCCCGCCGCGACGAGCGCCGAATCCCGTCCCGCCCGGCCCGGGGCCGCGCGTTGTACGACCAGCACCATCGAGACGGCGTTGCCGGAGACGGCGAACACTCCGACGGCGACGGCGCCGACCCACACCAGCGGACGCGCCGACAGCCCGCCCGCCAGCAGGGCCGCGGCGCCCACGGCGCCGCAGGCCAGCAGAGCCGGCAGCCACTCGGCCCGCCCCGGTCGGGCGGCCTGCGACCACCCGACCCGCCCGAGGACGCCCGCGACGCCGAGGACGGCGACCAGGCCGCCGGCCACGGTGGGGCCCATGCCCAGGCCGCGCACCCCGTACAGGGCGAGGTACGTGTTGACGGAGGCGATCCCGGCTCCCAGGAACACCGAGAAGCCGGCCAACCAGGCCACCATCCCGCGCGGTGTGAACGCCGTACGAACGGAAGGGGCCGGCCGGACGGCCGGGTCGGCGGGCAGCGCGCGCAGCGCCCACGCTCCGGCGAGGAGTGCCGCCCCGGAGGCCGTCCACACCGCGCCCCGCCAGCCGAGTGCGCCCGCGAGGGCGGCGAGCGGCAGTCCGGCCGCGAACGCGCCCAACTGCACACCGGATTGCTTGAGGCCGGTCACCGCACCCCGCCGGGCCTGCGGGACCACGGCCAGGATCGCCTTGTTGGTGGCGGGGTTGGCCAGGGCCTGCGGTACGCCGCCCAGCGCGACCGCGCCCAGCAGCGGGGGCGCGCCCGGAGCGGAACCGATCAGGGCGAGCGCGAGGGAGGAGACGAGGAGCAGGAGCGCCAGCGAGCGCCGGGGCCCGACGCGGTCGACCATCCGGCCGCCGGCCGGGGAGAGCGCGGCGGCCGTCCCGAATCCGACCGTGGTCGTCAGCCCCAACACCGTCGGGGAAATGCCGAGTTCGTCGACGAGGCGCGGCCCCAGCGCGCCGATCAGGAACAGTTGGAGCATCGAGAACGCCATGGCGCAGGTGAGCAGCGCGGTCAGGCGTCGAGCCTCCCGGGCCGGACCGCCCGCCGCGGGAGCGGTCGCCGCCTCCGTCCTCCCTGACGTCACAGAAATCTCCGTTCCCGGATGTTGAACCGCACGACCGACCGGGAAGGCAGTCGGATGGACCGGTGCCGGAGTTCCCTCCTCCCTCTGTGCCCTGCGCCACAACCGGCTCGCGGACGTACGGATTTCAAGGGGTGCCGCACCCGCGGTCGAGAACTTGTCAGGAAGTGCGCACCCCCCTGCACAGCCCTGAAGGCCGATGCGAGGATGAACCGCCATGACGCCAGGCCACGGTTTACGAGCGGTACGGGCTGCGATGTTCGCAGCCGTCTGCGTGCTGCTCGCGTCGGTCGGCCACGTGCTCATGTCCGGTACGGCCGTGCCCTGGTGGGCGATGTCCGCCGGCTTCGTGGGCACGGCGATCGCCGCCTGGTCCCTCGCGAGCCGTGAACGCGGGCCGCTCGCGGTGATCGCGGCGACGGTCGCGGTCCAGGGGGCGCTCCACTCCGGCTTCTCCCTGGCCCAGTCGGTCCTGCGCCCTTCCCCGCCGTCCGGCACCTCGCACGCGCACCACGGCATGCACGACGTGCACGACATGGGCGCCATGGCCGGGACGCACGAGATGCCGGGCATGGCCGGCATGACCACGCTCGACCCGCCCCCGCTCGACGCGTCCTCCATCGGCATGTCCCCGATCGGCATGATCGCCGCGCACCTGTTGGCCGCTCTGCTCTGCGGCCTGTGGCTGGCCCACGGCGAAAGGGGAGCCTTCCGCATCCTGCGCGCCGTCGCGGGCCGGCTCTGGACACCGCTTCGGCTGCTCTTCGGCCTCGCTCCGGCTCCTGCCCGGCCGCGCGTCCCCGTACGTCGGCCGCGGCGGGGCCCCGCGCTCCCGCAGCTGTTCCTCGTCCACGCCATCACCCAGCGGGGCCCGCCGCCGGGAACCGCTGTCCTGTGACAGCAGGTTCCCCGAGCGTGCGCTGACGGCCCTTCTCCCGCCTGTCGCGCCTCGGGCATCGGCCATGCCCTCCGGCGGGCCGTACCCCCTTCACCGGCCCCGCCGCGTGCGGTGCCGGACACCTTGCCCCTAAGGACCTGTGGCGATGACTCCTGCCCTGCCCACCCAGCACCGTCCCGCCGGCGAAAGGCCGGCCCGGCACACCCCGGAGTCCGACGCGGAGGTGACACGACTGGCCCTCGCCGCGCGCGACGGGGACCCCGCGAAGGCCGACCGGTTCGTCCGGGCCCTGCACCGCGACGTCTGGCGGTACGTGGCGTACCTCGGCGCGGATCCCCAGGCGGCCGAAGACCTCACGCAGGACGTGTTCCTGCGGGCGCTCGCCGCGCTCCCCCGTTTCGAGGGCCGCTCCTCCGCGCGTACCTGGCTCCTGTCCATCGCCCGGCGCACCGTCGTCGACAGCGTGCGCCATGCCGCTGCCCGCCCCCGGTTGTCGGACCGGCACGACTGGCAGGCCGCCGCCGAGCAGAGCCAGCCGTACGGCCTTCCCGGTTTCGACGACGGCGTCGCCCTCGCGGAACTGCTGGCGGCCGTCCCCGCCGAGCGGCGCGAGGCGTTCGTCCTCACCCAGCTCCTCGGCCTCCCGTACGCCGAGGCCGCCGTCGCCGTCGGCTGTCCCATCGGCACGGTCCGCTCCCGGGTGGCCCGCGCCCGGATCACGCTGATCGCGCTCCTGACGGACACCGAGGCGCCCGCGACCCCGCCGAACCGACCGCCCCTCCATGACGCGGGGCGCGTCTCCCCTGCGGTCCGACCGGCCGCGCTCGCACCGTCGCCGGTCTGATCACGCGCAGGTGCGCGAGGGAGGGGCCGACCCGGCCGGTCGCGCGGCGCCGCCGGCGCCGCACCGCCGCCGGACCCTCGCCGCGCGCTGCCGACAAGCCGCAGAGGTTGGAAAATGGACGGGTGAGCAACTACCTGGGAGGACTCAGGCGCCGGCTGCTCCGCTCGGCCGCGAGACCTTCCGCCGCTCCCCGGCGTCCGGGCACGGACGGTCAACGGGAGCACGAGGAGCCCGCCCCTCCCGCCAAGGGAGGGGCGGGGCGGGCGCAGCGGCTGTCTTCCCTGCTGAGTGTGCGCAGCTTGGCCGGTGAGGTGTTCCTCGTCCAGCTGGCCCTCGTGGTCCTTCTCGTCGCCGCCTTGGTCGTGGTGCTCGTGGTCCAGGGCCGCAGCGCCGCCATGAACGACGCCCGGCACCGTACGCTCGCCGCCGCCGGGACGTTCGCGGAGTCCCCGGGGATCGTCGCCGCCCTGCGCAGCCCCCATCCCACCGCGCTGCTCCAGCCGAGCGCCGAGGCGGCCCGGAAGATCGCCGGGGTCGACGGCATCAACACGTACACGCTCGACGGGGTCACCATCACCCACAGCGACCCGCGGCAGCTCGGGAGGCACGTCGTCGGCCCGTTCTCGAAGGCGGCGGCGGGCAAGTCGTTCACCGAGACGTTCAAGGGGTCGCTGGGGCAGTCCGTGGTCTCGGTGGTCCCGGTCAAGGACGCCCGGGGCGAGGTCATCGCCATCGTCTCCTCCCCCGTCACGGTCCAGAACGTCAAGGGCATGGTGAACCGGCAGCTGCCCGTCGTCCTCGGCAGCGCGGCCGTGGTGCTCGCGCTGTCCGCGGGCGGCACCGCGTTGGTGAGCCGCCGGCTGCTGCGCCGGACCCACGGCCTGGGGCCGGCCGAGATGACGAGGATGTACGAGCACCACGACGCGGTGCTGCACGCGGTCCGCGAAGGCGTGCTGATCGTCGGCGACGGCGGGCGGCTGCTGCTGGCCAATGACGAGGCGCGGCGGCTGCTGGACCTGCCGGCGGACGCGGAGGGGCGCCCCGTCACGGGTCTGGGGCTGGAGGAGGGCATCGCCGAGCGGCTGGCGTCGGGCCGGGCCGCGACGGACGAGGTGCACATGGCGGCCGACCGGCTCCTGGCGGTGAACATCCGGCCCACCGCCCCCTTCGGGTCGACCGGCACGGTCGTGACGCTGCGGGACACCACCGAGCTGCGGGCGCTGTCCGGCAGGGCCGAGGTGGCCCGCGAGCGGCTGAACCTGCTGTACGACGCCGGGGTGCAGGTGGGGACGACGCTGAACGTGGAGCGCACGGCGCAGGAACTGGCGGAGGTGGCGGTCCCGCGCTTCGCGGACGTGGTCACGATCGACCTGCTGGACCCGGTGCTGCGCGGCGAGGAGCCGCCCGAGGCGACCACCGAGATGCGCCGCACCGCCCGCGTCGGCCTGCGGGGCGACCACCCGCTCTACCCGGTCGGCCGGCTGATCCGGTTCGTACCGTCGACCCCCATGGCCGCCGGGCTGGCCGCGGGCCACGGGGTCCTGGAGGCGGACCTGCGCACCGCCCAGAACTGGCGGGCCCAGGACCCGGGGAACGCACAGAGGATCCTGGACCGCGGCTTCCACTCCCTGATCGCCGTGCCCATGCGGGCCCGGGGCGTCGCGCTGGGGATGGCCGGGTACTGGCGGGGGCAGGACTCCCCGCCGTTCGACGAGGAGGACGTGTCCTTCGCCGAGGAGCTGACCGCCCGGGCCGCGCTGTCGGTCGACAACGCACGCCGCTACACCCGCGAGCACACCGTGGCCGACACCCTGCAGCGCAGCCTGCTGCCCCGGGGCGTACCGGAGCAGACCGCCGTCGAGGTCGCGCACCGCTATCTGGCGGCCCAGGCCGGTGTGGGCGGTGACTGGTTCGACGTGATCCCGCTGCCGGGCGCGCGGGTGGCGCTGGTGGTCGGGGACGTCGTCGGGCACGGTCTGCACGCCGCGGCCACCATGGGTCGCCTGCGGACCGCCGTGTACAACTTCTCGATGCTCGACCTGCCTCCGGACGAGCTCCTGAACCACCTGGACGAGCTGGTGGCCCACATCGACGCCGACGAGCAGGAGTGGCAGGGGATCACCGGGGCCACCTGCCTGTGCGCCGTCTACGATCCCGTCTCGGGGCGGGTGGCGGCCGCGACCGCCGGTCATCCGGGGCCCGCCCTGGTGCTCCCGGACGGCACGGTGTCCTTCCCCGAGGTGCCGGTCTCCCCGCCGCTGGGGCTGGGCGCGGGTCTGCCCAGGGAGACCGCGGAGCTGACCCTGCCCGAGGGCTCCACGCTGGCGCTCTTCACCGACGGGCTGATCGAGGGCCGGGACCGTGATCCCGACGCGGGACTGGCCGCGCTGCGCGCCGCCCTGGCCGGGCCCGCCCGGACCCCGGAGGAGGCCTGCACCGCGGTGATCGACGCGGTGCTGCCCACCCGGCCCACGGACGACATCGCGCTGCTGGTGGCCCGTACCCGGCTGATGGACCCCGCCCGGATCGCCGAGTGGGAGGTGCCCCCGGATCCCGCGGAGGTCTCGAAGGTCCGCAACGCCTGCGCCCGGCGCCTGTCGGAGTGGGGCCTGGACGACATCGCGTTCACGACGGAGCTCATCCTCAGCGAGCTCCTGACCAATGCCATCCGCTACGGGACCGAGCCGATCGGGGTGCGGCTGTTGTACGACCGCCACCTGATCTGCGAGGTCTCCGACGGGTCCAGCACGTCCCCGCACGTACGCCGGGCCGAGGACACCGACGAGGGCGGCCGCGGGCTCTTCCTCGTGGCGCAGTTCGCCCAGCGCTGGGGCACCCGCTACACCCCTCGCGGCAAGATCATCTGGAGCGAGCAGGCCCTCCACGAGGGGGGCGCGCCGTCCGAGGAGGTCGGGGAGGAGGAACTGCTGGCCGGGTGGGACGACGAGCCGCTGTGAGAACGCGCCGACGAAGGAGGCCGGCAGCGGAGAACCACGGGGGGACACCGCCCACTGGGACTGCGCCTCCCGGTCCGGTGAACGTACGCTGGAGTCGACCGGTACGCGATCGCCCGCCATGGAGCCTTAGTGCCCGCACCTCGTCTCCGGACAGCAGCCGTCGCCGCCTCCCTGGCCTTCACGGCGGCGGCCCTCGGCGCCTGCGGAGACGAGTCCGTCTCCGCTCCCAGAGCGCCCGCGGTGGCCACCTCCGCCCCCGACGCCGGCGGCATGGCGGCGCTGACGGCTGCGGCCAAGAAGGAGGGCGCGCTCAACACGATCGCGCTCCCGAGCGACTGGGCGAACTACGGCGCTCTCATCGACGGCTTCCAGAAGAAGTACGGGATCAAGGTCACGGTGGAGAATCCGGAGGGCACCAGCCAGGACGAGATCAACGCCCTGAAGGAGCACAGGAGCGGGGGCCTCGCCCCGGACGTGATCGACGTGGGGGACCCGTTCGCCCGGTCCGCGGCCCAGCAGGGGCTGCTCGCCCCGTACAAGGTCGCCGCGTGGGACGAGATCCCGAAGGACCAGAAGGACCCGAAGGCCCGCTGGAACAACAACTACGGCGGTTACGTCTCGATCGGCTGCGACGCCAAGCGCGTCACGACCTGCCCTTCCACCTTCGACGACCTGCGCAAGCCCGAGTACAAGGGCAAGGTCGCCCTCAACGGCGACCCGACGAAGTCCGGCTCCGCCTTCGCCGGCGTGTGGGCCGCGGCCCTCGCGAACGGGGGTTCCTTCGACGACATCCAGCCCGGCATCGACTTCTTCGCCGAGCTGGCCAAGAGCGGCAACTTCATCCCGGTCGAATCCACCCCGGCCACGATCGAGAACGGCACGACCCCGATCAGCATCGACTGGGACTTCCTGAACCTCGGGTACGCCGACGAGTTCCGCGACAAGGGCGCGGACGTCGACTGGCGGACCGCCATCCCGTTCGACGGGAGCTTCGCCCAGTACTACGCCAGTGGGGTGAACAAGGACGCCCCGCACCCCGCGGCGGCGCGCCTGTGGCAGGAGTACGTCTTCAGCCCGGAGGGGCAGAACATCCGACTCCGCGCCTACGCGCGCCCCGTGCTCATGGACGCCATGAAGGAGGACGGCACCATCGACAAGGCCGCCGCGGAGAACCTGCCGACGGTGGAGGGCACGCCGACCTTCCCGACGGAGGCACAGCGGGACAAGGCGCGGGAGACCGTCATCCGCAACTGGGCCGGGGCCGTCACGGGCTGAGGGCCGCGCGTCCGGAAGGGGGTCGGGCGGCGTTCACGTCGATGCCATCGGGTTCGGGTTCGTGCTCGCCGCCTCGGGGCCGTCGGGTGCGAGCAGCTCGTGCCGCTGCGCGAGGTAGCCGAGTTGGAACCGGCTCGTCGCTCCCAACTGGCGCATGATGGCCGAGACATGGCGTTGGCAGGTGCGCACCGAGATGCCCAGTGCGCGGGCCGTGGCCCGGTCGTCCTCGCCTTGGGCCAGGTGCCGCAGGATGGATCGTTTCACCTGATCGGCGACGTCCTGGACGAAGGCCTTCTCGCGCGGCGTGGTGATGTGCCCGCCCGTGACCCAGAGCAGTTCGATCATCTCGGCGACGAACTCGACCAGCTCCGGGCTGCGCACGAGCAGTGCGCCGCCCTCCGCGTCGTCGAGGGGAAGGACGAGCAGGGTCCGGTCGAAGACCAGGCAGCGCACGAGGCCGCCCGGGACCGTTCTGGCCTCGGCTCCGAGGTCCGCCAGTTCGGCCTCGTGCCGCATGGTCGGCGGGTCGAAGCGCGCCGAGTGCTGGTACAGGGTGCGGACCCGCACTCCGCGCGCGAGCAGGTCCCGGTCGCGGTCGCGTGCGCGGCTCAGGTCGGCGGCCGGGCGGGGGCCGCCGGGCCGGGCGCTGAGCAGTTCGCGGCGGCATTCCGCGGCCTGCTGGTCGAGGATGCGTCGCAACTCCGCGGGCGACTCGACGCGTTCCAGCGGGGGCCCCTGGAGGGCGCGCCGTCGGGCGGCGTGGACGATGGCGAGCTCCGCCAGTTGCCCACGCATACGCAGCAGGTCGAGCTGGGCGCCCTGCACCCGCTCCTGCCAGCGTTTCAGCAACTCCTCCGCCACCTCGGTCGGATTGGCGGCCGCGAAGCAGTCGGCACCGATCGGCCGGACCAGCCCGTTGGCGAGGAGGCCTTCGAGGGCCCGCATGACGGCGTCGGGATCTTCGCGGGCCGATAACCGGCTTCTGCGGAGGGGGCCGTGTTCAGCGAACTCACGGTAGAGGCCCATCTCCGCGGAGGTGAGCCCCCGGGGCCGGTGGCGGTCCTGCGGGCGCTGCAGTCTGACTGTGTCCATGTCGCCGCTCTCTCGTTCGCATCCGTCGCGATCGCGATGCTAGAAGAGTCCGGGGCAGCGGCGGGGCAGCGGGAACGTGTATCGGACACGCTTTGTCCGGGGACCACGGATGCCCGACGGCGGCGCCAAATGTGTTCCCGCTGCCGGGATTTGGGGGAGGCCGCACGACGGCCCGCCGGACGGGAGGGCGCCGCGCGGCCGGTCGAGGCGCTCACAGAAGAGGCCGGAAATTTCTGCAAGCACTTGCTGTCGTCTTTCCGACAGTCCACAACACGACGGTCGGACCCCGTTGGAAGGCGGCGGTCCGCGCCCCGAAGCTGGACGAGGCGCGCCGGTCCCGGAAGCGCGCCGCACAGGAAGGGCGCCCCACATGAATCGTCATGGCCGCGCGGTCAGTCGTTCGCCGGATGGACCACCTCGACCCCCCGCTCCCGCAGCGCCTCGACCCCCGGGGAGTCGCCGGGGGCGTCCGTGACGACGAGGGCGATCTCCTCCATCGAGCAGATCCGGCCCAGCGCGGTGCGGCCGATCTTGTCCGCGGAGGCCACGAGGATCACCCGCTGGGCCGCCGCCACCGCGGCCCGCTTCACCTGGACGTCGTCGAGGTTGTAGGCGGTGGCGCCCTGGACCGGGTCGACGCCGCAGCAGCCCAGGACGAACGTGTCGAAGCACAGCTCCTTGAAGGTCTGCACGGGGGTCTGGCCGTAGAACGAGAGTTCCTCGGGACGCACCTGTCCGCCGGGCATCACCAGTTGGACGCCGGACTGCCCGGAGAGGGCGAAGGCGGCGTGCAGGGAGAGGGGGGTGACCGTGAACTGGCGGCCGGCCATGGCCTTCGCGACGGCCACGGCGGTGGTGCCGGTGTCGAGGGCCACGGTCTCGCCGTCGGTGAGCAGATCGACGACGGCGCGCGCCAGCCGCTCCTTGGCCCGCGCCCCGGACATGGCCCGGATCGCGTAGGGCGGCTCGACGCCGCCGGGCAGGCTGCTGACGGCACCGCCGCGGACCCGGCGCAGCGCGCCCCGGGATTCCAGTACCTCCAGGTCCCGCCGGATGGTCATCTCCGACGCCCCGGTGGCCTGGGCCAGCTCGGCCACGGTCGCGCGGTTCTGCCGCACGAGCAGTCCCACGACGAACTTGTGCCTCTCCATCACGTTCATGTGTCTGCTTTTAGCACAGATGAAGCCGTCAGAGGCCTCCCGTGAGCGTTTCGCACATCCGATCTGTTGTAACGAACATTCATCCTGAGTACTGTGACCGGCACAGTGTGCATTTAGGGCCACAATGAACGTTGGATCTGTTCATTCGCCCAGGGACGATGAGGAGAGCCATGTCCGCCACCAGTGAGGCCGACCTGCCCGAAGCGGGAAGGCCTCTCCTCACCACCGTCGCGATCACCGCCTCGTGCGTCGCGTTCGTGGTGATCGGCGCCCTCCAGGCGCTCTACGGGCCCGCGATCCCCGCCCTGCGGGAGGAGTACGGGATCAGCCCGGCCGTGGCCGGGCTCAGCCTCAGCGCCCACTTCGTCGGCGCGCTGGCGGGCGTGCTGATCTACCACCTCCTGCGGGGCCGCCTGAACAACCGGGCGCTGCTCGGCGGCTCCTACGTACTGATGGCCGCGGGCGCCGCGGTCTTCGCCTTCTCGCCGAACTGGACCCTGGCCCTCGCCGGGACGTTCGTCATCGGCCTGGGCTTCGGAGGCATCGACTACGGCCTCAACCAGCTCTTCGCCGTGGGCTTCGGCCGCCGCAGCACCGCCATGCTCAACCTGCTCAACGGGCACTTCGGCATCGGCGCCATCGCGGGCCCGGCCCTGATCGGCTGGCTCGGGGCGGACAACTACCCGGAGATCTTCGTCGGGATCGGCGTGGTCAGCCTGCTGATCCTGGTCACCCTGGGCGGAGTGGCCGCCCGCGAACCCCGGCCCGAGCCGGCGGAGGGCGCCCCGGCGGGCGGGGCCCGCGTGCTCCCGATCATCGCGGCGTTCATCGGCATCTACGTCCTGCACGTGGCCATCGAGACCGGCGTGGGCGGCTGGGAGCCCACCCACCTCGAAGCCGTCGGATACGGCGCCGCCACCGCCGCCACCGCGACCTCCGCCTACTGGGCCGCCATGACCGTCGGCCGGTTCGTCGTCGCGCCCCTCAGTCTGCGCTGGTCCGCGCCCTCGATCCTGATCGTCTGCTGCGCGGGCATGGCCGGGTTCCTGCTGCTGGCGACCGTGCCGGCCCTCGCCCCGTACGCGTACTTCGGCGTCGGCCTGATGATCGCGCCGATCTTCCCGACCTGCCTGCCCTGGCTGAACCGCGCCGTCCCCGGTGTGTCCGCGGCCGGCGCCTACGTGATCGCCGCTTCGATGATCGGCGGCGTGGCCTTCCCGCCGCTGCTGGGCGGCGTCATCGACACGATGGAGGTGAAGACGGTGCCCCTGGTGCTGTTCGCGCTCGCCGTGGTGTGCGGCGTCCTGAGCCTGTGGCTGCGGCGGGGCGCCCCCGATCCCGGTGGGGCGGGCGGCCCCCGCACGTCGGGGCGCACGGATGCCGTCGCCGCCCCGTGACGTGAACGACGTAAGGAACCGGAAGCATGAAAGCCGTTCTCTTCGACATGTTCGGTGTGATCGCCCGCGTCCAGTCCGCCGAGTCCCGGGGCGTACTCGAACGCACGCTCGGCGGCGATCCCCGTCCCTTCTGGGAGGCGTACTGGTCCCACCGCGCCCCCTACGACCGGGGTGAGGTGGCGGGCCCCGGCTACTGGCAGAAGGTCTGCGCACAGCTGGGGGTCCCGCTCGACGACCGGCTGACCGCCGATCTGATCGCCGCCGACATCGCGAGCTGGAGCGAGATCGACCGGAGCATGGTGGACCTGCTCGGCCTCCTCGCCGAGCGGGGCCTCGTCCTCGGCCTCCTCTCCAACATCCCCGAGGAACTGGCCGCCCACTACGAGGCCACCCAGCCCTGGCTGGAGGGGTTCGCGGTCCGCGGCCTCTCCTGCCGGATCGGCAGCGCCAAGCCCGCGCCCGCCGCCTACCGGTGGTGCGTCCGCGCACTCGGACTGCCCCCGGGCGAGATCCTGTTCGTCGACAACCGGTCCGACAACGTCCGGGCGGCGCGCGAACTCGGCCTCCAGGGACATCTGTTCACGTCCCCGGAAGAGCTGAAAGCCGTGCTTTTCCGGCCATGAATCACGATGCGATGAGATTCACGTCCACAATTCGCCTCTTGTCAAGGCCTGTTGGAATGTGATCGGATGATCGAGAAAGCGCAGCCACGAGATCCCCGTCCGTGACGGGTGAAGTATTCCGGGCCGCCGCCACCGGCTTCGAGCCGTATTCCCCTCCCATTCCACACCACGTGTTCCCGTCGGACGTGAGTTCCCCTCACCGTCCACGACCGTGATGCTTTCCCGACCCGTGTGAGAGAGAACCATGGATACCAAAGACGTCACCGATCACATCTATTACCCCGTCAGCGACTTCAAGATGGCGCGGGGCGAGGGTGTCTACCTCTACGACGAGGACGGGAACAGCTACCTCGACTGCGCTTCGGCGACGTTCAACCTGAGCCTGGGCTATTCGCACCCGGCCGTCATCGCCGCCATGAAGGACCAGCTCGACAAGGTCGTCCACATCACCTCCTCGTACCAGAGCGACCCGGTCAACGGGCTCGTCGAACGGCTGGTGGACGTGTCCCCGGCCGGCCTGACCAAGGTGCACCCCAAGGTGTCCGGCGGGTCCGCCGCCAATGAGGGCGCCATCAAGATGGCCCAGTTAGCCACCGGGAAATCCGAGGTCATCACGCTGTTCCGCAGCCATGTGGGACAGACGATGATGATGACGTCGATGTCGGGGAACTCGTTCCGTCGCGAGCCCTTCCCCAACCTCTTCCCCGGCAGCCTCCAGGTACCCGACCCGTACTGCTTCCGCTGCTTCTACGGGCAGCAGAAGGACTCCTGCGGGCTGATGTGCGTGGACCGGCTGGAGGACTTCGTCGACTACGCGAGTTCCGGCCGCGTCGCGGCCGTCCTCATCGAGCCGATATCCGGGAACGGCGGCAACATCGTGCCCCCCGACGGCTACATGCAGAAGCTGCGGGCCTTCTGCGACGAGCAGAACATCGCCCTCATATTCGACGAGATCCAGACGGGCATCGGCCGCACCGGCCACATGTTCGCGGCCCAGTACTTCGGCGTCGAGCCCGATGCCATCACCACGGCCAAGGGACTCGGCGGTTCGGGCGCCCAGGTCGCGGCGATCCTCACCAACGAGCGGCTCGCCGGCCTTCCCGCCAGCCACCACTCCTTCACCTACGGGGCCAACCTGCTGGCCGCCGCGGCGGCGAACGTCACGCTCGACATCGTGCGGCAGCCGGAATTCCTGGCCAATGTGACGCGGACCGGCGCTTCCATCATGGAACGCCTCCACGACATGAAGCGCCGCTACCCGGCCATCGTGGACGTCCGCGGCGTCGGCCTCATGATCGGTTTCGAGATCGCCGAGGCGGACGGCAAGCCGGCCGTGAAGCTCACCAACCACCTCGCCGCCAAGGCCATGGACCACGGTCTGATCCTGCGCACCTCGCGCTACGGCTACGGCAACGTCCTGAAGATCCGTCCGCCGCTGATCCTCACCATGGACCAGGCCGAGGAGATCTGCGACAAGCTGGAGAACCTCTTCCTGGCGGAGCTGGCCCGATGACCACCGCGAACCCGAGCGCGAACCCGATGAAGGAGCTGCTCACCTCCCTCGGGCAGCACGTCCGCTCCGAACTGCTGGCCTACGAGGCCCACGGGCGCGAGCGGTCGGTCCACGGCGACTCCCCGGGCGGCGACGCCCAGTTCGACGTCGACGAGGTCGCCGAGCAGGCCGTACTGGACTACCTCCGCGCCCACGCCACCGTCCCGACCGCCCTGTACACCGAGGACGGCTCCTACGTGGAGCTCGCGCCCGATCCCGAGGTCCTCCTCGTGGTCGACCCGATCGACGGGACCCGCCCCACCTCCGCCGGACTCGAAATGGGCATGGTGTCCATCGCGGCCGCCCCCTACGGCGACGGGGCCCCCACGCTCGCAGACGTCGACGCCGCGTGCCTGGTGGAGATCAAGAGCGGTGCGTGGCTCTACGGGGACGAGACCGGCGGCCTCGACAGCGGCGGCTTCCCCGCCCCCGTGCCGCAGCTGAGCCGGAACACCGACCTGACCCGCATGTTCTGGTCGATCGAGTTCAACGGCCACCCCATGGACCTGATGACCGAGGCCTACGGCCACCTCGTCGACCGGTCGGCGAACACCGGCGGAATCTTCGTCTTCAACAGCAGCACCTTCTCCATCTCCCGCATCATCACGGGCCAGCTCGACGCGTACGTCGACATCGGCAACCGCGTCCTGCGCGACCACCCGGACACCGAGGAGGCGTTCCTGCGGGTCGGTCGCGGCTCGATCCTGCACCTCTTCCCCTACGACATCGCGGCCGTGGTGTACCTCGCCCGGCTGGCCGGTGTCGTCATCACCGACGCCTACGGCGACGGCCTCGGCAGCACCTCCCTGGTGGACCTCGGCCCGATGAACCAGAAGTCCTGCATCGCCGCGGCCACCCCCGAACTCCACAAGCAGCTCCTCGAATCCATCCGCTGGGACCTCGGCCGCGCCGCCGTCGCGTCCGCGAGGGAGGCATCATGAAGGCCCTGACGCTCACCGCCGACCGCACGCTCGCCCTGGTCGACCACCCCAAGCCCGAACCCGTGGCCGCCGACGACGTCGTCATCCGCGTCACCCAGAGCGGCATCTGCGGCACCGACCGCAGCGTGCTCGTCGGCAAGTTCCCCGCCGAGACCGGCGTGGTGATGGGCCACGAGGCCGTCGGCGTCGTCGACGCCACCGGCCCCGGCGTCACCCGTTTCGCGGTCGGCGACCGGGTCATCGTCAACCCCACCCTGTACTGCGGCACCTGTTCCACCTGCCTCGAAGGGCACTGGAACTTCTGCGGCCACAAGGCGGGCACCGAGGTCGGACTGGACTACGACGGCTCCTTCGCCGAGTTCATCCGCCTCCCCGAGCTGTTCTGCCACGCGATACCCGACGGCATGAGCTTCGACCGCGCCGTCGTCGTCGAGCCGCTCGCCTGCGCGCTGAACAACATCGAGGCCGGCCGGCTGGCGCCGGGCGAGACCGCCGTGGTCGTCGGCGCGGGCCCGATGGGCGTCGTCACCGCCATGGCCGCCCAGCTCTACGGGGCCGGCGTCCTGCTCGTCGAGCCCGACCCGGTCCGGCGGCGGCTCGCGCAGGAGGTCTTCGACGCCCCCGAGTTCGCGGGCCGCGTCACCCTCCACACCCCGGACGACCCCGAACTCGCCGCACGCGGCGACCTGGTCGTCGACTCCGTCGGCAACCTCCTGGAGCAGGGCATCCGTTACGCCGCCGTGCGCGGCCGGGTCGTCGTGATGGGTTTCAACAGCAACGCCTCCGCCACCGTCCGCCCGCTCACCCTCCTCCAGCGCGGGCTGCAGATCATCGGCGCCGGCGACTACAACAGCATGATCTTCCCCAGGGCCGTGGAGCTGGCCCGGCGGCTGCCGCTGGAGCGGGTGGTCACCCACCGCTTCGCCCTCGCCGACCACGAGGAGGCGTTCAAGGCCCTGGCCGCCGTCCCGGGCGCCGAGTACGCCGCGCTGAAGGTCGTCCTCGTACCTCCGTACGCCGGGGCCGACGCATGAGCCCCGCCCCGCGCACCCGGCTGGCCGGTGCGCTCGTTCCCGGGACGGCCCGGCCGGTCGTCGTCGGCGAGTACCCGTACTACCGGGCCGATCCCGCCAACTGGGCGTCCAACCTGCGGGAACTGCGCGCCCTGGGCGTGGACGTCGTCTCCTGCTACCTGCCGTGGCGGTTCCACGAGACCGGTGAGGGCGACGGCCGCTCCTTCGACTTCACCGGGAAGACCGACCCGCAGCGCGACGTGGTCGCACTGCTGGAGCTGGCGGAACGCGCCGGGCTGGGCGTGCTGCTCAAACCGGGCCCGTTCATCCACGCGGAGGTCCAGCTCGGCGGGCTGCCCGACCGGCTGTGCGGCCCGGACCACACCCCGTACCGGGGCCTGGACGGCAGCGTCCTCACCTCCCAGGGCAGCCCCCTGCCCAGCCTCCTCGACCCGGTGGTGCGGGCCGAGACGGAGGTCTGGCTGAAGGCCGTCGCCGACGAGGTCGTCGCCGGGGCCGTCGCCCCCGGCGGCCCCGTGGTCGCCCTGCAGCTCGGCAACGAGGGCACCGCGGGCGACGCCCACCTCCCCGTGGACGCGCAGGACGCCTCACCCGCCGCCCGCGAGGCCTTCGCCCGCTGGCTGGCCGGACGCGGCCTGCCCGACGAGGCCGCGCGGACCGGCGAGGACGTCACCCGGTGGACCAGCGCCCTGCGCAGGCTGTGGTCGCAGTGGTCCGGGCACGCCATCGTCGGCGTGTGGGACTGGATCTCCGAGCTCTTCCCGCAGGGACCGGTCCGGCTGGCCAACGTGCCCCTGACCGGGACCGCCGCGCCGCGCGCCGCCCTCGACGCCTGGGCGGCCCGGCAGCGTGCCGTCCAGGGCTCGGCGCACCTGATCGGGCACACCGAGTGGGTCGGCAACCCGGCCCGCGACACCGGCGCCTTCGGCTCCCACCTGACCGGGATCCTGCTCGGCGGCACCGACGTGGTCGAAGCCAACTGGGGTTTCACCTGGACCGACGAGACCTTCGCCGAGCCGGCCGCCCCCGTCTTCAACGCCCTGCTGGCCCTGCTGCTGGGCTCCACCACCGTCAGCGTCTACACCGCCTGTGCCACGGGGAACTGGGGCGACCTGGTGGACATGGACCCCGACGGACTGCGCTCCGAAGGCGTCGACCCGGCCCTCCACGCACCGCCGTACAGCCCCGGGGCGCCGCTCGCCGAGTCCGGCGCCCACCAGGCCAACGCCGAGGGCCTGCGCCTGCTCGCCGCGTTCCTCGACCGCTTCGGCGACGTGCTGCTCGCCAGTACCCCGGACCACGACGGGGTGGTCCTCGTCGACCGGACCCTGCCGGAGGCGGGCGCCTGGCAGCGCACGGGCCGTACCGTCCTCGCGGAACTCGCCGACGCCGTCCACGGGGAGCTGGCCCGCTCCGGCCGGCTGATCGCCCCGGCCTGGCTCGACGCGCCCCCGGGACCGGTCGCCGACGGCACGGGGCTCCCCGTGGCCGTGCTGCGGGCCGGCCACCCCGACGGCTCCGACGGCCCCGGTGTGCTGACGCTCCCCGCCGGGGAGTCCGCCGACGGCGCGGTCGCGGCCTTCGTGGCCTCGTTCGCCTCCGCGCTGCCGGTCCCGGACGCGCCGCGCCGGACGACGGCCCACGGCAGGGCGCGCGTACTGAGCCGCTCCGGACCGGCGGGCGTCCGTGTCCTCGGCGCCTTCAACCCGACCGACGGCGAGGACCGGGTCACCGGCGACGGCGGCGGCTGGGCCCTGGAGCTGCCCGCCGGATCCGCCGCCGTGATCGTCAGCCGCGACGGCGAACTCCTGGGCTGGCTGGCCACCCCCGAGCCACCGTCCACCACCCCCGTCGCCCTCACCTGGGGCGGCCAACAGGCCGACGCGGCACGCGTCCGGGCCTCCTGAGAACGCGGGCGGCGGAAGGACGCACCTGACAGCGCGCCTTCCGCCGCCCGCTCACATCCGCTGTGGGCCGGTGCCGTTCACCCGGTGAAGGAGCCGTGGCGACCGGCGCCGTTCGCGAACCGGTCGGCGCCGGCCTGCGTCTCCCCCGCGGTGAGCGGGACGAGGCCGTGGCGGTGTTCGACGGCCAGGGCCTCCCGCTCCCCCAGACCGTGCTGTTCCCGTACGGAGAGCCGGTCGTGCCGCAGGCACAGCTGCGGGAACCCGGCGATCTCGCGGGCGAGCCGCTCCGCCGCGCGGCGGGCTTCCCCCGGCGGCACGAGCCGGTTGACGAGGCCGATCGCGTGCGCCTCGGCGGCGGTCACGGGCCGACCGGTGAGGATCAGGTCCATCGCCCGGCTCTCGCCGATCAGGCGTGGCAGCCGTACCGTGCCGCCGTCGATCAGCGGCACGCCCCAGCGGCGGCAGAACACCCCGAACGTGGCGTCGTCCTCGGCCACGCGCAGATCGCACCACAGGGCGAGTTCGAGTCCGCCCGCCACCGCGTGGCCACTGATCGCGGCGATGACGGGTTTGGTCAGGTTCATGCGCGTGGGGCCCATCGGCCCGTCGCCCTCGGCCTCCACCCGGTTGCCGCGGTCGGTGCCGACGGCCTTGAGGTCCGCGCCGGCGCAGAACGTGCCTCCTTCGCCCCACAGCACGGCGACGGACGCGGCCTCGTCCTCCTCGAACTCACGGAAGGCATCGGCGAGCAGGGCCGCCGTCGGGCCGTCGACCGCGTTGCGCACCCCGGGGCGGTCGAGGATCACCGTGAAGACGGGGCCGTCGCGTTCGATCCGGACGGCGGGCGGTTCGGAGGTCGTGGCCACAGCGGAACTCCAGGGGTCCATGGGTGCGGTCGGATGCCGGCAGGCGCAGGGCATCCCTACCCTTCCGGGGTCTCCTCCGCCACCCCGGTGACCTCCTGTACGTGCCGCAGGCTCGGCGCGGCCAGTACGTCGTTCAGCCGCTGGAAGGTCTGGCGCGCGGCGACCGCGTTCCAGTCGGCGGGCAGCAGTTCGGCGGGCAGGCCCGGGTCGAGGTAGGGCAGCCGGCGCCACCGGGTGAGCATCGGGACGTAGTGGCGGAACGCCTCGGCGCCGTCGATGGTGCCCTGCTCGGCCAGTGTCGCGGCGACGGGTCCGTACGCCTCGGTGAAGCCGGCGTACTGCTCCTGGATCGCGGGGAAGTCCCACCACGAGCTGACCGTCCCGGGCAGGTCGCTGAAGGCTGCGTAGTCCGCGGCGAACAGGTGCACGTAGTCGCTCAGCCCGCGCCGGACGAGCATGTCGCGGGCGTCGCCGAGGAGCCGGCCCGGCGCCAGCCACACACCCGGGGCGATGTTCCCGAAGCCGAGCCAGGTCAGCCGGGTGCGCAGCTGGTAGCGGTACGAGCGCTCGGACTCCGGGACCGAGAAGACGGCCATGGCCCAGCCGTCGCTCAGCTTCGCCGGCTCCAGGCTGCCGAAGATCCGCCGGTCGCCCTCGTCGAAGACGGGCTGCGCGGCGGGGCTGAGCCGGTAGCCGGTGGCGCCGCGGCGCTCCGGTTCCAGGACGCCCTTCTTCTTGAGCCGGGAGATCGCGGAGCGCGCCGCCGGGCCGTCGACGTCCAGTTCGGACATCAGGGTGATCAGGTCGGCGACGGAGATCCACCCACCGAGGCGCCGCAGGAACGCTCCGTAGACCGTATTGATCAATGAACTGGGTCGAATCGGAGTGTCCGCCATGATCGCCTTCCGTCGTGTGCGGACGCGATCCTACCCAGCCGGGGCGGTGGGGCCCCGTCCAGGTCGCGGTACGGCTCGGCGGGCTGCGGCGCGCCGGCGGTCGGGCGTGGGCGCCGGTCAGGCGTAGGCACCGGACAGCAGGTGCCCCGCGCCGGGGGCCACCGCCGGGAGGTCCAGGGCCCGCAGCATCTGGTGGGCGGTGCACACGGCCGCCGAGACCACGGGCTTGCCGAGGAGCTGTTCGGCTTCCTCGATGGCGCCCAGGGAGGGCATCTGTACGCAGGCGGAGAGCACGACGGCGTCGGCGTCGCTGTGGTTCAGCGCCCTGGCGAGGCCCGGGAGCCGGGCGGGGTCGTGCGCGGCGACGTCGAGGTTGTTCGGGATCTCCAGGGCCTCGTAGTCGAGGACCTCGACGCCCTCGTGGGTGAGGTAGTCGACGACGGTCTTCGTCAGGGGCCGCATGTACGGGGCGATCAGTGCGATCTTCTTCGCGCCGAGGGTCTCCAGGCCGTGCACGAGGGCTCCGGCGCTGGTGACGACGGGGGCGGGGGCGCCGTTCTCCACGGTGCGCAGGTGCAGGCGCTCCTCGGAGGTGCGGTGGTAGCCGAGCCCCATGCTCATGATGGCCACCAGGCAGGCGTAGCCGAGGACGTCGACGTGCGCGTCGGACAGCTCGACGGCGCACCGGTCGGAGTCGGCGTCCATGGCCTTGAGCTGCTCCGGAGTCACGTGCGTCATGCGCATCCGGCTGGAGTGGAAGGTGAAGCGTTCGGGGGCGATGGACTCGCGGGCCCGCAGGATCGCCGGGACCTCGGTCTCCATGGTGACGTTGGAGCTCGGCACGATCTGGCCGATGCGGTAGGTGCGGGGGGACATGTGCGCTCCTCAGCGGGCGTCGACGACGGGGTTGGTCAGGGTGCCGATGCCTTCGACGGTGGCCTCGACGATGTCGCCGGGGACGAGGAACTCCGGCGGGACCATGCCCGCTCCGACGCCGGCGGGCGATCCGGTGGCGATGACGTCTCCCGGTTCCAGGGTGACACCGGAGGAGATGTCGGCGATGAGGCGCGCGATGGGGAAGAGCATGTGGCGGGTGTTCGACTTCTGCTTGGTGACGCCGTTGACGCGCAGCGAGAGGTCGAGGTCCATCGGGTCGGGGATGTCGTCGGCCGTGACGACTTCGGGGCCGAACGGCGCGTAGGAGTCCTGGCCCTTGGAGAAGAACCACTGGCCGGAGCGGCGCTGGTCGCGGGCGCTGATGTCGTTGAGGATGCTGTAGCCGAAGACGTGCTCGTACGCGTCCTCCTCGCTCACGCGGAACGCGGTGCGGCCGATGACCACGGCCAGTTCGCACTCCCAGTCCAGCTGGGAGGTGAGGTCGCCGTTGTGCAGGATCGGCCGGCCGGGGCCGGTGACGGCGGTGGCGGGCTTGCTGAACAGCACCGGGCGCGTGGGCCGCTCCTTGTCGGTGTCCAGGCTGCGGCTGGACTCCTCGACGTGTTCGACGTAGTTCAGCCCGACCCCGATGATCTTGCCGGGGCGCAGCGGGGCGTGCAGCGACACCTCGTCGATCCGGTGCACGGCGTCGGCCGGCCAGGTCGCGGGGCCGCCGGCCAGCAGCTCCCGAGCGGCCTCCTGGGCCGGGGTACCGGCCTGGACGAACGACAGCAGGTCCAGCGGGAGACGCACGCCGGCCCGGCTCGCCAGGACGGCGAGGTCGACGACACGGTCGTCGATCCGGGCGCCGAGGCGGAGGGGTGCGTCGTGTGCGGTGGGGGTGTAGGTGACCAGGCGCATGGCTGCTCCTTGCGGTTGGGGGGAGGGACGGGGAGGGGGTGCTCCGCCGCACCGGAGCCGGTGTCAGGGCCGGCGGGCGCCGGTGCGGCGGAGCGGCTCAGGCGGCGGGCTGCCGGCCGCCGTTGTCGGGGTACGCCTCTTCCCGGAAGAAGCTCAGGGAGCGCATCACGGGGAAGTCGTCGAAGGAGAAGAGGCAGGCGTCCTCGGACGGGTCGAGGTTGTGGTGCTCGTGCCAGGCCCAGGAGGGGACGCAGAAGATGTCGCCCCGCTTCCACTCGAAGCGCTGCCCGGCGATCACCGAGACGCCCCGTCCCTTGGCCGCGGTGTAGACGACCGAGCCGGTGTGGCGGTGGGCGAGCGTGGCCTGGCCGGGGCGCAGGAGCTGCATGTGGGCGCTCATGGTGGGCATGACGGAGCCGCCGGTGAGGGGGTTGGTGTACTCGGCGATCACCCCGTCGTACGGGGAGCCCTCGGTGGCCTTCGCGAGGTCGCGGAGGGCCTCGTAGGTGGGCTCCCAGGGGAAGGCGAGGAGCGGGGAGTAGGGCCGGGTCCACTTCTCCGTGCCGTACGGGAGCAGGTTGCCGCCGTAGGTCAGGACCGAGGAGTTGATCACCTTGCCGGGGGTCTGGTACAGCTCGGGATGGACCTCGTAGAAGCCCGCGTCCAGCGCGTTGACCAGGGGTATGTCCAGGCCGTCCTGCCAGATCACGGGGGCGTCCTCGGATTCGTTGCCGTGCTCGTGCCAGGTGCCGTTCGGCGTGATGGCGAAGTCGCCCGGTGCGACCTTCAGCTTCTGCCCGTCCACGATGGTCCACGCGCCGGTGCCCTCGTGTACGAAGCGCAGCGCGGCCGCCTGGTGGCGGTGGGCGGTCATGGCCTCTCCGGGTCCCATGATCTGGAGGCCGGTGTAGAGCAGTCCCACGGCGGCGCTGACGTCCTTGCGGCCGGGGTTGACCAGCATGACCACGCGGCGGCCGGCGTCGTCGGCCTTCACCAGCGGGAGTGCCTTGTGGACGAGCGGCCGCAGCTGCTCGTAACGCCACAGCACCGGCACGGACTTGGGCTGCGGGTACCAGGGCTCGATGTCGTTGGCGACGGTCCACAGGGCGCCCGCTTCGAGCTCGGCGAGTTCGCCGTAGTAGGCGGTGAGTTCCGGGCTGGTCGTCACCCGGGCGCGGCCCAGCCGGCTGTCGTCGTACTCGGTGGTCATGAGTCCTCCTCGATGGGGCCGGCCGTACCGGTGCGGAGAGGTGCGGTGGGCGGGGGTGTCGTGCCGGCCGCGGTGTCGGTCGCGAAGGTCACCGGGGGGCGGGGGCGGTCGTCGACGTGCAGCCGGAAGACGTCGAAGCGGTTGTAGTGGCCGACGATGTCGTGCATCTGCTTGGGCTGGACGCAGCGGGCGAGGTCGATCTCGGCGTAGACGATGCCCTCGTCGTCGACGAGCGGTTCGGTGACGGGGCGGCCGTCGGGGCCGAAGATCCCGGAGAGGGCGCTGCGGGGGCGGGTGAACTGCTTGCGCAGTTCCTCGTCGTCCCCGGCGAGCAGGTCCACGATCTCCGGGGAGATCGTGGAGCAGGCCACGACGGAGAAGACCTTGCCCTCGAAGCTGTGGGCCGCCGTGCGGACGGCGATGGCGTCGGCCATGTCGTAGTCGGCGGGGGCCACGGGCAGGGCGATGTAGCAGGAGGCGTGGACGAGTTCGCCCTGTGCGAGGAGGGTGAAGCGGGCCAGGGTGTTGGTGTTCTCGCCGCAGGCCAGGGCGCCGAGCGGGCCGACGGGCGTGCGGTGGACCTTGAGCGAGCTGCCGTCGCCGCCGGTCCAGGTGAGCTTCTCGGCCCAGGTGGGCACCAGCTTGCGGTGGACGCCGAGGAGTTCGCCGTCGGGTCCGATGGTGAGCAGGGTGTTGTAGAGGACGCCGAGGCTGTACGGGCTGCGCTCGTTGACCCCGATGACGAGGACGACGCCGTGCCGGCGGGCCGCCTCGCGCAGCCGGTCGACGTGCGGGCCGGGGAGGTCGACGGCGGAGCGCTGGAGCCGCTCGAACCAGGGCGAGCCCTGGACCGGGTTCATCGTCCAGTTCCAGTAGGGGTAGCCGGGTACGAACACCTCGGGGAAGACGACGAGTTCGGCTCCGGCCGCGGCGGCCTCGGCGATCAGCGCGATCGCCTTGTCGACGGTGGCCGCGGGGTCCAGGTAGACGGGTGCGGCCTGCACGGCGGCGGCGGTGAAGCGTGGCAGATGGTCCATCGGGTCTCCAGGTCAGCGGCCGGCCGCCGCGGCGGCGGCCGGAACGGGCGGTACCCAGCGCTGGTGCACGGGCGGCGCGGCCTCGCGGAGCAGCTGGAGGCGGGGCGGGACGCGGTCCGTACGGGCGCCCGGCGGGCGGCCGCTGCCCGCCTTCCAGGAGGCCGGCCAGGGCGCCGCCGGTCCGCTGTAGCCCTGGGCGGCCGCGGCGTGCAGGGTCCACAGGGGGTCGTGCAGGTGGGCGCGGCCCACGGCGCACAGGTCGGCCCGGCCGGCCAGGACGATCGAGTTCACGTCGTCGTGGGTGGAGATGGCGCCGACGGCGATGGTGGGGACGCCGGTGGCGTTGCGGATCAGGTCGGCGTACGGGGTCTGGTAGCTGCGGCCGTAACGGGGCCGCTCGTACGGGACGACCTCGCCGGTGGACACGTCGACCGCGTCGGCTCCGGCCGCGGCCAGGGCCCGGGCGATCTCCACCGCGTCGGCCTCGCTGGTGCCGCCCTCGGCCCAGTCCGCGGCGGACACCCGGACCACGAGCGCCTTCCCCTCGGGCCAGACGGCGCGCACCGCGCGCAGCACCTCCAGGGGGAAGCGGAGCCGGCCCGCGAGGCCGCCGCCGTAGTCGTCGGTGCGCGTGTTGGTCAGCGGGGACAGGAACCCCGACATCAGGTGACCGTGTCCGTACTGGAGTTCGAGGGCGTCGAAACCGGCACGGTGGGCGCGTTCGGCGGCGGCCGTGAAATCGGCGGCGATGGCGTCCATGTCCTGGCGGGTCGCCTCGCGGGGGACGGCGGAGAGTTCGCTCCAGGGCAGCGGGGAGGCGGCGACGAGCGGCCACCCCGCGGGGCCGAGGGGCGCGGCCCTGCCGTCGGGTCGGGGCACGGCGGTCGCGGCGCGGCGGCCGGCGTGGGTGAGCTGGACGCCCAGGCAGGTGTCCGACTGGCCGTGCACGAAGTCGGTGATCCGCCGCCAGGCGGCCTCCTGTTCGTCCGTGTACAGGCCGGGGCAGCCCGGGGTGGCCCGGCCGTCGGCGCTCACCGCCGTCATGCCGGCGAGGACCAGCCCGGCGCCGCCCAGCGCCTGGGTGCTCAGGTGGACGAGTTCGAAGTCGCCGGGGACGCCGTCGCGCGCCGCGTACAGGGCGGTGGGTGGTACGACGACGCGGTTGCGCAGGTGCAGGCCGCCCAGCCGGAACGCACGGAACATCGGCGGCACGGCTCCGGGGGCGGTGTCCGCGCCGCCGGTCCGGATGGCCGGGGGCGCGCTCAGGGCGGCGTGCCAGGAGTCGACCGCGTCGGTGAACCGCTCGTCCCGTACGCGCAGGTTGTCGTAGGTGACGCGGCGGCTTCGGGTGAGGAGGTTGAAGGCGAACTGCCTCGGGTCCTGGCCGGTGTAGCGGCCGATGTTCTCGAACCATTCGAGACTGGCCTGGGCGGCGCGCTGCGTGGATTCGACGACCGGCCGGCGTTCGCCCTCGTACGCGGCGAGCGCCGAGGGCACGTCGGGGTGTTCGTGCAGGCAGGCGACCAGGGCGAGGGAATCCTCCATGGCGAGCTTGGTGCCGGAGCCGATGGAGAAGTGGGCGGTGTGGGCCGCGTCCCCGAGCAGGACGACGTTCCCGTGGCTCCAGGAGGCGTTGCGGACGGTCGTGAAGCGGATCCACTTCGAGGCGTTGGGGATCAGCCGGTGGCCGTCGAGGTGGCCGGCCAGGATCTCCTCGCACCGGCGGACGCTCGCCTCGTCGCTCTCGCCGCGGGCGAACTCCCGGTCCGCGAAGGCCTCGAAGCCCGCGCGCCGCCAGTCCTCCTCGGCCATCTCGACGATGAAGGTGCTGCGTTCACCGCCGTACGGGTAGGCGTGGACCTGGACGCTGCCGAAGTCCCCCTTCTCCACGATGAAGGTGAAGGCCTCGAAGACCCGGTCGGTGGACAACCACATGTAGCGGCAGTGGCGCTCGTCCAACTCCGGTCGGAAGCTGCCCTGATACGTCTCGCGGGCCGCGGAGCGGATCCCGTCCGCGGCGACCACCAGGTCGTAGCCGGCGGAGAGTTCCTCCACGGGCGGGGCCTCGGTTCCGTAGCGGACGCTCACCCCGAGTTCCGCGCAGCGCGTCTGCAGGATCTCCCGCAGCCGGTTGCGGTCCAGGGCGGCGAAGCCGTGGCCGCCGGAGACGTGGACCTCGCCCTCGTAGCGGACGTCGATGTCGCTCCAGCGGGCGAACTCCGCGGACATGGCGGCGAACACGACCGGGTCGGCCTGCGCGATGCCGTCGAGCGTTTCGTCGGAGAAGACGACGCCGAAGCCGAACGCGTCGTCGCGGGCGTTGCGCTCCCACACCGTGATCTCCCATTCCGGGGAGAGCTGCTGGGCCAGGGCCGCGAAGTACAGCCCGCCCGGCCCCCCTCCGATGACTGCTACGCGCACGGTGTTCCTCCAAGTGGTTCCGGGCAAAAGAATATGTCGCAGATTTGGCGACCGTCAAGAAACCAACACATCACGCGAAGAGCTCGGGCGCCTGGGGCCCGGCCTTGGCGAGGACCTCCCGCACGTCGTCGGGCCAGGCCGTGGAGCCGGTGGCGCGCGCGGCCGAGTGGGCGATGACCATCCGGCCGGTCGCGGCCACGCCCTCCCCCTCCCCTCGGACGGTGAAGGCGTAGTGGAGCGAGGCGGTACCGACCTTGGTGACCCGCAGTTCGGTGCGGACGCTCTCGCCGAACCACAGCCGGGCCCGGTAGTCGGCCTCGAAGTGGACCCGGGGCGTACTGCCGAAGAGGTGCGAGAGCCCCAGTCGCCGCAGCAGGACGGCTTCGGCCGCCTCGACCCAGCGCACGACGGTGGAGTGGTGGTAGTGACCGGCCGCGTCCGTGTCCTGCCATTCGACGCGCCGCTCGACGACGATGCTCGGCAGGTTCCGCACGAGGGCCTCGGGGCTGCCGGCGGCGCAGCTCTCCTCCGGGGCCGGCGCCGGGACCACCTGGTGCGGACCGGCGGACCCGGCGAGCCTGCGCAGTTCGGCGCGCCGGAGCTTGCCGTTGCTCGTGCGCGGGAGTTCGGTGACGAACTCGACGGCGCGCGGGTACTTGTAGGGCGCGACGGTCCGCTTCACGTGGTCCTGGAGTTCCTTGACGGTGGCCGCGTCGGGTGCGACCCCGGGGCGCAGGATCACGTACGCCTTGACGAGCATTCCGCGCTCGCCGTCCGGAGCCCCGACGACACCGCACTCCTCGACGTGGGGATGGGCGGCGAGGGCCTTCTCGACCTCGGGGCCGGCGATGTTGTAGCCGGAGGAGACGATCATGTCGTCGCTGCGGGCCACGTACCAGAAGTAGCCGTCGGCATCGCGGATGTAGGTGTCGCCGGTGATGTTCCAGCCGTTCCTGACGTACGCGGTCTGCCGCGGGTCCTCCATGTACCGGCAGCCGGTGGGGCCGGTGACGGCGAGGAGGCCCGGCTGCCCGTCGGGGACGGGCTCGCCCTCCTCGTCGACCACGCGGGCCCGGTAGCCGGGCACGGGCCTGCCCGTCGCGCCGGGGCGTATGTCGCCGTCGGAGGCCGAGATGAACACGTGGAGCATCTCGGTGGCGCCGATCCCGTCGATGATGCGCAGGCCGGTGGCCGCGTGGAACTCCTCCCACACCGCCGCCGGCAGCGCCTCCCCCGCGGACACGCAGCGCCGCAGGCCCGCCAGCCGGCCGACCTCCCCCGCCGCCATGATCGCCCGGTAGGCGGTGGGCGCGGTGAAGAGCACGGTGACGCCGTGCTCCTCCACGAGCGCGGCCAACCGTCGGGGGGAGGCCTGCTCGACGAGCAGGGTCGAGGCGCCCACGGCGAGCGGGAACACGACCAGTCCGCCGAGCCCGAAGGTGAAGGCGAGCGGCGGGGTTCCGGTGAAGACGTCGTCGGGGCGGGGCCGCAGGACGTGCCGGGAGAAGGTGTCGGCGTTGGCCAGTACGTCGCGGTGGAAGTGCAGGGTGGCCTTCGGCCGGCCGGTCGTTCCCGAGGTGAAGGCGATCAGGGCCACGTCGTCGGCGGCGGTGGCCACGGCGGTGAAGCGGCCGTCCTTGGCCGCGCAACGCGCCACCAGATCGGCCTCGTCCGGGCCTCCGTAGGCCAGCACGACCGGCGGGGCGGACGCTTCGCCCGCGGCGGCGGCGAGCTCCTCCAGGTAGCGGTGGTCGCACACCGCGAGGGCGGGGCGACCGATGTCGACCAGTTCGGCGAGCTCGGCGGCCCGCAGCAGCGGCATCGTGGAGACGGCGACGCCGCCGGCCTTCAGCACGCCCAGCCACGTGGCGACCAGCCAGGGGTTGTTGGGGCCGCGCAGCAGGACGCGGTTGCCGGGGACGAGACCGAAGTCCTCGGTGAGCACCCGCGCGACCTGATTGGCGCGTTCGAGCAGGTCGCCGTAGCTCCACCGCTCGGTGGGAGTCAGCAGACAGGGGCGGTCGGGGCCCCAGCGCCGGACGGCTTCGTCCAGCAGGCGCTCGGCGCAGTTGAGCCGGTCCGGGTAACGCAACTCCGGCAGATCGAAGTGCAGTTCGGGCCAGAGGGGGAAGGGCGGGAGCCGATCACGGCAGAACGTGTCGACGTGCGCAGACGGGGAGAGCTCCATGGGGCGGCACCTCAATCTCGGGGCAGCGGGGAGAGTGGAGCAAGTATCTCGTCAAAATTGCGACCGTCAACAACACGCGATATCTGATTTTGATAACGAGGGGTTATACGTATGACCTCATGCGTCGCGGGGAGTACGGGCCGACGGAATCCGCTCCGACCGTCGGGGGTGGCGGCGGCTGCCGGGCCGCCACCCCGCGCGGAGCCGGGGTCAGCCCAGTCGGAGGCCGTGGCCGTAGGGGAAGAGCGGGTCGCCCGAGTCGTTGGGCACGTCCTCGTGGCCCGCGACGACGTCCTCCATCGAGCGGGGCAGTTCGAAGGGCAGCCGCCCCTCGGCCACCGCCCGGCCGAAGAGCACGTCCAGCAGCGCCCGGTCCGAGGCGCCGAAGTTCGCCACGAGGGCTCCCGCCCGGTCCGCGATCTCGGGCAGGACCGCCGCCCGGTCCAGGAAGACGTCGACGACGGTCGGCACGGCGGCGGCGACGTCGAGCACGGGCCTCAGCTCCTCCTCGGTGAAGTCGAGGCGGCCCGCCCGGAAGAAGGACTCGAAGCCCGTCGTACGGTCCTTGTCGTACGGTGCCGCGATGCGCAGCAGCGCGACGTCCGCCTCACCGGGCGCGTCCACGACCGTCGCGTACTCGGCGGCGACGGCGCGGTCCACGCCCTCCGTGTAGATCCGCACCCCGGGGGCGAGCGGCAGCAGGGGCCGGTCGGCACCCTCCGGGCGGTCCTTGAGGACCGTGACCGAGCGGCTCTGGGCCGCCAGGCCGGCCGCGGTGAACCGCGGGTTCCCGCAGATACGGGCGGCGGCGTCGGGGTCCGCGTAGGGATCGTCGAAGAGGCCGAGGACGAACTTCTCCTTCAGCAACCGCAGGACGGAGCGGTCGACGCGCTCGACGGCCACCCGGCCGCTGCGGACGAGTTCCACGACGAGTTCGGGGGCCGCCTCGCCGCCGAGCTGGTCGGCCCCGGCCTCCAGGATGAGTTCCACCCGGGCGAGCCGGTCCAGGTCCTCCACGCCCCAGGCGCGCGCAGGGAAGGGCGCCCCGAAGATCTGCGTGTCGGTGACCAGGCCCCAGTCGGTGCAGACGATGCCGTCGAAGCCGTACTTCTCACGTAGCAGGCCGGTGACGACGCCCTTGTTGAAGCCGAAGCCGACCTCGTCGTAGGGGGTGCCGACGGGCATGGCGTAGTACGGCATGACCTGCGAGGTGCCGGCGGCGAACGCGGCCTCGAAGGGGATGAGGTGATAGTCGAAGTTGTCGCCGGGGTAGACCTGTTCGCGCCCGTACGGGAAGTGCGCGTCCTCGCCGTTCAGCTGGGGCCCGGCGCCGGGGAAGTGCTTCGTCATCGCCGAGACGCTGTCGGTGCCGAGGCTCTCGCCCTGGAGCCCGCGGACGTAGGCGGCGACCATGCGGCCGGCCACTTCGGCGTCGGAGCCGAAGGTGCCGAGGACGCGCGGCCAGCGGGGTTCGGTGGCCAGGTCGGCCGTCGGGTGCAGGGCGAGGCGGATGCCGACCGCGCGGTACTCCTGGCGGACGATGTCGGCGTGCTCCCGCACGAGCTCCTCGTCGCCGACGGCGGCCAGGCCCGGCGGCTCCGGCCACAGCGAGAAGCCCTCGGTCTGGGCGCTCGCCGCGGGATTGTCGACGAAGCCGTTGCGGGGGTCGGTGGAGAGGGTCACCGGGATGCCGAGGCGGGTGGCTGCGGCCAGGTCCTGGAGCCGGTTGTTCCACTCGGCCATGCGGCGCGGCGCCGCCGCTCCGAGCAGGTTGAAGTGGTTCATCAGCTTGCCGGTCACCATCGCGGAGGTGGAGGCGTGCATCGGGTCGTCGCCGGGGGCTCCCGGCCCCGGTTCCACCAGCGAGCCGTCCGGATTGATGGTGATCATGGTCTGGAAGAGGAGTCCCGCCTTCTCCTCCAGCGTCATGCGCATGAGGAGGTCCCGGGCCCGCTCGGCGGCGGGCAGACGGGGGTCTTCGTAGGGTTCCATGACGCCGTTGCCGTTCAGATCACGGAACGACGTACCGTCCGGAGCGGTCAGGATGCGCGGCCGGGCCGCCGGAGTGTCTGCCATCGAATGCTCCTCGAAGCTTCACTTCACGAGTCGTACGGCCGGAGATTACACGTGTAACCACTCGCGGAACAGACCCGCGGAACGCACACTTCCCGTAGCGACCCGACTCCTGGCGACCGACTCCCGGCGGCGCGCCGCGCCGCGCCCCGTCGCTCCCCGTCGCTCCCCGTCGCTCCCTAGACCTGGGGACCGCCGATGGTCTGTTCCGTCCAGATCGTCTTTCCCGTGCCGGTGAAGCGGCTGCCCCAGCGGTCGGCGAGCTGGGCCACGAGGAAGAGGCCGCGCCCGCCCTCGTCCGTCTCCCGCGCGCGGCGCAGGCGGGGCTGGGTGCTGCTGGGGTCGGAGACCTCGCAGACGAGGACGCGGTCGCGGATCAGCCGGAGCCCGACCGGGCCGCCCGCGTAGCGGATGGCGTTCGTCACGAGTTCGCTGGCGACGAGTTCCGTCACGAAGCCCAGTTCGTCCAACTCCCAGTAGGACAGCTGCCGTACCACCAGCTCACGGGCGCGTGCCACGAGCGACAGATCGGCTTCGAGCTGCCATTCGGCGACCCTGTCGGCCGGGAGCGCGCGGGTGCGGGCGAGCAACAGGGCGACGTCGTCGGCGGGTTCCTCGGGGAGCACTCCGTCGAAGACGCCCTGGCCGATCTCCTCCAGGGGCCGGCTCCGGTCGGCGCCGGCGAGTGAGGTCCGCAGCCGCTCCAGTCCCTCCTCGATGTCGCCGCCGCGACTGCCCACGACTCCGTTCGTGAAGAACGCCAGCAGGCTGTCGGGTTCCACCGCGAACTCCGTGAGCTCGAAGGGCACTCCGCCCACGCCGAGCGGGGGGCCCGGCGTCATGCCGACGAAGACCGGCTCCCCGTCCGGTGGCAGGAGGGCGGGCGGCGGGTGGCCGGCCGTGGCGGCGGCGCAGGTCTTCGCCACCGGGTCGTACACGGCGTACAGGCAGGTCGCTCCGAGCACCGCCCGTTCGGAGGGCGAGGCGCCGCCGGCGTGCTCGTCGGAGAAGCCGAGCACCAGGTCGTCGAGGTGCGTGAGCAGTTCACCCGGATCGAGGTCGAGGTCGGCGAGGGTCCGCACCGCGGTCCGCAGCCTCGCCATGCCGGCGGTGGCGTCGAGTCCGTGGCCGACGACGTCGCCGACGACGAACGCCACGCGCAGGGACGGCAGGGGGATCACGTCGAACCAGTCCCCGCCGACTCCCACGCCGCCGCCCGCCGGCTGGTAGATCCCCGCGGCGTCCGCGGCGGGCGTGTTCACGGCGGAGGTCGGCAGCAGGCTCCGCTGGAGGGCCACCGCCGACCGGTGCTCCTTGGTGTAGCGGCGGGCGTTGTCCACGCCGATCGCCGCCCTGGAGACGACGTCCTGGAGGAGGATGGCGTCCTCCTCGGCGAAGGCGGACGGCAGTTGACTGCGCCAGACCGTGACGCAGCCGAGGACCAGGCCCCGGGCGTAGAGCGGTACCGCCACGGACGAGTGCGATCCGCCGGGTATGAGGAGCGGCAGGGCCGCGGGGGCCACTCCGAGGTCCGTACGGAGCACGGACACGTCGGGGACCAGCACGGCCCGCCCCTCCATGAAGGGACTCATCAGCTCGTTGTCGGGTACGGGCGGGACGGCCTCTCCGACGGGCAGGAGTTCCTCCGCGGAGATCCCCGGGCTCTGCGCGGCGGCGGCCCGGCGCAGCCGGACGTCACCGCCGGAGTCGAGGTGCGGCGGTTCGTCGCCCACCAGTACCGGCTCGGCGAGGTCGACGGTCGCCAGGTCCGCGAAGTCGGGGACGATCAGGTTCACCAGGGTCTCGGCCATCACCGTCACGTCCAGGGTGGCGCCGATGGTCGCGGCCGCGGCCCGGGCGAGGGAGGTCCGGCGTCGCTCCGCGTCCCGTTCGGCCGTGTCCGCCGTCGACGCGGCGGGCGTCAGCAGCACCAGCCACTGTCCCCGCGCGGCGGCGTCGTCCGGAGCCCGCGCCGTGAGCCGGACCAGATCGAACGCCGGACCGGCCCGGCGAGCCGGCGGGTCCGCGCCGGGCGGGGACACCGGGCGCCCGCCCGGGGCCGCCCCCGTTTCCCCGAACGGGATCAGCGCGAGCAGCGGGGCGCACACCCGGCCCGGCGAGCAGTCGAGCAGCTTCGCGGCCGCTTCGGAACAGGCCAGGACCACACCCGCGTCGTCCAGTACGACCGCTGCCGTGCCCCCGGCGGACGCCGGGGCCCGGCCCGGGCCGCCGTGCTCCGTTTCGCGCATGTCGCCTCCACGCGGCGTGACATCCAGTATCGCCCCGGGTGGGACGCCCGGCGACCGGGCACCCGGTGGCCGCCTCAAGGGGATCGTCGGACGCGGGCCAGGACGAGGACGGTGTCGTCGGTCGGCGGGATCGGCAGCAGGTTCGTGAGGATGCGGTCCGCCAGTGCTTCCAACGTCCCGGGAGGTCCGGCCAGTTCGGCGCGCAACGCATCCAGTCCGGTCTCGATGTCCCGGCCGCGTGCCTCGATGAGGCCGTCGGTGTAGAGGGCGAGGATCGCGCCGGCGGGGAGTTCGATCTCGGTCGTGCGGAAGGGGAAGCCGCCTACGCCGAGCGGGACGCCCGAATCCGCGTCGACGGTCTCCACCGTGCCGTCCGGGCGCAGCACGAGGGGTGGTGGGTGGCCGGCGAGGGCCACCCGGGCTCGGCCGTTCGTCGGGTCGTAGACGATGTACAGGCAGGTCGCGAGGTCGATCCCGGCCACCTGGGCGCAGGAGTCGAGCTCGGCCAGCAGCTCGGCGGGGTCGTCGACGTGCCCGGCCAGGGCGTCGGCGGTGATGCGGAGGCGGCCCATGGAGGCGGCGGCCGACACCCCGTGCCCCATCACGTCGCCGACGACGAGCGCGACCCGGCCGTCGCGCAGGCTGCTCACGTCGTACCAGTCGCCGCCGACCTCGGTGATCCGGCTTCCGGGCACGTACCGGTGGGCCACTTCCATGTGCGGGCCGGTCTCCAGGGCGCGTGGCAGCAGGGCCCGCTGGAGGGTGAGGGCGATGTCCTGGACGCGGCTGTACAGGCGGGCGTTGTCCAGGCAGATCGCGGCGCGCGAGGCGAGTTCGCCGGCGAGGAGGACATCGTCCCGGGTGAAGGCGGGCCGCTCCGCGGAGCGGCCGAACATGGCGATCCCCTGGACGGTGTCCCGGGCGATGAGCGGGGCGACGAGCACGCAGGCCACCCCGCTCTCGGCCATGATCCGGGTGCGTGACTCGGTGAGGACGGTCCGGGCCAGGAACTCGGGGTTCACCTCGGCGGAGATGGCGCGGCCGGTGCTCAGCATGTCGTGGATGACGGAGCCGGGCGGATAGCGCACCTTGCCCACCCCGCTGACGAGTTCCACGGCCGGCGGGGGCAGGATCGTCCCGGAGGCGATCCTGCGGGTGATCAGCGGCAGCTCCGGGTCGAACGCCTCCGACTCGTCCATCCATTCCACGATCTCGACGACCGCGCCGTCGCAGAAGTCGGGCATCGACACGTCGACCAGTTCCTGGGCCGTGAGGTTCACGTCGAGGGTGGTCCCGATGCGCGCGGAGGCCCCGTCGAGCAGCGCCAGGCGCCGGCGGCCGGCGGTGGCTTCGAGGATGGCCCGTTCCCGGTCGGTGACGTCGACCATCAGCCCGCCCACCCCGGGGCGGGAGCCGACGGCCTGGCTGAGGGGGAAGAAGCTGACCGAGCGGACCTGGTCCCGGTCCGGATATCCCCGCGGGCGCGTTCCCACCAGGGCGCCGACGACCGGCGCGCCGCCCCCGGCGACGGCACGGAGCATGCGCTCGTACTCGCCGCCGTCGGACATGATCATGATTTCGTCCATGTGCCGCCCGAGGTGCGCCTCGATGGAGAGTCCGTCCATGTCGGCGAGCGCCTGGTTGAGGTGGACGTAGCGCAGGTCGGGGTCGAGCATGACCAGGCCGATCGGGCAGGTCTCGAAGAGGGCGTCGAGGAAGGCGAGGTTGGTCTTCACCCGGTCGAGTTCGTCGCTGCGGCTCGCCAGGACCATCACCACGGAAGGCCCTCCGGCCCCGGTCACGGAGAAGGAGCGGAAGCCGCAGGGGAAGACGCGGCCGGCGCTGTCCCGCGCGTTCAGCCGGCCCCGCCAGTAGCCCAGGGTCCGGCCCCGCTCCGTCAGCCTGACACAGGCGGCCGAGGAGCCGTGCCGCTCGTCGGCGAAGAGGCCGGCGCCGGGTTTCGTCAGGACGTCGGTGGAGTCGTACCCGAAGAGTTCGCTCGCACCGGGGCCCCAGTAGCAGACGCGGTCGTCGTCGTCGAGGCCGAAGACGGCCACGGGCACGCGTTCGAGCAGCGTCCCCGGTTCGGACCGGAGCGGACCGTGAGCCTGCGCGCCCCCCGGCCGAGCCGATGGCACGAGACGTCCCCTTCCACCCGCCGATCTCTCCATCCATTATGCGAAGACCTCAGGAGTTGCGCGGCGGGAAGTGCGCCGAGGCGAGGACGGAGCCGTCGGCGCCGACCAGCTGCGCCCCGGTCACGGTCGCCGGGTCCACGGGGGCCGGGGCGCCCCAGTGGCCGTAGCCGACCCTGAGCGGGAAGGCGCCCACGTCGACGGTGGTGCCGTCGGAACGCACGAGGCGGCAGTGGACCTGGCGGCCGGCGCCGCCCTCCAGGTCGACGGACATGTAGACGAAGCCCGGCGCGCCGGGGTGCGCGTACACCCGGCCCACCTCGTGGCCGTCCGCGACCAGGGCGGCCTGGAGCAGCGCCTGGTCCTCGCGGGTCTGCGACGCGGGCGCGCGGGCGTCGTCGAAGGCCGTGCCGACGGCCCAGCCGCCGAACCCGGCGGCGAGCGCCATGGCCGCCCCGGCGGCCGCGAGCCCCACCCGCCGGGGCAGGTGCGGGTGGAGGCGGCGGCGGGGCGCCGGCCGGGCCGGGCGCAGCCGGTCCATGACGCGGGTCTCGAACCCGACGGGGGGTTCGGCGCCCGGCAGCAGGGCCAGCAGGCGGTCTCCGGCGAGGGTCAGCCCCTCCACGTGCTCGCGGCAGTCGGAGCAGTGGTCCAGGTGGGCGATGGCCAGGGCCCGCTCCCTGCCCGGCAGCACGCCGAGCGCCAGCTCGGCACCGAGCTCCCGCAGCCGCTCGCAGGTCATCCCGCTCATGGTCGGCTCTCCTCGGCCCCGAGGGACGTACGCAGTCTGCCCATCGCCGTCCGGATCCGCGTCTTGGCGGTGCCCAGGGGGATGTGTTCGAACTCGGCGATCTGCTGGGCGGGCATCCCGTAGATCCCCGCCATGACCAGGGCCCGGGCCTGCTCCCGCGGCAGCGCGGCCACGGCCGCCCGTACCCCGGCCGAGGTCTCTTCGGCGAGCGCCCGTTGTTCGGGGGTCTCGGGGGTGGCGGTCACGACGTCGAGGAGCGCGTCCAGGTCCTCGGGCGCGACGGGCCTGGCCCTGCGGGCGCGCACCGCGTCGATGGCCAGGTTGTGCGCGATGGTCGTGAGCCAGGTCTTCACCGACCCGCGGCGCGGGTCGTACACCTGGGCGTGCCGCCAGGCCCGCTCGAAGGTCTCCTGGGCGATGTCCTCGGCGAGCCGGGGATCACCGGCGACCGCGAGCGCGACGCCGTAGACGGTGCGCTGGAAACGGCGCACGAAGGCGACGGCGATGTCCGGATCGCCCGTCGTCAGGCCCGTGAGCAGCGCCTCGTCGGGAGCGTTCCCGAGGGGAAGGCCCATTCTCCGCATACCAGTGGATACGAACGGGCCGCCCAGGGGGATTGCGCGGGGGCCGCGGTGGTTCACAGGCCCATCCTCCTCCCCCGCCGCACGCAATCCGTCCGCGCCGTCCGGCCGTATCCACTGCGGGACCGATCGACTGCGGAGGGCCGAGCCATGACGACGACATCCACACGCGGCCGGGTCGTACGGGCACTGGCGGCCGGGGCCCTCGCGGGCGTGCTGGCCGGCTGCGGCGCCGGGGGCTCCGGCGGGCACTCCGGTGCTTCCGTGCCTCCCCCGGCGACCGGAGCGGGGGTCACGCGGGTGACCGCGGACCTGACCGACTTCCACATCGCGCTGTCGCGGACGACGTTCGCGCCGGGCGCCTACGCCTTCGTCGCGAAGAACGACGGCCGGCACGACCACGCGCTGGAGATCGAGGGCCCGTCCGGGGAGCACCGCACCAAGACGCTCTCCCCCGGTGCCTCCGACACGGTCACGGTGACCCTGGCCCCCGGCTCGTACGAGGTCTACTGCCCCGTCGACGGGCACAGGGACCTGGGGATGAAGACGGAGATCACGGTGGGCGCCACCGGAGCCCCGACGGACCGGACCCCGGCTCCGGCCCCGCCGTCCGATTCGGGCAGCGGCTACTGAGCGGGACCGGTGTCCGCTCGGCGGGCGGCGATCTCGTGGAGTTCCTCCTTCGTGAGGGCGATCCCGAACACCTCGCGCAGGGTCCCGTCCAGGGCCTCCGGCGCGAGGTGTTCGGTGACGTTCGTCCCGTCGGGGCGAGTGGTGACGAGCTTCAGGTCGTCCAGGCTGTGGTGCGCGGCGGGGGTCATGCGCTGCGCGAAGAGCCTGCGGACGAACGGGGAGCGCGCGTGCGTGCCCACGAAGTGGCTGCCGACGACGTAGTCGATCGGGTACTGGGCGGTGAGGGTGAAGGTGTGCCGGTCGATCCAGGGGGTCGGGACCCGCTCGGGGTCGTCGTCCGGGCCGGACGGGCCGGGGGCGGTCTGGTACAGCCACCACTGGTCGATGCCGTGGGCACCGGGCCTGCGCTCCAGCCGGTGCCGCCAGCCGTCGTACGCGACCTGGGCGCCGTCGGCGAGTTCGATCGGGCCGAGCGGACCGGCCCCGAAGCCGACGTCGCACAGCCACTCGCGGTCGTCGTCGCGGGCGGTCACGGCGAGCAGGCCGTGGGTGGCGGGCAGGACCTTGGGCGCGCCGAGGCTGACCCGCCCGATCATGCCGGTGCCGTGGAACCCGAGGCGTTCGACGGCGGCGGCGAAGAGGAGCACGTGCTCGAAGCAGTAGCCACCGCGGCGGTCGCGGACGAGGCGGGCCTCGACGGAGGGCAGGTCGAGCGGCAGGTCCCGGCCGAGGACCGCGTGCACGTTCTCGAAGGGGATGCCGGTGGTGTGGGCGCGCTGGAGGTCGCGCAGGACGGCGAGGGTGGGCTCGCGGGGGCCGTCGTAGCCGATCCGGGCCAGATAGGCGTCGAGGTCGAGCAGTTCGCCGGACCACCGGTCGGGCCGGTGGTCGGTCGGGCTGGGGTCGGGGACGGGGACGAAGTCCGCGGGCCGCTCCTCCGGGCGGGTCCCGGAGGTCGGGTGGTCGGTGGTGGGGGCGGCGGTCGGCACGCCCCCGGTCTCTGCCGGCAGGATGTTCATGATCCAAGCCTGCAACCTCCACCTACGTCGAGGTCAAACCGGAATACGGGCCTTCGGTGCACAGCCGCAGGCCGAGCCGGGAGCGAAGGGCCCGGGCGGTGGACCGTACCTCGTCGTCCATGGGACCGTCCGCGACGACGTCGAGCACGGCGAGCGCGAGGTCGGCCTCCGCGCGGGTGAGGAGGGGCAGGCGTTCGGGTTCGGCCGGGGATTCGATCTCCTCGGCCACGATGCTGGTGTACAGGTCGTCGAGCGTCACGTCGGGGGAAACGCGCAGGCCGGAGCCCGGTCACGCGACCCGGAGAAGACTTTGCCGCCCTATGACCGATCCGTGTGGGTCGGCCGGGTGCCGCCGGGACGGCCGGGGGTGCGCGCACTGCTGATCCGGCGGAACTGGTGCACGCTGGTGAAATGTCCGAGCGGGACGGGCCGGCAGCGCGGCCGCGGGCCATGGAAGAGCAGACCCTGCTGCTGTACACGGACGGCCTGGTGGAACGCCGCGGTGAGGACATCGACACCTCGCCGGCCCGGCTCACCGCGCTCCGCATGAGCGCGGGCGCGCGGCCCCCGGACGTGGTGGACACCGTCTGCGACGGGCTCGACGCCCTGCACGCCGAGGACGACGTCGCGGTCGTCGCCGCCCGCCCGCGCCCCCGCCGGCCCCAGGACGCGGACGCCGGCGCCGGCGCCGGCGGCTAGGCCACGGGCAGCGCAGGCAGGGACGGCTCGTACAGCCAGGCCTTGAACAGGTCGTCCAGCGGCTCGTCCGCGTAGCGGGCCGCGTGGGCGGTGAAGCCGGCCGTGGTCACCGCTCCGCCCCGGTGCACGGACGCCCAGTCGCGCAGCATGCGGAAGAAGGCCCCGTCGCCCAGGGCGACGCGGACCGCGTGCACGGCGAGGCCTCCGCGCTCGTACAGCCGGTCGTCGAACATCAGCTTGCGGCCCGGGTCGGCCAGCTTCAGGTCCTGCGGCTGCGTGGACAGCAGCCGGTGCGCGATGGAGGCCATGTCCTGCGCGGTGCGGCTGCCGGAGCGCTCCGACCAGAGCCATTCGGCGTACTTGGCGAGGCCTTCGTTCAGCCAGATGTGCCGCCAGTCGGCGATGCTCACGCTGTTGCCGAACCACTGGTGGGCGAGTTCGTGCGCGATGAGGCGCTCCGAGCCGCGCGCTCCGTCCACGTGGTTGACGCCGAACAGGGAGAGCCCCTGGGCCTCCACGGGGACGTCGAGCTCCTCCTCGGCGACGACCACCGCGTACTCGCCGAAGGGGTAGGGCCCGAACAGCTCCTCGAACAATCGCATCATGGCGGGCTGCCGGGCGAAGTCGCGGGAGAACCGCGGCAGCAGGTGCGCCGGTACGTGGGCGCTCTGCGGGACCCCGCCGAGCCCCGGGTCGCCGAGCAGCACCGTCTGGTACATGCCGATGGCCAGGCCGACCAGGTAGCTGGAGGTCGGCGCGGACTGCTCGTACACCCAGGTGGTCGTGCTGGCCTTCGTGGTGCGGGTGAGCAGCCGGCCTCCGGCGACCACCGTGTAGGCGGACGGGATGTTGACGGAGATCTGGTACGAGGCCTTGTCGGCGGGCCGGTCGTTGCACGGGTACCAGGAGGGCGCGCCGACGGGCTGGCTCGCCACCAGCGCGCCGTCGGTGAGCTCCTCCCAGCCGAGGCCGCCCCAGGGGCTGCGCACGGGCTTGGGGTTGCCCGCCCAGTGCACCTCCACGGTGAAGGCGGCGCCGGCGGGCACCTGCTTGGCCGGTCGGACGCGCAGCTTCCCGCCCCGGTGCGTGTAGTGCGGGGCCCTGCCGTTCACCAGGACGCGGCCTATTTTGAAGTCGGCCAGGTTCAGGTGGAACTCGGTGAGCGGCGCCCGCCCCGCGATCGCGCTGAGTCGGGCCGTGCCGGCCAGCCGGTTCGGGCCGGGACGGTATTCCAGAGCGAGTTCGTACCGGTGCACGCGGTAACGGGCATCGCCGTTGGCCGGGAAGTACGGGTCCGCTACCGCTGTCTGCTGGCCGCTCACTGCCGGTTCCGCTCCCTGCGCTGTGCTCGTACGACGTGCTGGTGCGGGCCGCCCGGTCAGGAGCGCCACGCCTCGATCGGATTGCCCAGCCAGCGGGTGTCGGCGGGGACCGATTCCCCGGCCATCACGAGCGATGCGGGCCCCAGCGTGCTGCGGGCCCCGATCGTGCTCCCGGGCAGGACGATGCCGCCCGGGCCCAGGGTGGCGCCCTCGCGGAGAACCACAGTATCCGTCCTCAAGATCCGGTCGTGGAAGAGGTGGGTCTGCAACACACAGCCCCGGTTCACTCCGGCCGCGTCGCCCAGCGAGACCAGGTCGGTCTCCGGCAGCCAGTAGCTCTCGCACCACACGCCGCGGCCGATCCGGGCCCCCAGGGCGCGCAGCCACAGGCCCAGCAGCGGGGTGCCGGGGACCGATCCGACCAGCCACGGCACGGCCAGCACCTCCACGAAGGTGTCGGCGAGTTCGTTGCGCCAGACGAAGCCGCTCCACAGCGGGTGCTCCCCCGTACGGTGGCGGCCGACCAGGAGCCATTTGGCGGCCACCGACACCAGGCAGGCCGCGAGGCCGGCGGCGATCAGGACGGCCCCGGACAACAGCGCGGCCCCCCAGGTCCCCGGGCCGTCGGTGATCAGCGCGCAGAGCGCCGCCGCGGTGAGCACGGCCAGCGCGGCCGAGCAGAAGACCGGCACCAGTCGGCACAGTTCGACGATCCCGCGCGCCCACAGCAGGCGGGCGGGCGGGTCGTACGTCCGGCTCTGGTCGGCGTCGGCCGCGGAGCGGGGCAGCCTGACCGGGGGCAGGCCCAGGTACGAGCTGCCCTTCTTGGCCTTCTTCGGCGTGGCGGACAACACGCCGACCAGCCCGTCGTCGGGCACGGTGCGCCCGGGGGCGGTCATTCCGGAGTTGCCGAGGAAGGCGCGGCGGCCGATCTCGGAGTGCCCGATCCGCATCCAGCCGCCGCCCAGTTCGTAGGGGGCGGTCAGCGTGTCGTCGGCGAGGAAGGCGCCTTCGCCGACGGTGGTGAGGCTCGGCAGGGCGAGCACGGTGGAGACCTCCGCGCCGCGGCCGATCTTCATGCCGAGCAGCCGCAGCCACACCGGGGTGATCAGCCCCGCGTAGAGCGGGAAGAGCGTCTCCCGGGAGAGGTCCATCAGCTGGGTGACGGTCCAGGCCTGCCAGCCGACCCTGCTGTGGGTGGGGTGACTGCCCGTGCGCAGGCCGAGGCTGAGCAGGCGTACGGAGACCAGCAGGAGCAGCGCGTACGCGCATCCGTAGGCGAGCGCGGCGGGCACCACGGCGATCAGCGCTCCGCGCGTGGCGTCGGCGAGCACGGCGTCGGAGGGTACGAAGCGGCTCACGACGAGCAGGGCGGGCAGCGCGGCGAGCACGGGCAGGGCCGTGAGGCAGAAGCCGGTCAGCCCGTATATGGCCCGCCAGGCGAGCCCGCGCGGCGGGCGTTCCTTGGGCCAGTTGTGCTTGGCCCGGCCCAGTTTGACGGCGGGCGCCCCGGCCCAGCGCTGGCCGGTGGGGACCTGCCCGACGACGGCGGAGCCGGGGGCCACCTCGGCCCGCTTGCCGACCCGGGCGCCGGGGAAGAGCATGCTGCGGGTGCCGACCACGGCGCCCGCACCGACCTTGACGGCGCCGATCACGAGGCGGTCCCCGTCCAGCCAGTACCCGGAGAGGTCCACCTCGGACTCCACGGCGCAGCCGCGGCCGAGCTTGAGCATGCCGGTGACCGGGGGCAGCGAGTGCAGGTCCACCTCGGGGCCGACCTTGGCGCCGAGCGCCCGGGCGTACCGCTCCAGCCAGGAGCCGGTGAGCGAGGTCGCTCCGACGTACTCGGCGAGCCGCTCGGCCGTCCACAGCCGCAGGTGCACGCTGCCGCCGCGCGGGTGGCGTCCGGCCTTCACCCCGCGCAGCAGCAGGCGCGCGCCGCCCGCGGCGACGGCGAGCCGGCCGGGCGGGCTGAAGAGCACGACGGCGCCGGCGGCGATCAGCCACCACGAGGCGGTCGGCGCCCACGGGTACGGCCCGAGCAGGTCCAGTACGTTGCCCAGAGCCACCAGCGCCAGTGTCCAGCGCAGCCCGACCACGGTGAAGAGCGGGAGCAGCAGCAGCGACTGCACCACCTGGGCGCGGCGCGGCACCGGGGCCACGGTGCGGGCGGCGCCGTCCTCCTGTACGGACTTCTCCAGGCGCCGGGCCAGCTTGCGCAGTACGGGCTGCTGGTAGATGTCGAGCACGGCGGCGCTCGGGTAGCGGGTGCGCAGCCTGGTGGTGAGCTGGGCGGCGGAGAGGCTGCCGCCGCCGATCGCGAAGAAGTCGTCGGCGTGGCTGGTGACGGCCACCCCGAGGCTCTCGCTCCACTGCTCGGCGAGCCAGGCCTCGGTGCCGTACAGCTGCTCGGCGGGGCCGGCGGTCTCCAGGTCGGGGAGCGGCCAGGGCAGCGCGTCGCGGTCGACCTTGCCGGAGGTGCGGGTGGGCAGTTCGGAGACGGGTGCGAGCAGCGGGACGAGGGCCGCGGGCAGTGCGGCGCGGAGTCGTTCCACCGCTTCCGCGTGGTCCCAGCCGTCCTGGGTGACCAGGTAGCCGACCAGCAGTTGGTTGCCGCTGCGGGCGGTGCGCACGGCAGCGGCCGCGCCGGCGACGCCGGGCAGGGCCTGGAGCGCCGCGTCCACCTCGCCGAGTTCGATGCGGCGGCCGCCGAGCTTGACCTGCTCGTCGCCGCGGCCGAGGAAGACCAGCCCCTCGGGCTCCGCGCGGACGAGGTCACCGCTGCGGTAGGCGCGGTCCCAGCCCAGGGATTCCAGCGGGGCGTACTTCTCGGCGTCCTTCTCGGGATCGAGGTAGCGGGCGAGGCCGACGCCGCCGATCACGAGCTGACCGCTGCCGCCCATGGGCACGGGCTCGCCGGACTCGTCGACCACGACGAGTTCCCAGCCGTTCAGCGGCAGCCCGATCCGGATGGGTTCCTCGCCGGTCAGGAGCGAGGCGCAGGCGACGACGGTCGCCTCGGTGGGGCCGTAGGTGTTCCAGACCTCGCGGCCCTCGGTGACCAGGCGCTGGGTCAGTTCGGGCGGGCAGGCCTCGCCGCCGAAGATCAACAGCCGGACCTCGGCCAGGTCCTCGGGCTCCCACAGCGCGGCCAGGGTGGGCACGGTGGAGACCACGGTGATCTCCTGCTCCACCAGCCAGGGGCCGAGGTCGGCGCCGCTGCGGACCTGGGAGCGGGGGACGGGGACGAGGCAGGCGCCGTAGCGCCAGGCCAGCCACATCTCCTCGCAGGAGGCGTCGAAGGCGACGGACAGTCCGGCCATGACGCGGTCGCCGGGGCCGATCGGCTCCTCGGTGAGGAAGAGCGCGGCCTCGGCGTCCACGAAGGCGGCGGCGCTGCGGTGGGTGACGGCGACGCCCTTGGGCTTGCCGGTGGAGCCGGAGGTGAAGATGATCCACGCGTCGTCCTCGGGCCCGGGCCGCGCGGCGATCCGGGCCCCGGCGGATCCGTTGGCGCCATTGGCGCCGTTGGCCCCGTCGGCCCCGTTGGCCCCGTCGGCCCCGTTGGCGCCGGCGCGACCGCCGGCCTCGGCCGGGCCGGTGGCGTCGATGCGCTGTCCTGCGCCCATCACGGCCTGCACCCGGGCCTCGCCGAAGACCAGTTCGGCCCGCTCGTCCGGGTCCTCGGCGTCGACCGGGACGTACGCGGCGCCCGCGGCGAGCACCGCGAGGATCGCCACATACAGCTCGTTGGTCCCGGACGGCACGCGGACGCCGACCCGGTCGCCGAGCCCGACCCCGGCGGCCGCGAGGGCGACCCGCCGGCGCTCGACCTCGACGGCGAGCGCACGGTAGGTCAGTTGGGTGGTGCCGTCGTCCAGGGCGGGTTCTTCGGGGTGGTCCCGTACGGAAGCCTCGAAGATGTCGACGAGAGTGCGCTTCGGGGCGGCGGGCCCGGCGAAGAACCGGGCCGATTTACCGGACTCCTCGTGGTTTTCCCCGTCGTTGAGCGGAGTGAGCGCACCGCTCTGAGGTGTGGCTGCCATCGGCCCTCGCGTCTCGTTCCCGGAAACGTCCGGGTCGCCGGCCGGAGGCCGGGTCTGCCCGGGTTGTTCCGATCCAGCGCCAAACAGCCCGTCATTTTAGTCCGTCATCACGGAAATCCTCGTCGACACCTTGCGCGTGGCTGGGAAAGGACGGTAATGAGGCGCCGCGAGCACATCAGCCGACGACCCGCGCCGTGTACTCCCCCGCCGCCTCGACCGCGGCGGTCAGGGCCGCCGGATCGACGTCGGTCGCTCCCTCCAACCGCACCACGCAGCGCCCGGAACGCGTGTCCGTGGCGGCCGAGGCGACTCCGGGGACCTCTTCCAGTTCGTCGTCGATCAGCAGGCCGCAGGCGGTGCAGTGCATGCCCTCGATCAGGAGCTCCAGGCTCCGGCCGGGGCCGCCCGTCTCCGGCCGACGGCGGGCGGCCTTGCGGCCGAACAGTCCGAACGCGTTCATCGCGGGTCCTTCGTGAATTCGATGTCACCGGTCTGCATGCCCATGGCGCAGGAGAAGCGGAGGGTGCCCGGCTTGCGCGTGCCCAGGTCGATCTCGGTGTCGCCGTCGCGCTTGACGATCTCCTGGACTCCGAGCTCGGGGATGGTGAACGCCCGGGCACAGCCCCCGGAGTCCCGGCCGTGCAGCACGAGCGTGGTGGGCACTCCGGCTCGCGCTGCGAACCGCGTGGGGGCGTAGAAATCGGTCACGGTGAGCGTGACGATCTGCCGCCCGGAGGCATCGGTGCGGACGGGCGTCACCGCTTCGGCCGCCCCGCCGCCCCCGCTTCCGCTGCCGTCGCCGCCCTCGACGACGAACGGGCCGCCGCCCGCCGCGGCCGGGCGACTTGGGGCGTCGAAGGAGACCCAGCCGCCCGCCTGGAGCGCGGACGTCATGGTCCAGGCGGCCACGGCCAGCACCACCACGCCGGTCAGACCCGCGAGCCGGCCCGACAGGGCCTGGCTGCCGCGGCGCAGCAGGTAGCCGAGCAGCGCGAACAGCGGGGCGGTGCCCAGTACGAATCCGGCCATCACCGCGGCCCCGGCCTCCGGGGACCCGGCGGTGACGGCGAGCAGTTCCATGGAGAGCGTCACCCCGCAGGGCACCAGCACCGTGGCGAGGCCGATCAGCGCCGGGGTGACGGCCGAGTCGGTCTTCGCGCTGCGGCGCATCAGCCGCCCGAACGCGGCGGGCGGGCGCGGCAGGATCCGTCCGACCGCCTTCACGCCGAACAGGTCCAGCGCGAACAGCACCATCAGCCCGCCGGCGGCCAGCAGCAGTACGGCCTGGGCGCGGGGGCTCGGCCGGAGGGCGTTGCCGAACACCCCCAGCAGCGCGCCGAGGAGGGTGTGCGAGAGCAGCTTCCCGCCGAGGAACGCGACGACGGGCGCGAGCGGGGCGGGCGCTTCGGGGGTCGGGGTGCGGCGGCGGGTGACGGCACCGGCCAGCAGACCCCCTTGTACGGCGGCGCACGAGGCACCCCCGGCGAAGAGACCGGTGGTGACACCGGTGATCAGCAAAGCGGCGGACGACGGCATGCGTCGTTGCTCCTGTTCTGCGACGACGGCACGCGCACGCGGACGACTGGGTCCGGGCGTGCCGAAGAGGACGTGGGATGGACGGCGTCCCGCAGCACTTCAGTACCGCGGGTGGCCGGCCGTCACGTCCGTGACACGCACAACCGGTGGAGGTCGGGAGGGCCCGCCGTGGACGGCGGGGCGTGCGGCCACGCGGCCCGCGCCCGGGGAGTTGCTTCGGCCGTGGCGGAGGCCGTCGCCGGAACGTGCGTCGGTGAGATCTCCTGGCCGAGCGTGACCTTGGGTGCCACGCACTGGTGGTCGGCCGCCAGGCAGTCGGGACGCCGGTCCGGCACCCGAGCCACGGTCGACCCCTGTTCCTCGGCGGTGTGCCGGGCCGTAGGCGTCTGCGCCATCGTCTTCGCCATGGGCGCGCGCATGTCCATCGCCATGGCCGGACGCGCCGCCCCGGCCACGCACAGGAACACCGCGCACGCCAACAGCGCTCCGGTCCAGGCCCGGAGCGACAGGAGCGGACGTCGCGGCATGCGCGCCATGCTAGTGCTCTGACCGGAAAGGTTCACCGCCTCACGACGCCCGGCACGGCACCTCGCCGTGTTGTAGCGCCACGCAAGTACGTCCAGTACAAGGCGTGGCCCTCCGCCTTGCGATGCACCGCACCGGACGCCGCGAGCCGGCAAACCTTTCCGGCCAGAGCACTAGACACCGCCGCCGCGCCCCTCCCGAGCGGGTCCCACCGACCCGTCCCCACCTCCCTCCCGCGCAGGCAGCCGTCGCCGACGGCCGGCCGACGGGGCGTTCCCCGGGGCGGGCTCGCGGAGGACCGGCACGTCGCGCCGCCGGACCGCGCGGATCAGGGAGTGCTCGGCGGGGCGAAGGGCGGGGGCAGGCCGGCGGCGGCGAGGGCTTCGGTCAGGGCCGCTTCGCTCGGTACGCCGGACAGGGTGCCGTCCGCCCCGCGGTACAGCCGGCACGACAGGCTCGGTTCCGCGTCCGCCGGGGCGAACGGGTCGACGCCGTCGAGCAGGATCGTCGGCGAGCCGTTCATCCCGTACGCGGCAGCCCCCGTCCGGTCGCGCACCTCGACCAGTTCCACCTCGGCCTCCCGGCCGGCCGTCGCCGCCACGACGCGTTCCACGGCCGGCCCGGCGTTCGGGCACCCCGGTACGACCAGCACCCTGATCCGCATCGTCACGTCCTCCCGGTCCTTCGGCGTTCTCCGGCGCCCCGCCCGCCGGTCGTTCACCCCAGCCCGATATGGTCACCGCATGGTCACGGCCCGTGCTGCATCCCGCGCGCCCCGGACCCGCCGTCCGGCGGGCCCGCTGCGGCTGTTGTGGGCGGCCGCCCTGCTCTTCGCCTTCCTCTACACCCACGCCGCCGGGGCCGACACCGCCTCCGCGCACGTCACCGGCGGCGCCGTGACCGCGGCCGAGGTGTACGGCGAGCCCGCGCCCGACGCGGGCGAGGAGGACGGCGGCCACGGCCATGGCCACCCCGCCGAGGCGTGCGCCTCGGGCCACCCGCCGCAAGGCGTGGACCTCCCCGAGCCGCCGTCGGCACCCCTCGGGGAACCGGCCGCCGCCGACCGCGCCGCGAGGACGCCGTGGCCGTGGGCCCGCACCTCGCCGGCCGCACTGCCCGCCCTGCGGAGTTCCGTCGGTTCCATGGTGCAGCGCGTATAGGTCCCGTCCAGGTGTTCCGCCCGGATCCGACCTGAAAACTCATCGCCGACCCCGGCCGCCGCCGATCCTCGATCGCGGGCGGACCGGGTGATGAGCCACGCCTCTCGCACCACCGAAGGACACGCACACGTGACCGCGAACCATCTCGTCCACGCCCCGACGGCCGTCACCGGCCGGACCTCCCGCCGCCGTGCCCAGCGCACCCACCGGCGCTCGCTCGCCGCCCGCTACCTCGGATACGTCGGCTACTTCGTCGGCGCCGGCCTCATCAGCGGCGCCGTCGTCCACCACCCCCTGGACCCCGACCGCTACACCCGCATAGCGGGCTACGGCGCGCTCGTCTTCCTCGCCGCGACCGTGCTCAACGAGTTCCTGCTCACCCGGGAGCGGCCCGGACTCCCCCGCGTGCTGCTCGTCATCGGATCCTCGCTGCTGCTGTCCTTCGGCATCGGCATGCTCAGCGGCGGCCTCCAGCACTTCGACGACTTCCCGGCCCGCGGCGCCGTCCTCGTACCGCTCGGCCTCGTCGTCTCGTTCGTCGCCTACGTCGTGAAGGACGCCGACACCCCCTGGCACCGGGTCTTCAGCCTCATCGGCCTGGCGGTCCTGATCTCGGCCGCCCTCGCCTTCGTGGGCCTGCGCCAGATCGCCGCGTCCATGGAGACCGCCGGAACCGCCCCGGGCGGCCACAGCCACGGCACCGCCGAACCCGGGGAACCGACGGCCCCCGCGGCCCCTGCGGCCCCCGGATCCCCGTCGCCCCGGCCCGCCCCGACGCCGGCGGCCCACGACGACGGTCCCGGCCACGGCCACTGAGGTCAGCCGAGCGTCGGGACGGCTCCGCCCTCGGCCCAGCCGATCTCCACGCCGGGCAGCCGCCCCAACCAGTCGGCGGTGATCCCGGCGAGCCGGGCCCCGTCCGGCGGGGTCCGGCCCAGGCCGACCGCCAACAGTGCCCCGTCGGGGCCGGTCTCGAACGGCCGGGGCCACGCGTCGGCGTCGGCCGTTCCCGCCCCCGCCAGAGCGGCGAGCAGCTCGGGAAGCCGTTCCCGTACGAGGTCCAGGCGCGCGCCGGGTTCCTCGCCCGGCCCCGTACGCACGGTCAGTACGGCCCATGCGGCATGGTGCCGGTGGGAGGGGGGTCCGCCCGGGGCGCCGGGGGCGGGCTCCACCCATCGCACCTCTCCCGTACCGAGGACGACGGTGGCGCGGGAGCGCATCGGCTCGGAGCCGCGGCGTGAGAGGACGACGAGCTCGTCGACCCGCACCGGCATGCCGCCCAGCCGTGCGGCGCACTCGGCGGCCAACCGGCGGGGATCCCGGGTCCTGCCGAGGGAGAGGTGCGGGGTGAAGCGGGCAGCGCGGCCCCGGCAGAGCGGGAAGTGTTCCACCAGCGCGCGTTCGAGCCCGGTCCAGGGGGCCGGGCCGGCCGCGGCCGGGTCGAGCCAGACGGTCGAGTAGGCGCGGTGCCGGAAGCTGTGGACCCCGGCGAGCCGCGCGCCGAACGGCGCGCACTCGGCCGCCGCGGCCGCGAGCGGGGCGGCGGCCGCCTCGAAGTCCGACTCCGGGACGAAGCCGAAGAGGAGGTTCACGTGCGGGGGCCACCGGCGGATCTGCGGATCGTGCTCCTCGCGGATGCGCTGGATCACGGGCCACAGCTCCGCCGGCGGGATCCAGGCGACGGCGGTCCTCGGTGTGCCGCCGGCCGCGAGGACGTCCGCCGCTCCCCGCGGGAGCCGCACTACGCCGGGGGCGCGGGTGCGGGACGCGTGGTTCCGGGGAGGCAGGTCACCGCCGGGTTGAAGGTCTCGTACGCCCCCAGGGGGTTCTTCTTCCAGAGCCACAGGTGCAGGGCGTAGTGGACCGGCTGGCCGGGGAAGTTGCCGCGGTGCGGGCCCGTGAAGGACTTTCCGAACAAGGCGGGACGGTCGTCGTCCGTCGCCGGGTTCTGGTCGCGGTCGTAGACCACCCACTGGACGCCGACGAGGCGCTTGCCGCCGTGGCCGTCGTCCTCGTAGTACAGCGCGGCGGGATTGGTCGGGTCGACGGAGTTGTCGTGGGCGTGGTTGAAGTGCGGGTAGCCGAGTGCGCCCGCACCGCTGCGGTTGGCGACGCAGTACTTGTCCGGTACGTAGCCGGCCCGCACCGCCTCGGAGTGCCGTTGATAGCGGGCGGTCGCCCCGTAGACGGCGGCGCGGGCCGCGGCGGCCCGGGCGGCGTCCGCGTCGGAGGCGGCGGAGACGGTGGCGTTGGCGGCGGGTGCCGGCAGGGCGAGCGAGGCGGCGGTCGTGAGCACCAGGGCGAGGCTTCGGAGCATGCGCGGACTCCTTGGGACGCCGGCCGAACGAAGGGGATGGTCGAGCCGGGCGGACGGGACGGGGGCGGGTGGGGCGGGTGGACTGGGTGCATGTCCCCGGCCGGCCCGGCGTGCCACACCGCCCGACCGGACGGCCGACGGCCGATCGGCCGACCGCCGGGCGCGTGCCCTCGCGGGCCACCACGCGCGAAGGGCCCGCATCCGGCGCGGACAAGACCACTCGAACGGGACCGCCGACGTTTCGCGGGCCGTCCGCGCAGGGAACCGGTGTGTCGCCGAAAACGCGAGCGTGACGGAAGGTGCGGAGCATGGCGCAGGAGAAGACGGCACCGGCGGGTGGCGACACCCTCGACGGGATCGTGGCGGCCGTGGCCGGCGGGGCTCCGGGATACCGGACGTGTCCGCATCCCGCCTACGCCGCCCTGCGCGAGCAGGCGCCGGTGTGCAGGCTGACGCCTCCGCACGGGATCGACACGTACCTCATCACCCGCTACGACGACGCCCGGGACGCCCTGTCGGACCCGCGGTTCAGCAAGGACATGCACGGAGCCCTCGACACCTATCACGCGGTGTACGGCAGCGTCTTCGACGCACTGGACGACAACGTGCTGTTCGCCGACCCGCCCCGGCACACCCGGCTCCGGCGCAGCCTGCGAACCGCGTTCACCCCCCGCCGGGTGGAGGAGATGCGGGCGGGGATCACCGGCATCGCCGAGCGCCTCCTCGACGCGTGCGAGGGCGGCGAGCCGGTCGACCTGATGTCGCAGTTCGCGTTCCCGCTGCCCATCGCGGTGCTGTGCGAACTGATCGGCATCCCCGACGGCGAACGCGCGGAGATCACGGAGCAGTTCTCGATCGTGGCGCGCTCCCGGTTCGATCCCCGGCTGAAGGCCGAGCTGCTGGCGGCCGAGGAGTGGCTGCGCGGCCGCTTCGCTCGGCTGATCTCGTACACGCGCGAGCACCCGTCGGACTGCTTCCTGAGCGACCTGATCCGGGCGGAGGAGGGACTCGACGAGACGGAGCTCCTGTCCTCGCTGTGGGTCGTGTTCTTCGCCGGGCACAAGACGACCGCGTTCCAGATCGGCAACACGGTCCTCAACCTGCTGCTGCGTCCCGATCAGCTGGAGCGGCTCCGCGCGGACCCGCTGCTGATCCCGCAGGCGGTGGAGGAGAGCGTCCGGTTCGAGGGGTCGGTGGAGACGTCGACCTTCCGGTACGCGGCCGAGGACGCCGAGATCCGGGGAACGCGGATCCCCAAGGGGTCACTCGTACAGATCGCCATCTCCTCGGCGAACCGGGACCCGGAGAAGTTCGACCGTCCCGACGTCCTGGACGTGACGCGCGAGGGCCTCCAGAGCGCGCACCTCGGCTTCGGTCACGGCACGCACTACTGCCTGGGCGCGCCGCTGGCCCGGCTCGAACTCGAGGTCGCGCTCTCCGCGCTCCTGCGGCGTTTCCCCGGGATGGCGCTGTGCGACGCGCAGGAGAGCGAGGCCGCGTGGCTCAAGGGCCCGATGGCGGCGTTCCGGGGGCTCCAGCACCTGCGACTCGTCCTGGGTCCGTCGCGGGTCGTCCGGGAATTCGCGTCGGTACCCACGGCAGGAACCTGATCCAGACCTCGACGAAGGACGGCGGACCGGTATGCCCGACTCCACGAGTACCTCCGAACTGCACCTGCCGGGACTGGCGGCGGCCGCGGCCGGACACGCGGTGCAGGCGAAGATCGACATGCACCATCACTTCTGCGCCCCGGAGTGGCGCGAGTGGGCCGAGCGCCACGGGCTGGTCAATCCGCGGCAACTGCCGCCGTGGGCCCGGTTCGACGCCGAGGACTCGATCCGCTTCATGGACCGCGTGGGCATCGCGACGGCGGTGCTCAAGCCCATGCTGCCCGCGAAGTACCACTCGTCCGCGCAGCTGCGCGAGGCGATCAACATCACGCTCCTGTCCATGCTGGAGGTGGCGAACTCGCATCCCGGGCGGTTCTCGTTCTACGTCCCCCTCTTCCTGGAGGACGCCGAGGCCTCGTCCTGGGCCGTGCGCCGCGGACTCGGACAGTTCGGGGCGGTCGGGGTGAACGTGACGGCCAACCACGGGGGCGTGTACCTCGGCGACCCCTCCTACGACCGGGTGTTCCACGAGTTGGACGACCTCGGCGCCGTGGTGGACACCCATCCGCACAACCTGCCGGGGAGCCCGCCCGGCACGGCGACGGCCGTCCCCGGCATCCCGAACTTCATGTGCGACTTCCTGCTGGACACCACCCGCGCGGCCGTGAACATGATCAGCCGCAGGACGCTGGACCGCTTCCCGAACATCAAGGTGATCCTGCCGCACGCCGGCGGGTTCCTGCCGTACATCGCGCCGCGGATCCAGGCCCTGGGACGGTTCTGCGATCCGGCCGTCGACCCCGGCGCCGTCCGCGACCACCTGCGCCGCTTCTACTACGACACCGCGGGGCCGATGGCGCCGGCGGCGACCCTCCTCGCCCACGTGCCGGCCGAGCACGTGCTGTTCGGCACGGACTGGCCGGCGGCCCCCGCCGACACCGTCGTGGACTTCGCGCTGCCCGCCCTCGACGCCGACCCCGCGTTCACCCCGGAGCAGCTGACGGGCGTCTACCACGACAACGCGCTAAGCCTGATCCCCCAGTTGGCGACGGTCTGAGCCGTACGTCTCGAACAGCAGGTCCGCGGCCACCGCCGCCCCGTCGGTGCCGAACGCGCCGGCCACGGCGGTGGCCCGGGCGGCCGTCTCGGGCGTCAGCGCCGAACGCAGCGCCTCCGAAAGGGACTCGAAGGTCGGGGTCGGACCGTCGTGTGCCGCCCCGATGCCCAACTCGGCGATCCGCGAGGCGAAGTAGGGCTGGTCCCCGCCTTGCGGCACCAGCACCTGCGGTACCCCGGCCCAGGTGGCCGTCGTCGTGGTGCCCGCGCCGCCGTGGTGGACGACGGCGGCCGACCGGCGGAACAGCGCCTGGTGGTTGACCTCGCCGACGACGAAGCAGTCCTCCTGCTCGTCGACCTTCGCCAGCTCCGCCCAGCCGCGGGAGAGGACCACACGGCGGCCCTGCGCGCGGATCGCCTCGACGGCCGCCCGGGCGGCGTCTCCCGGATCGCGCACGGGGACGCTGCCGAAGCCCACGTACACCGGCGCCGGCCCGGCGTCCAGGAAGGCCACCAGCTCCGCGGGCAGCGGGCGTTCGTCGGGCAGGACCCACGCGCCGGTCTGCAGCACGTCGAGGTCGGCGGGCTGCCGCCAAGGGGCCAGGACCGGGTCCGCGGCCAGCCACGGGCGGTCGGTGAACACCTGGTCGCGCAGGTCGTCCAGCGGCGGCAGACCGACCGACGCCCGGTGGGTGTTGACGGCCTCGCCGAACACCTCCTGCGCGTCCCGGGCGTCCCGCTCCCACAGCTCGCGGTGGTCGGTGACGTCGGCGGGCAGCGGCCGGCCCGGCCGCGGGATGGGCGGGTGGTGCGGCGACGGAAGGCTCACCGGCTGGTAGCTCGCGTACACGTAGGGGATGCCGAGCGTCTCGGCGGCCGACCGCACACCGGCGACGGCCGGTACGAGCCCGGTCGCCACCAGTACGTCGAAGCCCTCCGCCACCGCGGTGACGTTCTCGTGGAACGCGGCGACCAACTCGGCCGCCCGCCGGGGCACGCCGCCGGGCGTCGGCGGCGTCTTCCCGGTGACGAGGTCCTTCACCGACGCCCCGGTCGGCACCATCTCCACGCCGACCTCGGCCAGCCGCTTCGCGAACTCCTCGTCCGGCGGTGCGCACACGAGCACCTCCGCGCCGCGTTCCCGCAGCCGCACCGCGAGCCCCACGAGCGGCTCGACGCCCCCGCGCGAGTCGTACGCCGACAGCACTGCACGCATGACCGAACTCCCCCGTTCAATCGGTAACCTGCAAGGATCCAGGGTGATTTGATCACACCGCGCCGTGCGGGCGAAGTGAGGCCCGGGCGGGGCGTCGACCAGCCCCTTCCGCACCCGGGGGATCCGGCGCCGGCGGAGGCGTACGTCCTCGACTCCCATTCCCGCGCACCGGCGTCACGCTGAGCGACGACTTCGTGCCGGGCAGGTCGTCCACGCGGTCCACGGCCGTCCCCCGCACCGGCTCCGGCCCACCGCCGGCGCCCGCGGATGGCCGGACCGGCCCGTACGGGGGGATTCTGGAACCAGTGGGATCGGAGTGTGAGGAGGCACGTCATGACACACGCCGAGGAATGGCAGGTGGGCGTCTACCTGACCGAGGAGGACGGTACGACCAAGGCGCGGGCCGTGCTCGACAACGGGAAGACCACCATGGTCGGGCGCGGGAAGGCGCGCTGCAATCCGACGGACGTGGAGGTCCCCGCGATCGGTGACGAGCTGGCCGCGAGCCGGGCCATGCGCGATCTGGCGGGGCAACTGATGCGGGCGGCGGACAAGGACCTGGCCGCGGTGGGCGGCGTACCCGAACCGCCGCGCACCGGCTACGGCTGGCCCGAGGACACGGGCCCGGCCAAGTAGACCGCCCTCGGCCGGGGTGCGGTGTCCGGCCGCCCCTCGGAAGGCGGACCGCACTCCGCCGCGGGTCCGCGACACGGCGGACCCGGGCGGGCCGGCCTGCGGGGAGCTCGGACTCACCCGTGCGACAAGCGTTCGGCGGCCGCGGCCATCGGCTCAGGCAGCCGCCCGGAGGACCTCCACCGCTCCGGCGAACTCCGCGAGGGTGGATTCACGGAACTCCGCCTCACCGATCTTGACCCCCAGTCGCTCCTCCACGGCCATGGCCAGCTCGACGACCATGAGCGAATCCTCCAGCAGGGCGCGCATCGGTGCGTCCGCCCGCACCTCCTCGGGCGGCACTTCGAGCGTCCCGGTGAGCAGTTCGGTGATCACGTCGATGACGGATTCGTGGGCGGAAATGGTCACGGCACCTCTTATGGAACGGTGGGAGTGGATCTCGTGATGGAATAAGTACCACGTCGGCCAATTCACTCAAAACCCTTGGCCTGTGCGGTTATTGACGATCCGAAACAGGAGAGCGGGAGTCCTTCATGTCCGAAAGCCTGACCGATTTTCTCGATGCGGCCGCCGTCGAATTCCGACTGCTCCGCGGGATGTTCGGCGGGGCGGGCGAGATCGCGTGCATCCGGACCCTCGACTGGCTCGTCGACGACTACTTCCGGCTGGACGTCATGGGGTTGGAGAACGTCCCGGCCGAGGGTGCGGCACTGCTCGTGGCGAACCACTCCGGCGCCTGGGGACTGGACGCGTTCGTGTTCCACCGGGTCCTCACCCGCAGCCTGCGCCGCTCCTTGCGCATTCCGGCGGATCCCCTGACCTTCCGCATCCCGGTGCTCGGCTCGTATGCACGCAAGAACGGCGGATTCCCGATCGACCCGACCCTCGGACTGGAACACCTGAACGCGGGGGAACTCGTAGGGGTGTTTCCCGAGGGAATCGCCGGTCTGGAAAAGCCCGTGCAGGAGCGCTATCGGCTGCGCCCGTTCAGCCCCGGATTCGCGGTGACCTCGGTCCGTGCGGGCGCCCCCGTCGTACCGGTGGCGATCGTCGGCGCCGAGGAGGCGTACCCGAAGCTCGGGGAGATCCCCGCCCTGGCACGCCTCTTCGACCTGCCCTACTTCCCGCTCACCCCGGCGTTCCCGCTGCCCGCGAAGTGGCTCATCACCATCGGCGAGCCGATCGAGCCGCCCGCCCGGCCCTCGTCGCTCGCCGAGCGCTCGGCGGCGGCCCGCTCGCTCTGCGCCGAGGCCCAGGCCGCCGTGCAGGGCATGCTCGACCACGAGGTCGGCCGCCGGGAGACGCCCTTCTGGTAGGGCGGCGCCCGGCGGTGCTCCACCCGGCCCCTTCAGCCCGCCAGCCGCTGCGCGGCCCGCCGTACGTCGGCCGCGGCCTTGGCACACCGGTCGGCGTGGCCGAGCAGCACCATCCGGAAGTGCTCGCCGGCCTCGTCGTCGTTCCAGCCGGTGTGGCCTGCGCAGGCCGCGAGGCTCTCCGCGTGCCGTTCCAGCCGCTCCGCACTGGCCTGCGCCAGCGCCGCGTACGAGGCGGGCGCGTAACCGGGGGCGGCGACCGGCAGCGCCGTCGGCAGGCCGACCGTGATCCGCGCGTCGCCGGACCGTCCCTCGCGATCGGTCAGCGCCACGAGCAGTTCGCCCGGCTCCAGGGCGTCCGGCAGCCGGTCCGGCCCGAACCGGGGCGAGATCAGCACCGACCGGGCGCCGGCGAGGACCGCGCGTACGGTCTCCGTGGCGACGAGCTCCGCGAAGGGTGCCCACGCGCAGCCGGCGGGCGCCGCGCAAAGCGCTCCGGGCCAGGGGGCCGGGCCGTCGGCGCCCGGTTCGTGCGGCAGCAGTCCGGGGGCGCACAGGATCTCCGTCCCGGACTCCACCGCCAGGTCGTGCCAGACGAACGAGGCCCGCACCGGGTGCACGGCGGCGGCCACGGGCGGCCAGTGGCGCAGCGCCTCCGCCACGGCCCGTTCCGGGGAGTCCGCGACCCCCGCGGCGTCCAGGGCCAGGGCCTGGAGCGCGGTGGCGGAGGCCGCCTCGGACACCAGGGCGAGCGCGTGCGCCACGGAACCGACCAGGGTCTCGGCGGCCTCGCCGCCCGGTGACAGCCGGCCCGCGAGCGAAGCGGGGTCCGGGTCGGTCAGGTACGGCGCGAGGCGACGGCCCAGGGCCGCGCTCCTGGCTTCGGCGGACCGGCTGTCGACGGCCGACGTCGCCGCGGCGAGCACCTCGCTCAGCAGGGCGTCCTCGGCGGCCTCGGCCCCCACCACCACCCGCCGGGCCAGGCGCAGCGTCCCGGCCCGCCAGACCTTCCAGTCGAGGGTGCCGTCCCCGCGCCGGGCCGCCGTGATCCCGTCCACGTCGTCGCGGACCAGGTCCCGCAGTGCGTCGGCGGGCGGGGCGGCCTCCCGGGCGCGGGCGGCGTCGGGGGTGGCGTGCGGGGAGAGCCCGTAGCGGCGTCCCCCGGCGTCGAGCCCGGTCGCGGCGCCCAGGGCGCCCTCCCGCTCCGCGTGCGCGAGCAGGGCCGCGGCGTCGCCGGCGCGGAGCGGCACGAGGAAGGCCCCGAACGGCGTGCGCAGCCGTACGGGCCGCCCGGACCGGGTGCGCTTGAGGTGCCCGAGCAGGGCGCGGGTGATCCCCTCGTGGGTGAGCGCGTCCAGTCCCAGGGCGCGGGCGGCGGCGTCCGCCCAGGGCAACCGCCGGGCCAGCACGGCGGCGCTGAACAGGGCGTTCTCCAGGGGCCAGGCGGCGGCGGGGCCCCGCACCGCCGCCGCGGCCCGGGCCCCGCCTTCTTCGTGCCCGTCGCGGGTGTCGTGGATGTCGTGCCCGTCGCGGGTGTCTTCGTCTGCCATCGGTCGTTCCCTCTCCCTCGCGGTCACTTGTCGCGCAGCATGTACGGCTGGTTTGCGGTGATCTCGCCCTCGTAGGCCCCGATCAGTCCGTTGACCCGCTCCCGGTGGTGGGCCATCGGGCCGCGCAGGCTGTCGGAGTACGCCTGCGGGGCGTGCGACAGCGGGTAGTCGTACGACTCGTCCAGCCAGGACAGTTCGACCCAGTCGGCGGGGATGTCGTTGGGGGAGGCCGGTCCGCGCCCGTCCAGCGTCGGGATCACGTCGTGCTCGTTGACCAGGCTGATCACCCGGGTGGTGTGGTCGGCGGGCCGCTTGGCGTCGATCGGCGAGCCCACCGCGATCACGTGGGTGAGGCGGTACGTCGAGGAGAACGCCGGGTCCGAGGCCAGGTTCATCGCGGTCAGTCCGCCGAGGCTGTGGCCGACGATCATCAGCTCGGATCCGGCCGGGACGCCCGCCCGTTCCACGAGGTTGCGGACGGCGCGGGTGTAGGTGGTGTCGGTGCGCAGACAGCCGTCGAACGCCCCGATCACGTCCTGGGGCGTGCTGTTGCTGAGCAGCGCGAAGCTGGTGCCGGGCAGCAGGAGCACGTGGCGTACGGACCCGTCGGCGCACCGGACCCGGCGCAACAGGGCCAGTCCGTGGTTGCCGAGGGCGCCGATGTCGTTGACGTAGCTGACGATGTCGTTGCGGGAGGTGTCGAGGACCTTGGCCAGGATCGAGTCCGGCTCGGTCCGCTCGGCCCGCCCCGGCCCGGGGTTGAGGTACTTGATCAGGGAACTCGGCAACCCCAGGAAGGGGTCGGTGGTCGGGACCCCGCCGGCGAGGGTGACCCAGGAGAAGGCGTCGTTGACCGGGTTCTCGTCGAGGAGCCCGAGCAGGGCGAGGAGCTCCATCATGACTGGGCTCACGGTGGTCAGGGCGCGGGTGATGCCCAGCCGTTCGACGAGCCCGTGCAAGGCGCGGAGTGCCTCGATCCGGTTCCCGGCCACCATGGCGTCGGTCAGGCGCCGGGCCGCCGGGGCCGCCAGGTTCGGGTGCTCGGCGGCGGCCGCCCTGATCCGGAGGGCGAAGGCGTCCACGGCCATGGCCACCTTGGCGGGCCGGCGGTACGTCACGCTCCCGGCGAACCGGGCGAGTTCGCCGAAGAGGCCGCCGTTCGCCCCGAATCCGAGGCCCGCCGGGTTCGTCAGCGCCTTGACGCAGGAGAACGCTGCGTCGAGCGCCCAGGTGGGGCGGCGCAGGGCCGCCAGTCCGAAGAGCCGGCTGCCGAGGGCTCCCGTCAGCTCCGCGCCGGCCTGCCGCGCCGTCAGCGCCGCGTCGGCCAGCAACACGGAGGCGGCGATCAGCAACTCGGCGTCGGTGCTCCCGGGTTCCGGCGGGACGGCGGATTCGTTCTTCGCGGCGGCTTTCGGCTTCTGCCACTCGGGAAGGCGCCGCGTCTCTTCGTCGACCACCTGAGGGGTCACGTCCCCACCTCTCGTCCGTGCGCTGATGTCGTCCGTGCGCTGGTTTCTTGATCGCGCACGCATGGTGGCACCGAACGGGGACCGCGAATCGCCGCCCCGGCGCCGCGCACCCGCGCCCGCCCGGGCACGGCCGCGGGTGGGGCCGCGCGCCCGTGGGGCGGTCGGCGGCCCGCGGCGCCGGTGGCGGCCGATCGGCGGGAGGGGGGTGAGCACGCCGTCCCCGTGTTGACACGGGCGCTGCCGGGCGGCGTCCCGATGGCCCGCGGCGGCGGCCGGTGCTTCACTGGAAGGCATGCCATTCGACCACTACGGCGTACTGGCCGGGACGCTGTCGCAGCACTTCCGCGACACCCCCGACGACGAGGGCGCCTGGTTCCACGTCAACCTCAGGGTGGACGCGCCTGACGGGCGGTACAGGTGCGCCGTGGACGTGGACAGCCATGACTCGGCGACGGGTGTGCGGTGGCGGTCCTTCACCGTGGACGCCTCGATGCTCGGGCCGGTGACCGCACTGGCGCAGGCGCAGGGCTACCACGAGCTGGCGCGCTCCTCCTCGTCCGGGGCGCTCGACTACCTGCGCCATCCGGCCCTGCGGGACCGCCCGGCGTGGCCCGCGTGGCTGCCGGGGGCACTGCGGGACCGTCTCGACCGGTGGGTGCGGCCCGTGCGGCCGTGGCAGTCGGGTTCCAATCTGGACGCGGCCCTGGCCCTCGAACGGATCCTGGTCCTCGGACGGCCGATCCTGGTCTTCGGCGAACCCTTCGACGCCGGCCTCGGCATGCACAACGTCCATCAGAACCAGGGCGACCCGTACAGCACCGAATGGTGGCCCCAGAACGGCACCTGGCAGGACGGCGCGACCCTGACCCTCCGCCCCGACGGGCGCTGGGACGTGTTCCTGAACCGGTTCTCCACCCAGAAGGACCACACCGACTCCGACGGGCACCCCGTCCGGTGCTGTGCCACTGTTTCCTCATGACCGAAGGTTCGGCACCGTACATGCACCCGGCGCGGGTCACCGTCCTGGGGGTTCAGACCGGCAACCCGCCCTTCCGCATCGTGGAGGTCGACGGAGAGTTCGTCGGCAGGGCGATGTCCATGACGGACGTGCTGTTGATCGCCGCGGAGTTCGGGATCACCATCCACGACCTGGACGACCCCGACGAGGTCCGGTGGGTCGCGGGCGGCAAGTTCACCTGGAACCCACGCTGATCGTGCCGGTTCCTCAGCCCAGGCGGGCCGGGGAGGAGGCCCCCGGGGCCAGCAGGCGCGGGCTGCCGCTGCCGTCCGCGGGGACGGTCCACAGGTCCGTGCTGTCGGTGGCGCCCTCGGTGGGCAGGGCGTAGGCGAGGGTCCGGTCGTCGAGCCAGGCGGCCTGGTCGTCGACGCTGCGCTTCTCCGCGAGCGGCTGGTCGCGCAGGGTCTTCAGGTCCAGTACGTGTTCGCGCCACAGCGAAGCCCCGCGCTGCACCCGCTTCTTGTAGACGACGCGGGTCTCGTCCGGGGACAGGGAGGGGCATTCGACGTTCTGCGCGAGGGTGGTGACGGTTCGGGCGGAGAGCGAGCCCCTGACCAGGTGGGTCTGGCCCGCGGTGGCGAGCGTGGCGTAGAAGGTGTCGTCGTCCTTGGAGAAGGTCACGCCCCAGAAGTTCACGTCGCCCGCGCTGTACTTCTTGCCGTCCATGAGGACGGTGAACTTCTCCAGGTCCGGTTCGAGCTGCCAGGTGGTGGTGTCCACGATGCTGGTGCGGGTGGAGAAGAACGCGGCGCCGTAGGACTCGCCCGCGACGAAGACCGTCCAGGCGGCGAACCGGCCGCTCGGGGAGACCCGGGCCCGGCTGGGGGTGCCCGCGAGGGGGAAGCTGTGGCGGGTCTTCAGGTCGGCGCCGACGATGATCGCCTGGTTGTCCTGGGCGAGGGCACCGGGCGTGGAGCGCAGGCACACGCCGGTGCCGGCGGCGGCGTGGAAGCGTTGGCAGCTCAGGTCCGAGGCGGTGCGTTCGCCCTCGGGGTCGTCGGCGGGGACGGAGGCGAGGGTGCCGCGGTGCGGGCCCTGCGCGGTGTTGAGCAGCAGCAGCGTGCCCGGTCGGCCCAGCGAGACCTGGCCGGCGGCGATGGCGGGGCCGCCCCGCTGCGGCTGCTCGGCGCGGTCGGCGGCGCGCAGCACCATCGCGGTGGCGGCTCCCCCGAGGAGCAGCACCGCCAGGGCGAGGACGAGCAGGCGGCGCTTGGGAGACAGCGTCATCGGGGGGGTCCTCACGGGCGTCGGGGCGGGTCGGTACGAGGGGTGTCGCGCGGGTCGCGCGGGTCGCGCGGGTCGCGCGGGTCGCGCGGGTCGCGCGGGTCGCGCGGGTCGCGCGGGTCGCGCGGGTCGCGCGGGTCGCGTGGGTCGCGCAGTACGAAGCCCGCGACGGCCGCGCAGCACAGCAGTCCGGCCGCGGCGGCGGCGAGCGCCGGGCCGGGACCCCAGAGGGACCAGGCGCCGCCGAAGGCCAGCGAGCAGGCGACCCGGGCCAGGGCCTGGCCGGTGCCGACGAGGGCGAGGCCGGTGCCCCGCAGCTCCCCGGGGACGGTGGCGGAGACGGCGGCGGGCAGGACGCCGTCGGTGGCCGCGTAGAAGACCCCGTGCAGGGCGAGGACGAGGTAGGGCAGGGCGGGCCAGGCGGGCGCCCAGAGGAGCAGCCCGTACCCGGCGAGGAGCAGGGCGTGCCCGGTGAGGAACACGGTGCGCCGCCCGATCCGGTCGGCCAGTGCCCCGGCCGGTACGGCCAGCAGGAGGAACACCGTGGCCGTGCCGAGCGGCAGGAGCGGGAACCAGCGCACGTCGAGTCCGGTGCGGTCCTGGAGGAGGAGGTAGACGAAGGCGTCGCTGACGGTGGTCAGCCCGAGCAGGGCGGCACAGACCACGAGCGCGCGCAGCCGGGGCAGACGCAGCAGCGCCAGCGCCTCGCGCATGCCGACGGCGGGTGCTCCCCCCTCCTCCGGGACGTACCCCGGCACGCCCTCCGTACCGCCGCCCTGCGCGGCCCGGGCCCGCCCGGGGCCGCTCTCCGCGGTGCGGGCCCGTCCCGGGCCGACGGCTGCCGAGCCGGCCTGCGCCGGGACGGCCCCCGCCGGGCGGTTCCGCGGGCTGCGGCCCGGGACGAAGAGGATCAGTACGACCACGCCGAGTGCGGCCACGCACGCGCTGACGCCGAAGACCGCGTCGTAGCCGTCCACCGCCGCGCTCAGGATGAAGAAGGCGGCGAGGGGGCCGAGCAGGGCCCCCGTGGTGTCCATGGCCCGGTGGACGCCGAAGGCCCGCCCCTGTTGCCCGGCGGGGGTGGACAGGGAGATCAGCGCGTCGCGCGGGGCCGTGCGCAGGCCCTTGCCGGTGCGTTCCAGGGCGAGGACCACGCCGATCGGGCCCGCGCTGTGGGCGAGCAGCAGCAGCGGTTTGCACAGGGCGGACAGTCCGTAGCCGAGCCCGGCGATCAGCTTGTGGTTGCGGACCCGGTCGGCGAGGTGTCCGCCGGTGAGCTGGACGAGGGCGCTGACCCCGTTGTACACGCCGTCCAGGGCGCCGAAGCCGAGGGGGCTCAGGCCGAGCCCCGCGATCAGGTAGAGCGGCAGGACCGCGGTGACCATCTCGGAGGAGATGTCGGTGATCAGGCTGACGGTGCCCAGGGCGAGTACGGCCGAGGCCACCGCGGGGGTACGGCCGGGTCCGGTGCCCGGCGCGGTCTTCGCCCCGTCGGCGGGGGCGGAGCGGTCCGCGAGGTACATGGTCAGGCGCTCCCCTGCCGGCTGCTCTCGTCCCGCAGCCAGGTGGAGAAGTCCCCGTCCTTGATGGCCTTGCGGGATCCCCGACGGGCCGCGAGGGCCGCCACGACGAAGACGACCACCCCCGGCAGCAACCCCGGCCGCTCCCGCAGGACGGCGCGCAGATCGGCGGTACCGGTGCGGGCGGACGGCGCGGGCGGCTCCTCCCCCGTGCGCTCCCCCCCGGTGCGCTCGGCCGCCTGCGCGCGCTCCAGCTCGGCGGATGAGGTCGACGCGCGGATCTTCCGCTTGATCAGGTCGGCCCAGGTGCGCGGCGGCCGGACGACGACCCGGGCCGCCTCGACCACGCGCCGCTCCCCCGGTCCGAAGGCCAGCGACGCGGCCAGGTCGTCCGCCATGAGCGGCGGCAGTGCGGCGATCCGGGCGTGCCCGGCCTCGGTCACGGCGATGACCCCGCGGCCGAACAGGCCCTCGCGGACGGCCGGGAGGCGCTGCCACACCCGGTAGTACGCCCGGACCGGCCAGGCGCAGCCGGTCAGCGGGATGTCCCGGCCGGGGGCGGCGGCCAGGAGCTCCGGGTTCCCGTCGAGGGCTGCGGTCAGGGCTCGTACGTCGGCGGCCCCGAGGATGACGTCGGCGTCCACGTAGAGCCGGGGGAAGCCCCGTGCGTGCTCGTCGCCGACCCGAAGTGCCGTGTGCTTGGAGGGAGTCGGGATGTCGACCACCCGTACGCGGGGACCGCGGGCGGCCGCGACCCGCGCGGTGTCGTCCGTGCAGCCGTTGCAGACGACGACGATGTCGCCCTCTCCGGGGCCCCTGTCTGCGGTATCGGCCAGGAGTGCGTCGAGGAGTCGGCCGATGACCACGCCCTCGTTGTGGGCCGGTATCACGATGCTGGTCACCCGGGCAGTATGCACGTTCGATCAACGGACTCGGGTGATTCCCCCAACTCTCCCCAGGCGTAGGCAAGGTGGTCTAGATTGAGCGCGCTGTAGCGGTTCGGTCGCCTGGGGGAACAAGCGGCCGGTCCGGGGGGCGGAAGCACGCGGTTTACGCAGCATCGGTTGTGGGGGGCCATCGCCGTTGAGCAGGTCATGCACGGGACGCGCAGGCGTCCGGGCTGCCCTCGACGGCCCGTCCCTCCATCACACGCGTCCCGGACACGAGTTGTCGACGCACCGTCAGGTGTGCGCGGAGGGAAGGGGAACGCTGTGAAGGACACCGCGGAGAACGCGGGGCGGGAGACCGTCGCCGCCGGCGGTCGGGAGCCCGGGGCCGCGTTAGGCGTGGCCGTGGTCGGCGCGGGCTACTGGGGCCCCAATCTCGTCCGCAACTTCCAGTCCAGTCCCGCGTTCCGGCTGCGCTGGCTCTGCGATCTGGACGTGGACCGGGCCCGGCAGGTGCTCGGTGCGTACTCCACCGTCCAGGCCACCGCGGACTACGCGGCGGTCCTCGCGGACCCCGAGGTCGACGCGGTCGCCGTGGCCACTCCCGCCGGGACGCACCTGGACGTGGCGCTGGCCGCCCTGCGCGCCGGGAAGCACGTGCTCGTGGAGAAGCCCCTCGCCGCCACCTACGAGGACGGGCTGAAGCTCGTGCGGGAGGCCGAGGAGCGCGGCCTGACCCTGATGTGCGACCACACGTACTGCTACACGCCGGCGGTGGCCCGGATCCGCGACATGGTCCGCTCCGGGGAGCTCGGCGACATCCAGTTCGTCGACTCGGTCCGGATCAACCTGGGGCTCGTGCAGAAGGACATCGACGTCCTGTGGGACCTGGCCCCGCACGACCTGTCGGTGCTCGACTTCATCCTCCCGGACCACGTCCAGCCCGTGGCGGTCGCCGCGCACGGAGCCGACCCGATCGGGGCCGGGCAGTCCTGCGTGGCCTACCTGACGCTCCAGCTCAGCACCGGCGCCATCGCCCACGTGCACGTCAACTGGCTCTCCCCGACGAAGGTCCGCACCACGATGGTCGGTGGATCCAAGCGCACGCTGGTCTGGGACGACCTCAACCCCTCCCAGCGGGTCGCGGTGTTCGACCGCGGGGTGGACCTGACGGCGCCGCAGGAGATCGGTGTGGACGAGCGCCGCGACATGCTCGTCTCGTACCGCACCGGCGACATGGTGGCGCCCGCGATCGGCGAGAAGGAAGCCCTGCGCAGCATGGTCGAGGAGTTCGCCGACTCGATCAGGACGGGGCGCGCCCCGCTGACCGACGGCCGGGCCGGGCTCAAGGTCCTCGACATCCTCGAAGCGGCATCGCGGAGCCTGGAGTTCCGTGGCGCCGTGGTCGGACTGCGCACCGGGCGCTGATCTTCGGCCCGGTTCCGGCCGGGCCGTTCGCACGACAGACGATGAACGATTCAGTGGGGGCAGGGCGTTGAGCAGCGTACGAGGCAAGAGGATTCTGGTCACCGGAGGGGCGGGGACCATCGGTTCGCACGTGGTGGACCTCCTGGTGGAGAACGGGGCGCGCGAAGTCGTCGTACTCGACAACTTCGTGCGCGGGCGCACGGCCAACCTGGCCCGCGCCCTGCCGAGCGGTGTGGTGGAGCTCGTCGAGGGCGACATCCGCGACGTGGCCGCCGTGCGCAAGGCCACGGACGGCGCGGACCTGGTGTTCCACCTCGCGGCGATCCGGATCACGCAGTGCGCGGAGGAACCGCGGCTGGCGAACGAGGTGATGGTCGACGGCACGTTCAACGTGCTGGAGGCGGCGGCCGCGGCCGGGGTGGGCAAGGTGATCGCCTCGTCCTCGGCCTCGGTCTACGGGCTGGCGGAGACCTTCCCGACCACCGAGCGCCACCACCCTTACAACAACGACACCTTCTACGGCGCGGCGAAGGCCTTCAACGAGGGGATGCTGCGCAGCTTCCACTCCATGTACGGGCTGGACTACGTCGCGCTGCGCTACTTCAACGTCTACGGGCCCCGGATGGACATCCACGGCCTGTACACCGAGGTGCTGATCCGCTGGATGGAGCGGATCACGGCGGGCGAGCCGCCGTTGATCCTGGGCGACGGCACCCAGACCATGGACTTCGTCGACGTCAGGGACATCGCGCGCGCCAACCTGCTGGCCGCCGAGTCCGACCTGACCGACGAGGTCTTCAACATCGCGAGCTCCACCGAGACCAGTCTGCTCCAGCTCGCTCAGGGCCTGCTGGAGGCGATGGACGCCGACGGCACGGACCCGGAGCACGGGCCTGCCCGGGCGGTGAACGGGGTGACCCGGCGGCTCGCGGACACCTCGCGGGCCCGGGAGCTCCTCGGCTTCACACCGGAGATCGACCTGCGCACCGGGTTGCGGGACCTGGTGGAGTGGTGGCGGGCCGAGCGCGCCGCCTCCGGCGCCGCCGCTTCCGGCGCGACCGCGGACGGGGAGGCGGGCCGATGAGCGCGCCCGAGCGGATCCCCGTGATGGTGCCGTGGCTGGGTGAGGAGGAGGCGAAGGCCGCCGCCGACGCGGTGCTCTCGGGTTGGGTCGCCCAGGGTCCGCGGGTCGCGGAGTTCGAGCGGGCCTTCGCGGAGCGCGTCGGCGCCGCGCACGGCGTCGCGGTGAGCTCGTGCACCACGGCCCTGCACCTGGCGCTGATCGCGCTGGAGCTCGCGCCGGGCGACGAGGTGGTCGTCCCCTCGCTGTCGTTCATCGCCACCGCCAACGCGGTGCGTTACGTGGGGGCGACGCCGGTGTTCGCGGACGTCGAGGAGGCCACCGGCAACCTGACCCCGGCCACCGTCGACGCGGTCCGCACCCCACGCACCAAGGCGGTGCTGGCCGTGCACCAGGGCGGAGTGCCGGCCGACGTGCACGCGCTGCGCGCGGCCTGCGCCGACTGGGACCTGGCGCTGGTGGAGGACGCGGCCTGCGGGATCGGCGCGACCGTCGGCGGCAAGTCCGTGGGCCACGGTGCGCTGCTCGCGGCCTGGTCCTTCCACCCGCGCAAGGTGATCACCACCGGCGAGGGCGGCATGATCACCACGGACGACGCCGCGTGGGCGCGGCGGCTGCGGCGGCTGCGCGAGCACGGGATGAACGTGTCCGCGGCGGACCGGCACGCGAGCGGCAAGCCGATCGTCGAGAGCTACCTGGAGGTCGGCTACAACTACCGGATGACCGACATCCAGGCCGCGGTCGGCCTGGTGCAGCTCGCCAGGCTGGACGAGATCGTGGCCCGGCGCCGGGAGCTGGCGGCCCGCTACACGCGGCTGCTAGCCGAGGTCCCCGGCCTCGCGCCGGTGCGGGATCCCGAGTACGGCGAGGGCAACTTCCAGTCGTACTGGGTGCTGCCGGCGGCGGACTTCCCGGTCGGACGGGACGCGCTGCTCGCGGCGCTCTCGGAGGCCGGGATCTCGGCCCGGCGCGGGATCATGGCCTCGCACCTGGAGCCGGCGTACGCGGGCCACGGCGCCGCGCCCCTGCCGGTGACCGAGCGGATCAGCCGGGACTCGCTGATCCTGCCGCTGTTCCACACCATGACCGAGGCCCAGCAGGACCGGGTGGTGGCGGTGCTCCGCGAACAGGCCCGCGCATGAGCGGCGGTCGGCCGGACACCGAGGACCTGGTGATCGTGGGCGCCGGCGGTTTCGCGCGGGAGACCGCTCAGGCGGTACGGGACGTGGCCGCCGCGGACCTGGCGTGGGGCCGGCCCCCGCGCTGGCGGCTCGCCGGGCACCTCGACGACGACCCGGCGCTGCTGGGCCGCGAGGTGGACGGGGTTCCGGTGCTCGGCGGCTGCGAGGAGGTGCACCGGCTGCGCGACGCCCGGGTGGTGGTCTGCGTCGGCAGTCCGCGCGACTACGCGGTGCGCGCCCGGCTGGTGCGGCGCCTGGGGCTGCCGGCGAACCGGTACGCGACGGTGGTCCACCCCACGGCGGTGGTGTCGGACAGCTCGATGCTCGGGGTGGGCACGGTGCTGCTCGCGCACGTCGTGCTGACCGCGTCCGTCCGGGTCGGTTCGCACGTGGCCGTGATGCCGCAGACGGTGCTCACCCATGACGACGTGGTCGGGGACTTCGCCACGCTCGCCTCGGGGGTCCGTCTCGGCGGCGGGGTGCGGCTGGGCCGCGGCGCCTACGTGGGTGCGGGATCGCTGGTGCGCGAGTACACGTCGGTCGGCGCCTGGTCGCTGACCGGCATGGGGAGCACGGTCCTGGCGGACGTGCCGCCCGGCGAGGTGTGGGCCGGGAGCCCGGCCCGCCCGCTGCGGGCCGCGGACGGTCCGGCCCTCGACGAACTGCGGGCCGATGGGGAGGGGACCGGCCTGAGGCCGGGTACACGGATGGGGAGTCACGTCGCATGAACCAGATACCGCTCGTCGACCTGAAGGCGGCTCACGCCGAGGTCGCGGACGAAGTACGCGCCGGGTTCGACCGGGTGCTGGCCGGTACCGCCTTCATCGGCGGTGAGGAGGTCGCCGCCTTCGAGCGCGAGTACGCGGAGTTCGCCGGGGTCGGGCACTGCGTGGGCGTCGCCAACGGCACCGACGCCCTGGAACTGGCCCTGCGCGCGAGCGGGGTGGGCGCGGGCGACGAGGTGGTGCTGCCCGCGAACACCTTCATCGCGACCGCGGGCGCCGTCGCCCGGATCGGGGCCCGTCCGGTGCTGGTCGACTGCCTGCCCGACTCGCTGCTGATGGACCCGGGGGCCGCGGTGGCCGCGGTCGGGGAGGCCACCCGCGCGGTGGTCCCGGTCCACCTGTACGGGCAGTGCGCCGACACGGCCGCCCTGGCCGCGGAGCTGCCCCCGCACGTCCGTGTCGTGGAGGACGCCGCGCAGAGCCAGGGCGCGACCCGCGAGGGCCGCTCCCCCGGCAGCGGCGGGATCGCCGCGACCAGCTTCTACCCGGGCAAGAACCTGGGCGCGTACGGGGACGCGGGCGCCGTGGTCACCGACGACGAGGAGACGGCCGCCCTGGTGCGGGCGATGGCCAACCACGGCGGTGTCGCCAAGTACCGGCACGACGTGACCGGGTTCAACAGCCGGCTGGACGGTCTGCAGGCCGTGGTCCTGCGGGCGAAGCTGGCCCGGCTGGCGGACGGGAACGCGGCCCGCAGGGCCGCCGCCGCCCGGTACGACGCGCTGCTGGCCGACCTCGCGGCGGCCGGCCGGATCACCCTGCCGGTCACGGCTCCGGGCAACGTCCACGTGTGGCACCTGTACGTCGTACGGGTCGCCGGGGCGGACCGGGACGCCGTGGTCGGCAAGCTCAACGCGGAGGGCATCGGGGCGGGCGTGCACTATCCGGCCCCGGTACACCTGACCCCCGCCTACCGTCACCTCGGTCACGGCCGCGGCGACTTCCCCCACGCCGAACGGGCCGCGGACGGGATGCTCTCCCTTCCGCTGTTCCCGCAGATCACCGCTGCCCAACAGCAGCGGGTCGTCGACGCGCTCGCAGGCGCGCTGCGCTGACGCAAGAAGAGGTACAGATGAACAGACGGAGAAGGCTCCTCCGGTACGGTCTCCTCACCGTGGTCGCCGCTCTCATGGCCACGGTCCTGCCGCCGGCCGCGGTGGCCACCGCGGCCGATCCCTGCGGCCCGGGGAGCAATGCGATCGTGTGCGAGAACTCCAAGCCGGGCACTCCCATGTCCGACTGGTTCGCGCCCAGTGCCTACGGCGACATCAAGGGGTTCCCGGCCCAGACCAGTGTCCAGGCCGGCGAGACCGTGCAGTTCAAGATCCAGTCGTCGACCGCGTACCACGTCTCGGTCTACCGGCTCGGCCACTACGGGGGCAACGGGGCCCGCCTGATGTCGACCGCCGCGCAGGCGGCGCAGACGTATCCGGCGAACTTCGCGCAGGGCGGCAATCCCAAGAGCTGTACGACCAAGGCCTCCACGGGGCTGGTCGACTGCGGGAACTGGCCCGTCACCGCGACGTGGACCGTACCGGCGGACGCCGTCTCCGGCCTGTACATCGTCAACTTCGACCAGGCGGACGGCAACGGCGTGATGCCCTATCCGTTCGTCGTCCGCAACGACTCCAGCCACTCCGACATCGTGGTGCAGACGAGCGACCAGACCTGGCAGGCGTACAACAACTACGGCGGCCAGGACCTGTACGACGGCGCCGGGCCCGCCCCGGACGGGCGTGCCTACGAGGTCAGTTACAACCGGCCGATGGACATCGGCGGCGAGAACGGGATCTACGGCTCCGAGTACCAGATGGTCGCGTGGCTGGAGCGCAACGGGTACGACGTGAGCTACATGTCCGGGATCGACGTGTCGACCCGCGGTGCCGCGCAGCTCCAGAACCACAAGGTCTTCATGTCCTCGGGACACGACGAGTACTGGACCCAGGACCAGTTCACCAACGCGCTGAACGCGCGCCGGGCCGGGGTCAGCCAGACGTACTTCAGCGGCAACGAGGTCTTCTGGAAGACCCGCCTCGCCCCGAGCATCGACGGCGCGAACACCGCCAACCGCACGCTGGTCTGCTACAAGGAGACCAAGCTGTCCTTCCCGGTCCCGAACGGCGTGCCCGACCCGAGCGGGATCTGGACGGGCACCTGGATGGACCCGGCCAGCGGCACCAACGGGCGGACCTACCAGCCGCAGAACCAGCTGACGGGCTCGCTGTTCACCGTGAACGGCTACCGCGCCGACGCGATCACCGTGCCGGGCTCCTTCGCGAAGATGCGACTGTGGCGCAACACCACGGTCGCGGCCCTGACCCCCTCCCAGACCGCCACGTTCCCGGTCGGCACCCTCGGCTACGAGTGGGACAGCGACGTGGAGGACGGCTACCGGCCGCCCGGGCAGATCGCGATGTCGTCGACCACGGTGGACATCACCGACGGCAAGCTCCGGCAGGACTACGGGAACAACTACGGCAACGGCACCGCGACGCACAGCCTGGTCGCCTTCCGCGACCAGACCTCGCACGCCCTGGTGTTCGGGGCGGGCACGGTGCAGTGGTCCTGGGGTCTGACGAACATGCCCACCGGCAATCCGGACGACGCGGTGGTCACCGAGGACAAGCGCATGCAGCAGGCCACGGTGAACGTCTTCGCCGACATGGGCGTGCAGCCGAAGTCCCTGCAGGGCAACCTGGTCGCGGCGACCGCCTCGACCGACACGACCGGCCCCACCGTCACCGTGACCAGCCCGGCACCGAACGCCACCGTGCCCGCCCTGCGGCCCGTGACCGTCAAGGGCACGTCGAGCGACACCGGCGGCGGGGTGGTCGCACGCGTGGAGGTCTCCACCGACGGCGGGACCACCTGGAAGGCGACCACCGGCATCGGCTCGTGGACGTACACGTGGACGCCCACCGCCCCCGGCGCCGTCCAGATCAAGGTCCGTGCGGTCGACGACACCGTGAACATGGGCGCCACCACCACGGTACCGATCACCGTCGGCCCGCAGCAGTGCCCGTGCACCGTCTGGCCGACCGCGACCGTGCCGGGCACGGTCAACGCCGGTGACGGCGGCGCCGTCGAGCTCGGCGTGAAGATCCGCTCGTCGGTGCCCGGTTCCATCACCGGCGTCCGCTTCTACAAGTCCCCCGCCAACACCGGCACCCACACCGGCAGCCTGTGGAGCAGCACCGGCCAGCGCCTGGCCACCGGCACCTTCACCAACGAGACGGCGTCCGGATGGCAGCAGCTGAACTTCGCCTCGCCGGTGCCGATCAAGCCCAACACCACCTACGTGGCCTCCTACTTCGCACCCCACGGCGGCTACTCCCACGACACCACCTTCGCGTCGTCCGACGCGGGCCTGGCCCCCTTCACCGCGCTGAAGAACGGCACCGACGGCGGTAACGGCGTGTACCGCTACAGCGGCACGGGCGGCTTCCCGAACAACGCGTCCTCGGGCAGCAACTACTGGGTGGACGCGGTCCTGGACACCGCCACGGCCAGTACGACACCGCCCACCGTCACCGGCATCTCCCCGCAGTCCGCGGCGACGGGGACGGCGATCACGGCGTCCGTGTCGGCGACCTTCAGCGGGGCCATCGACGCGGACACCCTGGTGTTCACGCTGAAGGACTCCGGCGGCAACTCCGTGCCGGGCACCAAGACGTTCCCGGCCTCGAACAGCGCCACCTTCACCCCGGCCGGCGAGCTCGCGCTCAGCACCACCTACACGGCGTCCGTGCAGGCCTCCGACCTGTGGGGCAACGCCATGGCCGCGCCGGTGACGTGGAACTTCACCACCAGTACGACACCACCGACGGTCAACTGCCCGTGCACGCTGTGGACCGGCACGACGACCCCGAGCACCGCCAACGTGGGTGACGACACCAACTCGGTCGAGCTGGGCACCCGCTTCCAGTCGGCGGTCAACGGCTACATCACCGGCATCAGCTTCTACAAGGGCCCGAACAACACCGGCACCCACACGGGCAGCCTCTGGTCCGCCAACGGCACGCTGCTCGCCACCGGCACCTTCGGCAGCGAGACGCTGACCGGGTGGCAGCAGCTCAAGTTCGCCACCCCGGTGGCCATCACCGCCGGCACCTCGTACGTGGCTTCCTACCACGCACCGAACGGCAACTACTCGGTGGACGGCGGCTACTTCACGGCGGCGCACCGCTCCTACCCGCTGGTCGCCCCGGCAGACGGCACGGGCGGGGCGAACGGCCTGTACAAGTACGGCGCGTCCTCCGCCTTCCCCACCAACACCTTCGGCTCGGTGAACTACTGGGTCGGCCCGATCTTCACCACCACCCCGCCCGCGACGCTCGCCGACCCGGCGGCCGCCTCGGAGGTGTCCGGTCAGTGAGCACGGTCAGCGTGGTGATCCCCTGCTACAAGTACGGCCACTTCCTGGCCGACTGCGTCAAGAGCGTCCTGGACGAACAGGAGGGCGTCGACGTCCGGGTGCTCATCATCGACGACGCCTCGCCCGACGACTCCGCGGAGGTGGCGCGGGCGCTGGCGGCCAAGGACCCTCGGATCGAGGTGCGGGTCCACGAGCAGAACCGGGGCCACATCGCCACCTACAACGAGGGGCTGCTGGAGTGGGCCGACGGAGACTACGTCGCCCTGCTCTCGGCGGACGACCGGCTCGTCCCCGGCGCCCTGGTGCGCGCCGCCGCCCTGCTCGACGCGCACCCCGAGGCGGGTTTCGCCTACGGCCGGCCGCTGCGCTTCCTGCACGGCGGTCCGCTGCCCGCCGCCCGTACCCGGTCCACCGGGTCGGTGGTCTACCCGGGCCACTGGTGGCTGGAACGCCGCTTCCGGGAGGGCACGGGGTGCATCACCTCGCCCGAGGTGGTGGTGCGCACGAGCCTCCAGCGCAAGGTCGGGGGCTACGATCCGGAGCTCCCGCACGCCGGTGACATCGAGATGTGGATGCGGCTCGCCGCCCACGCCGACGTCGGCTACGTCAGCGGCGCCGACCAGGCGTTCTACCGGGTCCACGGCAACAACATGTCCACCACGGACTTCGGCGGGCAGCTCGACGACCTCCGCCAGCGCCTCGTCGCCTTCGACTCGGTGCTGGAGAAGTGCGGCGGGCAGCTCCCGGACGTCGACCGGCTGTCACGGGCGGCGCGCACCCGGCTCGCCCGGTACGCGCTGCGGCGCGCCTACCGGGCGTACGACCGGGGGCGCACCGGGGTCGTTCCGGTCGACGAGCTCGTGGCGTTCGCCGCCGAGTGCCTGCCCGACGGCTACACCGGGCTCGGCGAGTACCGGGCGCTGCGCCTGCGCCGGCGGATCGGGGCGCGGGTGATGCCGTACCTCCAGCCGCTGGTGCTGTCGGCCGTCGCCGACCGGGGGCGCGAGTGGTTGTGGTGGCGTTCGTGGAAGCGCCGAGGGATCTGATGACCCGTCCGTTCCATTCAGCTGCTCGCCCGTCGGGAACGACGGGCGAGCAGCTGGTCGGTCCACAGGGCCGCCGGCACTCCGGCCGCCAGGGCCAGCAGGGCCAGTCCGGCCAGTCCACGGCTCTTGGTGCCGCTCTGCGCCACGGAGTTCGGCGGTACCAGGAGCGTGATGCTCATCCGCGCCGCCTCGGGTATCCCCTGCTGGACCTGGAGGTCCGTCAGGTGCTTCGAGTAGACCTCGATGATCTTCTGCACGGTCGCGTTGGCAGCGGCGGGTGCGGGCTTCTCCGCCTGGATCTGCAGGGAGGGGATCAGGTAGCGCGGGGTGACGCTGGTGCCGCTGTTGCGCGGGATCAGCCGGTAGGTTCCCTCGACCCCCGCGGCGCGCAGCTCGTCGGTTCCGGCGCTCGACTCCAACTGGCGCACGGCCGCGTAGGAGACGGCGGCGAGCGGCGGTTGCAGATTGGCGAGCTGGTTCGGCTGGGTGCCGGTCACCGGGGGTTTGAGCACGACGATCGCCGAGCTCAGGTAGGTCGGGACGGGGCGCAGCACCTGGAGGGCTCCTGCGGCCGCCAGCGCCATCGCCACGACCAGGACGTACCAGCGCCGGAGCAGCGCTCGGACCAACTCACCAGGCGACACACGATTCCTTCCGTTCCCCACGTCGTGATCGATCCTGTCAGTACACGTGTCGGCGCGCCATCAAATCCGGTAGCTCTCAGGGGTGTTCGTGACCATCGGTGAAATACTCGCGGTGCTCCGGCGCCGCTGGTACGTGATGGTGCCGATGGCACTGATCGGGCTGCTCGCGGCCGGCCACCTGTACCGTTCGGTGCCGGTGTCGTACCAGTCGCAGAGCTCGGTGGCGCTGATCGACTCCAAGGCGGTGGCCGAGTTGGCCCCCGCGTTCGGCAATCCCATCGCCAACGCGGGCGGGACGCTGGTCGTGACCGCGGACGTGCTGATCAGGACCCTGTCGGGGGCGGACGCCGCCCGGGACCTCCAGGGCCTCGGGGTGACGGACCCGTACACGGTCTCCTTCGCCGCGAACGCCTCCGGTCCGATGCTCACGCTGACCGTCACGGGTACCGACCGCGAGAAGGTCCTGCGGGAGACGAAGATCCTGACCGAGTTCGCCGGGGAGCAGCTCGGCGCGCTCCAGGCGGCGGCGAAGGTCGCGCCCGCGTACTTCGTGCAGACCACTCCGGTGGTGCTGCCGCAGATCCCGCGGCCCCAGCTCAAGACCCGCTACCAGCAGGTGTTGAGCGTCCTGATCATCTGCACCACGGCCGGGTTCGCGCTGTCCTTCGTGACCGAGACCCTGGTGGTGGCGGTGCGTCGCAGGCGCGCGGCCGGGTCCACCGGCGGGGTGCGGGGGTGGCGTGCCCGACGGCGGGCCCGGGGGCGCCGGCTGGACGCGGTCACGCTGCTCACCGGCTATCTGGTGCTGGCCTTCTTCATCCCGTCGAACATGACGCTGCCGGGGATGGGCGGTGTCGGTACGCCGGCCAACGTGTTCGCGCTGCTGGGCCTGTTCTGGTACCTGGCCGCGTGGATCACCGGCCGGATCCGGCCCGCCCCCGGCACCCGGCTGCCGCGGGTGATGATGCTGCTGCTGGCGGTCGCGGTGCTGGCCGCCTATCTGTCGAACGCGACCCGGGGCGCCTCCCGCAAGGAGCTCCTCGGGGCGGACCGCGGGCTGATCGGGCTGCTGGTGTGGGTGTCCCTGGTGGTGCTGGTCTCCGCGGCGATCCAGGACCGGGCGCGGCTCGACACGCTGCTGCGCCGGGCCGTGGTGATGGCGTCGGTGGTGGCCGCGATCGGCTTCTACGACTTCTTCGCCGCCACGAACATCGCCGACCAGATCACCATCCCCGGCCTCTCGAACAGCGTCCCCCAGCTCGCCGCCATGGACCGCGGCGCCTTCACCCGGCCGCGGTCCACCACGGCGCACCCCCTGGAGTTCGGCGGGATGCTGGCCCTGCTGCTGCCGTTCGCCATCCAGCAGGCCTTCGATCCGGTGCGGGCGCACCTGAAGTGGTGGCGGCGCTGGCTGCCGGTGGTGCTGGTGGGCGGATCGCTGCCGCTGACGGTGTCGCGGACCTCGATCATCGGCGCGTTCATCGTGGTGCTGGTGATGGTGCCGCGGTGGAAGCCGCAGCGACGGTGGACCGCGATCGGTCTGCTGCTGGGTTCGGTGGCCTGCTTCAAGGTGATCGTCCCCGGTCTGATCGGCACCATCACCACCCTGTTCGGGTCCTTCTTCGCCAACTCCGACAGCAGCACCCAGGCCCGTACGGTCAAGTACAGCGCGATCGTCCCCTATCTGGAGGGACGGCCGTGGTTCGGGCAGGGCCTGGGGACCTTCATCCCCGAGCTCTACTTCTTCACCGACAACCAGTACATGCTGACGCTGGCCGAGATGGGCTTCCTGGGGCTGGCCGCCCTCCTTGCCCTCTTCCTGACCGGGATCCACCAGGGCGGCGCCATCCGCCGGCTGGCCCGCGACGAGTCCGACCGGGAACTCGGGCAGGCGTTCTTCGCCTCCGCCCTCGTCGCCCTGGTCAGCGCCGCCACCTTCGACGCACTCAGCTTCCCGATGTTCGCGGGGATGTTCTTCCTGACGATCGCCGCGGGCGGCAGTCACCTCGGCTTCATCCGGCGCGCGGCGCCGCAGCCACCGACCCTGGAGTCCTCATGCGGTTCGACAGTCCAGCCTCCCGCCGCCCGGCCCGCGGTTCCGGTCCCGTAGCCGTCCTCGTCGTCACCTGGAACAGCGCCAAGGTGCTCCCGGGGTTCCTCACCTCCCTGCCGGAGGCGATGACGGGGCTCGACTGGCGGCTCGTCGTCGCCGACAACGACTCGGCCGACGACACCGTTGCGGTGATCCGCTCGCTGGCCCCGGACGCGACGATCGTGCAGACCGGCCGCAACGCCGGGTACGCGGCCGGGGTGAACGCGGCGCTGGGTGCCGCCGCCGACCGGGAGGACGGGCCGCGGGCGGCGCTCGTCTGCAATCCGGACATCCGGATGCGGCCGGGCTGCGCCAAACTGCTCGTGGACGGGCTCGGCGCGCCCGTGGGCGACGGCGACCGGGTCGGGATCAGCGTGCCGCTGCTGTACGAGGAGGACGGGCGCACCCTCGTGCACTCGCTGCGACGGGAGTCGAGCGTGACCCGCGCCCTCGGGGAGGCGGTGATCGGCAACCGCCGGGCGGGGCGCTTCCCCCGCCTGAGCGAGCTGGTCACCGACTCCGCCGCGTACGAGCGGCCGACGCGCGCGGACTGGGCGACCGGGGCGCTGATGGCCGTCTCCGGGGACTGCCTCGCCGCCTGCGGCCCGTGGGACGAATCGTTCTTCCTCTACTCGGAGGAGACGGAGTACTGTCTGCGGGCCCGGGACCGGGGCTTCGTGACCCGCCTGGAGCCGGCGGCCTCGGCCACCCACCTCGGCGGGGACTCGCAGGTCTCGCCGCGCCTGTGGACCCTGCTGACGCTGAACCGGGTACGGCTCTACGAGCGCCGGCACGGCCCGGTGGCGACGGCGGCCTTCCGGGCCGCGGTCCTGCTGCGGGAGACCTCGCGGGCCGTGCTCGGACGCCCGGCGGCGCGTGCGGCCGCGGCAGCACTCGTCCGACCGGGCGCCCTGCGCGCGACGCCGGGGCCCTGAGCGACGCCGGTCAGTTGCCCCGGGGGCGGCAGACCATGGCGATGAAGTCGTGGCCGACTTCCGGGAGCGCCGCGTCCTCCGCGGCGAAGCACTCCTCCAGGAGCTCCAGCGTCCGCGGCTCCTGGTCCCGGAAGTTGTGCGCGATGCCGGAGAACGCGATGTGCAGCACCGTGCCCCCGTAGGGCCGTTCCTCGACGACTTCGAAGTGGCGGCGCAGGCCCGGCAGCAGCGCGGCCGCGTCGACGGCCTCGGAGGGGTCGTCCAGCACCATCGACAGCTTGCTGGGCCGTACGACGCGGTGCTTGGTCCGGCCGTCGGCCAGCCGCCGCCGCTCCTCGGGGAGCCGGGCCAGCAGCGCGTTCGCCGCGTCCAGCTGGGCGTCGGTCCACTGGAAGCGGGTGGGGCCGACGAACTCGTCGATCACGAACGTCCCGTCCGTTTCGATGAGTTGCGACAGGCGCGGCAGGGTCTCGTCGAGATTGTCGAAGTGGTGCAGGGACTGCAGGCCCAGCAGCACGTCGAAGCGTTCCCCGTCACTGGTCATCTGATTGACGTCGGTGACCCGGAAGCGCAGGACGTCGGCGAGGCCCTCCTCGGCGGCGGTCCGGGTGGCGAAGTCGATCCGCTGCTGCGCCACGTCCACGCCCTCCAGGAGACCGAACGCGCCGGTCTTCGCCCAGAGCAGTTCGTTCCCGCCGGTGCCGCAGCCGAGGGAGAGACCGCGCAGATCGGTGCGCGGCGCGAAGTGCTTCGCGGCCACGTACTGGGGGAAGGAGGTGTCCGCGTCGCCGGTCATCAGCAGGTTCCACCGCTTGATGACGCTCGGGATCGCCCACCATTCGGTCAGCGACGGGTCGACCTGGGACCAGTGCTGGACCACGCGCGCGCCGCCGCGCACCCGCAGTTTGGCCAGCACCGGGTCCAGGTCCAGCTTCCGTACCTTGCGCAGCAGCCGGTCCGCGTCGTGCCGGTTGATCAGGTTGTTCAGCATGCGGGCTCCCTCCGTACGGCGATGAGCGACTTCGTGGCACCCAGCACCTGTTCGCCGAGGAGCAGCGATCCGGGGAACAGGTAGCGCATTTCGGTGCGGGTCAACAGCTCGATGTTAATCACGGCGTTCATCGCCGACTCCGGGCTGTCGGGGCGGCTGTGGACCAGCGGCCAGCGCCGCACCAGTCGCGCCCTGGCGGCCAGGGGCAGGAACTGGAAGCCGGGCGCCACGAAGTGCGGCTCGACCGGGAAGTAGCGGTAGGGCGTCTGGATCCAGTGCAGTGGTGCCAGTTGCTCGACGGCGGCCACGAACAGCCTGCGCTGGCTGTGACCGCCCACGTGCTCGATGGTCGAGTTGGAGAACACCAGGTCGTAGCCGCCGCGGGCGCCGAGTTCGGCGGCGACCGCCGGGTCGGTCACGTCGGCGATCTCCGCGCTGATCCAGTCGGGCAGTTCGGCGGGGTGTTCCTCCAGGTTGACGAGGTGGACGTGCTTGGGGCGCACCTGTGCGCGCAGCCACATCTCGGCGGTGCCGCCCAGGTCCACGACGCTCATGTTCTCGATGCCGGGGAAGCAGCGCCGGAACCGCTTCCAGCGGGCTGTGCGCATGCGTTCGCCCAGCGAGCCGGGTGCGTCGACGAACATGTTTCTGAGGGCCCGGGATCGGGGCATCGGATCAACCACCTGTGGTCGGAGCGGAAGAGGGACGGGCTTCAACTGGACTGCTGCCATTGCGTGTAGAAGCTCGCCGGGTTCATGAGGTAGCGGACGGTGGGGTGCGGCACGTGGCGCACCCGGTGCCGGCGGCCGTACCGGCGGATCAGCTCCCAGTCCTCGCGGGGCAGCACCTCCGGGGTCCGGCGCAGACGGCTGAAGTGGAGGGAGCGGTTGCGACGGGCGACGAAGGCGTTGGTGTCCAGGAAGGCCTCGCGGGCGGCGCGGCGCCGGTCGTAGGGCACCGACAGGACGTCCTGCTCGCTGCCGTCGGGCAGGACGCGGCGCAGCGCCGTGTAGACGGCGTCGGGTCCGCCCGCGGGTTCCAGGACGGCCAGGGATTTTTCCAGGTGGTCGGGTTCCCACAGGTTGTCGTCGTCCAGGAACGCCACGTACCGCGAGCGGGTGAGGCGGATGCCCACGTTGCGCACGACGCCCGCGACACCGGTGTTGTGGGCGAGGGAGACGGCGAAGAGCCGCGGGTCCTCGGGGAGTTCCCCGAGTCCGGCGCCGTCGTCGACCACGATCACGACCTGGTCCCGGACGGTCTGGTCCAGGGCCGAGCGCACCGCGGCGCGCAGCTGTTCGGGGCGCCGGTGGGTGGCGATCACCGTGGCGACCAGCGCCGAGGGCGGGGAGGCGAGGACGCGGGCCAGCCGCCGGGTCTCGGCGTCCTCGACGCGGCGCAGCCGCACGGCGGTGGGGGCCAGCAGGACCTTGTTCCTGGTCTCGAAGAGCACCAGCCAGCCGAACAGCGCCTTGAGGAGGGTCCAGGGCGCCCGCGCGAGGCCGCGCAGGGGGCCGCTCACGGGGCCGGCTCGGGTTCGATCGGGCGGCCGTCGGACATCCGGTTGTTCCGCCACACGTTTCCGGGGCCGCTGTGGTTCCAGTGGGCGACCACGCCGTATCCGCCGGCGGCGGGGTGGTACTCCGTCGAGAAGACGTTGTCGGTGACCTTGATCCCGGTGGCTCCGGTGCTGCCGCCGTAGAGGGCGTAGGCGCCGCCCGCGATCCAGTTGTCGTCCACGGTGACGTTGCGGACCACCCCCGTGTCCGCGAACAGGCCGATGCTGCCCGAGGCGCCCTGGGTGAGGCCGGTCGGGTTCAGCAGCGTGTTGTGGCGGATGATCAGCTCGCCGGTGTTGCCTCCTCCGCTGATCACCGCGTTGGTGTGCTGCCACTCGCCGCCCAGGTTGACGAACGGGGCGATGTCGTGGACGTAGTTGTCGTGGATGTTGCCCTGCCCCATGGACAGGGCGTCACCGAACACCGAGACGTCGCACCAGCCGACCTCGATGGAGCTGCCGCCCATGTTGGACACCGCGTAGTCCACGCCGCCGTTGTCCGGGCCCTTGCCGGGCACGGCCGTGATGGTGGAGTGCAGGACCCGCAGGCCGCTGAAGCCGGGGCGCAGGTTGACCCCCCACCAGCTGTCCGAGGTGATCTTGCTGTCGATGATCGTGACGTCGTTGGCGTAGATGTCGAGCGAGCCGGTGATGTCCCAGCCCCGGATGACGAGCCCGTTCTCGCGGACGGCCATGTACCCCGTCTTGTGGGGCGTGAGCGGGATCCGCGGACCGGTGGTGGAGGCGTCGGGGAAACCGCAGGCGCTGAAGGAGGCGCAGGCGGCCTTGGCCGCGGGGGCGCCCGAGGGGCTTGCGGCGGGCGTCGTCGCGTTGGGCTTCGCCGACGGGGTGGCGGAGGCCGCGGGGCTGCCCGTCACCGGGGCGCCCGAGGTCGGCGCGGCGGAACCCGGTGATGCCGGGGAGCCGCTCGCGGGGCAGGTCCGTGCGGAATCCGGGCAGTCGGGCAGCTTGGACCGGTCCGGTCCGGAGCAGGCCACGCCCAGGACGGCGAGCAGGGCCAGTAAGAGCAGTCCCGCGAGCGGGTTTCGGCTGGTGCGCCGTGGCATCGGGTTCACCTCGTGTCCTGTGGGGTGGGCCGGGCCGCTGCGGGCGACCGGCGTCGGCCGTGGCGGGGCCGGTCGCCGCCGGGTCCGTCACCGCGGGGCCGGTCGCCGCCGTCGGTGCCGCGCAGGAAGCCGCGGCTGGGCAGTACGCACAGCGTGTAGCCGGCCAGGGCGATCGTGCCGGTCGCCGCGAGCGCGAGCGGGCCGTCGCCGAGCAGGCGCTCCAGGCCCAGGATGGTCGCGGTCATCACGGCGCCGCCGAGGAAGGGCCACGCGCACGCCTTCGCCACCCAGCCGACCCCGATGCCGCCCCGGCTGAGGGCGTACAGGAACACGGGCACCACCAGACCGCCCGCTACCAGCACATGGGCCTGGGAGGCTCCGACGATGCCGTTCAGCCGGGCGCCGGCGAGGAGCACCGGGATCAGGGCCACCAGCCACAGGCCCTGCACCAGGAAGAGCGACCGGCGCTGCCCGACCGCGATCAGGCAGTCGTAGGCGAGTTCGCTGCCGATGCGGATCAGGCCGAGGGCCATCAGCCAGGGCAGCGCCGGTGCGGCGGCAGTCCACTGGCTCCCGTAGATCAGCTCGATGGCCGGCGCCGCGAAGCCGGCCAGCAGGACGCACAGCGGGACGGTGCCGGTGACCACCACGCCCAGGGCGCGGCTGAAGCCCCGGGCGAGCGCCTGCGGCGACTCGGCCAGGCGGGAGAAGCCGGCAAAGGTGACCCTGCGGGCGGCCTCGGAGATGATCCGCACGGGCCAGCCGGAGATGTTGAAGGCGAGGACGTAGAAGCCGAGGGCCACGTCGCCCACCGTCGCGCCGACCAGCATGGTGTCGACGTTGACCACCGCGAGCGCCAGCAGGCTCGCCCCCGCCAGCGGAAGTCCGAACCTCAGGAGCTCCCGGGCGTGTGCGCGGTCCCAGCCGTACTTCAGGGTGCCCGGCACGGCCAGGCAGCACCCGATCAGCGTCACGGTGTTCCCCGCCACGGCCCCCCAGGCGAAGCTCATCGCCCCCCAGCCCGCGAAGGCCAGCAGCAGCGTGACCGAGGTGCTGACCACGAAGTTGAGGCCGTCGATGACCATCCGCTTGCCCTGGGCGAACTCGCGGGTGAGGAACTGGCCGGGCACCGCCGCCACCCCGCCGATCAGCACGCACAGGCACATCACCCGCAGGACTCCGGTGGCGTCCGGCGAGCCGAGCAGGCCCGCCACCGTCGGTGCCGCGGTGAACAGCGCCACGTACAGCACGCCGCTGGAGAGGGTGCTGAGGGTCAGCACGGTCGGAGCGAACCGTCGCGGGTCCCCCTCCCAGCGCACGATGGCCAGGCTCACGCCCAGCTCGTTCGCGGACAGCAGGACCAGCAGCACGGTCTGCGCGACGCCGTACACGCCCCATTCCGCCGGCCCCAGCGCGAAGCGTGCCAGCACGATGCCGGTCGCGAAGTTGCCCAGGCGCAGGACCAGGGTGTTGATCAGGCTCCACCGGGCCGCCGAACGGACCTTCCGGCCGAGCGCGGGAGGAACGGTGGATGCGGGCGGGGGCGGAGCGGGGGCTCCGCCCGGCGCACCGGTCTCACTGTCCGGTGTGCGGACGGTGTCCATGGGTCGACTCCTCGTCGAGCGGCTCGGCGGTGGTCGGCGCGGCCATGACGGGCTGTGGCGCCTCGGGCTGCGCGGCCGCCGGCCCGTCCTGGTCGGACCGCGCCCAGGAGGGCGGCCGCCGGATGCCGAGCGTCCGTTCCACGGCCGGTTCCTCGGTCCGGGAGACGGGGGCGGGGCCGGGGCCGGGGGCGGCCGGTCGCTCCTCCGGCTCGGGCGCCAGGGCCTCCGGCCCGTCGCCCTGCTCCTCGGCGGGGTCGGGCCGGTGCTTGCCGGGGCCCCGCCGCTTGCGGGCCTCCACGAAGAAGGTGGCGACCAGGCTGAGCACGAAGCCCAGCGCGCCCGCCATGACGAGGAACTGGATCCGGGACTTCGTCTGGGCCTGCGGCTCCTGGGGCGGCACGATCGTGGCCATCCTGATCATGGCCTCGGGGCGGACCGTCTGCTGGGTCTGGAAGTCGTCCAGCCTCTTCTGCGCGTACTTGGTGAGGATCTCGTCCGACTTGAGGACGGCCGCCCGGTCGGTTCCGGTGACGGTCAGCCACATGAAGGGGCCGAGGGCGTTGTCGGCGATCTTCGCCTCGTGCTTGCCGGTGAGGCCCAGGGCCTTCAAGTCGGCGACGGCCCCGTCGGAGTTCAGGTTGCGGGCCAGGCCGTCGGCCATGCCGGTGAGCGAGGTCTGGGTGCTCAGGAAGGGGTTGCCGTCGAAGGCCTCCGTGGCCTTCTTGGAGTTCAGCAGGGTCACCGTGCTCTGCGACTGGTACTCCACCGGGACGAGGAAGTGCACGGCGGCGGCCAGCGCCGCCGTGATCACCAGCCCGGGTATGAGTACGTACCAGCGCCTGCGCATGACCCGCCAGATTTCGGCGAGATCCAAGGTCTTCCCCTTCTCTGAACTGCTTGTCTACTGCGGTACGAGGTCGGTGGGCCGCGGCCGGGTGTGCCGGCTCCCGCCCTCCAGCAGGACCTCGGCGATGCGCTCGCTCGCCCGGCCGTCCCAGAGTTCGGGGCAGCGGGGCGCGGGCGGATCGTCGAGCACCCGGTTCACGGTGGCCACGACGCGGTCCGGGTCGGTGCCCGCGAGTACGTTGGTCCCCTGCTCCACCGTGATGGGCCGCTCGGTGTTCTCCCGCAGGGTCACGCAGGGCACGCCCAGCGCGGTGGTCTCCTCCTGGACGCCCCCGGAGTCGGTGAGCACCAGGCGGGCGGAGTCCTGCAGGGCGATGAAGTCGAGGTATCCGGCGGCCGGTACGAGCTTGATCCCGCCGGGTACGCCCAGTTCGGCCAGCCGCTCGGCGGCCCTCGGGTGCACGGGCAGCAGCAGCGGGCAGCGCTCCGCGATCTCGCCCAGGGCCTTGAGCAGGCCGCGCAGGGCCCCGGGGTCGTCCACGTTGGCCGGCCGGTGCAGGGTGACCAGGCCGTATCCGCCCCGGGTCAGGCCGTGGCGGTCGAGTACGTCCGACTGCCGGGCCCGCTCCAGGTTGGCGAGGAGGGTGTCGATCATGACGTTGCCGACGACGTGGATCTGGTCCTCCCGGTAGCCCTCGGCCCGCAGGTTCGCGGCGGCGTCGGGCGAGGGGGCCAGCAGGTAGTCGCTGAGCCGGTCGGTGGCGACCCGGTTGACCTCCTCGGGCATGCCCCAGTCGCGGCTGCGCAGGCCCGCCTCGACATGGGCCAGCAGCGGGCCGGCCTTGGCGGTCACCAAGGCGCAGGCCAGCGTGGAGTTGATGTCGCCGACCACCACGACGGCGTCCGGGGCCAGTTCGTCCACGAGCGGTTCGAACGCGGCCATCACCCGGCCGGTCTGCTCGGCGTGGCTGCCGGATCCGGCGCCGAGGTACCGGTCGGGCTTGCGGATGCCGAGGTCGCGGAAGAAGACGTCGTTCATGGACTCGTCGTAGTGCTGGCCGGTGTGGACCAGGATCACCTCGGCGCCGCGGCGCTCCAGTGCGTCCATCACCGGTTTGATCTTCATGTAGTTGGGTCGCGCTCCGGCGACGCAGATGATCCTCTTCGGGCTGCCCACGGCTCAGAGCACCTCCACGTTGGGTCCCGACAGCCGGTTGCGGCAGTCCAGTACGAACGAGGCGTGCTCGCCGATCAGCTTGTAGTCGAAGGAGTCGTGGTCGGTGATCAGGACGACGACGTCGGCGGCCGCGATCTCCTTGCGGGTGGGTTCGACGCGGACCAGCCGCGCGTCCACCGCGATGCTCTCGACCACGTGGGGGTCGGCGGCCCGCACCTTGGCGCCCATGTCGATGAGGAGCTGGGAGATCCGCACCGCGGGCGATTCGCGGGCGTCGCCGGTGTTCTTCTTGTACGCGAGCCCGAGCAGCAGGACCCGGGAGCCGTTGACGGACCGGCGCTTGGTGTTGAGGGCGTCCATGACGCGTCGCGCCACGTACTCGGGCATGTGGCTGTTGATGTCGTTGGCGAGCTCGACGAAACGGAAGTTCTGGCCGAGTTCCCGCTGTACGCGCCAGGACAGGTACGAAGGGTCGATGGGCAGGCAGTGGCCGCCGACGCCCGGGCCCGGGGTGAACTTCATGAAGCCGAAGGGCTTGCTGGAGGCCGCCTCGATGGCCTGCCACACGTCGATGTCGAGGTGACGGGCGAACATGGCTATCTCGTTGACGAGTGCGATGTTCACGTGCCGGAAGGTGTTCTCCAGCAGTTTGGCCAGCTCGGCCTCCTTGGGCGAGCTCACCGGCACGGTGGTGTCGACGAGTTCCCCGTAGAAGGCCTCGACGGCCTTGAGGGAGGCCGCGTCGACGCCCGAGACCACCTTGGGGGTCTGCTGGAAGCCCCAGACGGTGTTGCCGGGGTCGATGCGTTCGGGGCTGTACCCGAGGTGGAAGTCGGCGCCCGCGGTGAGTCCGGAGCCGTCCTCCAGGATCGGGGCGAAGAGTTCCTCGGTGGTGCCGGGGTAGGTGGTGGACTCCAGGACGACGGTGGCGCCCGGGCGCAGGAAGCGGGCCAGGGTGCGGGCCGACTCCTCGATGTAGCGCAGGTCGGGCGTGCCTTCCCGGAGGGGGGTGGGGACGGTGACGACGGCGACGTCGAAACCGCCGCAGTCCCGGGCGAGTTCGCTGGGCCGGTAGCTGCCGCGCTCCAGCGCGCGGGCGATCCGTTCGGAGGTGACGTCCTCCACGAAGGACTCACCGGCGGCGAGGCTCTTGACCCGCCGGGAGTCCACGTCGTATCCGATCACCTGGTGACCGACCTCGGCGGCCCGGATGGCGAGCGGGAGACCGACGTATCCCTGTCCCACGACGACGACGCGCATCAGTGACTCCTGTTCGCAAGGCCAGCAGGCGGTGTGCGGCGGACGAGTTCCCGGGCCGTCATGGCGAGGAAGGCGGCGTTGGTGGTGAAGTAGCGCTTGGCGAGCCGGCGGGGCTCCTGGAGGGTGCGGTAGAACCATTCGAGCCCCATCCGCTGCCAGACCAGGGGGGCCCGCTTGGTGATCCCGGCGAGGATGTCGAAGGAGCCTCCGACTCCGTGCACGACGTGGACGCCGGTGCGCTTGCCGTAACCGGCGGTGAAGATCTCCTTCTTGGGCGAGGTCATGCCGAGGAACAGCAGACCGGCGCGGCTGTCGGAGACGGCGTCGGCGATCGACTCCTGGTCGGAGTCGTCGAAGTAGCCGTTGCGGCTGCCGGCGACGTACAGCTTCGGGAACCGTTCGGCGATCTGCCCGAGCATCTGCTCCAGTACGTCCTGCCTGGCCCCGAGCAGGTAGACGGGGATGTCCGCCACCTCGGCCGCGGCGAGCAGGCGCATGAACAGGTCGATGCCCGCGACCCGTTCGGGCAGCCGAACGCCCAGGACGCGGCCGGCCCAGACCACCGCCTGGCCGTCGGCGAGGACGAGGTCGCAGCCGGACACGGCCTCTGCGAGGAGGGGATCGCGCCGCATGTTGACGAGCTTCGCGGCGTTGACCATGCCGATCTCGATCTGCTCGCCGCGCCGTACGGCGTCCAGGCAGCGCTGGACGGTCTCGTCCATGGTCAGGGGGTCGACTCCGACCCCGAAGAGGAACTGGCGTCCGCTCATCTGAGCCCCCCGAGCCAGGCGAACAGCATCCAGCCGAACTCGTACGGACGGCACTCGCGGTCCACCGCGAGCGGTCGGAAGAGCCCGTCCAGGGGTGCGAGCCGGGCGCGCGGCGCGACCCGGGTGGTGAGCCCGCGGGCGGCCCGTACGGCCTTCTTCGGGTCGCCCCGGTAGACCTTGCGCCAAGTGACGCCGAGCTCGTCGCGGATCATCGGCTCGCGCGGGGTGCCGGTGGCGCCCGCGATCTCGGGGACCTCCGTCATCCAGCGCAGGCCGCGGCGGATCTCCGCGGCGAAGTCCGTCCCGCCCGCCTCGGCGAGGTCGAACAGGGCGGTCGGGGCCATCGCGTGCTGGTGGACGCTGTAGACGGGGTAGCCCTCGACCACGGTGCCGTGGCGGGCGTCGTAGTGCCACCACCACTGTCCGCCGTCGCCCTGGAGGGCGCAGATGCGGGCGGCGCAGGCGTCGGCGGCCGCGAGGGCCTCGTGGTCCTCGCCGCTCGCGTGCAGCCGGGCCAGGGCCTGGAGCGGGTACGTCTGGTCCGCGAAGCAGGCCACGTGGGAGCGGTAGCCGGGCACCAGACCCGGCGCGGTGGCGTGCGGGAACAGCGGGCTGTCCGCCGCCCTGGCCGCGAGCAGGCGGTCGCGGGCGGCCGGGATCCGGTCCTCCACGTCCACCGAGGCGCGGGCGGCGGCGAGGGCGGAGAGCACCCAGGCCGCCTCGACGGTGTACTGCGGCCGGCCCGGCAGGTCCAGGGCGGCCACCCGGTCGAGGGCGTCGGACAGCTTGGCGTGGCCGGTTTCGGCGGCGGCCCAGGCGATGAGCGCGGCGTCGCCGAGGTTGACGACCCCGGGCAGCCGCTGCACGAGGAGTCCCGTGAACTCCTCGGCGGTACGCCCGCCGAACAGCGCGCGCTGGCGCTCCTCGGGCAGGAACCGGGCCCCGAGCGCGGTGATCGCCGCGTACCGGGTGCTGGTCCCCCGCTGCTCCAGCCCGCGGGTGCCGTCGGGCGACACCTTGCCCACCCGGGTGAACACGAAGGTCTCTTCCCCGGCCAGGTACATGGCGGGCAGACCGGATTCGGCCAGTGCGAGCAGCCGCTCGGCGAGGGCGTGCAGCGCCGGGTCCTCGTGAGCCAGTGCTCCTAATCGTTTGGTGGTCATCGGGTCCCCACCCCGAATCCCCGGGTGCTCCTCGCACCCCGCATGTCCGAGCCGTAGCGCTCCAACACACTTATCCCCTCTACTCGCTCGGCGGAGGGGGATCGTGCATGACGACGTCCCGGCCCGCGGCGTCGTGCGCCGTGGCCCGAACCGTCCGGCGGCTGCGTCTGGAACCCCCCAGCGATGCCGCGGACCGGGGCACGCGGATCGGCAGTGTCCCGTCCGGCGCGGTGGCGCCGCGCCCGGACATGACACTGCCCTGGTGCCTCGTCGTGTACAACCCCCCACTGAGCACGGCCTGTTGCCTGCTCAGATCCCGTTGTGCAGGGACACGGTATGCCCACGGATGTTCGTTGATTGTGGTTTTGAGGAAATGCCGTTGCCTCAAATTGCCGACATGTCGTCAGCCGGCCTCGGCCAGGACGCCGTCCTTCTCCTCGTACAGCGCGCCGGTGCTCGGGCACTCCCAGACGCCCGGCTTCCCCTCGGCCTCCACCAGGCGGACTCCGGCCTTCCCCACCCAGCCGATCCGCCGGGCCGGCACACCGGCCACGAGTGCGAAGTCGGCCACGTCCCGGGAGACCACGGCCCCGGCCGCGACGAGGGCCCAGCGCCCGATCCTCACCCCGGCCACGCAGACGGACCGGGCCCCGAGCGAGGCGCCCTCGGCCACCACGACGCCGGCCGCCTCCCAGTCGCCGTCCCGCTTCAGCTTGCCGTCGGGGTCGACCGCTCGCGGGTAGAAGTCGTTGGTGAGCACGGCCGCCGGGCCGATGAACACGCCGTCGCCGAGTACGGCCGGCTCGTAGACGAGCGCGTAGTTCTGCAGCTTCACGTGGTCGCCGATGCGTACGCCGGGCCCTACGTAAGCCCCCCGCCCCACGATGCAGCCACGCCCGAGCCTGGCCTCCTCCCGTATCTGCGCCAGATCCCAGATGGTCGTCCCCTCGCCGAGCTCGGCCGTCTCGTCGACCTGGGAGGAGGGTTGTATGCGGACGCTCACGGCGCGTTCCCCTTACGTTCGCGAGGCCCCCGGAACCACGGGCCTACGTGCGGAGCATATGCGCCGCCGGTGACCCGCACCCGGAGATCAACCCACTGTTCCGCAAACGGACTTGAGCCCCTCGACGCGGGTCCGTCCGAACCGGTGCGCGGCTCGCCGCGACCCCGACGTAGGGTTCTTGACCAGCGGATTCACCGAACGACCGAGCAAGGCGGGGGCAGTTCATGACATACCGACGCGCGGCGATACCGGCACTGACGGGAGGGCTGTTGCTCACGGCGCTGCTGTGGTGGGCCGGGGCGAGTGCCGAGGCACTGCACTTGGCGGGCAGCAACGGCGTGCTCGGAGTCGAGGTCACCGCGGAGCTGGACCGCTGGCTGGCCCCCTGGTCGTACGCGCCCACGTCGTTCATGTCGCTCGGCGACGCCGGACGGTCCGGCGGGACCGGCGACTACCTCTCGCTCTACACCACGGCGGCGCAGATCCGGTTCGCCGCGGTCTTCGCCTCCTTCGTGCCCGGCGCGCTGCTGCTGATCCGCCGACTGCCGCCCGTGCGGGGCCGGGTGACGGCATCGCTGCTCGCGGTGTGGGCCTGGGGGATGGTGGCCGGGATGCTGGCGATGACGGTCTCGGCGCCCTGGCTGATCGCTTCGATGGGTCACGGCAGTTACCGCCTCCTGCCCCAGCTGTCGGGCGTGATCGCCTCGGGGCGGCAGATGCCGGTGGTGGCCGCGCTGGTGGCGGCGGTGGTGACCGTGCTCGTGGCGCGCGTCACGGCCAAGGGCGCCGGCCCGGTGCCGCAGAACATCGTCCCCGAGCGCGCCACCCGGCTGGCCGCCACCGTCGGCACCGCGGTGATCGCCGTGTCGCTGGCGGTCCTCTCGTACGGGCCGGTCGCGGCGGAGATCCAGATGTTCTCCCCCTACGACGGGATGTTCTCCGAGCCGGGCGAGCTCCTGCGCCAGTGGCTGCTGCTGGGCTTCTGGGACTTCCCGTCGAGCGCGGGGATCGGCAGCTGGCTGGTCCAACGGACGGCCGACGCGCTGCTGCTCGCCCTGGTGTGGGTGGCGCTGCGCCGGCTGCCCGTCTTGCTCACCCGGGCCACCCTCCCGGCGATGGCGCTGGGCGCGGTGGGCGCGACCGTCCTCGGTCTGCTGGCGAGCCGGCTCCTGCGGATCGCGGTGGACGACTCGGGCGCGCCGTACGGGGTGCCGCAGCTGTTCGCGGGCCTCGGCGACGGTCTCCCGGCGGCCCTGCTCTTCGGGCTGGTGGCGGGCGGCGCGGCCACCGTGGCGCTGCGGACGGCGGTGGGCCGCGCGGAGGCCGCCGGCGTCCCGGACGTGGCCGACGTCGCGGGCGTCGCGGCCGACCGGTCGGCCCCGTCCGAGTCCTGAAGGGGCGCCGCGTCAGCCCGCGGCGGCCCGTTCCAGGACCTCCAGCACCGTGTCGCGGAACAGCGTCGTCTTGTAGCCCGTCTGCGGCAGGGGGCGGCAGCGGGTCAGGACCGTGGCGGCGGCCGCGGCGAGGAGTTCGGGGGTGGCCTCGCGGCCGGTCAGGACGGTCTCGACCTCCGTCAGGCGCAGCGGGACGCGGGCCACGCCGCCCGCGGCCACTGCGGCGTGCGTGATCGTGGTGCCGTCGAGCGCGAGCCGGGCGGTGGCTTCGACGAGGGGCCATTCGGCGTGGGCCCGGCTGATGGACCGGTGGTACGCGGCGCGTTCGCCCGGGAGGGGCGCGGGCAGTCTGACCGCGGTGAGGACGCGGTCCGGCGGCAGCAGGTGGTCCGCCTGGAAGAGCAGGTCGCCGTCCCCGTACAAGTGGGCGACATGACGCGGGGATTCGCCGTGGACCTCGACTTCGGCGTCGTAGGCGAGCAGGGCCGTCGCGAGGGTGGACGGGTGCGGGGTGATGCAGGGGCCGTCGCCGCTGACCACGCCGAAGTGGTGGTCGCCCTGCTGCGCGGGGCAGCCGGCGCCGCCCTTCTGGAAGCAGTCGACGTGCGGGTTGCGGTAGTACCAGCAGCGGTTGCGCTGGAGCAGGTTGCCGCCCAGGGTTCCGGCGGCGCGGATCTGCGGGGTCGCCGCGGTCCCGGCCGCGAGGGCCAGGCCCGGCCGGCCGGCGCGCACCTGCGGGTCGGCGGCGAGCTCGGCGAGGGTGGTCAGTGCGCCGATCCGCAGCCCGCCGCCGGGCAGCGGGGTGCATCCGCGCAGGCCGGCGGCGGCGCCGAGGTCGGTGAAGGGGCCCGGGGAGACGCCGCTGCGCTGCCGGGCGGTGGTGTCGGTGCCGCCGGCGCGCAGCTCGCCGCCGCGGGTGCGGACGGCGGCCGACAGGTCGGTGAGGGCGGGCTCGGTGGTCACGTACCCAGTCCTTCCAGGAGCCGGTCGGGGCGGATGGGCAGGTCGTACGGGCGCCATCCGGTGGCGTCGTGGACCGCGTTGGCCAGGCAGGCCGCGGTGGGCAGGGTCGCGATCTCGCCGAGGCCGACGCCGCCGCCGGGGACGTGCTCGAAGCCCTCTTCGTGGAAGTGGACGGTGATCTCGGGGGTGTCGCCGATGCCGGGGAGGCGGTAGTCCTCCAGGTTGTCGGTCAGCACCCGCCCGGTGGCCGGGTCGACGCGCCGCTCCTCGAACAGCGCGTAGCCGATGCCCTGGACCACGGCGCCCTCGCACTGGCTGCGGGCGAGCATGTCCTCGTGGATGCGGCCCGCGGCGATGCCGCTCCACACGCGCAGCGGGCGGATCCGGCCGAGCCGGGTGTCCACCTCGACCTCGGCGACCTGCACCGATCCGGTGAATCCGCGGCCGATCGCGATACCGCCCATGGTCAGGCCGAAGGGGGTCACGAAGCCCCGGTGGTCGCGGGGGCGTTTGCCGGTGACCCGTACGCCGTGCGCCGTGTCCAGTCGGGCGGCGACGTCGCCGCCGCCGAGGGCTTCGCGGAGCCTGGCGGCGGCCTCCGTGGCGGCGGGCGCGAGGGAGGGGGTGGTGCGGCTGCCGCCGGAGGTGGGGCCGTGGACGGTGTCGCTCCCGCCGATCTCGGCGCGCACCCGGCCGAGCGGCAGGCCGAGTTCCTCGGCGACGGCCCGGCGCAGCACGCTGCGCGCGCCGGTGCCGATGTCCTGCACTGCGCAGCGGGCGACGACGGCGCCGTCCTCGACGGTGAGCTCGACCTCGGTGGCGGGGTCGAGGAAATACAGCCAGTTGGCGGCCGCCACGCCGACGCCCCGGCGGAAGCGTCCGCCGCCGCCGCGCGGGCCGGCCCAGAACGGGAGGGCCCGGGCGAGGTCGTAGAGGGCGTGCCGCTTGGGATTGCCGTCCCAGCGGCGGCGCAGGGCGATCGGTTCCTCGCCGAGCCGGTGGGCCATCTCGTCGACGGCCTGCTCCAGGGCCCAGCACAGCGGGGGTCCTCCCGGGCCGCGGAAGGGGGCGCCCGGCGGCCGGTGCGTGACGGTGTCGAAGTCGCGGAGCCGGCGCGGGGCCTTGCCGTACATGAACCGGGCCAGGGCCGCCACGGAGGCTCCCACGGAGATCCCGCCGTCGCTGTCCGCGTCCATGGCCAGCGCGCTCAGGTCGCCGGCCTCGTCGGCGACCATCGCCACCCGGATCCGGGTGCCGGGCCGGTACCCGCCGTCGGTGAGCTCCTCGTCGCGGTCCAGCACGACCCGTACGGGGGCGCCGTGCAGCCGGGCCAGTTCCACCGCCGCGACGACGTCGGTGGTCAGCCCCATCTTGCAGCCGAAGCCGCCGCCGACGTGGACGGCCTTGGCCACCACCCGTTCGACGGGCACGCCCCAGCGTTCGGCGGCCAGGCCGGCCACGTGCTTGAGGGACTGCGTGGAGACCTCCAGGTGGAGGGCGCCGTCGACCCACTCGGCGAGAGCGGCGTGCGGTTCGAGCGGGGTGTGGGTCTGCGCGGCGGTGGTGAACACGCCCTCGACGACGCGTTCCGGGTTCCGGGTGCGGGCCTCGGTGATGCGGCGCACGGCCGTGGCGGGGCGCTTGCTCATGGCGGAGGGGCCGCGCAGGTTGCCGCGCCAGCGGGCGGGCAGCAGTTGGGGGGTCTCGCCGGAGCCGGGCGCCCGGTTGCGGGCCGCCTTGTCCTCGTAGACCAGCGGGCCCTCGCCGGCCCGGGCCAGGCGTGCGTCCAGAGCCGCCGGCAGCACCTCGTAGTCGACGTCGACCCGCGCCGCGGCGGCCCGGGCCGCCGCCCGGTCGGGCGCCGCGACGGCCGCGACCGGCTGGCCGACGTACCGCACCACTCCGTCGGGAGGCAGGAGCGGCACGATCGGGACGTCGCCTGCCTCCAGGGACCGTACGTGGGCGTGCGCGTGCGGGGAGCGGATGATCACCCCCTCCAGCAGGCCCTCGGGGCGCAGGTCCGTGGTGTAGCGGGCCGATCCGTCGATCTTCGCCGGGGCCTCGGTGCGCGGTACGACCCGCTCTTCTCCGTCGGCGTGCTCCTCGTCGTATTCGCCCGCGCAGGCGGTGGCCACCGCGCTGAAGATCCCCTCGTACGCGCCGCAGCGGCACAGGTGGCCGGCCAGCGCGTCGGCGATCTGCTCCCGACCGGGCCGGGCGGTGCCGTGCTCGGCCCGCCACCGGTCGTGGAACGCCGCCGCTTCGACGACGAACCCGGGGGTGCAGTAGCCGCACTGGAGGGCGTCCTCGCCGGCGAAGGCGCGGGTCACCGGGTGGCCGCTCAGGCCCTCCACGGTGGTGATCCGGCGGCCGGCCAGGGCGACCGCGGGGGTCAGGCAGGACACCCGGGGCTCGCCGTCGACCTGGATCGTGCAGGCTCCGCACACGCCGCCCGCGCAGACCAGCTTGGTGCCGGTCAGTCCCAGCCGGTCGCGCACCACCTCGACGGCGGCCGGGTCGTCGTCCACGTCCACATCGCGCCGGGCGCCGTTGACCTCGAACTCCACGAGACGTACTCCTCAGCCGTGGGGTGGCGACCGCCGGGGCCCGCGCTCACCTTCACGTCCTTGATATCCCGCTTCCGGGGGCGGCGCAGTTCGGCGCGCGCCGCCCCCCGGGCACGTCACACGCTCGGGTCGCGGTGGGTCGGGGCGCCGTCCAGGACCGTGAGCAGCACGGGCAGCACGGGCAGGTCGGTGGCGCTGGTGGTGAGCGGGTCGTCCGCCAGGACGGTGAGGTCGGCGCGGTATCCGACCGCGATCCTGCCCGCCTCGTGCTCCTCGCCCGCGGCGTGGGCCGCGCCCACGGTCATGCCCTGGAGGGCTTCCAGGGCGGTGAGGGCCTGTTCCGGTCCGTGCGGCGGCTGGTTCAGGTCCCGGGAGGGGCGGCGGTGGCGGGCGCCCGCCATGACGCCCAGCGGCGGGTACGGGGCGATGGGCCAGTCGGAGCCGAGGACGACGGCGGCGCCGGCGTCCCGCAGGTCCCGGCAGCGCCAGGCGCGGGAGGCGCGCTCCTCGCCGAGGCGCCGGGACCAGTTGTCGGTGTGGTCCGCTCGGGTGAAGTCGCAGCAGTGGGTCGGCTGCATGGAGGCGACGACCCCGAGCTCCGCGAAGCGGCGCAGGGTGTCGTCGGGCACGGTCTCGATGTGCTCGACCCGGTGGCGGACCCCGCGCCCGCCGCCGGCCTGCGCCTTCTCCACCGAGTCGAGGACGTGTCGTACGGCCGCGTCGCCGATCGCGTGCGTTGCGGTGGGCACGCCGGCCCGGTGGAGCTCGCCGATGATCCGCGTGTAGTCCGCGGGGTCGGGCCAGAAGGCGTGCGTGGACTCGCCGTGGCAGTCGGGGCGTTCGAGCCAGGCGGTGCCGTTGTCGATGGTGCCGTCCATGAACAGCTTGACCCCGTCGGTCCGCCACAGCCGCCCGCCCGTGCCCTGCCGTTCGATCAGCGCGCGCACCGCCTCGGCGTCGGCGCCGGGCTGGCACCAGGGGGCGACCCTCAGGCGCAGCGGGAGCTCGCCCGCCTCGTCGAGTTCGGCGTAGAAGGCGAGGCTGTCGCCGTTCGCGTCCATGGCGTGGCCGCCGGTGAGTCCGGCGGCGGCCATGGCGCGCAGGGTGGCGGCGAGGCGGGCGCGGCGCTCCTCGCGGGTGGGCTGGGGTGCGACGCGCTCGACGAGCTCGCAGGCGGCGTCCTCCAGGAGCAGCCCGGTGGGCCTGCCGTCGGCGTCGCAGACGACCTCGGAGGCCTGCTCGAAGGTCCGCGGCCCGTCGACACCGGCCAGTTCCAGCGCGCGGCGGCTCGCCAGCATCGAGTGGGCGTCGAAGAGCAGCAGGAGGGCCGGGACCCCGTCGAGCACGGCGTCGAACGGGGCGGTCTCGACGGGCCGGTCGCCGAACGCGTTGGGGTCCAGGCCCCAGCCGTGCAGCCACTGCCCGGGGGCGAGGCGCCGCACCTCGACGGCGAGGGCGGTGCGGACCTGGTCCACGTCGGTGCAGCCGGACAGGTCGAGGCCGTGGGTCAGTTCGGCGCCGGAGACGGGGTGGAGGTGCCCGTCGACCAGGCCGGGGGTGACCACCGCCCCCTTGAGGTCGATCACCGTCGTCCCGGAGTCCGCGAGCGCGCGGATCGCGCGGTCGTCACCCAGGGCGGCGATCCGCCCGCCGGCCGCGGCGAGGGCCGTCTCCGGGAGGAAGGTGCCGGTCACCGGGTCGAGCAGACGGGCGGAGAGCAGGACGAGACTGGTGCGCACGGGAACTCCTGGGTGGAACGGCGAGAAGGGTCGGGCGGCGGGAGCGGGCGGGGGTCAGGCCGCGGGGGTGGAGCCGGGGTCAGGCCGCGGGGGTGGAGCCGGGGTCAGGCCGCGGGGGTGGAGCCGGGGTCAGGCCGCGGGGGTGGAGCCGGGGTCAGGCCGCGGGGTCAGGCCGCAGGGGCGGGGTCGGGGTCGTCGAGGGTGCCGGTGGCCAGGCCGAGTTCCCGCTCCGCCGTCGTGACGGCCATCCGGGTCACCGCCGCCGGCCGGTCGCGGGTGTCGGTGTTGGCGTGGGCGCCGAGGCCGTCGAGCACGACGAGGATCTGTATGGCCGTCGCGCGCGGGTCCTCCGTACGGAATTCCCCGCGTGCGACGCCCTCCCGGATGACGCCCTCGATGCGGCCGCGCCAGGCCGATTCCTGCTCGGCGACCCGGTCGCGCAGCACCGGCCGGTAGCGGCTGAGATGCCGGGCGTTGATCCAGAGCCGACTGATGTCGTCGTACGTTTCCCCGGTCGCGTGTGCGAAGAACCGTGCCAGGTGGCGCGCCGGAGTGTCGCCGTCCGCGCTCTCCGGGAGGAGGCGGTCGAGCTCCGCGGTCGCGGCATCGCCGAACGCCTCGGCCACCAGATCCTCCACAGAGGGGAAGTAATGGCTGATCAGACCGGGCCGTACGGCGAGCTCGTCGGCGATCCGACGCAGCGTGACGCACTCCAGCCCTTCGGTCAAGGCGATGGCCGCCCCCGCCTCCACGATCTCCGCCCGGCGGGCTTCGGGTGATTTGCGAACTCGTTTGCGCTGGACGCTTGACGACATACCGAGGATGCTATTGAGTGTGCGACCAATAAGCAAGCAGGTGGGTACGCCCAGCACCGGAGGTCCGCATGGCATCGACGTTTCCCGACCCGCACCCGGGCACCCCGGCAGCCCTGACCGTCCCCGCACCGGCCGCCCCGCCCGCCGAGGACCGCCCCGGCCGGATCGAGGTCCACGGCGTCGACCACATCCCCGACGCGGAACGCCACGGCCGGCCCCGCGAGCTGTTCTCCATCTGGGCGGCGGCGAACGTCAACTACCTCAGCCTGGTCGTCGGCGGCGCGCTGGTCCTCATGGGACTCACGCTCTGGCAGGCCCTCGCGGTGATCGTCGTGGGGAACCTGTTCTGGGTGCTCACCGGGCTGCTCGCCACCTCCGGCCCCGCCGCCGGCGCCCCCAGCGAAGTGATCACGCGGGCGATGTACGGGGTGATCGGCAACCGGTTCAACAACGCGGTCCTGGGCTGGCTGGTCTCGGTCTGCTACTTCGCGCTGAACCTCGCGGCGGCCGCCACCGCGGCCTTCGCCCTGGTCGAGATGGCGGGTCTGACGCCCGGCACCGGCGTCAAGACCGCCGTCGTCCTGGTCATCGCCGCACTCACCCTGGCCATCAGCGTCTACGGACACGCGCTGATCGTGCGGCTCTACCTGCCGATCACCCTGCTGCTCACCGCCGCCTTCGCCGTCGTGGCCTTCGCCGTGCTCGGGCACGCGGACTTCGCCTACGCCCCCGCGGAACCGCTGACCGGCACCAAGCTGTGGGCCGCCCTCGCGGCCGGCGTCAGCCTGATCGCCGCGGGCCCGCTCTCCTACACCACCAGCGCCGACTTCTCCCGCTACCTGCCCCGGACCTCGTCGCCGAAGGCCGTACTGGGGTGGACGGCCTTCGGCGCCTTCCTGCCCGGCTTCGTCGTCACCGCGCTCGGCGCGCTCGCCGCGACCGCGGTGGACATGACCGACCCGGAGACCGCCCTGCGCGCACTGCTGCCCGGCTGGTTCTACCCCGCCTTCCTCCTGGCCCTGGTCCTCGGCACCATCGCCGTCAACGCCCTCACCGCCTACAGCGCCGGCCTCGCCCTCCAAGCCGTCGGCATCCGCATCCGCCGCTCCGTGAGCGTGCTCTTCGACGGGACCGTCGCCGTCGCCCTCACCCTGTACGGGCTGCTGTTCTCCAGCCTCCTCGACACCGTCAGCAACGTCCTGCAGCTGACGGTGGTCCTGATCGGCCCCGCCATGGCCGTGTACGCCACGGACATCGCGCTGCGCCGGTGCCGCTACGACGGCCTCGCGCTCGTGGACGAGACCCCGGGCGGCCCCTTCTGGTACACGGCGGGAGTCAACTGGGCGGGGGCCTTCGCACTCGGTGCGGGCGTGGCCGCGTCGGCGCTCTGCGTGAACACCCTCTACACGGGCCCGGTGGCCGCCGCCCTGGGCGGCCTGGACCTGGCGCTCCCCGCCGGCATGGTGGTGTCCGCGGCCCTGTACGCCGTCCTGATGCGCCGCGACGCCACCGTGCTCCGGGCGCGCGCCGCCGCCTGACGGGCGGAGGGGCCACCGGAGCGCTGTCCGGTGGCCCCTCCGGGCCCTGCGGCGCGGGCTCTACGCCGCGAGCCCTGCGCTACGGGCCGGGGTCAGCCCAGCAGGCCCTTCATCCGGTCGATCTCGGCGGTCTGCGAGGTGATGATCGCGTCGGCCATGGTCTTGGCCTCGGGGAAGGTCCCGTCGGCCTTCTCCGTGCGGGCCATCGCCACCGCGCCGTCGTGGTGCTTGATCATCAGCCGCATGAAGGCGGTGTCGAAGGCCTTGCCGGAGGCCTGCTTCAACTGGTCCATCTCCTCGGCCGTCATCATGCCTCCGGCGCCGCCCGCGCCGTGCCCGGAGTGGTCCATGGCGCCCTCGGCGGGCACCTGCTCCCCCCAGGAGGTCAGCCACCCGGAGAGGGTCTTGATCTCCGGGTCCTGCGCCTTCTTGATCTGCTCCGCGAGCTGCTTGACCTCGGCCGACTCGGCGCGGGAGGGCGCGAGGTCCGCCATCTCCACGGCCTGCCGGTGGTGCGGGATCATCCCCTTGGCGAAGGCCGTGTCGGCGGCGTTGTGCCCGCCCTGCCCGGCGGAAGCCGAAGCGGGGGCGGAGGCCGCGGGGGTCGGGGTCTGGGCGCCGTGGCCGCCGTGCCCGGCGGTGTCGTCCTTGCCCGACCCGCAGGCGGCGAGGACGAGCGTGGCGGTGGCCACCGCCACGCCGGCGGCGGTACGGCGGATGGGGGAACGGTTCGTGCTCATGGTGGTGCGACTCCTTGTCCGGAATTGAGGATGCGACGGAGCGCGGCGGCCCGTGGAGGCCCCCGGCGCGGGTCGTCCTAGATCCGCAGGAGTTGCAGTTCCGCCAGGTCGGGCGGCGCCCGTCCGCTCTGCGCCGCCGCCGTCGCGACGCCGTGCGGCGCCTCGGGCGCGGACGCCGAGCCGTCGAGGGCGGCGGCCGGGGCGGGCGGTGCGTACGGCGTGCCGATGCCGGGCGCCGCGCAGGTGGCGTCGGCGTGGTGGGTGTGGTCCGATCCGCCGGCGGTGTGCGAGCAGCTCTCGGCCGCGCTCGCCTCGGGGCCGAGCCGTTCGTGGTGGACCCGCTCCATGACATGGCCGACGGCCGTCGCGTGCGCGCGCACGGAGGCGGGCCCGGGGCCCAGACCGTGCATGGCCAGCACACCGGCCAGCACGGCGAGCACGAGCAGCACGAGGCCGCGCCCTGCCGGGCTACGGCGCGGTGGCTGCACGCGGGAGATCATGGAGGCATCGTACGGAACATCCGGCGCGGATGCCCCACCGGGGTATCCGCCGCCCGCTTGCGCATCGGCGCCGGAAGGAGTTGCGTGGGTCCTGTCTCCCCTGGACGGGGGTGAGCCGAGGTGTTCTTCACCGATCGCGCCGACGCGGGTCGGCGGCTGGCCGCGGCGCTGCGGCACCTGGCGACGGAGGATCCCGTCGTCCTCGGGCTGCCCCGGGGCGGGGTACCGGTGGCCTTCCCGGTGGCGCGGGAGCTCGGCGCCCCGCTCGACGTGATCGTGGTGCGCAAGCTCGGGGTCCCCTCCCACCGAGAACTGGGCTTCGGGGCGATCGGCGAGGGCGGCGTACGCGTCATCAGCGAGGACATCGTCCGCCAGGCCCGGGTCACCGGTGCGGACGTCGCGGCGGTCGAGCGGACCGCGCGGGAGGAGCTCGGACGGCAGGCGCACCGACTGCGCGAGGGCCGGCCGCGGGTCCCGCTCACCGGGCGCACCGCGATCGTGGTCGACGACGGGATCGCGACGGGCGCCACGGCCGCCGCCGCCTGCGAGGTCGTACGCGCGCAGGGCGCCTCCCGGGTGGTGCTGGCCGCGCCGGTGGCTCCGCCGGACGCGGTCGCGTGGCTGCGGACCGAGGCGGACGAGGTGGTGTGCCTGTCGACGCCGCGCGCCTTCCGGGCGGTCGGCGAGTGGTACGAGGACTTCTCCCAGACCCCCGACGAGGAGGTCGTCGCGCTGCTGGCCGAGGCCGCCCGCTCCCCCGCGCGCACCGCCGGGAGCACGGTGGAGGCGGCCGTCGAGTCGGACGCCGAGGTGGCGGTCGAGGTGGAGGTCGACGCGGGCGCTCTGCGGCTGGCCGGCGACCTCACCCTGCCGCGGGGCCCCGACGGCTCCGGAGCGGTCGTGATGTTCGCGCACGGCTCCGGGAGCGGCCGGCGCAGCCCCCGCAACCGCGCCGTGGCGGCCGCGCTGAACCGGGCGGGCCTGGGCACCCTGCTCTTCGACCTGCTCACGCCCGCCGAGGAGTCCGACCGGTCCAACGTGTTCGCCGTCGGGCCGCTGGCCGGTCGGCTGTCCGACGCGACACGCTGGCTGCGGAGCGGGTACGCGCCCGCGTCCGTCGGCTACTTCGGGGCCAGCACGGGGGCCGCGGCGGCGCTGCTGGCCGCGGCGGACCCGGAGGCGGACATCGGCGCCGTGGTCTCGCGGGGCGGCCGCCCGGATCTGGCCGGGCCCCGGCTGGGCGGCGTACGGGCGCCCACCCTGCTCGTCGTGGGCGGCCGCGACACGACGGTGCTGGAGCTGAACCGGCAGGCGCAGGCGGAACTGCGCTGCGAGAACCGGCTCGACGTCGTCCCCGGTGCGACGCACCTCTTCGAGGAGCCGGGAACCCTCGACGAGGTGGCGGAACTGGCCCGGGAGTGGTTCACCCGGCACCTGAACGCATAGCGGACCGCGCCCGGACCGACGGGCGGTCGAACGCCGCAAGATAACAGCCTTTGTGGGGCCCACCCGATTGTTTGTCCAAGGGTGATGGTCCACGCGCGCCGGCACCACGAGTCGCCTAGCGTCCCGTGACACCCACGGAGCGAGGAGGCACTGTGTTGTCACTGCGGTGGCGATCCATCAACAGCCTGTCGGTGACCACGCGGCACACGATCGCGAACGGCATCGTCATCACCGCCCTTGCCGTCACGCTGATCGCGCTGCTGGTGCCCGTCCAGGGCTTCGGCGACCGGGCCCCGGTCGGGGCGACGGCCGCCGTCCCGGCGGCCGATGACGACGGCGCCGGAACCATGAGCACGGCCTACGGACCGTTGACCGCCGCGGACCGGGACTTCGTCCGCAAGGTGCGACTGGCCGGGCTGTGGGAGCTTCCCGCGGGCCGGCAGGCACAGCAGCGCGGGACGCGCCCCGCGGTGCGCACGGCCGGCGAGCACCTCGTCGAGGGCCACACCGAGCTGGACCAGCAGGTCATCCGCGTCGGCCAGGCCCTCGGTGTCGACCTGCCCAATCAGCCCAGCGCACAGCAGCAGGAGTGGCTGAGTCAGCTGACTCAGGCCCAAGGAGACGCGTACGAGCGGCTGTTCGTCCAGCTGTTGCGGCGCGCGCACGGGAAGGTGTTCGCGCTGCTGGCCGGGATCCGGGCGCAGACCCGCAACTCCATGGTCCGCGCCCTGGCCACATCGGCCAACGCCACGGTCCTGGACCACATCACGGTCCTGGAGGACAGCGGGCTGGTCGACTTCGACGCGCTCTCCGACGCGGCCCCGGCGCAGGTTCCCTCCTCCCCGGCGCTCTCCTCCCCCGCTCCCCCGACCCCATCGAGGAAGAAGTGATCGCATGAGTCGAAAGGGCCACGAACGCCACCGCCGCCCGTCGGGCAAACTGGCGGCCTTGATCTCCGCGCTGGTGCTGGGCGCCGGCGGGGTCGCCGTCGTCGCCGGCAACGCCTCCGCGGGACAGGACGGCGGGCAGGCACAGCAGTTCACGTCAACGATCGACTGCCCGGACGTCGGGGAACGGCTCACGAGCGTCCCCGAGCAGGCGAAGGCCGAGGTCGACGAGAGCCTCGCCGAGCTGGACGGGCAGGTGGCCGACGCCTACCGGCGGTTGGCCTCGGGCGAGGCGCAGGCCAAGGGGAAGGGCGAGGCCCAGGGTGAGGCCCTCCTCGGTGAGCTCGGCGCGAAGCGCGGCGCGACCATCGGCCGGATGGCCGATGCGATCGGCCGGTCCGCGGCCCGTCCCGAGGAACTCAAGGCCCTGAGCGGATGCAAGATGGTGAAGGCGGCCGCGGAGGACACGGCGGCAGCGGGGCCCGACTTCGCCCGCAAGGGCGGTCCGGCGCGCAGCGACTTCGTGAACATCACCAAGGTCCGGCCGAACGTACGCACGCCCGCGCCCTCGGCGGGCGCCTCCAAGGGCTCCTTCACCTCGCAGTGCGGCCGCAACGAGAACGAGCACTTCAACCCGGACAACGTGATCGTGGCCCCGGGCGTCTCCAACGGCGCCCACCACATGCACGACTACGTCGGCAACGTGTCGACGGACGCCTTCTCCACCAACAACAGCCTGGCCGCCGCCGGCACCACCTGCGGCAACGGCGACCAGTCCAGCTACTACTGGCCGGTGCTGCGGCTGCGCGACGGGAAGGCCGAGCAGGACGCGAAGGCTCCCGGCGGCGGCCAGGACGGCAACGTCGGCACCATCCTGCGTCCCAAGCAGGTCACCATCACCTTCAAGGGCAGTCCCGTCGGCCGGGTCACGGCCATGCCCCGGTTCCTGCGCGTCATCACGGGTGACGCGAAGGCCTTCACCAACGGCACGGCCAACGCCAACGCCTCGTGGAGCTGCACCGGTTTCGAGGACCGCCAACTGAAGGACAAGTACCCGGTCTGCCCCAAGGGAAGCGACGTGGTCCGCACCTTCTCCTTCCAGAGCTGTTGGGACGGCCGGAACATCGACAGCGCCAACCACCGTACGCACATGGCCTTCGCGGACCGCGCGGGCCGCTGCCCGAAGGGCTTCACCGCCGTGCCGCAGTTGGTGCAGCGGATCACCTACGGCATCGCGCCGGGCGCCCGGTTCGCCGTGGACAGCTTCCCCGAGCAATTGCACAAGCCGGTGACCGACCACGGTGACTTCATCAACGTGATGTCGCCCGGGCTGATGACCAGGGCCGTGGACTGCATCAACTCCGGCCGCGGCTGCCGCTGAACCCCCGCGCCGGGCGCCCCCCTCCCCTACCGCCGCGCCCGGTCCGGGAAAAGGTGCCGGCCCGAAGCCTCAGGCTTCGGGCCGGCACCGCGTTCCCTTCCCTTTCTCCCGCGGCCTTCGACCTACAAGGCCGCTGACTTGCGAGGCTGTTGTCTACAGGCCGTTGACGCGGGCCATCCGGCCGACGACGACGGGGGTGAAGTCGGCCGTGACCACGCGCGCCGCCCTGCGGCTCACCCGCGAGTGCTGGCGGCGCACCTGGGCCATCAGCCGGCGACTGCGCAGGGCCATCTCCAGTTCGAACCGGGTCCGGGGGTCCCGCAATCCGGTACCGAAGAGCTTCTCCAGCTGGCGCATGCGGTAGCGGACGGTCTGGGGGTGCACGCTGAGTGCCTTGGCGGCCTCGGGAGCCCCGCCGCCTTCCAGCCACGCGAGCAGGGTCACCTCCAACCGCTCGCTCTGGCGGGGGGTCAGATCCGCCAGCGGGCGCAGCCAGCGCGCGGCGAGCGCGTGGGCCAGGGGCTCGTCCTGGAGCAACAGCAGGGTGGAGAGGTGGTCGTCGACGAAGACGGTACGGGCTTCCAGGCCGCCCCGGGCGGGGGTCAGGGCGAGCAGGCGCAGCGCCCAGCGCAGTGAGGAGGCGGCGTCACGGAGGGGGACGGAGTGGCCGACGGCGGCGCAGCGGCCGCGCAGCGCGAGTTCCAGGGGGGTGCGGGCGTCCGGGTCGGCGGTCGGGACCAGGAGGCACGGGCGGCCCGCGAACACGCCGGCGAGGGCGTCGTCGTGCAGGGCCGCCAGTTGCTGCGTGTCGGCGGGGGTGGCGAGCGCGATGGCCCGTACGGCCGGGGGGAGGGGCCAGTCCGCGGCCTGGGCCAGCTCGGAGAGGGAACCCTCCGATGCGGCGCGGCCGTCGGTGAGGGCGTTGAAGAGGTCGTGCCGTGCCTGGTCGGCCACGCGACCGTGCTCCGGTTCGGGCTCGGACCCGCGCTCGATGGCGGGCACGCGAACCGGTACGGGTGCGGGTACGGCTACCGCTGCGCGCGCCGGGACGGGAACGGCCTCGGGTATGGACGCGGGCTCGGACGCGCGCCCGTGCCGGGGTTCCGCGTCGGCGCCGGGGGCGGCGTCGGTGCCGGGGTCCGCGTCGGTGCAGGGGTCCGCGTCGGTGCAGGGGTCCGCGTCGGTGCAGGGGTCCGCGTCGACTTCGGCTTCCCCGTGGATGTCGGCTTCCCCGTCGCCCTCGGCCTCGGCCGGGTCGCGGTAGCCGAGGGCGGTAAGCAGTGCCTCTTCCACCTTCTCTCTGAGCAGTTCGTCGTCAATGGCATCGTTGTCATCGACAAGGGCGGATAGTTCCGGATTGCCATGCAGGAGTTCCTCCACTATCTCGGCCGCCAGGGCGGGGAGTTCCCGGCGCAGGACACGGGTCCACTCGCCGCGCGGGCGGGACCAGATGCGGTTCAGAAGTTCGCACATCGTTACCTCGATCGTGCCGGTGAGGCCTTGACGAAGGGGAGTCTTCCGGTCTTGTTCGATGCGCCGGAGAGCCGGTGCGAGAAATTATCACGGTTGGATAAATCCTGTGGAGGTGCTGCGCAGGTCCACGATGCTTCTGCACTCCGACCCCAAGACCCGTCTGTCGGCTCGGAGTTCACAGGAGAACCGGATGCCCTTGCCCCAGCCGCACCTCCCCCGCTCGCACCGCGCGCGCCGCCGACATCCCGGCGCGCTCAGCGTCGGGGTCGCCGCCCTCGTATCGGCCGTCGTGGCGGCCCGCGCGGGCGTCCTGACACACCTCTGGGAGTTCCTCGACTTCGGGGCGGGCGTCCTTTCGCTCGTCTCGCTCACCGCCACCGTCCTGTGGGGGCTGACCGCCACCGACCGGCTGCTGCTGGGGCCGGGGGCCCGACTGCTCGCCCAAGGGGTGCACCGCGGCCTGGCCGTGGCGGGACTCGGCTTCCTCGCCCTGCACATCTGGGTCAAGGTGGCGGAGGGCCGTACGAGCCCCGCCGCGGCGGCGGTCCCCTTCGCGGACGGGGACCGGCCGCTGGTGATCGGGCTCGGCACGCTCGCCGGGTACCTCTTCGTGGCCGTCGCCGTGTCCGGCGGGGTGCGCAGCGCCTTCGCCACCAGGAGCCGCTCGCTGTGGTGGCGGGCGCTGCACGTCGGCGCCTACCCCGCCTGGGGCGCCTGCCTGGTGCACGGACTGAAGGCCGGCCGGCCCGCGGCCGGTTGGGTGACGGCGGCCTACGCCCTGTGCGTGGCCGCCGTGGCCGGCGTGCTCGTGCTGCGCCTGCGGTCCACGCTGCGCGGGGTCACTCCGCCGCCGGTCGTCACACCCGTCGGCTCCCGGGACGCCTTCGGGGGCAGGACGACGCGCCGGACGTCACTGCGCCGCGCCTCGCCGCGCCGGGCGTCCGTGCGCAGGACGGTCGTGGGCTCGCCCCGGGTGGAGCAGCTCGCGGGTCGGGAGCGGTGGCGGTGAACGGCGGGCCGCGCCCGGGCCTCGGCTGTGTGGGCGCCCCCCGGCTGCTGGCCGGGCTCGACCGGGCCGCCCGGCTCGACCGGGAGGCCCATCTGGCCGTGCACGGCCCGCTCCCCCGCTGCCACCCTGACGAACTCGTCACCCTCGCCGACGACATCGACCTCCGGGGCCGGGGCGGTGCGGGCTTCCCCTTCGCCCGCAAGATGCGGGCGGTCATCCGGTCGGCCCGGGGGCGCAGCGACGGGCTCACCGCCGTCGTGGTCAACGGCAGTGAGGGCGAGCCCAGTTGCCTCAAGGACACCGCGCTGCTGCTGCACGCCCCGCACCTGGTGCTCGACGGCGCCCTGCTGGCGGCCGCGGCCCTGGGCGCCGAGGAGGTGGCCGTGGCCGTGACCCGCACGGACGTGGAGCAGTCGGTACGGGAGGCCGTGTCCGAACGCGGGCCGGCGGGCCGCCGGGTGCGGGTGGCGCGGCTGCCCGAGCGGTTCGTGACGGGCGAGGGCACGGCCCTGGTCGACGGTCTGAACGGCGGCGCGACGCTGCCGTCCGGGCAGAAGGTGCGCACCAGCGAGCGGGGCCTGGGCGGCATGCCCACCCTGCTGTCGAACACGGAGACCTTCGCCCAGCTCGCCGTCGCCGCCCGGCTCGGCGCGCCGGAGTACCGTACGGCCGGCCTGCCCGCCGAGCCGGGCACCGTGCTGCTGACCGTCGCCGGTTCCACGGTCGTCGAGACCCCGTCCGGGACCTCGCTCCCGTACGTCCTCCAGCTGTGCGGCACCGAGCCCGGTCAGGGCGTGCTCGTCGGCGGCTACCACGGGAAGTGGCTGGACCCGGTGTCCGCGCGCTCCGCGCAGGTGTCCCGGCAGTCCCTCGACGCGCTCGGCGCGAGGCTGGGGGCGGGCGCGGTGCTGCCGCTGCCGGAGGACACCTGTCCGGCCGGGGAGGTGGCACGGGTCGCCCGGTGGATGGCCGGGGAGTCCGCGGGCCAGTGCGGCCCCTGCGTACGGGGTCTGCCCGCGCTGGCCGACGTACTGGACGACGCGGTGCGGGGCGGGGGCCGGGCGGCGCTCGACGCGGTGGAGGCGCGGATGCGCTCGGTCCTGGGGCGGGGTGCGTGCAGCCATCCCGACGGGACCTCGCGGTTCGTCGCGTCGGCGCTGGCCTCGTTCCCGGACGAGTTCCGCGACCACGCGCTCGGCAGCGGCTGCGGGCGCCGGGTGCTGGGTGCGCTGCCGCTGCCCCGGGACGAGAGTCCGGAGCGACTGGTCGTGGACTGGACCCTGTGCCGGGGGCACGGGCTGTGCGTGGACGTGCTCCCCGATGTCGTACGGCTCGACGCGGACGGCTATCCGGCGGAGGCGTCCATGGCGGTGCCGGGGCACCTGCGGCCGAAGGCCCTGCGGGCTGTACGGCGCTGCCCGGCCCTCGCGCTGCGCATCCAGGGCTGAGCGGGTTCTTGGCGTGATCGGACAAATTCCGGGCCGAATTCACCGCCGCCACCCCTTTCCCCGTATCAATGACGAAAGCACGGAAGCACGGACGCAAGAAGGCACGGAAACGAATCCGAAGGAGCAATCAGTCGTGAAACGAATCCGACAGGGAATAGGCGCCGGGTCGGCCGTCGCGGTTCTGCTGCTGACGGCCGGGTGCGGCTCCGGGAGCGAATACGCCGGCAAATCGGGCGGGGTCAAGCCGGTGGCCGACAGCCAGAAGATCGGGTCCGCCTACGGCGGGGAAGCAGACGCCTACGGCAGCGGCAGCGGCAGCGGCAGCGGCAGCGGGAACAACCCCGCCGCCGATCCCGGCACCGTCACGACCCGCGCCGCGGGGCAGCTGAAACTGCGTGACATCCCCGCCGTGGGCGCCGCGGTCACCGACGGGCAGGGCCTGACGCTCTACCGGTTCGACAAGGACACCGCGAAACCTCCCCAGTCCAACTGCGACGGGGAGTGCGCCAAGGCCTGGCCACCGGTTCCGGCGGACGAGGCCACGGCCGGGGAGGGGATCGAGGCGGGCCTGCTCGGTTCGGTGCTGCGGGCCGACGGCACCCGGCAGCTGACCCTCGCCGGATGGCCCGTGTACCGCTACTCCAAGGACACCGCGCCGGGTGAGGCGCTCGGCGAGGGCGTCGCCGGGACGTGGCACGCGGTGGGGGCCGACGGGAAGCCAGCGGGCGCCCCCGCGGCCGCGACGAAGAAGGGCGGCGCAGAGCTTTCGGTCGCGCAGAACGCCACGCTCGGCGGAATTCTCGCGGATACCGAGGGCCACACCCTGTACCGCTTCGACAAGGACAGTGCCTGGCCGATGAAATTCGGCTGCCTGGATTCCTGCCTGGACACGTGGAAGCCCGCCAAACCGGTCGACAAGGCGAAGGTTTCGGGAATCGCCTCCGAATTGGTCGGCTCCGTGAAACGCCCGGACGGCACGGAACAATTGACGATCGACTGCTGGCCCGTCTACTCCTTCACCGGTGACAAGCAGCCGGGCGACACCAACGGTCAGGGGAAGCAGGGCCTCTGGTTCGCCGTGACCGACAAGGGGAAGAAGGCGAAGCCATCCGCGTGACACCGGCCGCCGTGTCCGCCGGCGCCGCAGCGGCGCTGGGCGTCGCGCTGCTGTGCGGCGGTTGCGGCGCCGGCCCCCCGAAAGCTCCCGGGACGGCCCCGGAGCAGGTCTCCGCGAAGGCCCCCGCGACGCCCTCCGTCTCGATCGAGGAGATCGCCGCGGCCATCGGTTGCACCGCCGAAGTGAGCGTGGAGGCGGAGGAGTTGCGGGAGGGCGGTTGTGAGAGCGCGCAGGGCGCGTACCGCATGGCCACCTTCGCCGCCGACGAGGGGCAGCGCTCCTGGCTGGCCGAGGCCCGGATCTACGGCGGCAGCTACCTGGTGGGGAACCGCTGGGTGGTCACCGCCCCGCAGACCGACGCGCTGACCACTCTGCGCGAACGCCTCGGCGGCTCCCTGGACACCGGCAGCACCCATGTCCACCACTCCTAGCGGGCCCGGGTCGTGGGGATCGCGGGGGGGGGGGGGGGGCCCCCCCCCGCGGCGCCCCCGGGGGGGGGCCCGGGGGCCCCCCCAAACCCGGTGCCGCGGCGGGCCGGGGGGCCCGAGGCCGGGCCCGGCCCCCCCCGCCCCC
>NZ_JBIARJ010000001.1:473163-711533 GCF_042889825.1 Streptomyces sp. NPDC002467 | reverse complement strand
TTCTGGCGTTGATTTTTGGCACGCTGTTGAGTTCTCAAGGAACGGACGCTTCCTTTGTACTCACCCTCTCGGGCTTTCCTCCGGGCTTTCGTTCTGCTGTCTTGCGTTTCCGACTCTATCAGACTCTTTCGGGCCTGACTCCCAGTCAGCGGGGTTTGTCTTCCGGGCTGTTGGGCCCTTCCGACTCCCAGAACTCTAGTGGATTTCCCGGACGATTCATAATCGGCCTTCAGAAATTCATTCGGGCATGCCGAATGCGTTCCCGGTGGGAGATCGCGCAGAGTTGGGTGCCGCAACGAGGCGGCGGGATTCGTTGTCGCCAAAACCTTCCGGCTCTGGGACAACTCGAAGAACCTTACGGACCCGCGGGGGCCGTGTCAACCCCGGCTCAGCTGGGCGACTGGAGGTCCTCCACACGGTCCAGCAGCCGGGTGAGCATGTCGCCCAGGACCCCGCGCTCCGCCGTGGACAGGTCCTGGAGGAGGTCCTCCTCGAAGACCGTGGCCGCGCGCATCGCGTCCAGCCACTTGCTGCGGCCCTCGTCCGTGAGCTCCACGATCACGCGGACGCGGTTGGACTCGTCCCGCTCCCGGGTGACCAGGCCCTCCGCCGTCATGCGGTCGATCCGGTGGGTCATCGCCGCCGGCGTGAGACCCAGCTGCTTGGCCAGCTCGCTCGGGCCCATCCGGTACGGGGCGCCGGAGAGGACGAGGGCCTTGAGGACCTCCCACTCCGCGTTGCTGATGCCCAGGGCCGCCGTCTGGCGTCCGTACGCGACGTTCATGCGGCGGTTGAGGCGGCTGAGCGCCGACACGACCTTCTCGACCTGGGGGTCGAGGTCCTGGAACTCGCGCTGGTAGACGGCGATCTGCTCGTCGAGGGTCGGCTCGTGGACGGGCGTGGTGCCGTCGGGGGTGTCACCCATGGGTCGAAGTATCGCACGAGCTCGTTGGCGTCTAACTCCTTCGATGTGTAGAGTTAAGGATTGAAGTTTAGGGATGAAGTCTTTCGGTCTTCAGTTACAAGGCAGGTGAGAAGTGACCAAGGTGATGGGCGCTGCGATGCGGCGGATCCAGGCCGGGAACGCGTTGACCGCGTTCGGCATCGGCTTCACGGTTCCGTACCTCTACATCTATGTGGCGCAGGTGCGAGGTCTGGGCTCCATGGCCGCCACGAGCGCGTTCGTGGCGTTCGCCCTGGGCGCTCTGCTCGCGCTGCCCTTCACCGGTCGGGTCATCGACCGACGCGGCCCCGTGCCCGTGGTCATGGCCGCCGCCGCGGCCGCCTCGGTGGGTGCCATCTCGCTCGGGCTGTCCACGGGCATCGTGCCCATCCTGCTGTCGGCCCTGGCGCTGGGTGCCGGGCAGGCCGTGATGCAGCCGGCGCTGGCCACCATGATCGTGTGGTGCTCGACGCCGGCCACCCGGACGCGCTCCTTCGCCCTGCAGTTCTTCATGCAGAACCTCGGGCTCGGCATCGGCGGGCTCATCGGTGGGCTGATCGTCGACAAGGACCGGCCGTCCAGCTTCATCCTGCTGTTCGGCATCGAGGCCGTGATGTTCCTGGTGCTGGCCGGGGTCATCGCCACCGTGCGGATGCCGCAGGCGCCGGGCTTCAAGGACGCCCGGCCGAAGGCTCCGGCGCAGGAGGGCGGCGGCTGGAAGCGGATGCTCCGGCACAAGGCCATGATGCAGCTGTGCCTGCTGGGCTTCGTGCTCTTCTTCGCCTGTTACGGACAGTTCGAGTCGGGTCTGGCCGCCTTCGGCACCGAGGCTGCCGGCATCTCCCCCTCGACGCTCGGGTTCGCGCTGGCCGCCAACACCGGTGCGATCGTGCTCGCGCAGTTCGTGGTGCTCCGGCTCGTCGAGAAGCGCCGGCGGTCGCGGGTGATCGCGCTGGTCGGGCTGATCTGGACCGTCGCGTGGGTCATCGCCGGGTTCTCGGGGCTGGGGCACGGCAGCGCCGTCATGGCCGCCGCCGCGTTCATCACCACGTACGCGCTCTTCGGCATCGGCGAGGCCATGCTGTCGCCGACCGTCGCGCCGCTGGTGGCCGACCTGGCTCCGGAGGGGTCGGTCGGGCAGTACAACTCTGCCTTCGCGCTGGTCAAGCAGATGGCGCTGGCGCTCGGGCCGCTCGGGGTCCCTCTCGGTGCGGGCGTGCCGATGCTCTACATCGGGACCTTCGTACTGGTCTCGCTGGGGATCGCCGGGCTGGCGCTGCGGCTCGGCAGGCAGCTGAGCCCGGAGCAGGACAACCCGTCGCTGGTGAGCAAGGTCGTGGCTCAGGGTGGGCCCGCCGTCGCTCCCGCCGGGGCCGGCGCCGACAGGGCTGCCGGCACGGAGGTCGCGCACGTGTAGGCGTACCCGTTGAATACGCGGAAGGCCCCGGTCCTCGTGGACCGGGGCCTTCCGCGTGCTCGGCTACTTGTCCGGCAGGGCGAACTCGCACCAGACGGCCTTGCCGCCGCCCGGAGTGCGACGGGAGCCCCAGGCGGAGGCGATGGTGGCGACGATGGAGATGCCGCGGCCCGTCTCGTCGGCCGGTTCGGCGCGGCGGCGGCGCGGCAGGTGGTCGTCGCCGTCGGTGACCTCGATGATCAGGCGGCGGTCGGTGCGCCGCAGACGCAGGCGCATGGGCGGCGTGCCGTGCTGGAGGGAGTTCGCGACGAGCTCGCTGGCCGCGAGGACGCCGAGGTCGCAGAGCTCCACCGGGAAGCGCCAGGAGGCGAGGACTCCCTGGGCGAAGGCCCGGGCGCGCGGGGCCGCCTCGACGCCGCCGAGGAGTTCCAGGACGGCGTTGTGGAAGAGCTCGGCGTCGGGGCCGGTGCGGGCGGGCTGCTGGAGGACCATGACGGCGACGTCGTCGTCGTGGTCCGCGTCCACTCCGAGGGCGCGCATCAGGCGGTCACAGATGACGGCCGGGGTGCCCTGGGCACCGGAGAGCGCGCGCTCCAGCGCGGCGACGCCCTCGTCGATGTCCTCGCCGCGGCGTTCGACCAGGCCGTCGGTGTAGAGGACGGCGGTGGAGCCGGGGCCGAGCGGGATGGTGCCCGAGGTGTGCAGCCAGCCGCCGGTGCCGAGGGGCGGGCCGGTGGGGTCGGCGGCTCTGCGTACGGTGCCGTCCTCGTCCCGGACCAGGATGGGGAGGTGGCCTGCGGAGGCGTACGCCAGGAGGCCCTCGTTCGGGTCGTGGACGGCGTAGACGCACGTGGCGATCTGGCTGGCGTCGATCTCGGCGGCGAGGCCGTCGAGGAGCTGGAGGACCTCGTGGGGCGGGAGGTCGAGGCGGGCGTAGGCGCGGACGGCCGTGCGGAGCTGGCCCATGACGGCGGCCGCGCGGACGCCCCGGCCCATGACGTCGCCGATGACGAGCGCGGTGCGGCCGGCGCCGAGGGTGATGACGTCGTACCAGTCGCCGCCGACGGCCGCCTCGGTGCCGCCCGGCTGGTAGGTGGCGGCGACGCGCAGGTCGTCGGGCTGCTCCAGCTCCTGCGGGAGGAGGGAGCGCTGGAGGGTGACGGCGGCCTCGCGCTGGCGGCGCTCGCTGGCGCGCAGCCGCTCGACGGCTTCGGCGTGGTCGGTGACGTCGGCGAGGTGGATCAGGACGCCGGTGTGGGCTTCCGCCTCGCCGCCGCTCTCGGCCTTGGGGAAGTCGACCGGGGTGCAGGTGACCGTGTACGTGTTGGTGCCGCCGGGTGCCGTGCGGTTCTTGGCGGTACGGGGCTTGCCGCTGCGCTGGACTTGGTCGAGGAGCGGGAGCAGGCCGAGCTCGCCCAGCTCGGGGAGGGCCTCGTGGGCGGGGGCGCCGGGGAGGCGGGTGCCGAAGCCGGCGGTGTAGGCGTCATTGACGTACGCGACGTGGTGCTCGGGGCCGTGGACGAGGGCGACCAGCGCGGGGAGGCGGCCGATGACCTCGCTGACGGACAGCTCGTCGAGCGAGGGCACCGCGGCGGGGGTGCCCGTACTCCGGCCCGGGGAGGTGCCGGTGCCGCTGCCGGTGCCGGAGACCGTGGGGTCGGCGGGGCCGCCGTCCGCGCCGGGCGCGGACCGGTCTGCGGGGTCGGCTCGGCCGCCGCGGGCGGCCGGGACCGAACCTTCACCCCTCTTGGCCTGTGCGGCGGCCTGGGCGGCGGCGTGTTCGGTCCGCGCGGCGGCGCGGCGCTGCGTTCCGGGAAACCGGGCGCTCCAGCGCGTGAAGTTCACTGCGTTCAGGCCTCGTGGTGTCGCAAGTGGTCGCTGTGTCGCTCGTCGGGTGGTCGGTCGCTGGCTGGACGTTGTCACTCTGTGCAGGTGTGAGCCCACCTATGGTCACACGTCCAGTGTGGCCGACGGCACTGACAACGTCAGCTCTGGCTGTCCTTCGGGGGGTTGTGAGGAGACTTCGGGGGTGGGTCCTTGGGGCCACCGCCCGCGGCCAGTTCGAATTCTGCCCTGGGGTGTTCTAGCGAACCCAGGGAGACGATCTCGCGCTTGAAGAGGCCGGAGAGGGTCCATTCGGCGAGGACGCGCATTTTCCTGTTGAACGTGGGGACGCGGCTGAGGTGGTACACGCGGTGCATGAGCCAGGCCGGGTAGCCCTTGAGCTTGCGGCCGTAGACGTGGGCGACGCCCTTGTGGAGGCCCAGGGAGGCCACGGAGCCGGCGTACTTGTGGGCGTACTCGGTGAGGACCTCGTCGCGGAGGGCGGCGACCAGGTTGTCGGCGAGGACCTTGGCCTGGCGGACCGCGTGCTGGGCGTTGGGGGCGCATTCGCGGCCGGGCTCCGGCGCGGTGATGTCGGGGACGGCTGCGGCGTCGCCGGCCGCCCAGGCGTGCTCGACGCCCTTGACGGTGAGGAAGGAGGTGCAGGCGAGCCGGCCGCGTTCGTTCTTGGGCAGGTCGGAGGCGGCGAGGATCGGGTGCGGTTTCACACCCGCGGTCCACACGACGGTGCGGGTGGGGAAGCGGGCGCCGTCGCTGAGGACGGCGACGCGGTTCTCGCAGGATTCGAGCCGGGTCTCCAGGCGCAGGTCGATGTTGCGGCGGCGCAGTTCGCGGATGGTGTAGACGCCCATGTCGGGGCCGACCTCGGGCAGGATCCGGTCGCTGGCCTCGACCAGCACCCACTTCATGTCCTCGGGCTTGATGTTGTGGTAGTACCGCGCCGCGTAGCGGGCCATGTCCTCGAGTTCGGCGAGGGCTTCCACGCCCGCGTAGCCACCGCCGACGAAGACGAAGGTGAGGGCGGCGTCGCGAAGGGCGGGGTCGCGGGTGGAGGAGGCGATGTCCATCTGTTCGATGACGTGGTTGCGCAGGCCGATGGCCTCTTCCACGGTCTTGAAGCCGATGGCGTACTCGGCGAGTCCCGGGACGGGCAGGGTGCGGGAGATCGAGCCGGGTGCGAGGACGAGTTCGTCGTACTCCATCTCGACCGGGCCGGTCCCCTCGTCCTCGGTGGCGAGGGTGGCGACGGTCGCGGTGCGTTTGGCGTGGTCGATGTGGCGGGCCTCGCCGATGACGATGCGGCATCGCGACAGGACGCGGCGCAATGGCACGACGACGTGGCGCGGGGAGATCGAGCCGGCGGCCGCCTCCGGGAGGAAGGGCTGGTACGTCATGTAGGGCTCGGGGGTGACCACCGTGACCTCGGCTTCGCCGGATCTCAGCTTTCTCTGGAGCCGGAGCGCCGTGTACATGCCTACGTAGCCGCCGCCGACGATCAGGATGCGCGTGCGGGGCGGGGTACCGGGGGCCGTGCCCCGCGAGTTAGCAGCCTTCACCATCCCATGACGCAACGTGGCCGGGAGTTTGTCCACAGGCCCGACAAATTGTGTGACCGGTGGTGGTGCCGGGGTGGAGTCGAAGCGGACCTCGGGTGGGGGTGGAACTCTGCAGGTCAGAGGGTGCGGAATGAGAGATTCCGGGAGTGTGTGAGGAAAAAGTGAGGATGAATGCTCCGATCGGGCGGTGCTCCGTCCGGGGCTGCCTCTTCTGAATTGACTCTGGCTCAACTATGTTCGTATCTCGTCGAGTGAGTAGGACCGGGCCTGAGACCGTGGCCCACCTCGACGTGAAGGCGGGGAGTGTCTCCGGGGGGAGACAAATGATTACCGGGGGATACATATGAACATTTCCGATTTCCATGGTTCTGCGACCGCGCTTTCGGTCGAGAGCAGCAACGGTCGCGCGCTCGCGAACGGGGCCACCACGCACGGGGTGGGCCGCTCCACTCCGCTGCGCGTCGACGCCCAGCGCAACCTGGAGCACGTGCTGCGGGCGGCCCGTGAGGTCTTCGGCGAGCTGGGGTACGGGGCTCCGATGGAGGACGTGGCGCGGCGTGCGCGCGTCGGCGTCGGCACCGTGTACCGGCGCTTCCCGAGCAAGGACGTGCTGGTCCGGCGGATAGCCGAGGAGGAGACCGCCCGACTGACGGAGCAGGCTCGGACGGCGCTGGGCCAGGAGGAGGAGCCGTGGCAGGCGCTTTCCCGGTTCCTGCGCACCTCCGTGGCCTCGGGCGCCGGGCGGCTGCTGCCGCCGCAGGTGCTGCGGGTCGGCTCGGCGAGCGAGGACGGGGTCGAGGACGCCGAGGCGTCCGAGGCCGCGCGGGTTCCGCACCAGCGGCAGGCCGTCGAGACGGCCGGTGCCATCGGCTCGGCTCCGGAGGCGCGGCTCGTGGCCGCGCGCATCGCGTCCGAGGACGAGCCCTCGGACGACGCGGGCGCGGGTGCGCTGCTGGAGGTCGTCGGACAGCTCGTGGAGCGTGCCCGGGAGGCCGGTGAGCTGCGCGGTGACGTCACGGTGGCCGATGTACTGCTGGTGATAGCGACGGCGGCGCCCGCGCTGCCCGACCCGGCGCAGCAGGCGGCGGCCTCGACGCGGCTGCTCGACATCCTGCTCGAAGGGCTGCGCTCCCGGACTGCGTGAGGGCCTGACGCTCTGCTTCACCAACCGCCGCGGTGGGACTTCGGACCGCTGTCCGTGGGGTTCCGTCACCGGGTCGCTGAAATGTGCCCGGACGGGTGGATGGCGTGCGGACGGGTCCGGCGCGCGCCCCCCGTGTGACACGCTTCATCGGTGTACCGGTTGAGTGTGTCGTTCGGGGGCGTCCGAAATGAGCGTTGACGGGCGGGAAGAGCCTCTCGGTGCCGGCGGCGACCTCGCGGCGGGCGGTCTCGCGGCAGGTGGCCTGGCGGCGGATGGTCTGCCCTCGCGGCAGGTGCCGGCCCAGCGCGAGCCTCGCGGTGCGGGGGACGAACTTCCGCCGTCCGACGGCGACTTGATCGCCCGGATGCGGGACGGTGACGACGGTGCGTACGAGGAACTGTTCCGTCGTCACGTCGAGGCCGTGCGGCGCTACGCACGGACCTGCTGCCGGGACGGGCACACGGCCGACGACCTGACCGCCGAGGTGTTCGCGCGGACGCTGCAGGCGGTGCGGGGCGGAGCCGGGCCGGACCAGTCGGTGCGGGCCTATCTGCTGACCACCGTGCGCAGGGTCGCTGCCGCCTGGGCGAAGACCGCCAAGCGGGAGCAGCTCGTCGAGGACTTCGCGGTCTTCGCCGAGCAGGCCGGGGCGGGTGCCGGCAGTGAGGGTGGCTCCGGGTTGTCGGGGCTGTCCGGTGACGACACGCTCGAACTGGGCGCGGACGTCCGGGCGATGCGCGAGGCCGAGCAGTCCTTGGCCATGCAGGCCTTCCGGAGCCTGCCGGAGCGGTGGCAGGCCGTGCTGTGGCACACCACCGTCGAGGAGGCTTCGCCGAGTGCGATCGCCCCGCTGTTCGGGTTGAGCGCGAACGCTACCGCCGTGCTGGCCAGTCGGGCGCGGGAGGGGCTCAAGCAGGCCTATCTGCAGGCCCATGTGAGTTCGGCGCTGAGCGAGGGCGGCGACTGCGCGCAGTACGCGGACCGGTTGGGCGCCTATGCGCGCGGCGGGTTGCGGATGCGGGCGGAGCGGGGGCTGCGCAAGCACCTGGAGGAGTGCGCGAAGTGCCGGCTGGCGGCCGGTGAGCTAAAGGACGTCAACGCGGGCATTCCCGCGCTGCTTCCGGTGGCGGTCATCGGGTGGTTCGCCGCCGGGTACGCGGCCAAGGCCGCCGGGGTGGTGGCCGGTGGGGCCGTCGCCGCGGGCGGGGCCGGGGCCGCTGCGGCCGCCGTCGGCGGGTCGACCGCCGGGGCTGGGGCTGCCGGTGGGGCGGGGGCAGGGGCCGCGGGTGTTGCCGGGGCTGGTGGGGCCGCCGGGGCTGGTGGTGGGGCTGGGTCGGGGGCCGGTGGGGCTCTGGCTTCCGAGGGGCTCGGGCTGCCCGCCAAGGCCGCCATCGCCGCGGGGATGGCGGTGGCCGCGGCCGCCGGGGTGGTGTTCGCGCTGACCGGGGACGAGGCCGAGCCCCAGGCCCAGGTGCGGCCCGCGCCGAGCGTGGCGGCTCCGGCCGTACCGGCGTCGCCCACGCCCACGCCCACGCCCTCGGCCTCGCAGGAGCCGAGCCCGCCCGCCGAGGAGCCGCCGACGCGTGGGCCCGTACCCCCGCAGCCGGATGCGAAGCCGACGCCGACGGCTCCGGGTGCCGTCGATCCGCCGCCGAAGCCCTCCGCGTCCGCGTCCCCCTCGCCTTCGCCGAGTCGGGAGCGGCCTTCGCCTACGCCGTCCCCGAGCAGACCCCCGGTGCCGCCGAAGCCGGGTTCGTTCGCGCTGGCGCGGCTGGACTACGCCCCGTACGGGAACCACACGAGCCCGGAGTTGCAGGTCCGGCACAGCAGTTGGGTGTGGCAGCGCTCGGGGCTGTGGGTGGGCGGCCGGCGGTTCGAGCACGGGATCACCGTGAACTCCCACTCCTCCGTGCAGATCACGCTCAACCGCCAGTGCACGACCTTCTCCGCCCGGGTCGGGGTGGACGGCCTGTCGGCGCTCACCAACGGCGAGGTGCGGTTCTCCGTATACGGCGACGGGCAGCGGCTGTGGCAGTCCGGCACCCTCGGGCACGAGGACCCTCCCGCGCCCGTGAACGTCTCGCTGGCCGGCCGGTCGTCGTTGCGGCTGGTGGTGGAGCGGGCCGGGCCGGGCCGGCTGCCGACGCTCGCCGGTTGGGCCGACGCGGTGATCAGCTGCCGGTGAGCGCCGTGACCCAGGCGCTCGGGGGCAGGGTCGCGCCGGCGGCCTCCTCCAGGGCGTAGCCGTCCGCGCCGAGCACGGGCAGGATGCGGGCCCGGAGCCCGGCCACGGCGGCCTCCTCGGGCACCGAGCGCGGATGGCCCGCGCGCCAGGCGGAGGCCGCGGCGAAGGCCCGCACGGCCTCGGCCGGCCGGTCCGCGTCGGCGAGCATCACGGCCGCCGCCTCCACCATCCCGGCCAGGAACCGCTCGGCGCAGTAGGCCTCGACGGCTGTGGCGAAGGCGGGGGCGATCACCGTCAGACCCGCTTCCGGGCCGTGGTCATGGGCGGTGAGGACGGCCTCGACGGTGTCCAGCCCGGCGATGAACTGCGCGGGGACCTGGCGCAGCGCGGCCTCGGCGCGGGCCTGCTCGCACTCGCTCCACGCCCGGGCGATGTCGCCCCGCTGGATGGCGAGCAGGGAGGCGAGGAGCCGGGCGAAGCTACTGACGTCGTACACGCCGCCGTGCTGGTCGGCCTCGGCGGCGACTTCCGCGAGGAGTTTCTCGGCGGCGTCGAAGTCTCCGACGCAGTAGGCGGTCTCCGCGATCCGGGCGATGGCGAACGGTGCCTCGACGTGGGCGCCGACCTCGCGGGCGAGGCGCAGGCACTCCTCGTACTCGGTGCGCGCGGTGTCGTACCGACCGCGCGAGAGGGCGGCCTCGCCCGCGGCGCTGGCGACCTGGGCGCCGATCCATCGGTCTCCGACGCGGCGGGCTATCTCGTGGAGTTCGGCGAGGTCGGCGTCGATGCCGGGCAGGCCGCCGGTGACGTCGATGGACACGTGGGTGCGGATCATCAGGGTGATCCCGAGCTCCCAGTCACCGCCGTGGCGGCGGCAGTTGGCGACCGACTCGTCGAGGATGGAGTGGAATTCCAGGGCGTCCCCGGTGAGGAAGACGGTCGCCGGCCAGAGCATGCCGGGGAAGGTGGTGGCCTCGGGCGATTCGCCGCCCCGGAAGGCGTCCCGGATGCGCCCTGCGAGGGCCCGGTACTCGGGGGTGCGGAACCTCTCGGCGCCGCTGCTCTCGGCGACCAGGAACATGCCGAGGACCTGGAGGCGCATGAAGCGCCAGTACGCGGACGAGCCCTCGGGCGGGTCCTCGGGGGTGATGGCGAGCGCCAGCGCGGTCCACTCGGCGCCCTCGGTGCGGTAGTTGCGCAGCCACCAGAACCAGCCGAGGGCCAGGACGAGACGCTGCGCGGCATCGGGGTCGGGTTCTGCGACGGCCGCGGTGTGCAGGGCGGCTCGGAGGTTGTCGAGTTCGGTCTCGATGCGCCGGATCCAGGGCAGCTGGGCACCGGAGCGGATCAGGGGCTCGGCCTCCTCGGCGAGGGCGAGGAAGTGGGCGGCGTGCCGGCGGGCGGCGGTGCGGGTGTCGTCGGGGTGGGCGGCGGCGCGCTCGGTGGCGTACTCGTGGATGGTTTCGAGCATGCGGTAGCGCATCGCGGGGCCGGCGGTCTCCGGTTCCGCCACGACGAGGGACTTGTCGACGAGGGAGCCGAGGACGTCCGCGGCCTCGTACGGAAGGTCCACGCAGACGGCTTCCGCCGCGGCGAGGTCCCAGCCGCCGGCGAAGACGGACAGCCGACGCAGTACCGCGCGCTCGGGCTCGTCCAGCAGCTCCCAGGACCAGTCGACGACGGCCAGCAGGGTCTGCTGGCGGGGCAGGACCGTGCGGGCGCCGCTGGTCAGGAGGCGGAAGCGGTCGTCGAGGCGGTCGGCGATCTGGCGCGGGGTGAGCAGCCTCAGGCGGGCGGCGGCGAGCTCGATGGCGAGCGGAAGGCCGTCGAGTCGGGTGCAGATCTCGGCGACGGCGGCCGGGTCATCGTCGGCACGGAACCCGGGGCGGGACGCGGCGCCGCGCTCGGCGAAGAGGCGGTGGGCGTGGTCGGGCGGCAGCGGTTCGACGGGCCGGAGGGTCTCCCCCGGCACGCCGAGGGGCTCGCGGCTGGTGGCGAGGATCCGTACGCCGGGGCAGTGCGTCAGGAGGAGCTCGGCCAGCTCGGCGGCGGCGCCGATGACGTGCTCGCAGTTGTCGAGGACGAGGAGGAGGCTGCGGTGCGCGCAGTGCTCGACGAGTTGGGTGGCCGGGTCCGCGGCGGCGGCCGTGCTGTCCCGGGCGACCAGGGAGTTCTCCCGCAGGCCGAGGGCGCTGAGCACGGCGCCGGGCACGGCGGCGGGATGGTCGAGCCGGGCGAGTTCGACGATCCAGCCGGCCTCGGGGTGGGCGGCGGCCGCGTGCTCGGCGAGGCGGGTCTTCCCCGAACCGCCGGGGCCGGTGAGGGTGACGAGCCGGAGGTGGTCCAGGTCCTCGCGCAGGGATGCCAGTTCGGGTTCGCGGCCGACGAAGGAGGTCAGGCGCGGCCGCAGGTTGCCGCGGGGCCGCGGCGGCGCGGGCGCGGGAAGGCGCGGCTGGAGCAGTTCGGCGTGCAGGGCCGCGAGTTCGGGGCCGGGGTCGGCGCCGAGGGCGTCGGCCAGGGTGCGACGGGTGTCCTCGTACGCGGCGAGCGCGTCGGCGGGGCGGCCGGCGGCGCGGAGCGCGCGGAGGTGCTGCGCGCGGAGGGTTTCGTCGTACGGGTGCTCCTCGATCAGTGCCTCGATGTCGGGCAGGAGCCCGGCGGGGGCGGTGCCCCCGCCGCGCAGGTCGGCCTCGATGCGCGAGCGCAGCACGCCGACCCGGCGGGCCTCCACGGCGGCGGCATGGGCGGTGCGGGCGGGCTCGGGCAGGTCGGCGAGCGCGGACCCGCGCCAGAGCCCGAGGGCGGTGCGCAGGGTGTGGGCCGCCGCGGCCGGGTCGTCGGCCAGCTCCTGGCCGCCCTGGGCTGCCAGCCGGGTGAAGCGGTGCAGGTCGACTTCGTCGCGGGCCACGGCCAGGCGGTAGCCGCCGGCGGGGTCGGCGGTGATGGTGTCCCGACCGCCGAGGGCGCGGCGGAGCCGGGCGACGAGGGCCTGGAGGGCGGCGGGGGCGTCCTCGGGCGGGGCGTCGCCCCAGACGTCGTCGACGAGGTCGGCGACGGGGGCGGGGCGGCCGGCGCGCAGGGCGAGGGCGGCGAGGAGTGCGCGGAGGCGGGCGCCGCCGAGGGGGAGGGGGGCGCCGGTCTCGTCACGCGCCTCGGTGACGCCAAGGATTCGATACCGCACCCGCCAATTCTGCCCGTCCCCTGCGGGGGGCGGCACCGGCTTTTGGGTGCCCCGGGGGCTCGGCGGGGCGGGCCCCCGCCGGTGTGTGCGGCGGGGCGCCCCCGCAGGGCGTCGAACACCGGTGCTCGGCGGGGCCGTCCCCTGCCCGTGCCCCCGCGCCGTCGGGGACGGGTGTGCGGCGGGGCGCCCCCGCAGGGCGTCGAAGAAACCCGCTCCACTTACCGGTACCGCACCCCGTTCGACGCCCGAGGAGGTGCCCCGGCGCGCGCCCGACCCCGACGGCCCACCCTGCGGCCCGCCCCCGGCCGGGGTCCCGCTGCGCGGAGCCGGTCCCCTACCCGCCCTTCCACCGTTCCCCGGGGCTCCACCCCGGACCCCGGTCCTCAAACGCCGGACGGGCTGAAAAGCCCGCCCCAAGACCTCAAGCGCCGGACGGGCTGAAAAGACCCGCCGTACCGGCCGAAGGGTGCCGCTGGTCAGGAGAGGGCGGGGCGGTGGATCGCTCGGACTGGTACGCCCTCCGGGACCGCGCGGCGGCGGGCCGTCGAGGTGCCCGTCCAGCACGTGCCCCGCCGGGCGAGCAGCCGGCGCAGCCACAGTTCCATCGAGACGAGTTCCGCGAGCCCGTCCAGCGGTACGGGCCGCCCGTCCGCCGCGTCCAGCAGGGCCTGGCGTACGACGCGGGCCTCGATCAGCCCGGCGTCGGCGAGCAGCGGGGAGGCGAAGAGGTCCATGAGGGAGGTGAGGGCGGCCCGCAGGCCGAGCCGGGTCGCCGTCTCGTTCGGGGAGTGGGCGGTGGCGCCCCAGCCCATGGGGAGTTCGCGCACACCGGCCGAGGACAGCACGCTGCGCAGGATCGCCGCCCTGGCCCCGGGCTGTACGCGCAGGGATTCGGGGAGCGCGCGGGCCGCCCGGACGACCTGGTTGTCGAGGAACGGGGCGTGCAGGCGCTGGCTGCGGACCTCCACGGCCTGCTCGAACACCCGGTGGTCGGCGGCGTGGCGGGCCAGGACGGAACGGGCCCGGGCCTCGCCGGGCCGCAGCGAGAGCGGCGGTCGGCCCGCGGCTGCGGCCAGACGGATCGATACTTCCGCCAGCGCCTCCCCGGTGAGCCAGCCCGCCGCGGGCCCCGGCCGGGACCAGGTCAGGGCGGCGAGGGAAGCGTCCACCGGACCGGAGGACCGCTCGGTGACCCCGCCCTCGCGGAGCCTGGCCGCGGCGGCTTCCATGCCCGCGCGGTACGTCGTACGGGATAGCCTGCGCGCCGCCGAGTACACGGTCAGCGGCACCAGGAGGGATTCCCCGGAGGCGGACGCCGAACGGGCCAGGGCCGCGACCGGCCGCAGCAGGTGGCGGCGCCGGCGGTCCAGCAGGAGGTCGGCCATGCGCGCCGGGTGGGCGTCGAGGACCTGGCGGGCCCCGTGGCCCGTGAAGTGGTCGGCGCTGCCGGCGGCCAGCCGGCGCCGCTCGCGGGCGGCGAAGACCAGCGAGGGCCCCGGTTCGTCGGTCAGCGGGCCGTCGAGTTCGGCGTACGGGAGTGCCTCTTCGGCGGCGGCCACGACGACGTGGTGCAGGCGCGGGTCGGCTGCGATGGCGCGGGCCCGTTCCAGTTCGGCCTCGCGGCCCTGCGGGGTGGCCAGGTCGTTGAAGGTGACGGCGAGCAGCCGCGCCCCGGCGGGGCTGGCCAGGCTGCCCGGGGCACCCGGGAGTCCGGCGGCCAGCAGGGCGAGGGTGGCGGACGCGCTGCCGCCCGAGAGGTCCGCGCCCACTCCCGGGGCGGGGGCGCCTCGGGCGGCGCGCCGGTCGGCCGGGCCCATGCCGGGCACGGGGCCGGGATCGTACGGCGGGACCGTGTCGGGAGCATGCCTGGGCGCCGTGAGCCGGGCGCGCACCGCGGCCGTCAACGCTTCCCGTACGCCCTCCACCGCGCGTTCGGCGTCGGCCTCGGGCGCCGCCACCGCGAGGGAGGCGACGGCTTCGTAGCCGGTGATCTCCCGGGAGCCCTCGCGCAGGATGAGCGCGTGGCCGGGCGGGATGCGGCGAACCCCGGAGTACGGGGTGCCGTCGCCCAGTGCCTCGGGGCTGTCGGGGCAGGCCAGCAGGGCCGCGAGGTGGCCGATGTCGAGCTGCGCCTCGATGAGGTCCGCGAGGGGGAGCGCGGCGGTGGCGTACGCCGTGCCGCCGGCCCAGGGGGTGTAGAAGACGGGCCGCGCGCCCGCGAGGTCACCGACGACGGTGATCCGGCGGCCGGCCTGTACGACGGCGGTGTAGCTGCCGGACCACTGGGTGAGGTGGCGCAGCGCTCCGCCGCGGGCGGCGTAGAGGGCGCGCTTCAGCTCGGCGTCGGTGGCGCCGCAGCAGCCGAGGACGGCGAGCCGGGTGAAGGGGTCGGCCGGGTCGGCGGTGAGGGTGCGGATCTCGTCGGGGCGCCAGTCGCCGACGGCCCAGAGGGGGTCGGGGTCGCCCCACAACAGCTGAGCGCCGACGGGCTGGACGGTGCGGTCGGCATCGGCGCCGGCGTCGCCGGGGTGGGCCGCGTCCGCGATGCCGCCGCGCAGCGGGGCGCCGGCGCGGTCGTAGCCGGCGCGGTCGTAGCCGGCCTGGCTACCGGGGCCGCCGAAGCCTCCGGGGCCGCCGTGGCCGTTCGCGCCCGAGACCCGTCCGGCCGTGCCGAAGCTCGCGGCGATACTGCTCCAACCCACCAACCAGCGCACCGCCGCCTCCCCAGCCTGTGGGCACATGACCGGGGCACGGGCAGCACGGTCGGCGCGGAGGGCGCGGCCGCGGGACCCCGGGTGGCTCGGGGTCCATGCTGCCACGGGACAGGCGTGCGAGAGTGGTTAAGGGGGGCGCACATGCAAACGAACACGCCCCGGCCACGCAGTTTTTGACGTTCCGTTCCCACCGTCCCATAGGTCGGTTTCAGCCATTCTTCAGCGGTGCGGAGTACCGCCCCGGACCGCCTGCGCCCACCCGCGACGGAGCACGTGCGCGGTCGCGGGAGGTGGAATCCACCTCCCGGACCGGACCGCCGCCCGCGGGGATTGAGGCAGCGGCACCCCCGGACCCGCCCGGTTCGCGCAGCGGGCCGACCCACGCACCGCACATCGAATCGCCGGGCCCCCCGACCGGCCAGAGCGCACGGGTGGGCGCACGGCCACACGGGCGGAGCACACGGGGACGAGTGCGCCCCGGGCCCGGGCCGTGGCCGGACCGTGCAAACGGACAACAATCCCGCCATACGGAAGTAGAGGCCTTAACGCTTGGGAGGCGGGGAACTACGCTGGGTTTACGAAATGCCGGGCGCCTATGCCCCGGCGGCGTAAGCGTTGTGTGCGTTCCGCGTGTGACGAGGGGTGGCGCATGTCCAGGGAGCTCCGCGAGCCCAATGAGAAGCTCGGCGCCGTCCTCGCCCTCGCGGGCATCAGCAACGCCGGGCTGGCCCGGCGGGTCAACGACCTCGGCGCGCAGCGCGGTTTGACCCTCCGGTACGACAAGACGTCGGTCGCGCGGTGGGTGTCGAAGGGGATGGTGCCGCAGGGCGCCGCCCCGCACCTGATCGCGGCCGCCATCGGCGCGAAGCTGGGGCGGCCGGTGCCGCTGCACGAGATCGGCCTGGCGGACGCGGACCCCGCGCCCGAGGTGGGCCTGGCCTTCCCGCGTGACGTGGGGGCGGCGGTCCGCTCGGCCACGGACCTCTACCGGCTCGACCTCGCCGGCCGGCGGGGCGGCGGGATCTGGCAGTCGCTCGCCGGTTCCTTCTCCGTGGCGGCGTACGCGACGCCCGCCTCGCGCTGGCTGATATCTCCGGCGGACGGCTCGGTGGCACGGGAGCCGGGCCCGACGGCGCCGGACGCGATGACCGGGACCGCCCCCACGGCGACGGCTGCCACGGCGTCGGCCACCACGGCGACCACGACGACCGCGCCCGCCACGGCTGCGTCCACGGCTACACCCGCGCCCGCGCCCGCGACGACCGGACCTGTGACCGCTCCGGCTCCGGCCGCTCCACCGGCCGGCAGGCCGACGGCGCCGGAACCACCGTCCACCGTTGTGCCCGCCCAGCCCGGGCCCGAAACTCAGCGCGACCACGCCCAGCGCGTGGGCCACAGCGACGTGAGCAAGCTGCGCGAGGCCGCCGAGGACGCGCGCCGCTGGGACTCCAAGTACGGCGGCGGGGACTGGCGTTCGTCGATGGTGCCCGAGTGCCTGCGGGTGGACGCCGCGCCGCTGCTGCTCGGCTCGTACAGCGACGAGGTGGGCCGCGCGCTGTTCGGCGCGACCGCCGAACTGACCCGGCTGGCCGGGTGGATGGCCTTCGACACCGGCCAGCAGGAAGCCGCCCAGCGCTACTACATCCAGGCGCTGCGCCTCGCCCGTGCGGCCGCCGACGTTCCGCTCGGCGGATACGTCCTGGCCTCGATGTCCCTCCAGGCGACCTACCGGGACTTCCCGGAGGAGGGCGTGGACCTCGCCCAGGCCGCCGTCGAACGCAACCGGGGCCTGGCCACCGCCCGCACCATGAGCTTCTTCCGGCTCGTGGAGGCGCGCGCACACGCGAAGGCGGGCGATTCCTCGGCCGCCGGGGCCGCGCTGCGGGCTTCGGAGGGCTGGCTGGAGCGGTCACGGGACGGCGATCCCGATCCGACGTGGCTCGGCTTCTACTCGTACGACCGCTTCGCGGCGGACGCGGCGGAGTGCTACCGGGACCTGAGGCTCCCCCGCCAGGTGCGGCGCTTCACCGAGCAGGCCCTGTCCCGTCCCACGGAGGAGTTCGTGCGCTCGCACGGGCTGCGGCTGGTGGTGAGCGCGGTCGCCGAGCTGGAGTCGGGCAACCTCGACGCGGCGTGCGCGGCGGGCACCCGGGCGGTGGAGGTGGCGGGCCGCATCTCCTCGGCGCGGACGACCGAATACGTACGTGACCTGCTGCACCGCCTGGAACCGTACGGGGACGAGCCGCGCGTCGCGGAGCTGCGCGAGCGGGCCCGGCCGCTGCTGGTGGCGCCGGCTTAGGGGTGGGCGCGGGCCCTCGTGGCCGTGTTGTCGGTGGCGGGGTGCAGTATGCAGGGGTGGGAGGTGTCGGCGTGGGCGGTGGCGTGGACTGCGATGTGCTGGTGATCGGTGGCGGGATCGTCGGCCTGTCGACGGCGTATGCCGTGTCGCGGCTGGCTCCGGGGACCCGGGTGGTCGTCCTGGAGAAGGAGGACGGCCCGGCCCGTCACCAGACGGGCCGCAACAGCGGGGTGATCCACAGCGGGATCTACTACCGGCCGGGGTCGCTGAAGGCGCGCTTCGCTGTGAGCGGTGCGGCCGAGATGGTCAAGTTCTGCGCGGAGCACGGGATCGCGCACGAGGTGACGGGCAAACTGATCGTCGCCACCGAGCGGGACGAGCTGCCGCGGCTGCACGCCCTGGTCCAGCGCGGGCGGGAGAACGGCATTCCGGTGCGCGAGCTCGGCCCGGCGCAGATCTCCGAGTACGAGCCCGAGGTGCACGGCCTGGCCGCGATCCATGTCGGCAGCACCGGGATCGTGGACTACGGCCGGGTGAGCGCGCAGCTGGCCGAGTCCTCCGGCGCGGAGATCGTCTACGGCGGCGCGGTGGACCTGATCTCGCGCAGACCCTCCGGCGTGGCGGTCCGCACCACGTCCGGGCTGGTCGTGCGCGCACGGGTCCTGGTGAACTGCGCGGGCCTGCAGTGCGACCGGATCGCGCGGCTGGCCGGGGACGACCCGGGGATGCGGATCGTGCCATTCCGGGGCGAGTACTACGACCTGGACCGTCCGGAGCTGGTCCGCGGGCTGGTCTACCCGGTGCCGGATCCGGCGTTCCCCTTCCTCGGGGTGCATCTGACGCGGGGCATCGGCGGCGGTGTCCACGTCGGCCCGAACGCGGTGCCGGCGCTGGCCCGGGAGGGGTACGGCTGGTCCGTGGTCCGGCCGCGGGACGTGGCCACGGAGCTGGCGTGGCCGGGCTCCTGGCGGATGGCCGCGCGGCACTGGCGGTACGGGGCGGGCGAGATACACCGCTCGCTGTCGAAGCAGGCGTTCACGCGGGCGGTGCGCAGGCTGCTGCCGGCCGTCTCGGCGGAGGACCTGCGGCCGGCTTCGTCGGGGGTGCGGGCGCAGGCCGTGCTGCGGGACGGGACCCTGGTGGACGACTTCCTGATCCGGGAGGCGCCGCGGACGGTGCACGTGCTGAACGCGCCCTCGCCGGCGGCCACCGCTTCGCTCCCGATCGGCCGCGAGATCGCTGCGCGCGCCCTTCGCATGCTGAGCACGGCCTGACGGTCCGCCGAGCGCGCCGCCGCTGCCCCGGCCCGGGGCGTGCGGATCGCCGCTGCGCGGAGCCGTCCCCTACCCGCCCTTCCTCCGTTCCCCAGGGCTCCGCCCCGGACCCCGCTCCTCAAACGCCGGAGGGGCTGAATTTGCCTCCGGCGGCGCCTCAAACGCCGGCGGGGCTGAAATTGCCCTGCGGGCAATCCAGCCGCACCGGGCGGACGGCAGGAGCGAAATCCAGCCCCGCCGGCGTTTGAGGCGCGGGGGTCCGGGGGCGGAGCCCCTGGCAGCGGCGCCGCGCCTGGCCGAGCGGCCGGGGCAGCACCCCCGTCGTAGAATCCCGTCATTGTGTCTGAGTCCCTGAACCCCCAGTCCAACAGCCTCCCGGACAACACCGCGCCGGAGGCGAACTCCTACGTGCCCCCCAAGTGGCGGACCGAGCCCCGGTTCCCCGACGGGCCCTCCCCGGACCCGGCCGGCTCGCACCACGAGCGGCGGATCCGGAGCTTCCAGCCCCGGCGCAGCCGGGTCACCACCGGCCAGGGCGAAGCCCTGAAGCGACTGTGGGGCACCTGGGGACTGGACATCGACGGCCACTCGGTCATCGACCTGAAGACGCTCTTCGACGGCCTGCCCGTGGTCCTGGAGATCGGCTTCGGCATGGGCGAGGCCACCGCCCAGATGGCCGCCGCCGACCCGAGCACCGGCATCCTCGCCGCCGACGTGCACACCCCGGGGCAGGGCAACCTCCTCGCCCTCGCCGAGCGGGGCGGGATGACCAACGTCCGCGTGGCCAACGGTGACGCGATCATCCTGCTGCGCGAGATGCTGCCGCCGGACTCCCTGGCCGGGATGCGCGTCTACTTCCCGGACCCCTGGCCCAAGGCCCGCCACCACAAGCGCCGGCTGATCCAGCCCGAGTTCCTCACGCTGGCCGCCACCCGGCTCGCCCCCGGGGCCGTGCTGCACTGTGCGACCGACTGGGAGCCGTACGCCGAGCAGATGCTCGAAGTGCTCAGCGCGCACCCGGACTTCGAGAACACCCAGGCGGACGGCGGTTACGCGCCGCGTCCCGACTTCCGGCCGCTCACCCGGTTCGAGGGCCAGGGTCTCGACAAGGGCCATGTCGTACACGACTTGCTCTTCCGTCGCGCAGAGAACGTCAAGAACGCCACCAAGAACTGACAACGTCACTCGCCGTGTCGGACCCGCTCTGTAGGGTCATCGTGTGTTCCGAGCGCTCTCCGTTGTGCTCGCACGCCCGGCGGGCAAGGTCCGCACGTGCGTGCTCGTCGTTCTGCTCGCCGGCACGGGTGTCGCGATCCTCGAACTCGTACGTGAGCAGACCGGCACCCCCGGCTTCCTCGTCGGCCTGGGTCTGGCCCTGCTGCCCGTCGCGCCGCTCATGGCGGCCTTCCGGTGGCTGGGCCGGGCCGCGCCCGCGCCCTGGCCGCAGTTGCTGTTCTGCTTCGGCTGGGGGGCGTGTACCGCGGCGCTGATCGCGATACTGGCCAACAGTTTCGCCACCGAGTGGATAGCCGGGGCCACGGCCGACCCCGCCCACGCCGACACCCTCGGCTCGGTGGCGATCGCCCCGGTCGTGGAGGAGAGCGCCAAGGCGGCCGCCCTGCTCCTCGTCTTCGTCTTCCGCAGACCCCACTTCACCGGCCCGGCGGACGGCTTCGTCGTCGCCGGGTTCACCGCCACCGGCTTCGCCTTCACCGAGAACATCCTCTATCTCGGCAACGCCTTCGGCGAGGACCTGGTCGAAGGCACGGGCGTACTGGACTCGGTGACCGCGGCCACCTTCTTCGTACGGATCGTGCTGTCGCCGTTCGCGCACCCGCTGTTCACGGTCCTCACCGGGCTCGGTTTCGGCGCGGCCGCGCTGAGCGCCAGCCGTTCGCGCCGGTTCGCCCTGCCGTTGCTCGGGCTCGGCGCCGCCATGTGCGCGCACGCGCTGTGGAACAGCTCCTCGCGGTTCGGGGAGTACGGGTTCTACGTGGTCTACGGCTGCGTGATGGTCCCGGTGTTCGCACTGCTGGTGTGGCTGGCGGTGTGGATAAGGCGGCGCCGGCTGCGCGCCGTCGCCCGCGAGCTCGCGAAGTACGCCGCGGCGGGCTGGCTCGCGCCGGCCGAGGTCCCGGCGCTGGCGTCGATGCCGGCCCGGTCACTGGCCCGCTCCCTGGCCCGGCGCAGCGCGGGCCGGGCGGCCGGGCGGGCGGTCGCCCGGTACGAGCAGGACGCGACGGCGCTGGCCCTGCTGCGGAACCGGGCGCGCCGCCGCGGCCCGGCGGGGGAGCCGGACTTCGCGGAGCGCGAGCGGGAGTTGCTGGACCTGCTGTGGCTGCGCAGGGCGACCGCCGGGCCCGCGCTGGTCCGGGCCGCGGTCTTGGAGGAGCTGCTTCCGCCGTGGTCGGGCCCGCTGCCGGCGCCCGGTGGTGCCACGGCCCCGGCCGCCGGTGTACCCGCCCCCCGACGGGCAGCCCCGACCCCGGACGCCGCCCCGGGTCTCAGACGTTCAGGCCCTTGGAGGTCAGCCACGCCAGCGGGTCCACGGTCGAACCGCCCTTGCGTACTTCCAGGTGCAGATGGGGGCCGGTGACGTTGCCGGTGGCGCCGACGCGGCCGATGGTGTCCCCGGCTCCGACCGAGCCGGAGGTCACCGACATCGAGGAGAGGTGGCAGTACCAGACCTCGGTGCCGTCCTCCAGCTCCAGCACGATCCGGTAGCCGTACGCCCCGGACCAGCCCGCCGAGGTGATCTTCCCGGCCGCCACGGCCTTGACCGGGGTCCCCGTGGGCGCGGCGAAGTCGAGGCCGGTGTGATAGCCGGAGGACCACATGGAGCCGGCCACGCCGTAGTGCGAGGTGAGGGTGTAGGCGGAGGTGGGCAGCGAGTAGTCGCCGGCGGACTTGGCGATGCGCTCCTGCTCGGCCTCGGCCGCGGCGGCCTCCTCGGCGGCCTTGGCCTCGGCCGCCGCCTTGGCCTCGGCGGCCGCCTTCGCGTCGTCGGCTGCCTTCTGCGCGGCGTCCAGCTTGGCCTTGGCCTCCTGCGCGGCGGCGGACTGGGCGGCCTGAGCGGCATCCGCGAGCGCCTTGGCCCCGGCGGCGTCCTGCTGGGACTCGGCCTGCTGGAGGATCCGGCTGAGCAGCACCTCACCGGCGTCCGCGCCCCGGCCGGCCTGCTGCGGGATGACCCCGGCCTTCCCGGCCTGCGCGCCCGTGTGCCGGGCGTCGGCCGCCGAGCCGTGGTCCGCGGAGAAGTCGCCGTCCAGTACCTGGTTCACGGTGGGCAGTTCCGGCATGTCCGGCAGGTCCGGCATGGATATGGCGACCTGGGGCCTGTCCTGCGCGGTGGCTATGCCGCCCGCGCCGACGGCCGCGATGACGCCGACGCCCAGCACGGTGGAGCTGCGCGCGAGTCCCCCGCGCTGCCGGGCGACCCGGTGCCGGCCCCGTACGGAACGGACCGAGTCCTCGGTGGGGTTCCACTCGCCCCAGGCACCCGCGGTGGGCGGTTCCTGGATTTCGGTGCCTTCAGGGGCAGGCAAGTTGGAGGCCACCGGGGCACACTCCTCATTGACGCGCACGCGCACGGCGCCGTCTCTTGCGACGGCTGGGACGACCGCGCTGCGTTATCGAACGGTAATAGACGCAGGGGAGTGATTCCAAGCTGTTGCGATTGATCGTTCCCACCAATCGGCCACTCAACGACCGTCTTTGGCCAAGGCTTTTCGGTGCAGACGGGTGCGAATCGGGTCAATATTCGGAGGTTTACCTCACTTCTTTCGCCACATCCGACATGTGACACCCCGTCAAATTCCTTGCTGAGAGCACCCTTTCATCCACACAGAGTCACGGACCGCCCTCACGGCCGCACCACCCGCACCGTCCTGCGCCGCTTCGGCTGCCCCTGAACCGGCCGACCCACCGCGAGCAGCGCCATGTCGTCCATCGCCCCGCCGCCCGTGTGCCGGCGCACATCGCTGCTGAGCGCGCCGAGGAGTTCCGCCGGCCCCGGGAACACCCGCCCGCGCAGCCGCGCCGCCGGATCGTAGAACTCCCCCGTCACGCTCCGGGCCTCGGTCAGACCGTCGGTGAACAGCAGCAGGGTGCTCCCCGCCGGGAAGGCCCACTCCTGGGCGGTGTCCGGCCAACCGCCCAGCTCCCCCATGCCGAGCGGCAGGGCCGGCTCCGCCGGGGCGAGCACCGCCAGGTCCCCGTCCGCGTGGAGCAGCAACGGCTCGGGGTGACCCCGGTTGAGGAGCCGCAGCAGTGCCGCACCCGGCGGGATCTCGCCGAGCACGCAGGTGGTGAACCCCTCCACGGCGTCCAGGCTGTCGCGCCGGGCGCCCTCCCGGGCCAGCGCCCGCTCCAGCCGCTGGGCCACCGCCTCCAGCGTCGGCTCGGTCTCCGCCGCCTCCCGGAACGCGCCGAGCACCACGGCCACCGCCTCCACGGCGCCCAGCCCCTTGCCCCGTACGTCGCCCACCGCCAGGCGCACTCCGTACGGGGTGTCCTGGACGGCGTACAGGTCCCCGCCGATGAAGGCGTCGGCCCGCGCCGCCTCGTAGCGCGCGGAGACGTGCAGCCCGGCGACGCGCTCGGCGGGCGTCGGCAGCACCGCCCGTTGCGCGGCCTCGGCGATCTCCCGCGCGGAGGCGAGGCGTTCTCCGCTGCGCCGCACCACCCGGTTGATCAGGACCGCCAGCGCGGACACGGTGAGGACCGTGGCCAGCTCGGTGAGCGCCGTCGCCTTCCAGGAGGTGCCGTGCTGGACGTGCAGCACGAACACCGTGAGCGAGGCCAGCAGTCCCGTCAGGAGCGTGCCCAGGAGGCTGAGGAGGGGAGCGGCGACCAGCGGGGCCGCCGAGAAGAACGGGGATCCGGTGAAGCTGGGCGGGGTCGTGAGGTCGAAGGCGAGACCGAGGGCGATCAGCGCGAGCGGCAGGGTCCGCAGGAGCCTCGCCACCGTCCCGCTCCCGGCTCCGCCCGCGCGGTCACCGTCGTCGCCCTGCCGGGCCAGCCCCACCACGCTGTTCTCCCGCCGCCGGTCCCTCGCCCCTCAAGGCTGGCGTCAGGAGCGGCCCCGGGGCGAGCCGGCGGCGGCCGTACGGGTGAAGCGACGTACGACGAAGGCCCGGTTCCCATCAGGGAACCGGGCCTTCGTACTGAGTAGCGGGGACAGGATTTGAACCTGCGACCTCTGGGTTATGAGCCCAGCGAGCTACCGAGCTGCTCCACCCCGCGTCGGTAAACACAACTCTACGCCATCCGGGGAGCGCCCAGAACCAATTAACCGCTCCACTACTCCACGACAGTGCCAAATGCCCGATATGCCGCGTTCCGTGGCCGATCTCGTGCACTGTGGTCACAGCCGTGCCTCATGAGGAGTTCCAACGTGCCTGTACCGAAAGCCGGGCCGAGCAGGTTCCGGCTGCCCGGCTGGATGCGCAAGCACACCCCGCTCCTGTACCGGATCATCGAGCAGCTCGCCGACGTCAAGGTGCTCGACTGCGCGACCCGGCTTGCCGCCCAGGCCTTCCTCGGAGCGCTGCCCGCACTCTTCGTCATCGGCACCGTCGCGCCGGACTGGCTCCAGCAGCAGTTGATCTCGTCCATCCGCACGTCCTTGGGCCTGCAAGACGCCGCGCTGGACCAGGTACGGGCCCTGTACTCCGGCGGCGACGTCGCGACCGCCACCAGCACCGGCCTCGTCGGGGTCTTCGTCGCCGTGTTGTCGGCGACCGCGTGCAGCCGCGCCATGCAGCGGACCTGCGAGCGCTGCTGGCACCTCCCGAAGGCCAAGGCCACGCTCGCGGCCTGGCGGTGGGTGGCCTGGGTCAGCGTCTGGCTGGTCGCGCTGCTCTTCCAGGGGCCGATCCAGGACGCCTTCGGCACCGGCCCGCTCGGCGGCTTCTTCCTGGCCCTGGTGACCAGCGTCCTGCTGTGGTGGTGGACGCAGCACCTGTTGCTCGCCGCCCGCGTCCCGTGGCTGCCTCTGCTGCCCGGCGCGGTGCTGGCCGGGGTCGGGCAGCAGATCATGACTGCGGTCTCGAAGATCTACTTGCCCCACGCCGTGGCCCACAGCATGAAGCAGTACGGCAGCCTCGGCTCGGTGTTCGTCCTGCTGTCCTGGCTGATCATGCTGTTCGGCGTCGTGACGGTCGCCATCGCCCTGGGGTACGTCGTGGCGCACGAGCCCTTCCTCGCCCGCCGGCTCCGCACGCCCCTCCCCCCGCCGCGCCCGTGACCGTGGCCCACTACGGCCCCTCGGGACCGCCGGCCCGGGCATCGCTGCGGCCGCCGGCCGCCAGCAGCGCCAACACGGCCAGCAGGACGAGCAGGATGAGCACCAGCAGCAGGACCGTGAGCACCGTCGGGTGGTTCCACAGCGCGAACACGAGCGCGAGCACCACCAGTACGCCCACCGTGAGCGCGCGCCGCCGGGACTCCACCCACCGACCGACCTTCCCCGTGTGCACCCCGTGGGCGGCGCCCCAGCCGGCGGCCGAGTCGGCGGCGTGTTCGGCCCTGCCCCGCACACCACGCGGCAGCCGGCCCGCACCGGACAGGTAGGCGCCGAGGGCCACGACGACCCCCAGGACCATCGCGGTGCGCAGGCTGACCCGCAGGAACCGCACCAGGGTGTCGAAGACGGCCGCGGCCGCGGACGGGGACTGGACCTCGGCCGGGAGGTGGTCGAGGTAGTAACGGCGGGCGATGACCAGGGCGATGGCCACGATGAGGCAGGCGGCGGCAGCACACAGGGCCGTGGTCACCAGCGCCCGGCGACGGCGCCGCGCGAGCAGTACGCCGATCGCCCCGAGGACCACCGTGATGACGGGCAGCCAGTTGCCGAGCACGTCAAGGAGGTGGACCGCGTTGCGGATCTTCGCCAGCTTGTCCGACTGGAACAGCACCATCTGCTTGTTGACCTCGGGGATCTTCTCGGCCGGCTTGATGCCGGCCTTCACGAGGTCCTCCTTGACCTGGTCCACGGCCTCGCCGACGTTGAGCGTGACGGTGCCGCCCTCGACCTCGACCGCGCCGCGGCCCTGGCCGGTGAGCGCGTGGACGACCGCGTTGTGGGCGGCCCTGTTGGCCGTCGTCCAGATCTTCTCGAAGCGGTCGCTCTCGACGAAGCGGGTCGCGATCTTGTTGACGGCCGAGTCGGCCGCCGAGTCCAGCTGCGGGCCGAGCGCCTTGACCGCGTTGCCGACGCGCGGCGGCAGCCCCTGCGACTCCAGCCACTTCGCCAGGTCGTCGGTGACCTGCGAGCCGTCGATCCGTACGTCGGCCGCCTCGGTGATGCGGTGCGCGGCGGCCTGCTCGATCGCCGGATTCGAGGCGAGCGGGGCGACCGTGGACACGTACCGATTGGTGTCCAGCACGATGTCGTGCACCCAGACCGTCAGGAGGGACACCGGCACGAGGATGCAGGTGAGCGTGATCAGGACGGCCGAGGCGGCGCTCGCGGCGATCCGCCGGCCACGCGAGGTGCTCGGCGGCTGGGACGGCTGATTCATGGCGCTCCCGGGGACGACTGAGGCGAACAACCACCTCCGCCCATTGGACGGGTGCCCCGGCCGGATCCGCACCTCCAGCGGGCGAAAGGGATGACGCACCGTCGGCCCGCGCACGGGAGCCGGACCCGGCCCGGGAACGACGGAGCGCCCCGCCCGGCCGAAACCGGAGGGGGCGCTCAGCACCAGGTCGGAGGCGTGGCCTCGGCCCGGGAGCGGTAGGCCATGTCGGACTCGAACCGACAACCAACGGATTAAAAGTCCGCTGCTCTGCCAATTGAGCTAATGGCCCTCCACGTGCTCACCCCAGAGCATAGCCGCAGAGCGCCCGTCAGCCGATCGGGTATCCGATGCCCGGCCTGTCGCCATGCGACAGGGCCCCCACGACCGGAGTCGTGGGGGCCCTGTCGGACGGTCAGATCAGGACCGGTCGTCAGCCGTTGCGCTTCCAGCGCGGCTTGTCGTCGCGGCGGCCACCGAAGGAGCCGGTGGAGCCGGACGGACGGTGGTCGTCGCGGCGGCCGTACGGGCGGTCGCCGGCGCCGCCGGAGCGGAAGCCACCGGACGGACGGTCGTCACGACGGTCGCGGTTGAACGGACGGTCGCCGCCACCGGAGCGGAAGCCGCCCGAGGACTGGCGGTCGTCACGGTTGTAGCCGCCGGAGGAGGGGCGGTCGTCGCGGCGGAAGCCGCCACGGTCGCCACCGCGGTCGTCACGGTTGAAGCCACCCGACGGGCGGTCGTCGCGACGGAAGCCACCGGAGGACGGACGGTCGTCACGGCGGAAACCACCGGAGGACGGACGGTCGTCACGACGGAAACCACCGGAGGACGGACGGTCGTCGCGACGGAAGCCGCCACGGTCGCCACCGCGGTCGTCACGGTTGAAGCCACCCGACGGGCGGTCGTCACGGCGGAAACCACCGGAGGACGGACGGTCGTCACGGCGGAAGCCGCCACGGTCGCCACCCCGGTCGCCGCGGTCACCACGGTCGTCACGGCGGAAACCGCCACGGTCGCCACCGCGGTCGCCACGGTCGTCGCGACGGAAGCCGCCACGGTCGCCACCGCGGTTGTCGCGGCGCTCGAAGTTGCCGCGGTCGTCGCGCTGGGAGCGGTTCTCCTCGCGGCGCTCCTGCGCGGCCAGTTCGGCGGCAGCGGCAGCGGCGGCAGCCGCGACCTCGGCCTCTGCGACGGCCGCGACCTCGGCGACGGCGGCCTCCGGGTCCTCGCCGCGCTCACGGGCGGAGCGGGCGACCAGACGGTCGGCCTCCTCGCGGAGTTCGGCGGCACGGCGCGTCAGGCGCTCCAGCTGCTTGGTGAGCTCGGCGACCTCGCGCTCGGCCTGCTTGGCCGCGTTGTTCGCGGAGTCGGCCTGGACCTCGGTCAGCGACCGGGCACCGGTGATCTCGGCGACCTCGGGCTCGAAGGCGCCGGCGCCCTGGACGATGTGGCGCGAGGCGTCGACGCCCGCGTCCTCCATCAGGCGGAAGATCTGACGACGCTGGTGCGGCAGGGCCAGGGAGACCACGACACCCGACTTGCCGGCGCGGGCGGTGCGGCCCGAGCGGTGCAGGTAGTCCTTGTGGTCGCCGGCCGGGTCCACGTTCAGGACCAGGTCGATGCCGTCGACGTGGATGCCGCGGGCGGCGACGTCGGTGGCGACGAGCGCGTTGACGTAGCCGTCCTTGAAGTCGGCGAGGACGCGGGTACGGGCGCCCTGCGTCATGCCGCCGTGCAGCGCGTCGGCCTTCACGCCGGCCTCGACGAGCTGCTCGGCGATGCGGTCGGCGCCCAGCTGGGTGCGGACGAAGATGATGGTGCGGCCCTTGCGGGCGGCGATGGCGGCCGTGACCGGCGCCTTGTCCTTCGGCTTCACGACGAGCACGTGGTGCGTCATGGTCGTGACGTTGCCCTGCGCGCTGTCGACCTCGTGCGTGACGGGGTTGGACAGGTAGCGCTTGACCAGGGTGCCGATCTCGTTCTCCATGGTGGCGGAGAAGAGCATGCGCTGGCCGCCGGCCGGGACCTGGTCGAGCAGCTCGGTGACCTCGGGCAGGAAGCCCAGGTCGGCCATCTGGTCGGCCTCGTCGAGGACCGCGACCTCGACGTTCTCCAGGGAGCAGGCGCCGCGGTTGATGATGTCGCGCAGACGGCCCGGGGTGGCGACGAGGACGTCGACGCCGCGCTCCAGGGCATAGATCTGGTTGCTCATCGAGGTACCGCCGCAGACGACCTTCATCTTCAGGCCGAGCACGTCGCCGTAGGGCTGGAGGGCGTCCGCGACCTGCATCGCGAGCTCACGCGTCGGCGTCAGGATGATCGCGCGGGGCTTCTTCTTCTCGGTGAAGCCGCCGGCCAGACGGGCCAGGGTCGGCAGACCGAAGGAGAGGGTCTTGCCGGAGCCGGTGCGGCCGCGGCCGAGGATGTCCTTGCCGGCCAGGGCGTCCGGGATGGTCGCGGCCTGGATCGGGAAGGGGGTGGTGACACCGTTCTGCGCGAGCTTGCGCACGACGCCCTCCGGCAGACCGAGGTCGGCGAAGGTGATCGTGGGCTCGGCGTCGGCGTCGTCGGCCTCGTCGTCGAAGGAGTCGACGTCGTCGATCGAGTCGACGGAGTCGATGGGCTGGTCGGTCGTCACGTCGGCCTCGAGCGCCTCGATGATCTCGTCGGTGACGATCTCGTTCGACTCGTTCTCGGGCATGACGGCGCGGTCAGAACTGGAAATGGACATGCGAAATGCGAAACCTTCCGGAGTCTCGGCACGCGCCCAAACTCCGTGAATCGCAAATCGACCGCCTCAATGCGGTCAGCCACGGCTAGGGAGAGTACGCGCCACACGGCGCTCTTCGGATTCGGCGCCGGGCAATGGGATCAAACGATCTATAACCATACGCACCCTCCCCGGGGTCTGGCAAGTCACTCCGGGAGAAACCCGCCTGACCTGCGACGATGCCGTACACAGGGGGAGGGTGCGGCTGCGGCGTCCCGGGCCCTAGGCCTGCGGGCCCGGGCCGGGCTGGGTGCTGGGCTCCGGCTGCGGGGTCGACGGGTTCGGAGTGGGTTCCGTCACAGGCGGAGTGGTGGCCGGCGGCGGGGTCGGGCTCGCCGAATGCTGGCCGCCGCCCGGACCGCCCGAGCCCCCAGCCCCACCGGAGCCGCCCGCGCCTCCCGATCCGCCCGCTCCACCGGAACCACCGGATCCGCCCGTCGGCGGCTGCTGGGCGCCCTGGCCGCCGGCGCCGCCGCCCGGACCGGCCGACGGCGCCGGCACGCCCGGCTGCCCGCTCGGCGCGCCCGGGCTGGGCGAGGCCCCGGTGGCACCCGAGGCCTTGCCGTCGCCTTCGGTCCTGCCGCCCTGGCTCCCCGTGGCGTCCTTCCCTCCGCGCACGCCACCGTGCGCCCCTGCGCCCTTCCCGGAAGCGGAACCTCCGCCGACCGCCGCGCCCCGACGGTCCGAATTGGACGATGGCCCGGGCTTCGCCTCGTCCTGGCCGACGCTCATGCAGCCCGCCGCGGCCGCGACCGCGAGCGCGGTGACGGCCAGTCGGAGGGGAGCGGACAACTGGCGCACAGGGCACCTCCGGAGCCTGGGGGACGGTTCGGCCGACGGCGTCCGCCGACGGGTCGATGTGCCCAACTCCCTTTGCCCCGCAAGGGACACGCCCTCAGGCGAACAGCTGCCGGGCCAACTCCGACCCCAGGTGCACGGCCCCCAGCCCGACCAGCACCGAAGCCAACACGTTCGCGGCGGCCAGGAACTTCCAACCGCGTTCGACGAGCCGCAGGGTCTCGTACGAGAACGTCGAGTACGTGCTCAGTGCCCCGCACAGCCCCGGCCCCACCAGGAGCACCAGCCACGAGGAGGCCGCCCCGACCAGCGCCGCCCCGGTCAGCACCCCCAGCACCAGGCACGCCGCCGCGTTCACCACGAAGGTCCCCCACGGGAACACCGAGTCGTGGCGGGACTGCACCGCCCGGTCCGTCAGATAGCGCAGCGGCGCGCCCACGACGGCGCCCGCCACCACGAGCAGCCAGTTCACCGGGCCGCCACCCGGCCCGCCCGCCACCGGACCACCAGCCGCGTCACCGAGGCCGCCGCCCACACCGCGCCCATGGCGGCGACCACCGTGAGCCCGGCGTACCCGAGCGCCCGGTCGGCCTGGCCCGCGTCCAGGAGCCGCGAGAAGTCCACCGCGTACGTGGAGAAGGTGGTGAAACCGCCGAGCACGCCGACGCCGGCGAAGGGCCGCACCAGCGGGTGCGCCGACCGCCCGCCCTCACTGATCAGCACCATCAGCACACCGATGAGCGCGCACCCGAGCGCGTTGACCCACAGGGTCGCCCACGGGAAGTCCCCGCCCGCGGCCGGCCACGCCAGCGAGACCGCGTAGCGCGCCGAGGCCCCCACTGCCCCGCCCGCCGCCACCGCCGCGAGCACCCTGCCCCGCGGTTCGGCGCGCTGCGCCGGCACGTGGAGGTCGACGTCCGGATCGATCGCCTCTGCATCGGGGACCGGCCTGGTCACCCGTACCCCAGGGCGTGCAGCCGGTCGTCGTCGATGCCGAAGTGGTGGGCGATCTCGTGCACCACGGTGACCTCCGTCTCCGCGACCACGCTCTCCCGGTCCTCGCACATCCGCAACGTGGGGTTCCGGTAGATGGTGATCCGGTCCGGCAACACCCCGGCGTACCACTCGCCGCGGTCCGTCAGCGGCGTTCCCTCGTACAGCCCGAGCAGCTCGGGGTCGTGGGCGGGCGGCTCGTCCTCCACGAACACCGCCACGTTGTCCATCAGCCGCGTCAGCTCAGGCGGAATCCGGTCCAGCGCCTCTGCGACGAGCTCTTCGAACTCCTCGCGCGTCATCTCCAGCACCGGGCCATTGTCCCCCCGGGGGAAACCGTTTTGGCGATAGCTCCCCGGATCCCATATGCTTCTCACGTCCCCGACGCGCTGGAAAGTGCCCGGTGGGTCTTTAGCCCTCATCGTCTAGTGGCCCAGGACGCCGCCCTTTCAAGGCGGTAGCACGGGTTCGAATCCCGTTGGGGGTACGCATTACCGTGTGCGAGACTTGTCTCGCACATTGCAAGGTCCTGTGGAGCAGTTGGTTAGCTCGCCACCCTGTCAAGGTGGAGGTCGCGGGTTCAAGTCCCGTCAGGATCGCCGAGACCGGAAACGGTCTCTTGGTCGGGTAGCTCAGTTGGTACGAGCGATCGCCTGAAAAGCGATAGGTCGCCGGTTCGACCCCGGCCCCGACCACGTGAAGAAGCCCCGTCCTCGGACGGGGCTTCTTGCGTTACTCCTCGGCCCCGGCCCGCATCCACCGCACCAGCGGGTAGACCGCCGCCCCGGCCACGACCAGCCCGAGCACCGCCCAGTCCGGGACCGCGGCCGTCACCGACCGGACCCACTCCTCCACCGCGTACGAGTCGTCCACGTCCAGCAGCCCCGGCAGCGCGCTCGCCCCGTCGTACACGAGGAACAGGGCGCCCAGGGTGATGAAGAACAGCCCGGACAGCAGCGACGTGGTGTGCAGCTCGAAGCGGCCCACCGTCAGGGCCCGGCCGCGCAGCCAGCGCCGCCGGCCGAGCTCGAACCGCTCCCAGAGCACGGCGAGCACGAACAGCGGTACGGCCATCCCCAGCGCGTAGACGGCCAGCAGCAGTCCGCCGTAGACGGGGCTGCCGCTGACCGCCGCCACCGTCAGGACACTGCCGAGGATCGGGCCCGCGCAGAACCCGGCCAGCCCGTAGACCGCCCCCAGCGCGAACACCGACAGGGCGGTGGTCGGCCGGATCCGTCCGGACAGCTCCGAGATCCGCTTCGGGGCGAAGCCGAGGCCGAGGATCTGCGCGAGCCCGAGCGCGATGATCAGCCAGCCTCCGACGAGGACGAGGGCCTCGCGGTTGCCGTGGAAGAACCGCCCGGCGTACGAACCGGCCGCGCCCAGCGGTACGAGCGTGCCGGCGAGCCCCGCGTAGAAGATGCCGGTCCGGGCCAGCAGTCGCGAGGTCGAGTCGATCGAGTACGCGAAGAACGCGGGCAGCAGCAGGGCGCTGCACGGGCTGAGCAGGGCGAGGAGGCCGCCGAGCAGGGCGGCCAGGTATCCGATGGTCACCGTCGCGCCGCCGTCTTGGCCTCGGCGATGGCGGTCTCGAACGTCCGGAGCGGCTGGGCCCCGGCGATCGGCTTGCCGCCCACCAGGAAGGACGGGGTGGAGCCGACGCCGATCCGGTAGCCCTCCTCCTGGTCCTTCTTCAGGGCCGCGGCGGCCTCGTCGCCGGCCATGTCCGCCTTGAAGCGCTCCGGGTCGGGGACCCCGGCCTCGCGGGCCAGCTCCAGCAGCCGGTCCTCGCCGAAGCCCTTCTCCTTCGAGCCCTCGGCGTACGCGGCGGCGTGGAACTGCTGGAACCTGCCCTGCCGGCCCGCCGCCCAGGCGGCCTTGGCGGCGGCCTCGGATTCGGCTCCGAAGATCGGGAAGTTGCGCCACTCGATGCGGAGGGTGCCGTCGGCCACGTACTTCTTCACCAGCTCGGGCTCGGTGTCGCGGGCGAACTTGGCGCAGTAGCCGCACTTGAAGTCGGAGTACTCGATGAGCACGACGGGCGCGTCGGTGCGGCCCACGGCGAGCGCGTCGCCGTCCTCGCGGCGGGCGAGCGCCTTCAGCTGCGCGGCGGCGGGGTCCTCGCGGGGCGGCGCGGCGGCCACTGCTCCACCGGACCCCTTCCCCTTCTCCGCCGGGGCGGTGGCCTGCCAGGACACGATCCCGAGGGTGACTGCGGCGAGGGCGACCCCGGCGGAGATCAGGAGGGGCCGGGGGGACTTGCGGGAAGACATACGGGTGGGTGCTCCAGAACTACGGATCGGATGTATGACGTGCGGCGTCGAGTGCCGGTGCTCGGCGGGGCGGCCCGTGACACCCCCGCGCCGTCGGGGTCGGGTGCGCGGCGGGGCACCCCCGCAGGGCGTCGAACGAAACCCGCTCGCCTCACCGGTGCCGCATCGGGTTCGACGCCCGAGGAGGTGCCCCGGCACGCGCCCGACCCCGCCGGCCCCCGGCCCGCCCCGGCCAAGGCGGTGCCGCTGCGCGGAGCGGTCCCCTACCCGCCCTTCCACCGTTCCCCGGGCTCCGCCCGGACCCGTCCTGGGGCTCCGCCCCAGACCCCGCGCCTCAAACGCCGGCGAGGCCGGATGGTGGCCCCACGCCTCAAACCGCGGACAGGCTGGGATTGCGGCACCCGGCGGACGGCAGGGGCAAAACTCAGCCTCGCCGGCGTTTGAGGCGCGGGCGCGGAGTGCCGTCGGGGGGACGGGAGGACGGCGGCGGAGCCCCGGGACCCCGTGGTCGAAGCGGTCCGCGCCGGAGGCGACGGGCATGCGTGGGGCCTCTCACGGTCGGCGGCGGGGGGACTCGTCCCGAAATGGTACGGGTCCGCCCGACAAATGCGTTCGCCACCCGGAGGGACCAGGTGAGATCCTCGATCAGGTATGTCTACTTCCTTCGCCGCCCTGCAGACGCTTCTCGGTGAGATCTCCCTCCGCGACGCGCACCGCCTCGGCCGCCGCCTAGAAGGCGCCCGCCGTATCCGCAAGCCCGAGGCCAAGCAGGCCGTGCTCGACGAGATCGCCGCGGAGGCCGCGAAGGCCGCCGAGCGACTGGCCGGCCGTGCCTCGCGCATGCCCGAGGTCACGTATCCCGAGAACCTGCCCGTCAGCCAGAAGAAGGACGAGATCGCCGAGGCGATACGCGACCACCAGGTCGTGATCGTCGCGGGCGAGACCGGCTCCGGCAAGACCACGCAGATCCCCAAGATCTGCATGGAGCTGGGCCGCGGCGTCCGGGGCATGATCGGGCACACCCAGCCCCGCCGGATCGCCGCCCGCACCGTCGCGGAGCGGATCGCGGAGGAGCTGAGGTCCGAGATCGGACAGACGGTCGGCTGGAAGGTCCGGTTCACCGACCAGGTGGACCAGGACGCGACCTTCGTGAAGCTGATGACCGACGGCATCCTGCTCGCCGAGATCCAGACGGACCGCGAGCTGCGCGCGTACGACACGATCATCATCGACGAGGCTCACGAACGCAGCCTCAACATCGACTTCCTGCTCGGCTACCTGGCCACGCTGCTCCCCAAGCGCCCCGACCTCAAGGTCGTCATCACCTCGGCGACCATCGACCCGGAACGGTTCTCCCGACACTTCGGGGACGCCCCGATCGTCGAGGTCAGCGGCCGGACGTATCCGGTCGAGGTCCGCTACCGGCCGCTGCTGGAGGAGGACAGCGAGGAGAGCGACCGGGACCAGATCACCGCCATCTGCGACGCGGTCGACGAGCTCCAGGCGGAGGGTGCCGGGGACATCCTCGTGTTCCTCTCCGGAGAGCGCGAGATCCGCGACACCGCCGACGCTCTGATCAAGAAGAAACTGCGGTTCACCGAGGTGCTGCCGCTCTACGCCCGGCTCTCCCACGCCGAGCAGCACCGGGTGTTCCAGGCCCACACCGGCCGCCGGATCGTCCTGGCGACCAACGTCGCCGAGACCTCCCTCACCGTCCCGGGCATCAAGTACGTGATCGACCCGGGCACCGCCCGGATCTCCCGCTACAGCCATCGCACCAAGGTCCAGCGCCTGCCCATCGAGCGGATCTCGCAGGCCAGCGCCAACCAGCGCAAGGGCCGCTGCGGCCGCACCAGCGACGGCATCTGCATCCGGCTGTACTCGGAGGACGACTTCGACGCCCGTCCGGAGTTCACGGACGCGGAGATCCTGCGCACGAACCTGGCCTCCGTCATCCTCCAGATGACCGCGGCCGGCCTCGGCGAGATCGAGAAGTTCCCCTTCATCGACCCGCCGGACCACCGCAACATCCGCGACGGCGTGCAGCTGCTCCAAGAGCTCGGGGCCCTGGACCCGGCCGAGAAGGACCACAAGAAGCGGCTCACCGATATGGGCCGCAAGCTCTCCCAGCTGCCCGTGGACCCCCGTCTGGCCCGCATGGTCGTCGAGGCCGACAAGAACAACTGCGTCCGCGAGGTCATGGTCATCGCGGCGGCCCTGTCCATCCAGGACCCGCGCGAGCGGCCCTCGGACAAGCAGACCCAGGCCGACCAGAACCACGCCCGGTTCAAGGACGAGACCTCCGACTTCCTGGCCTACCTCAACCTCTGGCGGTACGTCCGCGAGCAGCAGAAGGAGCGCGGCTCGTCCTCGTTCCGCCGGATGTGCAAGCAGGAGTACCTGAACTTCCTGCGGATCCGCGAGTGGCAGGACATCTACTCGCAGCTGCGGACGGTCGCCAAGACCATGGGCATCCACGTCAACGAGGGCGACGCCCCGGAGACGAGCGTCCACGTCTCGTTGCTGGCCGGTCTGCTCTCGCACATCGGGCTCAAGGACACCGACAAGAACGAGTACCTGGGCGCCCGGTCCGCGAAGTTCGCGGTCTTCCCCGGGTCTGCGTTGTTCAAGAAGCAGCCGAAGTTCCTGATGTCGGCGGAGCTGGTGGAGACCTCGCGGCTGTGGGCCCGGGTGAACGCCAAGGTGGAGCCCGAGTGGGTGGAGCCCCTGGCCCAGCACCTGATCAAGCGCACGTACAGCGAGCCGCACTGGGAGAAGGACCAGGCGGCGGTGATGGCGTACGAGAAGGTCACGCTGTACGGCGTACCGATCGTGGCGCAGCGGAAGATCAACTACGGTCGGATCGACCCCGAGGTCTCGCGCGAGCTGTTCATCCGGAACGCGCTGGTCGAGGGCGACTGGCGGACGCACCACAAGTTCTACGCCGACAACCGCAAGCTCCTCACCGAGGTCGAGGAGCTGGAGAACCGGGCCCGGCGCCGCGACATCGTGGTGGACGACGAGACGCTCTTCGACTTCTACGAGCAGCGGATCCCCGAGCACGTGGTGTCGGGGGCGCACTTCGACTCCTGGTGGAAGCACAAGAAGCGCGAGGAGCCCGAACTCCTCGACTTCGAGCGCGAGATGCTGCTGACGGAGAAGGCGGCCGGGGTCACCAAGGCGGACTACCCGGACAGCTGGGCGCAGGGGCGCCTGAAGTTCCGGGTGACCTACCAGTTCGAGCCGGGCGCGGACGCGGACGGCGTGACCGTCCACATCCCGCTCCAGGTGCTGAACCAGGTGACCGACCAGGGCTTCGACTGGCAGATCCCGGGCCTGCGCGAGGAGGTCGTCACGGAGCTGATCCGGTCCCTCCCGAAGCCGATCCGCCGGCACTACGTGCCCGCGCCGAACTACGCGGGCCGTTTCCTGGACACGGCCGTGCCCCTCCAGGAGCCGCTGCCGGTGACCCTGGCGCGCGAGCTCCAGCGGATGGTCGGGGTGCCGGTCTCGGCCGAGGACTTCGACCTGACCCGGATCCCGGACCACCTGAAGATCACCTTCCGGATCGTCGACGAGCGCCGCAAGAAGCTCGCCGAGGACAAGGACCTGGAGGCCCTGCGGCTGAAGCTGAAGCCGAAGGCCCGCCAGGCGCTGTCCAAGGCGGCCGCGGCCACCGCCGAGCGGGCGGGCGGGGAGTCGGTGGAACGGACCGGGCTGACCGACTGGACGATCGGCACGCTCGCCAAGGTCTTCGAGACCCGGCGGGCGGGCCAGCCGGTGAAGGCGTACCCGGCGCTGGTGGACGAGGGCGCGACCGTTTCCGTACGGCTCTTCGACACGGAGGCCGAGCAGCAGCGGGCGATGTGGCTCGGCACCCGGCGGCTGATCCTGCTGAACATCCCGGTGAATCCGGCGAAGTTCGCCTCGGACCATCTGACGAACCAGCAGAAGCTGGCCCTGTCGAGGAACCCGCACGGCTCCATCCAGGCGCTGTTCGACGACTGCGCCACCGCCGCGACCGACAAGCTGATCGCCGACCACGGCGGCCCGGCCTGGGACGAGGCCGGCTTCCGCAAGCTCTACGAGGCGGTCCGCGCCGACCTGGTGGACACCACGGTGCGGACGGTGGGCCAGGTCCAGCAGGTGCTGGCCGCCTGGCAGGCCTGCGAGCGGCGGCTGAAGTCGACGAGCAGCCTGGCCCTGGTCGCCAACATCCAGGACGTGAAGTCGCAGCTGGCGGCGCTCGTGCCGGCCGGCTTCGTGACCCTCACCGGGCTGCGCAGGCTGCCGGACCTGATGCGCTACCTGGTGGCGGCCGACCGACGGCTCCAGCAGATGCCCACGGGCGTCCAGCGCGACACCACGCGCATGGAGAAGGTGCACGAGATGCAGGACGAGTACGCCTGGCTGCTGGAGCAGTTGCCGAAGGGCCGGCCCGTGCCGTCGACGGTCACGGACATCCGCTGGATGATCGAGGAACTGCGGGTGAGCTACTTCGCGCACGCGCTCGGCACGGCGTATCCGATCTCCGACAAGCGCATCGTGAAGGCGGTGGACGCGGCGGCCCCTCCGTCGGCCCGATGACCCGCTCCGTGATCGGGTTCGACTGCACCCCCTGAGCTGCTGTAGAGTCTGTTTCGCAGCCGCACCAATGGCTGCGAATCAAGGACCTGTGGAGCAGTTGGTTAGCTCGCCACCCTGTCAAGGTGGAGGTCGCGGGTTCAAGTCCCGTCAGGTTCGCAGAAACGTCAGGGCCCGTATCCCCCAGGGGATGCGGGCCCTGACGCGTTGACAGGCGCGGTCGCGCGGGGTGGCCTTGGAGCCGCCCTGGAGGCGCTACCCCGACCCGCCCGGCCCCGGTAGGCCACGAAGGCCCCCGGAGGGCCTCAGGAGCCCGCATAGACCCTCACTCGGCCGCATAGATCCTCATCGAGGGGCCCTGTTACCGACCGGTCGGCCCGCGAACCCCCTTCCGGACCGTCCGCGCCCTCCGGCCGGGCCCGTCGGCGCGAGAATCCCCCGTTCGCATGATGCGCTCCGCCGCGCACGTCCCCTTACGGGGTGCAATGCCGGAAATACAAGAGTGATCATCTGTGACGGGAGTCACCGCATGAGTTTTTGAGACTCGTACGTTTATCGCGCCCCTACGCGGCCTCGATTTAATATGTGCAATGGCACCCCCTCGTCGGGGCCACCCCCGCGACCCCCGCACCGCCCTGACCAGCGCATAAAAAAGATCGCGCTGGACCCGGCGGAGTCCAGCGCGATCGGACGACATGAACCTGTTGGGGCAGGCCCCGTCGCATGAAGCTGTGTGGGTTTCCTCGGATTGGGGGACCCGATTCAGACCCTCCCCCGGCTGCTGCCGGGAGATGTCCCCTAAAAGGGGTGCTGCGAACCTCAGGCCTCGCTGCGCTGCTGCGGAATTCCCGCAAGCAGTGCGCGGACCTCGGCCTCGCGGTAACGGCGGTGTCCACCCAGGGTGCGGATGGACGTGAGCTTGCCGGCCTTGGCCCAGCGGGTAACCGTCTTCGGGTCCACGCGGAACATGGTGGCAACCTCAGCCGGGGTCAGCAGCGGCTCGGCATCAGGGGTGCGAGCGGTCATGAGCGGCCTCCTCGGGAGAACCGAACCATCTCGGTTCTTTCCTCTAAATTCTGCACCTTGGCCCGCGTTGCCCGAAATGGACATACGCGGGCCGAGTCGGTTATAGGACGAACGGCTTGTCCTCGGCACTACAACTACACCATCCGTCCAGCCCCAAGGGCCAAACCGACGGAATTGCCCTCCGAGGTGTTCATCAGCGGCGGAAGCCCGATGGACCGCCCCATAACGGACAGTCACCCCACTGTGACGATCAGTCACAGAACAATCAGGAGTCGTCAGACCCCCCGTAGAGCGCAATGCCGAGCATTCCGCCCTTAGTTGGGCGGAAGGAACCCTCCCCGGACTCCTTGTCCTATTTTGGCACGAGGGTAGGGGAAGGGCGCAAGGGTGTGGTTAGTGCGGTCCGTCACGCTTGGGCCAATGGCCCGTATCGGGACGTAGGTCCTGGCACTACGTCCCGAATGCCATGATCAGGCCCCTGATCTGCGGCTTATGGCCGATCGACCGATACGCACCGGTACGTAACGGCGTCCGCCGACGGTGCACGGGGCCCTCGGAACCGGGGGAATCCCACACCACTAATTCGCGAACAGTCTCTCCCGGACCGCCCTCCACCGGTCCGCCAACTCCTCGTAAGCCTCGGCAGCCCCTCTGGTGTCACCGGCCCGCAGTGCCGCGACCCCCGCCGCCAACTGCCCCGCGGACCGGTCCTCCGCCAGTCGCTCCGCCGGCAGTGCGTGCAGCAGTCCGCCGTAGTCCAGCTCGACCATCGACTTCGGGTGGAACTCCTCCAGCCAGCTCCCGACCTCCACCAACCCCTCGGCGAGCGGCTCGTAGCCCTCGCCCTCCGCCTCCCGCAGCGTCCGCAGCGCCCGCGCGAGCCGGCGGCGGGCCTGCACCATGGGCGTCCGGTAGCGCAGCCGTTCGCCGGGCAGGTACTCCCGCTCCTCGTCGGCCACCAGCACGAACCAGCGCAGGGGGACCTGCCACACCCCCGTACGGATCCACGGCCGGGCGTCCGGGTTCCGCTCGCGCCAGCGCTCGTACTCCTCGGCCGCCCTCGTCCGGGTCGCCGGCGGGAGCGCCGCGTCGAGCACCGGGAGCGGGAACCACTCGACCAGTTCCCGGAGCGCCAGCCAGCCGCGCAGCCTGGTCCGCCACGGGCAGACCAGCAACACCCCGTCGACCTCCGCCGTGAAGGCGTCCGCGCTCTCGTGGGCCGGCACCCCCACCACCGGGACCCGCACCAAGTCGGTGAGGGACCGGCGCAGTTCGTCCTGCGCCGTCGGGGCCGTCCCGCGCCGGGCGTAATCGGCCCAGTGCGCACGCTCCGGCTCGGGGAAGGCCGCGAGCGGCTCGTAGACGCGCAGGTAGGAGGCGTACGGCACGGTCGGCGCCGGGCGCACGGCGGGCCGCGGGGCATCGGGGGTTTCGCTCACGTTCTCGTACTCCCCCCGGCGGCGCCGCGGTACTCCGGGCACCCCCTCGTACTCCTGGAGAGTTCCGATCCCCGGACAGGTCGCCTGCGCGCGCCCGGAAGGTCTTACTCTGCTTCCACGCGTTCTCCCCCACCCGCAGGGAGCGCGTGAAAATCCGCCGCATCTCTTCCATGGGAGTCACCACCGTGACCGAAATGACCGACGGCGTCCTGCACACCCTGTTCCGCACGGAGCAGGGCGGACACGAGCAAGTCGTGCTGTGCCAGGACCGCGCCACCGGCCTCAAGGCCGTCATCGCCATCCACTCCACCGCCCTGGGCCCGGCCCTCGGCGGAACGCGTTTCCACGCGTACGCCTCCGATGAGGAGGCCGTCAGGGACGCGCTCAACCTCGCGCGCGGCATGTCGTACAAGAACGCCCTCGCCGGTCTCGACCTGGGCGGCGGCAAGGCCGTGATCATCGGCGACCCGGACGTCCTGAAGTCCGAGGAACTGCTCCTGGCCTACGGCCGGTTCGTGGAGTCCCTCGGCGGCCGCTACGTGACGGCCTGCGACGTCGGCACCTTCGTGGCCGACATGGACGTCGTGGCCCGCGAGACCCGCTGGGCGACCGGCCGCTCCCCCGAGAACGGCGGCGCGGGCGACTCCTCGGTGCTCACCGCCTTCGGTGTCTTCCAGGGCATGCGCGCCAGCGCCCAGCACGTGTGGGGCGACCCGACGCTGCGCGGCCGCAAGGTCGGCGTCGCCGGCGTCGGCAAGGTCGGCCACTACCTGGTCGAGCACCTCCTGGAGGACGGCGCCGAGGTCGTGATCACGGACGTGCGCGAGGAGTCCGTGCAGCGGATCCTCGACAAGCACCCCGGCAAGGTCACCGCGGTCGCCGACACCGACGCGCTGATCCGCGTCGAGGGCCTGGACATCTACGCCCCCTGCGCGCTGGGCGGCGCCCTGAACGACGAGACCGTGCCGGCCCTCACCGCCCGCATCGTCTGCGGCGCGGCCAACAACCAGCTCGCCCACGCCGGCATCGAGAAGGACCTGGAAGACCGCGGGATCCTCTACGCCCCGGACTACGTCGTCAACGCGGGCGGCGTGATCCAGGTCGCCGACGAGCTGGTCGGCTTCGACTTCGACCGGTGCAAGGCCAAGGCCACGAAGATCTTCGACACCACCCTGGAGATCTTTGCTCGCGCTAAGTCGGACGGCATCCCGCCGGCCGCCGCGGCCGACCGGATCGCCGAGCAGCGGATGGCGGACGCCCGCGCCGCCCGCGCGGTCTGACCCTTCCGGGGACCCTTCGGCGCGCCCGCCGGGGTGCGGGGAGACAGAACTCACTGCACTTCGGCGGGTCGCGGGCCAGGAAAGCGTTAAAATCGCGGTTGACCAGCGAGGACGGGGCGCCTTGTTGGTTCTGCACCGGGGCGCGTCATGCGGGCGGCGTACCGTATGGCCGCGGAAGCAGGTACCGTTAAACCCCTACGGACGGTCTCTCCACGGAGAGCCCGCTCCGAACCATGAACGCGTGTCAGACTCTGGGGCCGTCGAGCCCCGTCACCGAGGGGGTCGAGCCATGGGGCGCGGCCGGGCCAAGGCCAAGCAGACAAAGGTCGCCCGCCAGCTGAAGTACAACAGCGGCGGGACTGACCTCTCGCGTCTGGCCAATGAGCTGGGCGCATCGCCGACGGATCCGCTGCCTGTCAGCGAGCCGGTCGAAGTCGATGACGATCTGGAAGACGACGACGACCCGTACGCCAAGTACGCGGATCTGTACAACAGCGATGACGACGAGGACGAGGACGAAGACTCCGGTCCGTCGGCACAGCGTCGCGGCGCTTGACGCTCTACGGCGTCTGCACCAAGAGCAAATACCGAAACCCGGTCCCGGGCATTGCCCAGGGCCGGGTTTCGGTGCTGCTCAGCTCGCGTAGGAACCGGTGAGGGTGGCACCCTCGGTACGGTCGCCGCGGTCGAGGATCTCGCCGGCGACCCAGGCGTCGACACCCCTGTCGGCCAGCGCGGTCAGCGCCACCTCGACCGACTCCTGCGGAACGACGGCCATCATGCCGACGCCCATGTTCAGGGTCTTCTCCAGCTCCAGCTGCTCCACCTGACCGGCCTTGCCGACCAGGTCGAAGATGGCGCCCGGGGCCCAGGTCGTACGGTCGACCGTGGCGTGCAGGTGGTCCGGGATCACCCGGGCCAGGTTGGCCGCGAGGCCGCCGCCCGTGATGTGCGAGAAGGCGTGGACCTCGGCCGTACGGGTGAGGGCCAGGCAGTCCAGCGAGTAGATCTTGGTGGGCTCCAGGAGTTCCTCGCCGAGGGTCCGACCGAGCTCCGCGATCTCCTGCTCCAGCGACATGCCCGCGCGGTCGAAGAGCACGTGCCGGACCAGCGAGTACCCGTTCGAGTGAAGGCCGGACGAAGCCATCGCGATGACGGCGTCCCCCGTACGGATACGATCCGCGCCCAGCAGCCGGTCGTACTCGACGACACCGGTGCCGGCGCCCGCCACGTCGAAGTCGTCCGGGCCCAGCAGGCCCGGGTGCTCGGCGGTCTCGCCGCCGACCAGAGCGGTTCCGGCGAGGACACAGCCCTCGGCGATGCCCTTGACGATGGCCGCGACACGCTCGGGGTGGACCTTGCCGACGCAGATGTAGTCGGTCATGAAGAGCGGCTCGGCGCCGCAGACCACGATGTCGTCCATGACCATCGCGACCAGGTCGTGGCCGATCGTGTCGTAGACGCCCATCTGGCGGGCGATGTCGACCTTCGTGCCGACCCCGTCGGTCGCGGAGGCGAGCAGCGGGCGCTCGTAGCGCTTGAGGGCGGAGGCGTCGAAGAGGCCGGCGAAACCGCCGAGGCCGCCGAGGACCTCGGGGCGCTGCGTCTTCTTCACCCACTCCTTCATCAGCTCGACGGCGCGGTCTCCCGCTTCGATGTCGACGCCCGCGGCTGCGTAGCTGGCACCGGTGGTCTTCTCTGTCATGACAGGGAGAGCTTTCGTGTCGTTACTGCGTGTGGTGCCGGGCCCTGGGCAAAGCTTGAAAGGCAGGGCCCGGCGCAGGTGGAGCCGGTCTCGCGGGACCTACGGGCGACGGAGCGCGTCGGCGGCGTCCGTGCCGCCGGCCAGCTCGTTCTCCAGCAGCTGCTTGCCCAGGAGCTGCGGGTCGGGCAGCTCCATCGGGTACTCGCCGTCGAAGCAGGCACGGCAGAGGTTGGGCTTCTGGATGGTCGTCGCCTCGATCATCGAGTCGAGCGAGATGTACGAGAGCGAGTCCGCGCCGAGCGACGTGGCGATCTCGTCGACCGTCATGCCGTTGGCGATCAGCTCGGCCCGGGTGGCGAAGTCGATGCCGAAGAAGCACGGCCACTTCACCGGCGGCGAGGAGATCCGGATGTGGACCTCGGCCGCGCCGGCCTCGCGGAGCATCTTCACGAGGGCGCGCTGGGTGTTGCCGCGGACGATCGAGTCGTCGACGACCACCAGGCGCTTGCCCCGGATGACTTCCTTGAGGGGGTTGAGCTTGAGGCGGATGCCGAGCTGGCGGATCGTCTGCGAGGGCTGGATGAAGGTCCGGCCCACGTAGGCGTTCTTGACCAGGCCGGAGCCGTACGGGATCCCGCTGGCCTCGGCGTACCCGACGGCGGCGGGCGTACCCGACTCCGGGGTCGCTATCACCAGGTCGGCGTCGACCGGGGCTTCCTTCGCCAGGCGGCGGCCCATCTCGACACGCGAGAGGTACACGTTCCGGCCGGCGATGTCGGTGTCCGGGCGCGCCAGGTAGACGTACTCGAACACACAGCCCTTGGGCTTCGCTTCCGCGAATCGGGAGGTGCGCAGACCGTTCTCGTCGATCGCGATGAGCTCGCCCGGCTCGACCTCGCGGACGAAGCTGGCTCCGCAGATGTCGAGGGCGGCGGTCTCGCTCGCGACCACCCAGCCGCGCTCCAGGCGGCCGAGGACCAGCGGGCGGATGCCCTGCGGGTCACGGGCGGTGTAGAGGGTCCCCTCGTCCATGAAGACGAGCGAGAAGGCGCCCTTGACCTGAGGCAGGACCTTGGCGGCCGACTCCTCGATGGTCAGGGGCTTGCCGTCCTCGTCGGTCTGTCCGGCGAGGAGGGCGGTCACGAGGTCGGTGTCATTGGTGGCGGCCACCTGGGTGGCACGGCCGTCCTGACGCGGGAGGTCGGCGACCATCTCGGCGAGCTCGGCGGTGTTCACCAAGTTGCCGTTGTGACCCAGGGCAATGGAGCCGTGGGCGGTCGCCCGGAAAGTGGGCTGAGCGTTCTCCCAGACGGAGGCGCCGGTGGTCGAGTAGCGGGCGTGACCGACCGCGATATGACCTTGGAGCGAACCGAGGGAGGTTTCGTCGAAGACCTGGGAAACAAGTCCCATGTCCTTGAAGACGAGGATCTGGGAACCGTTGCTCACAGCGATTCCCGCGGACTCTTGTCCGCGGTGCTGCAATGCATACAGTCCGAAGTAGGTGAGCTTGGCGACCTCTTCACCCGGAGCCCAGACACCGAAGACGCCGCAAGCGTCCTGGGGGCCCTTTTCGCCGGGGAGCAGGTCGTGGTTGAGTCGTCCATCACCACGAGGCACGACACCGAGTGTAGGCGAGATCGACCACTGGTCCGAATTCGCGACGGCCGGGAAATGTCACAGCACAGAGGGTGACCGGACGCTCCGCTTTGGGTGGTGTCTCGGCATCCGGATGCCCTTGTTGACATCTACAAGCGCATTCGTACAGGCTCTCGACCCATGCAGCCTCTCGGTGACCGTTCCGTCACCCTCGTCGAGCGCCGGCACGTGGACCTGGTCCGTGTCGCGAGCGCCATCTGTCGCTGTTCTGCGTAGCCACAACTCTTTCTCCCCCTTTCACATTTCCGCCCCGCCCAGCCCTGCCCTGCCGTGCCGCGCGCCGTCCCGCGCCCGCCCGGGGCGGGCCGGCGGGCCGTGCCTTGGAGTACCTGTGTCTTCGTATGAATCCAGCCTGTCCCGCCGTGCCTTCGGCGGCGCCGTCGGAGTGACCGCGGCCACCGCCGCCGTGGGCCTCGGGGCGGCTCCGGCGGCCGCCGCGGCGCAGGACGCGAGCCCTCAGGAGCGTGAGTTCCGGGCCGCTCGGGGGCGGCAGTCGAAGCGCCCGAACGTCCTGTTCATCCTCGGGGACGACCTCGGCTGGGCCGACCTGTCCTCGTACGGGTCACCGCACATCAAGACCCCGAACCTGGACCGCCTCGCCCGCCAGGGCGTCCGCTTCACCGACGCCTACTCCGGCTCCGCGACCTGCTCCCCGACCCGGTTCAGCCTGTACACCGGCCGCTACCCGGGCCGCTCCAAGGGCGGGCTGGCCGAGCCGATCGCCGACAAGTCGGCGGGCCTGGAGCCGACGCATCCCACGCTGGCCTCGCTGCTGAAGGAGTCGGGCTACGCCACCGCGCTGATCGGCAAGTGGCACGCGGGCTACCTGCCCGACTACAGCCCCACCAAGTCCGGCTGGGACGAGTTCTTCGGCAACTTCGGCGGGGCGCTGGAGTACTACTCCAAGCTGGGCCTGGGCGGCGAGTACGACCTCTACGAGGGCGACGCCGAGTACAAGGACCTGCGCTACTACACGCGGATCATCACCGAGCGGGCGAGCGAGTACGTCTCCCGCGACCACGGCGGCAAGCCGTGGCTGCTGAACCTCAACTTCACCACCCCGCACTGGCCGTGGATCGCCGACGGGGACACCGAGCAGAGCGCCGAGATCGTCCGGCGGATCAAGGCGGGCGACGGGCGCGCGCTGTGGCACCAGGACGGCGGCTCGGTCGAGAAGTACAAGGAGATGGTCGAGGACCTGGACCGCTCCATCGGCGAGGTGCTGCGCGCCCTGGACCGCTCGGGGCAGGCCCGCGACACCATCGTGGTCTTCTCCAGCGACAACGGCGGCGAGCGCTTCTCCTACAACTGGCCGCTCTCCGGCAACAAGGCCTCGCTGCAGGAGGGCGGGATCCGGGTGCCGAACATCGTGCGCTGGCCCGCGCGCCTGGACGGCGGCCAGGTCAGCCACGTCCCGGTCTTCAGCCCGGACTGGACGGCGACCCTGCTGGAGCTGGCCGGGACCCGGCCGAACCGGGCGTACCCGCTGGACGGGGTGAGCCTGGCCGGGTACCTGCTGCGCGGCGAGAAGGTCGCCGAGCGGAACCTGTTCTGGCGGGTGCGCGGGGAGCGGGCGCTGCGCCGCGGTGACTGGAAGTACTACCGCGGCAAGTCCGGCCGCGACCAGCTCTTCAACCTGGCCGGGGACGTCCGGGAGCAGGCTGACAAGGCGGCCGTGGAGCCGGCCCGGCTGGCGGAGCTGAAGGCCGCCTGGGAGAAGACGGACGCGGGCCTGCTGCCCTACCCCGGCTGAGCCGGCAGGAACCGGGCGCGGGACCGTCGGGCCCGCTCCCGGCCCGGTCACTCCGCGGCGGAGGCCGCCTTCGCGGTGAGGCCGTTGCCGTCGGGGGCGACGAGGGTGAGGGTGTGCTCCTGGATCCGCCAGGTGAGCGGGCCGCTGCCGAACAGGTCGGTCAGCGCCCGCTCCACCGCGCCCACCCGGCCCTCGCAGGCCATCCGGGTGGAGGTGAGCGGTCCGAACGTGAGGGTGGATCCCTCGACGGTGGCCTTGGCGCTGAAGCGGTTGCAGCCGAGGCTGCCTTCCGCGGTGCCGTCGGTGATCGTGAAGCTGGCCTTGCCCGCCGCCTCGGCGGGCAAGGAGGTCACCGTGTCCCCGTTGATCGTCGCGTCGACGGTCCACTGGGTGACCGTGAGCGGGGCGTCCACCACCGGGGGCTTCGGGGTCATGGCGATGGTGCTCCCGTCCGCGGTCTTCAGGGTGAGCCGGTCGGGGCCGCGGTCGATGGTCAGGCGGCCCTTGAAGAGTTTGGCGAACTGCGTCTCGAAGTCCTGGTCCGCACAGCTCATCAGGGTCGTGGCGCCGGGGGTGACGGTCATGGAGGAGGTCCCGTCGAGCACGACCCCCGCCGTGAAACCGTTGCAGCCGTAGCTGCCCGTGGCCTTGTCGTGCCCGATGTCCACCCGGGCGGCCTCGGGCCCGTGCATGGTCCGGCCCCCGCTGGTCAGGGACTCGACCGACCAGGACCCCACGACGTCGGGGAGCGGGCCGGAACCGCCCTCCTCGACCCGGCCGCAACCGGTGAGGGCGAGCGCGAGGGCCGCGAGGGCCGCCGTGGCGTGGACGTACCGGTATCTACGCATGCCCCTGGGACGGGGTCGGCGCGCCGTCGGTTCCACGGGTCAGCTCATCAGCGGCAGCAGCGCGGAGAGGTCGGCCCGCTCGCCGCTCGCCCGGACCCGCGCCGCGTCCAGGGCCTCGGCCCATCCCGTACGGCCCGTCGCGAGCCGGAGCCAGGTCAGCGGGTCGGTCTCGACCACGTTCGGCGGGGTGCCGCGGGTGTGGCGGGGCCCCTCGATGCACTGGACCACCGCGAACGGCGGCACGCGTACCTCGACCGAGCCGCCCGGCGCCTTGAGCGCGAGGGCGTCGGCGAGCAGCCGGGTGCAGGCGGCGAGGGCCTGCCGGTCGATCGGGACGTCCAGCCCGGTGGCCCGGTTCAGGTCGTCGGTGTGGACCACCAGCTCGACGGTCCGGGTGACCAGGAAGTCGGCGAGGGTCATGTCGCCGATCCACAGCTCCAGCACCCGGCTGCCCGGGTTGGCCGCCAGCTGCTCCGCCAGCCGGGAGGCCGCCCGCTCGTAGAGCTCGGGGAGCGGGGCACCGGTGAGGGTCTCCCGGGCCGCCTCGGAGATCTTCCCCGCGAGGGAGGCCGTGGCGAAGGGCCATTCGGAGACGGTCAGCTCCGGAACGGCGGCCGGCGGCCGGGCGAGCCCGACGGCCAACGAGTCGGCGATCCAGGCGACGTGGGCGCAGAGTTCGGCCACGGACCACTCCCCGAGCCCGCTGGGCAGCGCCAGCTGCTCGGGGCCCAACTCCCCCACGGCTGCGGCGACGTGCCCGAACTGGGTGGTCACGGCCGCGCGGATCTTCGCGGGGTCGTAGGTGCGCTGCTTCTTCCTGGCGGGCGGCATCCTCCGACCCTACTCGGACGGGGGAAGCACGAGGTCGGTGCAACCGCGCCGTGCGGCCACGTCCTCCGCGTACGCCTTGAACAGCGCGCCGAGGCGGGGGCCGAGCACGGACTTGTACCGGTAGGGGACGGCCGCGGTGACGGTGGCCGTACGCCCCTGGCAGGTCATCGAACCGTGCAGCACGTCGCCCACGCGCCCGGCCTTCCCGGGGATCACCGGATCGGGGCCGTGCAGGCCGGGGACGACGACGGCCGCCGCGTCCTCGCCGAAGTACGCACGGGTCCGCAGCCACCAGGGGGAGTACCTCAGGCTGCCGATGACATCCTCGCGTTCCGCCGTGGTGAGCAGGCGGAGCACCCGCTCGGTGCCCTCCGGGCTCATCGCCAGCAGGCAGCCCTCCTCGCGGGCGGAGCCGCCAAGGGGGACGCCGGCGGCCCGGTCGGGCAGCCGATCGCGCTCGGCGGTCCGCAGGTGCGCGGAGAACCAGCCGCAACTGTCCGTCCGCTCGCCCACCGGCCCGAGAACGGTGACGGGCGGGGGCAGTTCGGCCGGGAGGGCGGGCAACCGCGTCCGGCAACCGTACTTCTCGGCGGCCCCCTCCGCGGCCCGGCGGGCGATCCGGGCCAGGACCGGGCGGTCCGCGGCCCCGTGCGCGGTGATCGGGGACCTCGCCGTCACGATCAGCGAGGTCGTACCGGACTTCGCGGGCTGCTCGCAGCGGGCCACGACGGTGACGTCGTCGGGCCCGTAGTCACCGAGGGCGCCGTCCCCCAGCGGCATCCGGTCCGGCTCCTCGGTCCGCGCGGTCGCGTCGCCCTGCGAGCGGTGGGTCCGGAACGGGCCGGTCCGCCAGGCGTCATCGGTGACGTGCAGGTCGCGTGCCTGCGGGAGCCCCTTCAGGGACAGCGTGAACTGGCTGTACGTACGGTCCTTGCCGTCCCGTTCCACGACCCGGCTCAGCGCGCAGCCGTCCGGGATCGTCTCGAAGTCGACGGTGCCGGCGTCCCTGCCGCCGAGCACCACCCGGTCGGCGCCGCCGTCCAGCTCCATGACCGCGCGGGGGTCCGCGAGCCCGGCGCACGCCTTGGTGATCAGCGCGCGGGAGGCCTCGCGGTCCTGGTGGGTCTCGTACGCGTCGAGCAGCGCCCAGCCTCCGAGGGCGAGGCCGCCGATGCCGACCAACAGCAGCGCGGCGTTGGCCACGTTGCGCAGGCGGCCCCGGTCCGGGAGCGGGCCCCCGCGTGACGGCTCCAGTGGTTCGAACATCCCCGACCCCCCGTTGGTACGGCTGCGACCGCACCGAGGCTAACAACGCGACGGGCCCCCGGCCGGAGGGAATCCGACCGGGGGCCCGTGGACGGGCGGAGCGGGGATCAGGCCAGCAGGGCCGGGATCGTCGCCTCGTGGGCCTCGCGGAGCTCGGCCAGCGGGAGGGTGAACTCGCCCTGGACCTCGATCTCCTCGCCGTCCACCACGCCGATGCGCGCCGCGGGAAGGCCCCGCGCGCCGCACATGTCGGTGAAGCGGAGCTCCTCGCTGCGCGGGACCGACACGATGGCGCGGCCCGCGGACTCGGAGAACAGGAAGGTGAAGGCGTCCAGGCCCTCGGGGACCACCACGCGCGCACCGTTGCCGCCCTTGAGGCAGGACTCGGTGAGCGCCTGGATGACGCCGCCGTCCGACAGGTCGTGCGCGGCGTCGATCATGCCGTCGCGCGAGGCGGAGATCAGGATCTCGCCGAGCAGCTTCTCGCGGCCCAGGTCCACCTTCGGCGGCATGCCGCCCAGGTGGTCGTGGACGACCTGGGACCAGGCCGAGCCGCCGAACTCCTCGGCAGTGTCGCCCAGCAGGTACAGCAGCTGGCCGGCCTCGGAGAACGCCATCGGCGTACGGCGGTTGACGTCGTCGATCACGCCGAGCACCGCCACGACCGGGGTCGGGTGGATGGCGACGTCACCGGTCTGGTTGTAGAGCGAGACGTTGCCGCCGGTCACCGGGGTGCCCAGCTCCAGGCAGCCGTCCGCGAGACCGCGGCAGGCCTCGGCGAACTGCCACATGACGTCCGGGTCCTCGGGGGAACCGAAGTTCAGGCAGTCGGAGATGGCCAGCGGCTTGGCGCCGGTCGCGGCCACGTTGCGGTACGACTCGGCCAGCGCCAGCTGCGCGCCCGTGTACGGGTCGAGCTTGGCGTAGCGGCCGTTTCCGTCGGTGGCCATGGCGACGCCGAGGTTGGACTCCTCGTCGATGCGGACCATGCCCGCGTCCTCGGGCTGCGACAGGACGGTGTTGCCCTGCACGAAGCGGTCGTACTGGTCGGTGACCCACGACTTCGAGGCCTGGTTCGGGGAGGAGACCAGGGCCAGGACCTGCGCGCGCAGCTCCTCGGAGGTCTGCGGCCGCGGCAGCCGGCCCGCGTCGTCCGCCTGGAGCGCGTCCTGCCAGGAGGGGCGCGCGAAGGGACGGTTGTAGACCGGTCCCTCGTGGGCGACGGTGCCCGGGGGCACGTCCACGATCTGCTCGCCGTGCCAGAAGATCTCCAGGCGCTCGCCGTCGGTCACCTCACCGATGACGGTGGCGATGACGTCCCACTTCTCGCAGATCTCCATGAAGCGGTCGACGTACTGGGGCTCGACGATCGCGCACATGCGCTCCTGCGACTCGCTCATGAGGATTTCCTCGGGCGAGAGCGTCGCGTCGCGCAGCGGGACGGTGTCCAGCTCGACCCGCATGCCGCCGGAACCGGCGGAGGCCAGCTCGGAGGTGGCGCAGGAGAGCCCGGCGCCGCCGAGGTCCTGGATGCCCGCGACCAGCTTCTCCTTGAAGATCTCCAGGGTGCACTCGATGAGGAGCTTCTCCTGGAAGGGGTCGCCGACCTGGACGGCGGGGCGCTTGGTCGGCTTGGTGTCGTCGAAGGTCTCGGACGCGAGGACCGAGACGCCGCCGATGCCGTCGCCGCCCGTGCGGGCGCCGTAGAGGATGACCTTGTTGCCGGGGCCGGAGGCCTTGGCGAGGTGGATGTCCTCGTGCTTCATCACGCCGATGCAGCCGGCGTTGACCAGCGGGTTGCCCTGGTAGCACTCGTCGAAGACGACCTCGCCACCGATGTTGGGCAGGCCCAGGCAGTTGCCGTAGCCGCCGATGCCCGCGACCACGCCCGGCAGGACGCGCTTGGTGTCGGGGTGGTCGGCGGCGCCGAAGCGCAGCGGGTCCACGACGGCGACCGGGCGGGCGCCCATCGCGAGGATGTCGCGGACGATGCCGCCGATGCCGGTGGCCGCGCCCTGGTAGGGCTCGATGTACGACGGGTGGTTGTGCGACTCGACCTTGAAGGTGACCGCGTACCCCTGGCCGACGTCGACGACGCCGGCGTTCTCGCCGATGCCGACGAGCATGGCGTCGTTCTTGGGGGCCTTCTTGCCGAACTGGGCGAGGTGGACCTTGCTGCTCTTGTACGAGCAGTGCTCGGACCACATGACCGAGTACATGGCCAGCTCGGCGCCGGTGGGCCGGCGGCCGAGGATCTCGCGGATCCGGGCGTACTCGTCCTCCTTGAGGCCGAGTTCCTTCCAGGGCTGGGAGGCGTCCGGCGTCTCGGTGGCGTTCTTGACGGTGTCGAGGCTCATGCGCTGACCAGCTTCTTCAGGACCGAGGTGAAGAACAGGAGGCCGTCGGTGCGGCCCGTCCCGATCAGCGGCTCGACCGCGTGCTCGGGGTGGGGCATGAGGCCGACGACGTTGCCCGCGGCGTTGGTGATGCCGGCGATGTCGCGCAGCGAACCGTTCGGGTTGACGTCGAGGTAGCGGAAGGCCACTCGGCCTTCGGCCTCCAGTTCGTCGAGCGTGTGCTCGTCGGCGACGTACCGGCCGTCCATGTTCTTGAGCGGGACCGAGATCTCCTGGCCCTGCTCGTAGTCGCCGGTCCAGGCGGTCTGCGCGTTCTCCACGCGCAGCTTCTGGTCGCGGCAGATGAAGTGCAGGTGGTTGTTGCGGAGCATCGCCCCCGGCAGCAGGTGGGCCTCGGTGAGGACCTGGAAGCCGTTGCAGATGCCGAGGACGGGCATGCCGCCCTTGGCCTGCTCGATGATGGTCTCCATCACCGGCGAGAAGCGGGAGATGGCCCCGGCGCGCAGGTAGTCCCCGTAGGAGAAGCCGCCCGCGAGGACGACCGCGTCGACCTGGTGCAGGTCTTTGTCGCGGTGCCAGAGCGAGACCGGCTCGGCCCCCGCGAGGCGGACGGCGCGCAGCGAGTCACGGTCGTCGAGCGTTCCGGGGAACGTGACGACACCGATGCGAGTGGTCACCGTCAGGCCTCGACCTTCACGGTGAAGTCTTCGATGACGGTGTTGGCGAGGAACGTTTCGGCCATCTTGTGGATGCGGTCGAGGGCGGCCTGGTCGACCGGTCCCTCCACTTCCAGTTCGAAACGCTTCCCCTGGCGGACGTCGGCGATCCCCGCGAAGCCCAGGCGCGGCAGTGCACGCTGCACCGCCTGGCCCTGGGGGTCGAGGATCTCCGGCTTGAGCATGACGTCGACTACGACGCGTGCCACTGGCACTCCCGATGAGGTGGTTGGTGCAAGGCGGTTCCCTCAGCGTACCCGGCCAAAATTTCTACGCGGGTAGATATCGAGAGGGCATGATCACCGACCCGTTTCGGCTTCACCAACGCTTCGCAAAATCCGCCGGAAAAACACGCGCCCGGCATTGCGGCGGGACACGCGGAGAGAATTAACTGGGCTTCGCAATGCAATGGGAATCGCGGTACAAAGGAATCAGTCAGGATTCCTGTTCAAAGACGCATTGCCCCGAAACATCCACACAGGCGACATCGCCGCACGTCAGCGCGTGGCACGTCGCACCGAAGGGACCGATATCCGTGGCGCAGCGCGTAGTGGTCACGCTCTCCGATGACATCGATGGCGGAGAAGCGGCGGAGACGGTCGTGTTCGCTCTGGACGGAAAGTCCTACGAGATCGACCTCAATGTGGCGAACGCAAAGAAACTGCGGAAGGGCCTGGCCCCCTTCGTGGCCGCCGGCCGCCGGCAGTCCCGCTCGGGGAAGGTGTTCAAGCACACGTCCATCGCCCCCGACCCCGCGGTCGTCCGGGCCTGGGCCCGCGCCAACCAGTTCGAGGTCCCGCCGCGCGGCCGCATCCCGAAGAAGATCTACGAGGCCTACAACGCCGCGCACTGAGGGCCGATTTGCCATCCACCCCCATGGATCGGCTAGAGTCTGGATCACGCCGAGGGGCCAGGCCGAAAGGCAAGACCCCGAAGGTCGTGCGGGTGTAGTTCAGTAGCAGAACATCCCTCTTCCAGAGGGAAGGCGCAGTGTGCGATCCCTGTCACCCGCTCTGTATCGCTTTCCGACCACCTCGGTGGATCGGGTAGAGTGATGCACGTACTGCCCCGGCAGTGCACTGCTTGCGGACGTAGCTCAGTTGGTAGAGCACCACCTTGCCAAGGTGGATGTCGCGCGTTCGAGTCGCGTCGTCCGCTCTGTATGAAGAAGGCCCCGATCATTGCGATCGGGGCCTTCTTCGTATTTCCACGGCTTCTCACGACGGCCGTCCTGACAAATGTCATGCCGGGCCGTGACAGCGCGCACTGCCGACCGCGTGCGGGCGCCGCGAGGCTTGATCCATGACCACCGACACAGTGATCCAGGCAGAGGGCCTGCGCCGCGGCTACGCCGGGGGCTTCGAGGCCGTACGGGGCGTCTCCTTCTCCGTGGCGCGGGGCGAGGTCTTCGCCCTCCTCGGCACCAACGGCGCCGGCAAGACCTCCACCGTCGAACTGCTGGAGGGACTGGCCGCGCCGAGCGGCGGGCGGGTCCGGGTCTTCGGGCTCGACCCGTACGCACGGCGGGCCGAGGTCCGCCCGCGCACCGGGGTCATGCTCCAGGAGGGCGGTTTCCCCTCCGACCTCTCGGTCGCCGAGACCCTGAGGACGTGGAGCGGGGTCACCACGGGCGCCCGTCCCGCCGCCGAGGTCCTGGAACTGGTCGGACTGGCCGCGCGGTCCTCCGTACGGGTCAAGCAGCTGTCCGGGGGCGAACGGCGGCGGCTCGACCTGGCGACGGCCCTGCTGGGGCGGCCCGAGGTGCTGTTCCTGGACGAGCCGACCACCGGCATGGACCCCGAAGGTCGCCGGGACACCTGGGCGTTGGTACGGGAACTGCGGGATCAGGGCACCACGGTGGTGCTGACCACGCACTACCTGGAGGAGGCCGAGGAACTCGCCGACCGGCTGGCGATCCTGCACGAGGGGGAGATCGTCCTGTCGGGCCGCCCGGCCGAGGTGACGGCGAGCCGGCCGTCCCGGATCCGGTTCACGCTGCCGGACGGGGTTCCGGCGGCCCGGCTGCCGCTCACGCTCCACGCGGCGTCCGACGGGCCGCGCGTGGAGATCCGTACCGACCGGCTCCAGCAGGACCTCGCCGAACTGCTCGGCTGGGCCCGGGAATCCGGCGTGGAACTGGCCGGGCTCGACGCCCGCTCCGCCTCCCTGGAGGAGGCCTTCCTGGAAATCGCGCAGAACCGACGTGAGGAGGCGGCAGTCCGATGAACGGCGTGACCTTGAAGCGCGTGCCCCTGAAGCCCGTGCCCCTGAACCCCGGACGGCTCACCGCGCTGGGCCGCGCCGAACTGACCCTTCTGGTGCGCAACCGGGCCACGCTGAGCGTGGCGCTGGCGATGCCCCTGCTGATGGTGTTCCTCCTGCGGTCCTCGCTGGGCGACTCCGGCCGGACGGCGTCCGTCGGCGAGGCCACCCTGACCGGCGGGATCGGCATGGTGCTGGTCCTCGTCGTGTACCTGAACCTGGTCTCCGCCTACGTGGCCCGGCGCGAGGAGCTCGTCCTCAAGAGGCTGCGGACCGGCGAGGCCAACGACCTGGAGATCCTCACCGGGACCGCGCTGCCGGCCGCCGTCCTGGCACTCGGGCAGAGCACCGTCCTCGCGGTCGCGGGGGCCGCCGTCCTCGACGTGGCGATGCCGCGCAACCCGCTGCTGCTCGTGGCGGGCGTCCTCGCGGGGATCGTGGTGCTGGCCGGAATGGCCGCGCTGACCAGCGCCTTCACCCGCAATGTGGAGACCGCGGGGCTCACGTCGATGCCCCTGTTCGTCGTGACGGCGGCCGGCTCGGGGCTCTTCGTACCGGTGGACACGCTGCCGGACGCACTGGCCTCCGTGTGCGAACTCCTGCCGCTGAGCGGGGTGATGGCCCTGGTGCGGGCCGGTTGGAGCGGCGGGGCGGACGGCACGGACCTGCTGGTGGCCGGGCTGGGCGCGCTGGCCTGGACCGTGATCACCGTGTTTGCTGTCCAGCGGTGGTTCCGCTGGGAACCGCGGCGCTGAGGCGGATCGGGGGACGGGGACGTGTCGAAGCTGACCGGGTGGTGGAAGAACCGCAGCAGTGCGGGGAAGGTCGAGCTCTACACGCGCTGGTCCTTCCACTTCTTCGTGCTGCTGGAGATCGTGTCCTTCGGACTGGTGGCCTTCACGGGCCCCGAAAACGACACCCCCCGGTCACTGGCGCTCACCACCTTCCTGGTGATCTGCGCCCACTCCGTCATCGTCGGCTTCCTCTCCTCCAGGGCCCTGGACTTCGTCTGCGGCCGCCGTGAGAGGCCGGTCGCGCTCGCGACGCTGGTGACGGTCCTCACCGCCGCGGCCGTCCTGCTCTTCCTCCTCCTGCGCCGGTTCGGCGCGCTCGACGAGTCCGCCGCTCCGGGCCTGGTGATGGGGGTGAGCTGCTTCGGCTGCGGATCCCTCGTACTCACCATGGAGAAGGTCCGACACATGAAGTACGTTCCCCCGGTCGCGGCCTCCGGGACCGCGGTGATCGTCGCCGCGCTGGGCCTGGAACCGGACGAAATCATCGGGTACTTCGTCGCGGTCCTGGTGTCCTGCGCCTTCCTCTCCTTCACCTGCGGGTTCTCCGGGTGGCTGCTGCGCACGGTCCACGAACTCGACCGCGCCCGGGAGGTGCAGGCGCAGCTCGCGGTGGCCGAGGAGCGGTTGCGCTTCGGGCGGGACCTGCACGACGTGATGGGCCGCAACCTGGCGGTGATCGCGCTCAAGAGCGAGCTGGCGGTGCAGCTGGCCCGGCGCGAACGGCCCGAGGCCGTGGAACAGATGATCGAGGTCCAGCGGATCGCCCGGGAATCGCAGCGCGAGGTACGGGACGTCGTGCGGGGCTACCGGGAGGCGGACCTCGCGGTGGAACTGGAGGGCGCCCGCGGGGTGCTGACCGCCGCCGGCATGGACTGCCGGGTCGACTTCGAGGCCGGCCCCCGGCTGCCCGCCGAGGTGCAGTCCGCGCTCGGCTGGGTGGTGCGGGAGGCGACGACGAACGTCCTGCGGCACGGGGACGCGCAGAGCTGCGCGATCCGGCTCACCGCGTCCGAGGAGGGGGCCGTGACGCTGGTCGTGGAGAACGACGGGGCCCCCGAGGCCCCCGCCGGGCCGCCCGGATCGGGGCTGGCCGGGCTGCGCGAGCGGCTGGCCGTCCTGGACGGGACCCTGAGCGCCGGGCCCGTGGACGGCGGCCGGTTCCGGCTGCGCGCCGAGATACCCGCATCGCGAACCGACCGACTGGAGACGTGGGCATGAGTCCCGTACGCGTACTGCTGGCCGACGACGAGCACCTGATCCGGGGCGCGCTCGCGGCGCTGCTCTCGCTGGAGGACGACCTGCTGGTCGTCGCCGAGGCGGCCTCGGGGCCCGAGGCGATCGCCATGGCGCGGGCGCACCGGCCGGACGTGGCGGTGCTCGACCTGCAGATGCCGGGGGCGGACGGTGTGAGCGTCGCCACAACCCTGCGGGCGGAACTGCCCGATTGCAAGGTCATGATCGTGACCAGTCACGGCCGTCCGGGGCATCTGAAGCGGGCCCTGGCGGCGGGGGTCCGGGCCTTCACGCCGAAGACGGTTTCGGCGCAGCGGCTGGCGGAGCTGATCCGCACCGTGCACACCGGAGGGCGTTACGTGGACCCGGAGTTGGCGGCCGACGCGATCAGCGCGGGGGACTCCCCGCTGACCGCCCGTGAGGCGGAGGTGCTGGAGCTCGCGGCGGACGGGGCGCCGATCGCGGAGATCGCGGAGCGGGCCTCGCTGTCCCAGGGGACGGTGCGGAACTACCTGTCCTCGGCGGCGACGAAACTGGGCGCGGAGAACCGACACACGGCAGTGCGTCTCGCACGGCGCCGAGGTTGGGTATAGTTGCTCTCGCGCTACGGCGCAGTGCGGACATAGCTCAGTTGGTAGAGCACCACCTTGCCAAGGTGGATGTCGCGCGTTCGAGTCGCGTTGTCCGCTCAGAACGAAGAAGGCCCCGATCATCGATCGGGGCCTTCTTCGTCGTCAGGACCAGGTCAGGCCGGTCAGGCGCTCGTACGCCTCGATGTACTTGGCGCGGGTCTGAGCGACGACCTGCGTCGGGAGGGCCGGCGGCGGGAGTTCGCCCTTCGGGTCCCAGCCGGAGGCCGGGGAGGCCAGCCAGTCGCGGACGTACTGCTTGTCGAACGAGGGCTGCGAGCGGCCCGGCTCCCACTGGTCCGCGGGCCAGAAGCGGGAGGAGTCCGGGGTCAGCACCTCGTCGGCGGCGATGAGCGTGCCGTCCGCGTCGAAGCCGAACTCGAACTTGGTGTCGGCCAGGATGATCCCGCGCTCGCGGGCGATGTCGCGGGCGCGGCTGTACACGGCCAGGGTGGTCTGGCGCAGCAGCGCGGCCGTCTCGGCGCCGGTGGTGCGCGCGACCTCCTCGTACGAGACGTTCTCGTCGTGCTCGCCGACCTCGGCCTTCGCGGCCGGGGTGAAGATGGGGCCGGGCAGCTCGGAGCCGTCCACGAGGCCCTCGGGGAGGCCGAGGCCGCAGACCGTGCGGGTCTGCACGTACTCGGCGAGGCCGGAGCCGGTGAGGTAGCCGCGGGCCACGCACTCGACGGGGACCATGTCGAGGTTCTTGCAGATCAGGGTGCGGCCGGCCCAGTCGGCGGGGGCGCCGGCGGGCAGGTCGGTGGAGAGGACGTGGTTCGGGACGAGGTCCGCGAGCTGGTCGAACCACCACAGGGACAGCTGGGTGAGCACGCGCCCCTTGTCCGGGATCTCGGTCGGCAGGACCCAGTCGAAGGCGGACATGCGGTCGCTGGCGACCATGACGAGACGGCCGTCCTCGTCGCGGTAGAGGTCTCGCACCTTCCCGGTGTGGAGGTGGACGAGGCCGGGCACCTGCGCCGGCTCAGGTTTTTCGACGAATCCGGACACGGGGTCTCCCTGTGGTTCTGTACGAGCGCGGGTCCATTCTCGCGTACCGGGACCCACGCGCCGGCCAGGGGGTGTCCGGCTTGGGGGGTGTCTTGCGGATCAGGCGCGGCCCCAGACGCCGCGAGCCCGGCCTGATCCGCAAGACACCCCCCAACTGGTCAGTCCCTCTTGCAGATGCGGTCGAGGAGGTTGGCGGTGGCCCGCTGCACGCGCTCGTCGACGTGCCCGGGGCGGTCCAGGGCGGGGGACCAGGCGAAGGTGCCGGAGGCGAAGACCAGGGCGCCGCTGGGGGCCCGGTACAGGGAGGTCTCCTGGTGGCGGCGGTGGCCCTCGGTGTCGAGGTACGGGGAGTGCGCGAGCAGGATCCGGTCCTGGTGCACGGGGAGCTGGGTGCGCGGGAAGTAGCGGTCGGCCTCGCCCGCGACCAGGCCGGGCAGCTCGTCGTTCTCCCCTGCCCCGGTGGAGTCCCAGAGCCAGTGCGAGGCGTTGCGCACGATCAGGGGTGCGGGCTCGGGGACCCGGCCCGCGTACTGGATTCCGAGCAACTGCTGCTCGGGGCGGTCCACTTCGCGCCAGAGGCTGGGGCGGCCGGGGCCGCGGCGTTTTCGGCAGGTGAGGAGCCGGTCGTCGACCCCGGAGGGGGAGGGGCCGAGCTCGACCTGCCAGTACATGGTGTTGGCGGAGAGGAAGACGAGCGAGGTGCCGTTGTCGCGGGCGCGCTCGACGGTGCGGCGCATGGGGCCCGACCAGTACTCGTCGTGGCCGGGGAAGACCAGGCCGCGGTAGCGGCTGGGGTCGACGCGGCCGGCGTGCAGGTCGCGGGTGTCGGCGTAGGCGAGGTCGTAGCCGTAGCGCTCGGCCCAGCGGATGAAGTCGTAGGCGTGGCCGACGTGCAGGGGCAGGCCCGCGCCCGCGTAGGGGCGGTCGAAGGACACCGTGGTGGCCGCGTCCTGCTCGCCGAGGAGGCGGCCCTCGTCGTCCCACGCGTGGTAGAGGCTGGCGCCGGTGCGACCGTCCTCCGGGTAGAGGTTGTAGGCCTGCCAGGTGATGTCGGGGAGCAGGAGGAGCAGGTCCGCGGGGTGGTCGTCGCGGACCGTGAAGGGGATGTGGGAGCGGTAGCCGTCGGCGGTGGTCAGGACGGCCACGTAGGCGCCGACGCTCCAGTAGGAGGGCACCTGGAGGCGCCAGGACAGCCACCAGTGGTGACAGGAGACGGTCCGGTCGGCGGTCAGCGGCGCCGGTTGGACGATGCCGGAGAGCCGCGGGCTGGTGGTGATCTTCGAAGCGCCGTCGCCGCCGTAGTGGCCGATCCGGTAGACGTCGACGGAGAACTGCTGGGGCGGGTCGACGGTGATGTGGAAGTCGATGGCCTCGCCGGGGGCGACGGCTCCGGTGGAGGCGAAGCCCTTGATCTGGCGGTGCACGTCGTCGGCGGTGAGCGGGCCGCCGTTGCCGCGGGCGCGGGGGATCCGGCCGGCGCCGGTGCCGGTGGCCGCGCCCGCCACCGCTGCGGCCGGGTCCACGTACCAGGGGACGACGTGGCCGGTGTCGTCGAAGTAGAGCTCGCTGCCCCGGAACCAGGGCAGGGGGCCCTGTCCGAAGGGGTCGTTCACCGCGTGCGCGAGCGCACCTGACTCCCAGCGCCGGATCTGGTCCGCACCCATGTACCCGCTCCCCTCCCTCGCTCCCCCGGACGTGCATGCGTCGAGCCGGTCCCAGCACATCACATAACGCACTCAGTCCGTCACCGTTCGTCGCGAATTGACGTGATAGGAACATTGGGATCCGGTTGTGCGTGCGATCCGTAGCCCGATGGGGGAAGCCCGGCGAGGAAGCCCGACGCGGAAGCCCGGGGGGTTCCCTCAGACGAGCCGGACGGGCTTCTCGGGCCGTACGCCGAACTCCGCCAGCCAGTTCCGCAGGGGCTCCGGGTCCCCGTCCTCGACCAGGCACAGCACGAGCGGCGCCAGGTCGGAGCAGCGGGCGCCGTCGACGAGCAGCACCGGACCGTCCAGCCAGTCGAGGCCGGGAGCCGCCCCCGCCGAGTCCACGGCGGCGCAGCACACCATCGCGGTGACGTGGTCGGCCAGCAGGTCCCGCCCGGTGCGCGGCGGCTGGAGCGGGAAGAGCGGTACGCAGTCCCCGCCGTGCTCCTTCGCGGTCCGGGGGCGCGCGGCCCCGGCGGCCCGCTCCTCGCGGGCCAGGTCCCCGCTGAGCCGCCCGGCCAGCGCCTCGCCGGCCGCACCGCTGCCCGAGGGATCGGTGAGGTGGCCGAGCACCCGCTCCAAGGTGGGCCCGGCGAAGCCGTCCCCGGCGGGCGCCGGGGAGGCGGGGGCGCCGACGGCGGCGGCCGTGCCCGGGCGCTCCGGGACGGCCAGGGCGTCCAGCGCGGCGTGCAGCCGGGCCGCCTCGGTGCGCCACTTCCGGTCCACGACCTCCTCCGGATACGCGGCCCAGTCCACCGGGGACCAGTCCGGCCCGGCCTCGGCCGGACCTCCGTGGAAGAGCCGGGCGGCCAGCAGCGAGGCCGCCTCGTCGACCACTCCGGGGCGCTCCAGCAGATCGCAGGCGGGGCGCTCGCCGAGCCGCGAGGCGAACCCGTCGGCCAGCCGGTCCCGTCGGGACAGCTCGGTCAGCGCGGAGACCACCCCGGCGTCGAGGTGCGCGGGCCAGCGGCCCATCCGCCAGGCGGGCAGCGCGACCCGGGTCAGCAGCCGGTCCCAGCCCGCGTAGGCGAGGCCGACCTGTTCCTGGGCGACGATGCGCAGCCCGTAGTCCACACCCTGTGCGCGGTCCGAGGCGGCCACGGCCACCCCGCGCTCCATCTCGGCGGCGTCCACCCGACACAGCCGCAGCAGCAGCCGGGCGCCGGCGGCGATCCAGCCGAGGCCGCGGCGGTTGCCCACGTCCACGGCGGCGTCCAGTCCGCGGATGAAACCGCGGGCGTCGGCTATGTCGGGGTGCGCGGAAGGTCCCGTACCGGCGACGACCGGAGCGAGCACGGCCCGCAGTTCGGCGACGCGCATCCACCAGAGGAACGGCGAGCCGATCACCAGCACGGGGGCGGCTCCCGGTTCCGTCTCCGGACCCGTGGATATGCCGCCCTGGCGGTGCGCCGCGTGGGAGCGGTCCTCCAGCCAGCTGTCGCAGTCCGGGGTCAGGGCTATCGCGGAGGGAGCGGGGACGTCCATCCGGTCGGCCAGATCCCGTACGAGCCGGTAGAGATCGGGCGCGGAGCCCTCCGGGAGCGGCACGGTGGGCGTCACGGCGGGGCTCGCCCTCAGCACCACGGCGGCGAAGATCCCGCCGACGAGCAGCACCAGGGCGGCGACCGCGCAGACGACGAGGGTCACCACGGGCCAGGGGTCACCGGCCAGCCGGCCCGTCATCCGGGCGCTCACCAGCACCACCGCGAGGGCGGCGGGCAGCAGCCCGAGGGCCAGGGCCGTACTGCGCACGCGCAGCACGGCCAGGGCTCGGGAACGCGCGGACGGCGCGCTCACTTCCACGATCGAACCGGTTCCGGACACGGCCGGACCTCACCCCCTCTGCCCTGCGGCGACGTTGCTCACTCCCCCACTGTGACACCCGCCACTGACATCGCAATGCCGGTGGGCCAAGTGCCGGAATGCTTGGAATCGCACCCTAGTTGGGGCTCGTCCGGGCGTCAGGCAGACCGGGTGAGATCACCCGATGGAATGGCTTTGGGTAAAGCTGGGTGCGTTCGAACGCGGCCGGATGCACTCGTACGCGAACACGCCCGCGGGCCCGGGCGCAGGGTGTGCGCACCGGGCCCGCGGGTCCGCGTAGCCACTGGTCAGCGGGGGCTCAGCCGGTCTGGGCCGCCTTGGCGGCGATGTCCGTACGGTGCTGCGATCCGTCCAGCCGGATCCGCGCGACGGCCTTATACGCCTTCTCGCGGGCCTGTGCCAGGTCGGAACCGGTCGCCGTCACCGACAGGACGCGGCCGCCCGCGCTGACGACGGCGTCGCCCTCCTGGCGGGTGCCGGCGTGCAGCACGTACGCGTCGGGTCCGTCCTCGGCGACCACCTCGGCGAGGCCCTCGATCGGGTCCCCGGTGCGGGGGGTGTCCGGGTAGTTGTGGGAGGCGATGACCACCGTCACGGCGGCGTCCTCGCTCCAGCGCAGCTCGGCCTGGGTGTCCAGGGTGCCGTTGGCCGCGTTCAGCAGCACGCCCGCGAGCGGGGTCCGCAGCCGGGCCAGGACCACCTGGGTCTCGGGGTCGCCGAAGCGGGCGTTGAACTCGATGACCCGTACGCCGCGGCTCGTGAGCGCGAGGCCCGCGTACAGCAGGCCGGAGAAGGGGGTGCCGCGGCGGCGGAGCTCGTCGACGGTCGGCTGGAGCACGCTCGCCATGACCTCGTCGACCAGCTTCGGGTCGGCCCAGGGCAGCGGGGAGTAGGCGCCCATGCCACCGGTGTTGGGGCCCTCGTCGCCGTCGAGCGCGCGCTTGAAGTCCTGCGCGGGCACGAGCGGGAGCACGGTGACGCCGTCGGTGATGGCGAAGAGGGAGACCTCGGGGCCGTCGAGGTACTCCTCGATGACCACGCGGTCGCAGGCCAGCGCGTGGTCGCGGGCGGCGGCGAGGTCCTCGGTGACCACGACGCCCTTGCCGGCCGCGAGGCCGTCGTCCTTGACGACGTACGGGGCGCCGAAGGCGTCGAGGGCCGCGTCCACCTCTTCCGGGGTGGTGCAGAGGTAGCTGCGCGCGGTCGGGACGCCGGCCCCGGCCATCACGTCCTTCGCGAAGGCCTTGGAGCCTTCGAGCTGCGCGGCCTCGCCGGACGGGCCGAAGACGGGGATGCCGGCCGCGCGGACGGCGTCGCCGACTCCGGCGACCAGCGGGGCCTCCGGGCCGACGACGACCAGGGCGGCGTCGAGCTCGGTGGCCAGGCGCGCCACGGCGTCGCCGTCGAGGGGGTCGACGTCCCGCAGCTCGGCCACATCCGCGATCCCCGCGTTACCGGGGGCGCAGTACAGCGCGGAGACGTCGGGGTCGAGGGACAGAGAGCGGCACAGGGCATGTTCGCGGGCGCCGCCGCCGATGACGAGGACCTTCACGCCATGAAGCGTAGCCCGCGCTCCGGATTCCCTTTCGTGCGGCCACCCAATGGGACGCCCCTACTCGTTCGTGTATTCCTCCACAACGGTGGCTCCGAGCTCGCGCACGATGAGGTCGTGTCCGGTCAGCGCGCTCTCGACGAGGTCCGGGTCGTCGTCCTCCGCGAAGTCGTCCTCGGGGGCGACGGGCGGGGGCGCCTGCTGCGCGGGCGGCTGCGACGCGGGGGCGGACTGCTGGGGCGGCTGGTACCGCGGCTGCTGCGGGGCGGGCGCCGGCGCGGGGGACTGCGCCGGGGCCTGGGCCTGCGGGGCGGCGGGCGGCGGGCTGTAGGCGGGCGCGGGCGGAGCCGAGTACCCGGCCTGGGGGGCGGGCTGGCCACCGCCGCCGCCCACCACGGCGTCGATCTTCCAGTTGACCTGGAACTGCTCGGCCAGGACCGACTTGAGCACGTCCTCGCTGCCGCTGCTCGCGAAGTTGTCGCGGGCTCCGGGATTGGGGAAGCCGAGCTGGAGGGTGGTTCCGTCGAAGCCCGTGACCTGGGCGTTCTGGCTGAGCAGGATCCAGGTGAAGCGGCGGCGGTTCTTGACGGCCTCCAGGATGCCCGGCCACATCGCCTGCACCTGGCCGGCTCCGGCGGCCATCCCCGGGGACGGCGGGGCCGCGGGGGCCGCGGCCACGGGGGCGGGCGCGGCGGGGGCGGCCTGGGCCGCCGCCGGGATTCCCTGACCGGGGGCGGCCGCGCTCGGCCAGGCCCCGGCGCCGGCACCTGCTCCGGGCCAGGCGCCCGGGGCGGGGGCCGCGGGCGCGGCCTGGGGCTGCGCCGCTGCGGGGATGCCCTGCCCGGGCGCGGCCGCGGTCGGCCAGGCCCCGGCGGCGGCGGGGGCTGCGGCGGGCGGCGCCGCCGGCTCGGGCGCCCGTACCGGCTCGGGAACGGCGACGGGCGGGGCGACGGGAGCCGGAGCCTGGGGCTGGGGCTGGGGCTGGGGCTGGACCGGGGCTTGTTGGGGCGCCTGGGCCTGTACGGCGGCACGTGCGGCGGCGACGCCTCCGCCCGGGCCGACGGGCGCCATGCCGTGCGCCTCGGGCGCGGGTACGTAGCCCATGGCGGGCGGCATGCCGGGCGGCGGCCCGGCGGCGAAGGCGGCGGCCCCGCTGCGCTCCAGTCGGTCGAGCCGGGCCTGGAGGGACCGCTCGTCGTCGAAGGCGGCCGGCAGCAGCACGCGGGCGCAGATCAGCTCCAGCTGCAGCCGCGGCGAGGTCGTGCCGCGCATCTCGGTCAGGCCGGTGTTGACCAGATCGGCGGCGCGCGACAGCTCGGCGGCCCCGAAGACGGACGCCTGGGCCTGCATCCGCTCCACGACATCGGCGGGGGCGTCGATCAGCCCCTTCTCCCCGGCGTCGGGCACGGCGGCCAGGATCACGAGGTCGCGCAGCCGCTCCAGCAGGTCGGAGACGAAGCGCCGGGGGTCGTTCCCGCCCTCCACCACCCGGTCGACGACCTCGAAGGCGGCGGCGCCGTCCCCCGAGGCGAACGCGTCGATGACGGAGTCGAGCAGCGCGCCCTCCGTGTAGCCGAGGAGGGAGGTGGCCATGGCATACGTCACACCCTCCTCACCCGCACCGGCCAGCAGCTGGTCCATGACGGACATCGAGTCACGCACGGATCCGGCGCCGGCGCGCACGACGAGCGGCAGCACGCCGTCCTCGACCTGCGCGCCCTCGCGCCCGCAGACCTCACCGAGGTAGTCCCGCAGCGTGCCGGGCGGCACGAGCCGGAAGGGGTAGTGGTGCGTCCTGGAGCGGATGGTCCCGATGACCTTCTCGGGCTCGGTGGTGGCGAAGATGAACTTGAGGTGCTCCGGCGGCTCCTCGACCACCTTCAGCAGGGCGTTGAAGCCCGCCGAGGTGACCATGTGGGCCTCGTCGATGATGTAGATCTTGTACCGGCTGGACGCGGGCCCGAAGAAGGCCTTTTCCCGCAGGTCACGGGCATCGTCCACACCACCGTGGGAGGCGGCGTCGATCTCGATGACGTCGATGGACCCCGGCCCGTTCCTGGCGAGGTCACGGCAGGACTGGCACTCGCCGCACGGGTCCGGAGTGGGACCCTGCTCACAGTTCAGGCACCTGGCGAGGATGCGCGCGCTGGTCGTCTTTCCACAGCCGCGCGGCCCGCTGAACAGGTACGCGTGATTGACCCGGTTGTTCCGCAGGGCCTGCATCAGCGGGGCAGTGACATGCTCCTGCCCGATGACCTCGGCGAACGACTCGGGGCGATAGCGGCGGTACAGCGCAAGGGACGACACGTCTACGAGGTTATCCGGGCCCACCGACAACGGCGGCCCGCCGACGCCTCCGGACCCGCCCCGGAACGCAAAGCGCCCCCCACGCACCCGCCAGAGCCCACTTACCCTTGCTGCCTTCCGGCCCTGGGGGAGTTGGGTGAGATAGCGCCACGTGAGGGGCTGCGCCCACCCTAGCGGATGGAAGCCCCCGGAATCGAGCCGGACCCCGACCGGACCCCGACCGGGCCTCGACCGGACCCCGGTCCGACCCCGGTCCACTCCACCGCCCGACGATCACGTTCGCGAGCACCCCTCAACGTCTTGTATTGTTTGCGGCGGAGGATTCGCCTAGTGGCCTAGGGCGCACGCTTGGAAAGCGTGTTGGGGGCAACCCCTCACGAGTTCGAATCTCGTATCCTCCGCCAGCTCAGAGGGCTGGATCGCGAAAGCGGTCCGGCCCTCTGGCGTTTTCCCGTCTCAGTTTCCGTCTCACTTGGGCTGCGGGGCCCTACTGCTGGTCGATCGCGCCGGCCTCTTCCTCGGCTTCGGACGCGCCCCAGAGCGCGTCTCCGACCTGCTGGGCGACCGCCGCAAGCTGAGGCCCGGTGACGTGCATGTACCTGGCTCGCATCCGGGCGGACCCTCCCGGCTCCCAACCCATGATCGCGTCGACGACCACATCCGGGACTCGGAGGAGCAGCAGCACCGTCCCGGCGGTGTGGCGTGCGTCATGCAGACGCCCGTCTCGCACCCCTGCGTCCTCCAGCAGTTGCTTCCACAGGTGGTAGTCCGTGTTGGGGATGAGCGGGCCGCCGGTCGGCTGCGCGAAGACGTACCCCTTGTCCTCCCACCCGTCCCCGGCCTCCTGCCTGTCACGCTGCTGCTCCTCCTGGTGCTTCTGGAGAAGCTTGATGAGCGGCCCCGGCAGTCCGATGGTGCGGCGGCCGGCGCGGGACTTGGTGTTCTTGTACTCCCGCCGGATCTGCTGGCGCTGACGGCAGTACCCGGGCTTACGGCCGCAGGGTTCCGTGCAGCCGTGCGCGTACTTGGGCCGCAGGCGGTTCTTGCGGATCCGGATGTACCCGGCGTCCAGGTAGACGTCCTCCCACATGAGCCCGAGCGCCTCGCCCTGGCGAAGCCCCAGGGCGAGGGCGATGACCCAGCGAGCACTGTTGCGAAGCTTGGAAGCCTGCAGCAGGAGGCTCTGAATCTCCTGGATCGTGTACGGCTCGATCTCCTCCTCTTCGAGCCGCGGGGCCTTGGCGATCTCGGCGACGTTCTTGGGCACGTGGCCCCGCCGGACCGCTTCGCTCAGGGCGACCCGGATGGTCCGGTGCACGTGGTGCGCTGTCCCGGCGGCGCTGCCGTTCTTCTGCATCCGGGAGTAGAACTCCTCCAGGTGCTCGGGCTCCAGCCGCTCCAGCTTGTGGGCCCCGAGGCCGGGCACAAGGTGGACCCGAACATCCACCTCGTAGCCGTCGTAACTGTTCTCGCTGACGTACTTCTTGGCGATGTTCTCCACCCAGTGCTCAAGCCACGTCTTGACGGTCCACTGCTGCCCGACCTTGCGCACGGTTCCGTCCTTGCGCTGCCGCTCCAACTCGCGAACCGCTTCCGTGACCTCGGCTCGGGTCTTGCGCTCGACGTGGCGTCGGTCGGGCTTGCCGTCGGGCCGCACGCCGACGGTGACGCGGCCGTGCCACTTGCCGTCCTTCCCCAGGTAGATGGTCGACGCCCCGTTGGGCTGGCGGGTGCGCTTGCTCTTCTCTTCCACGGATTCCTCTCAGGCGGCCGGCGCGGCGGTTCCGCGCGTGGCTCGGAGTCGGGCGACGTACTCGTGCACGGCGGCGGCGGGGACCCTGCGCAGGCGGCCCACGGGCACGGACTCCAGCTCGCCGGTCCCGATCAGCCGGAAGCAGAGCGTTCGGCCGATCCTGAGGCGGCGAGCGGCCTCCTCGACCGTCAGCAGGACGACGGTGGGGTCGATGGTCTGTTCCGGCTCGTACGTGGTCATGCGTCCTCTCTCCAGGGCTGTTGGGTATCGGCAACAGGCCGATTGCAGGCTTCTCACAGGTCCGCACCTGTCCGACCTCCGGATTTCTGCGTCATCGCGTCACCTACGTCATTTAGCGCGCTGACCTGCGACTTTGGGTGACATAGGGGGTGGGCGTGCGTCACCGGTCTGCGTCACCTGGGTCATCGGGTGACGTGGGGCGGTGACGCAGGTGACGCAGGATGACGCGGCCGTGGGCCGTCTGCGTCACCCTCGTATCCGCAGGTCACAGGCGATTTCGCGGCTGGTGGTGACGCGGGTGACGCAGTCCTTCCCTTCTTAGGAAAAAAGGAAGGGGTGTCTGTGGTTGTGGGTGCGCCTTCGAACTCGAAGAAGGGGCCGCTGCGCGGCACGACCCTTGCAGCGGCGGCGAGCCGCCGGAACAGCAAGAAGAGCACGCGTCGGCGGGGCCGGGTGCTCTTCTTGCTTGTGCGCAAGCGACCGCGGTACGCGGGTTAGAACGCTTCCGCCTGCTCGTGTGACGGCGCGGCGGTGGGCCTGGTCATCTCGATGTAGCGGGCGGCTTTCGTGCGGCCCCAGTCGACGAGGACGCCGCGGGCGGCGAGGGTGGGCTGAAGTCGCTTGAGACGGTCGGAGAGGACTTTGCCGGTGGTGGGCCAGCCCTTGGGCAGGGGCCGGAAGTCCTCGCCGGTGTAGAGCTGGGTGAGCGCGTGCAGCCACTCGGCGGAGGTCATCCGGACCTCGGCGCCCGGGTCGAGGCCGGCGGCGTGCTTGAGAACGGTCTGGGCGAGGAGGTCGCCCTCGATCACGTCGTCGTTGAGGTCGTCCAAGGTCGCCCGGTAGGCGTTCAAGGACGCGAGGCCGGTGGCCGCATCAAGCTGGGCGCAGAGGTGGGCGAAGTCCGCCATGCGCAGGTCGGCGGGGATCTCGGCCTCCGTGGCGCGGACCTTGACGGTCAGGTCCAGGAGCGAGCCGAGGATGACCGGCAGCTTGCTCTCGTACTCCGCCCACAGCTCCGCTTCCGTCCTGCGTACGCGGGGCCGCTCCAAGCGGAGAGGCAGGAGTCGTTCGGCAAGGTCGGGGCGGATGACTCCGACGTCGATGCCGGTCAACAGCAGCGGGCGGCGGTAGCGGGAGAGGTAGACGTCTCCGTCGCTGAACAGGGCGCGTTTGACGCTCTCGGCGCCGGTGACGATGCAGCACATCAGGTCGGACAGGTCCGGCGGCAGGTGGGAGAGGTTGTCGAGGGCGGTGACCCATCCGGCAGCGACGGCCGTGATCAGGTTCTCCTCGTCCTTGGGCGCCCGGCGCAGGTCGCCCTTCATGCCCTCGATGATCCGAACCAACATCCGCCCGCCGGTCGACTTGCCGGCGCCCTGCGGGCCGGTGAGGAAGGGGGCGGGGACGGGCACGGACGGCTCCAGGCAGCCGATCAGCCACGCCATGGCCAGGCACTCGCTCTCGGCGTTGGCGAAGTTGCACAGGCGCAGCAGAGCGTCGATGCCCTTGCCGTCGGTGTCCTTCTCCGGCAGCGGGAGTTCGCCGGTGAGCTGGGTTCGTCGCCAGCAGACCTCTCGCGGGTCGGGGGTGAGGATGTCCCAACCGTTGGGGTGGATGCGGACGGACTTGCCATCGTCGCGGCCCAGGTCGAGCCAGGTCGCGCCGTCGAATCCGGGCGCGACCCGGATGTGGGTGGCCTGTACGTCCTGGCTGAGGGCGAGTGCTTCGATCAAGTCCAAGGCCTCCTTGAGGGCGGAACCGTTGAAGGAGCCGTGCCCGTCGTTGTAGAGGCCGACCATGAGTTCCTGCCGGTGGCTGCCGGTCGTCCCCTGGGATCGGATCGGGCGGGCGACGGGGTGCCCGTTCTTCTGCGCGTACACGGTGCCTTCGGTGGTGCGGAAGTACCGGAAGTGGGCCTGTGCGTAGTCGGTGATGATCTGCCGGGCCGGGTTTTTGTCCTCGTCGGGCACGGTCACATCCCCAATGCGGTGCGTGCGTTGGTCCAGGCGTCCTCGCAGTGCCGGGCCGATTCGCCCCTGGCCTGCGCAGCGGTGAACAGCCGCCCGGTGTGGGCCTCGGTCAGGCAGCCGCACCGGCCATGCGCCGACAGCACCGCGAGGAAGGTCCGGTACACGGTCGTGTGGATGGCTTCGGCCGCCGCAGTGATGCGCTGCTCGGCCATGGTGATCCCCCGCTCCAGGTAGACGGGCGAGCGGTGCGGGCACGGCCCGCCCCCGGCCGACGCGGGCACGATGACCGGGCGGATCGGCCTAGCGGTGGGTTCCTTCACCACGAGCGCACGCACGACGTCCGGCAGCGGGCTCATGGTGCCGGTGCCGGGGCCGCGCCAGCGGGCGTAGGACATCGTGGACTTCAGATCGATCCCGGGACGGACCCCGTTCACCGACTGCATGGCGCCCCGGTAGATCCAGTGCTCGCCGCGGGTAGTGGCCACGACCGTGGTCGCCGGAAGGTGCTCGCGGGCCCAGGCGACGGCTTTGGCGTCGTCCAGGTCCACCACGGTCAGACCCGCCCCGCCCGGGTGATAGGCGACCGCTCCGGCCTGACGCCAGGCACGGGCCCAGGCCGGGCCGGTCAGGACGTCGGCGTCGGTGGTGGCGGCGCCCCAGGCGTGGCAGGGGGCCGGGCACCGGCAGGGGCCGGCTGCCTTCATGTGCGGGCGGTCCCCGCACGCCGAACGGGTGCAGGCCGGGCAGTTCCCGAACGGCTCCTTCCCTTCCCGCAACGGCAGCACTGGCAGGCCGATCCCGGCGAGCCAGAGCGCCGTACGCAGGAGTCCGGTCGCGCGGATCACGCGGTCACCTTCCCGTCCGGGATCCGGGCGAGGAAGGCGCGGCCGAGCCACTCCGAGTAGGCCGGCGGAATGGCCTCGGTCAGCTCCTCGTGTACGTCCGTCCAGTCGATGCCCATGGCCTGCTGCATCTCCGGGACCGTCGCCTTGCCACCGCCCTTGCCGTAGGCGGCGACGTACGGCCCGTCGCGGTACTCGCCGTGGCGCCAGCCGCGCACGTAGCCGCGGTGCCGGACGTGCTTGGCCTTTGCAGTGCTCCACCCGCCCAATTCGAAGTTCCTGTGCCGCAGCACCCCGAGGCCGAACATCTCCCCACACAGGGTGACGTCCTTGCGGACGTCGGCCTTTCCGTCGGGCTGCTCGATCACATACGGCAGGCCGGACGCGTCGAGCAGTTCGCGGGTGGGAGCGACAAGGTCGACGTGCTCGCCGCCCCAGCCACGCGACCGGTTGGTGCCCACGGTCAACGCGCACCGCTTCTGGCACGGCGGAGAGGCGTGGATCGCGGTGTAGCGGCCGATCTCACCCGACTCAATCAGTTCGGTGAGGACGGACAATGCATCGTCCTGGCGGAAGGCGAACGGGTAGCGGGCGGAGCGGTCGACGACGTCGACGCCGTGGATGGTGAATCCGGCGCGGTGGTAGCCGGTGGCCGCGCCGCCGGCGCAGCAGAACAGGTCGAGGAGTAAGGGCCGGTCGCTGTTTTGGTCTCGCCGGATGTCGGTGGGGTGGGTCATGCTGGTGCCCTCCACAGGTCTGTTGATGGGTTGTGGATGAGGGCGGCCCCGGTTCATTGGCGTGAGAGGGGGCCGCCTTCGTTGTGTGTGCGACTACTGGTTGGCAGTGGTGTCGGCCATGTCGTCGAAGTTCAGGAGGAGCTGGCCGAGCTGTTGGCGGGTGAGGTCCCGCCGGTAGGGCTCGTCCAGGTCGCCCCAGTCGAGTTCGACGGTGACCACTTCGGAGGCGTAGTCGTCCTCGTGCATGCGGTGCTCCTTGGTCAGCGGTTGTTGAGGGTTCCGGTGGCGCGGCCGAATAGGCCGGTGGCGGTGATGTTCTGGGTGATGTGCTGGACGGGGGCCCTGCTCCTCCCGGTCCGGCCGCGCCCGGTGCGCAGGAGGAGCGGGAGGACTGCGCCCGCGGCGATGAGCGCGACGAGGGCCCAGAGGGCTTCGACCATGGCGAGGACTCCCGGGGCGGCGTAGGAGATTCCGATTCCGGCAGCGCCGATCCCGCCGCCGACGGTCGGGGCGAGGAGCGCGGTGGTCTTGGCCCACGCCGGAACCGCGGCCGCCGGCGCCGGGGCGGGGACGGTTTCGACGTGGGTGGGGTGGGTGTAGGCGAGGGTGCGGGTGCCGTCGGGGAGGGTGACCCAGGCGATGCCCGAACCGGTGGGCAGGACCGGCAGCGGGGCCGCGGTGTAGTGGCTCGGGGTGGCGTTCCAGGTGATCGGGGCGGGGTGGTGGACGGCCGGTTCGTGGGGCATGCGCATGCCTCCCGGGTATGGGTCGGGCCCGCGCCGTGTGGGTGGCGCGGGCCCGCAGAGGTGGGGTGTCAGGGCGTGGTGTCAGGTGGTGTCAGACAGCCGGTGTCAGGGGGTCTGACAGCGGGTTTGCCTAGGGGTTTGACTGTCAGGACGGCGTGACGGTGTCAGGTGTCAGGCAGCCATCAGGGAGGGCACGATCCGCCAGCGGCCGGTTGCCGAGGTCGGCTCCAGGCGGCCGTCGAGTGCGGCTTCCTTGAGTCGTTCGGAGACCCACGGGCGGGACAGGTTGTGTCGGTCGCACCAGTCCATGAAGTCCTTCGGACCGACGACCATCTGCCCGTCCGACTCGAAGTCGTCCAGAGCCCGCGCGAACAGCTCCCGTGCCTCGGCCGGAGACGGCTTGCGGCCCGGAGACTCCCACAGCGGGAAGTCGTCTCCCTCCTCCCCGTCGGGGAGTTCGGCCTCCGGGTCGATGCCCGCGTCCTCGGGGTCGATCAGCAGGCCGTGCGATTCCGCTTCCACGCCGTACCCCTCCTCGCCGGCCGGACGCGACGCCGGACCGCTGCCCGTGGTCGGACGGCCCGAGTAGTTCTGGCCCGCGACCGCTCCGGCAGCCCCGGCGGTGATGGGGTCGGCGGTGGCGCCGTGGCGCTGGGCCCAGGCGGCGAGGGCTTCCATGGTGGGGACAGCGGTGTGGGGGACGGCGAACGTCCGGCCCGGGGACGGGTAGCGGTCCTCGGGAACGCCCGGTGAGACCACGTAGCAGTAGCCGGGGCGGCGGTTGCCCCAGGCGCCGGGGTGGGCGCCGGCGTCGATGACCGCGTCCGGGAGGGAGAACCCCTCGTCGCGCGGGTCGCAGCCGAGGGCAATCACGGACGGCAGGGACGCCCGGGTGGAGGTGGACATCTGGTCGTACGACGGCCGCTGAAGCGAGACGATCAGAGCCACGCCCGCCGAGCGGGCCTCCTGGGCGATCCCGGTGAACGCGTCATCACCCATCAGCCGCAGGGTGTTGGCGGCCTCTTCCATCCACGTGACCAGGAACGGCATGCCGGGGCAGCCGCAGACGTGGCCGTCGGGGCGGCAGGTGTGCTCCGTGCTGGTCTGCTGCTGTGCTGCTTCGGGGGTCCACTGGCGGTAGCCGTGGGCGCCGAGCCAGCGGGTACGGGCGGGGATGACGGCCTTGATGGCCTCCACCATGACCTCGGTGTCCGGTCCGCCCTCGGCAGCCCAGTCCATGCCGGGCAGAAGCGGGCGGAAGTCCTGGAACATCTTCGGGTCCGACAACCAGAGCAGGACATCGCGGCGGGCGAGGATCTCCATCATCAGGTTGAGGGCCGTCTCGCCCTTCCCGGATCCGGTGCCGCCCGCGATCAGGACGTGCGTGCTGTTGCGCTTGCTTTCCGGGTCGCCGGGCAGCCACAGGACGAGGGGTGAGCCGTCGTCGTAGCGGCCGATGACCAGCGGCTCGGCAATGCTGCCGCCCAGGCTGGACGGGCCGGGCCAGTCCGCGACCTGCGCGAGCATGTCCTCGGGGACGATGACCAGTTCCCCGCGGCGCGCGGAACTGGGGTCGCCCAGGTAGCGGACGGCGGAGGTGGGCAGGTCGAGGGCGGATGCGAGCCGGGGCAGGACCTTGGCCACGTCCTCGTTGGTCTGCTCCCCGGCCTCCAGCATCATCTTCGCGGTGACCCGGTTCGGCTCCACCGATGTCGCCCCGATCTGGGCGCGTGCCAGGCCGACCTTTTCCAGCAGTCCCTTGTCGGTGCTGCCGGCCGGGGCGCCGTCGACGTTGCGGCGCAGGACCATGCGGATGTTCCACGACAGGGCGAGCGCCGGGCCGCCCATCAGGTACAGGTCCGGCAGCGGGCCCGTGAGCGGACCGGCCAGGCACGCGCCGGTCAGCCACGCGGAACCTGCGGCAACGGTGATGGCCGAGTGCAGACGACGCTGCTGCCCCGTCGCCTTACCCGCCCACCAGGTCACCCCGGTCAGGGCGACCGAGGCCAGAGTCAGGCCGACCCCGGCCGCCGCGCTGCCCTGCCACTGCAAACTCCCGAGCGCTCCGGCGAGGCCGAGCCCGCCAGCGGCGAGCCAGGGCGGCAGGTGGGGCTTGGCCCGGTGCAGGACGTACGCGGTGATGCCGGCGCCGTCGGCGGCGCCGCGGAGTTGGTCCTCGTACTGCTGCTCAACGCTGTTCTTGTGCTCGGCCATCGGATGGTTCTCCTTTCTAGAGTTGGCCCCAGTCCATGCGCGGCTGTTGGGCAGGGCGGGCGCGGTGGCGGACGCGGTTGATCTCTTCCTCGTACTCCTGCTGGAACAGCGCGTACGTGGCGGCGGCGTTCTTGGCCGCGTCGCGCAGGGCGTCGGCGGCGCGCTGCATCTTCCGGGCGACCTTCGCCGCCCGGAGCCGCGAACCCCCGATCCGCCCGTCGGGGTCGGGGACCTGGACGAGGGTGGCCTTGAGGATCTCCGCTCCCATCGCGACCTCGATCGACAGAGCGACCCCGGCGGCGCGGATGCTGTTGCAGTACTGGCGGACCTGCGCCGGAGAGCTGAACTCCGGCGCAGGCAGCAGGGACTGTGCCTGACGCCCGCCCCCGCCCCCGCCGGACCCGTTGTTCCCGGCGAAACCGCCGCCTCCGCGACCGCCGCCGCCCGCACGTCCGCCGCGGCCGCCGGCGTTGACGTTGAGGGTGAACCCGGGCGAGAACGTCTTGTTGTTCACCTTGGTCTGCGACCCGTTCGCGCCCGGCCGCGGCGCCGACCGAGACCGCTGGTTGCCGGTCCGCTGGTTGCCGACCGAGGTCCATCCGGCGCCGGGGGCGCCCCCGCTCCAGCCCTGGCTGTTCGTGGCCATCAGCGGCTCTCCTTCACGGTGGTGGTCAGGCTGCCGGCGACGAGCCAGGCGACCTGCACGGCAAGAGTCAGAACAGCCCAGGCCAGGGCCACGGCCGGACGGGCGGGGCCGAACCAGACGGCCACCGCAATCCACCCGGCCGCCGCCATCACGGCGGCGACGATCAGGGCCCGCCACGTCTTCGCGGCGCGGGAGGTGGCCGGGCGGCGCCGGGCGATCCACGCCCACACCCCGAGCGGGGTGAGGGCGAGCGGGGCCAGGGCCCACGCGGTGCGGGGCTCGATCAGGTGCACCACCCCGGTCACCACCAGCAGGCTGGCGGCGAGGCCGGTGGGCGCCCAGTGGCGGCGGTGCTTCCACACCCAGCGGCCCAGGGCCAGGGCGGCGCGGGAGGACAGGCTCGGCGCCTGCTCGGAGCTCAGAACGACGATGACCGGCCGGCCCCCGCGCTGGCGCGGGATCCGTACGGTGGATGCGGCCGACGGCCGTATGCGGCGAGACACAGCAGAACTCCTTCAGGAGAAGACGGGAGATTCAGGCAGCACACTGTTGTTCGGGATAGGCACACGGCACGCACATACCGAGCGAGGCCGGGATCACGTATCCGGCATCGGACCGGCACTCGGGACGGGTCCGACGGGCGGTGTTTGCCTTGGCCAAGGTCATGGGGCGGCGGAGAGCGCCGGGCCCCACGCATGATTGGGCAGCTCGCGACCGGTCAGGTCATGCACCAGCCGGAGTCACATCCGGGGTCGGTTTCGTCGAACGGCAGGGTGTCCACGCCCGGATGGATCGCGGCCCGCAAGGGGCGGCCGAAGCGGGTCAGGTAGACGTGGTCCTTGCCCAGCGCGTCGCGGCGTTCGTTCAGCAGGTCTTCGAGTTGGCACGCCTTCTCGAAAAGTTCGGGCTGCTGACGGCGCATGTCGTGCCAGGTCTCGGGCCGGTGGAACGGGCAGAACCAGCAGGATGACTTGGGCGGGACGGGGAGGCCGGCGGAGCGGATGATGCGGGCGCAGTCGATGCGCCGGATCCCGCGTTCCAGCAGCGGGTACTCGATCTGCTCGTACGGCTCGCATCGGCGTTTGTTGGCCCGGCCGATCTCGTCCAGGCTGATGCCGATCCCGACCGTGGCCGGATGCTCCTTGGTGGCACCGCGACGCTTCAGCTCCCGGCCGATGACCTTGATCTTGTAGTCGGCGGTGCAGGAGCGGGTGCCGGGGGCTCCGTTGCTCATCCGCACCGGGATCTTCAACGACTTCGAGCCCTCTCGGGTGAGTTCCCCGTACAGCGTGCGGGTCTCCTTGGAGCGGACCATGACCCGGTCCAGCAGGACCAGCTCAAGACCGTGCTTCTGCGCGTAGGGGCGGGCGTAGAGGTCGAGGTAGGCCATGGTGGCCGGGTTCTCGGAGTCGTCCCCGACGTTGGCCATCAGGAACGTCCGGTAGTCGATCTCGCCGCGAGCGGCGAGGACCATGGCAGCCATGGACTGCCAGCCACCCCCGAAGCTGAAGGCACGGAGGCTCATGCGCTGCTCTCTTCCTGTGACATCAGCGCGCCCCAGGCCTTCCGGACACGCTGCTCCCCACCGACGAACCCGGCGTCACGGAAGGCCGTGACGGCCTGCCGGTAGGACAGTGGAGGATCAGCCGAGTACCGCAGGTGCCGCAGCACGACGACGAGCTGCTTGTCCAAGAGGGCCTCGCCCGGGTGGGGTGTGGGCACGCCCGTCACGGCTGCGACCTCTTCCAGCGTCACGGCCGTGACGGCACCCATGACGGGCTCCTCCACGGCAGTCGGGAGGGTGGGTGTGACCTGCGTGTCTTCTCCGTCACGGTCCCCCGTGACGGGCTCGCCTTCGCAGGGCTCGGCAGCCGCGAGGGCATGGGGTTCGGGGGACGGGGTGAGGGCGGGCGTCACGGGTGCCGTGACGGCGTCACGCTCGCCCGTGACGGGCTTGACCGGGCGTGTGACGGTGATGGCGAACATGTCGCCGAGGGCGACGTCCGCGCCGGTGGTGATCCGCTCCCGCTGGACATCCAGCAGCCGGGCCCCGAGCGTGGTGTCCGCGGTGCCGACCTTGCGGGCCAGGCGCCACGATGCCCGGTCCGAACGCTTCCGGGTCCTCTTGTCGGGGTGGTTGGCGGCGCGGGCGCGGTGATAGGCCAGGGCCTGGACCACGGCCGCCGCCCGCGCCTCGGACTCGGCGTCCCGGCCGTCGACGTGGACCACGATCCGGCGGGCCAGGAACGCCATGCCCTCCGCGGACACTGACATGCCCAGCGGGGTGATCGCGTAGATGACCGTGCGCGGCCCGTCCGGGGCGGCGACGGCGGACATGGCGGATGCGGCAGCCGGCAGGGCCCACAGACCGGCTCGGACCACGGCCGGGGAGGACTGCCCCAGCATGGTCAGCCCCAGCAACACCAGGGCGAGGACCGCGGTGGCGCCTTCACCGGCCGCGACCGCGCCGAGCGCGGTGCCGGAGTTGTAGACGCCCTTGATGTTTGAGTACGTCCCGTACCCGCCAGCGCCGCCCGTGGCGAGCATCGGGGCGAACGCGAGTCCGAGGACAGCTTTCTGGGCTCCCGTCAGCGGGCGGCCGGTCACCGGTTGCCCCCGATCGGGCGGACATCGACCGAGGCGAGGAGGCGGACCGCGTCATCGGTGTCCCCGGCTCCCACCTCCATCCACTCCCACTGCCCGCCGTCGAGGTTCCCGTAGCCCAGAGAGGCCAGAGCGGCGGCGCGTTCTTCGAGGGCGGGAATCGGCGAGGTGCGACCGAAAGAGTGCGCCGGCCAGTCCTGGCAGGCTGCGTCGGTGGCGACGTAGACCTCCCACCTGCCGAACTCGTCAGTGGTGAGGCCGGCGTAGAGCGTCATGCGGCACCGCCCCGCGTGCTCGCCGCGGCGGCGGCCTGGTTGGCCAGGGTGCGCCGTTCGGCGAGCACCTTGCGGCGGGCCCGGCGGAACCGCCGCTCGTCCAGCTCGGACGGCGCCCGGTCGAGCCTGGCGATCAGCGCGTCGAGCAACTCGACCTCCGCCAGGACCAGCGGCATCTCGTACTCGATCGCATCCAGCTCCGCGTCCGACGGCTCCAGACCGACGGACCACGGCGTAACAACGTCCTGAAGTGCCTCGATGGACTTCATGGGTCCTGCTCCTTCGACAGAGGAACGGGACTCAGCAGCCCTCGGCGCGGGAACGCCGGGGGCTGCACTGCGTTGCGGGTGGAGCGGATGTACCCGGCTCCCTGCGACCCCGCCCGTACGGCCGCAGGCCGGACGGGCGGGGGAGGCAACCGCCGCGGCATGCGCGGCAGATCAGGCGACGCGATGGGCAACGCCGCAACGCTGGTCCAGCGCAGCTGCGGCCAAGGGTCTTAAGCGGATCACTTCGAACCTCCAGAAACGGACGGGCACAGGGCACTCACTGCAAGGGGGAACTCGTCCCCACACGCCGGCCGTTGCTCGCGGTCACCGGGCCACCTCGCCAGTCGGGCCGAAGCCCTGTCCCCTGGCCTTTAGCGGGATTGCAGCGTCCCCGCCCTCAGCTGTGAGCCCACGTTGTTCCGGGCCCCTTGCCTTGCGCACACAGCTCGTTGCAGGCATCCATGCAGGTCAGCGCGAAGTAGCCGCACTCGAAGCATGAGATACATGCTTGAACGTGTATCTCACAGTGGCGGTTCTGGTTGAGGCTGTCAAGCTCTGCGCCTCAGCCAGTCCGCCTTGCGATGTGTCATCAGAGTGCCGTCGAAGGGTGGGACGAAGTCACCGCGTCCCTGGACGACTTGGGACGTCCTCGATAGCGTTCTGATGGGCGAACGCGTCCCTAGACGTCCCTGGGGGTCGGATGGCGAACGAGCGGTTAAGGTCCGCGATGCTGACGCGAGGCGTCACGGCGGATTCCCTGGCGGAGCATCTTGGGGTCGATCCCAAGACTGTGGAGCGCTGGATCACAAAGGGCCGGGCGCCCTACAGGCGGCACCGACTCGCCATCTCGGCCTTCCTGCGGGAAGACGAGGGGTATCTCTGGCCGCATGGCCTGCCAGAGGGGCAGCGTAAGGACGCTGCCGACGCCGAGGTCTTGAAGGTCTATCCGCACCGCTCGTACGTGCCGGCGGACCTGTGGCTCCAGCTGTTTGGGCGGGCCGAACGCGAGATTGGCGTGCTGGTCCACGCGGGTGTATTTCTCGCCGAGAATCCTCGCTGGACTCAGTTGCTCAGGTCGAAAGCAGCTGGCGGTGTCCGGGCCCGGATCCTGCTTGGCGACCCGGAAAGCCCGGAGATCCGGCGCCGGGGCGAGGAAGAGGAAATCGGCGAGGGAGTGGCCTACAAGGTACGGGAGGTGATGAAGCTCTATCGCCCCCTCTATCCGGTTCCGGGGATCGAGTTCCGCACTCACCGGTCGACGCTGCACAACTCGCTCTACTGGTCGGATGACGAGTGGCTGGTGAATACGCAGGTGTACGGGGTGAGCGCACCCCTGACACCGGTCCTCCACCTGCGGAAGGTCGCTGGTGCTGAGCTGGTCTCCACGTATCAGCAAAGCTTCGAGAAGGTTTGGTCCGAAGCTGTCCCGATTGAAGGGTGAGCATGAGCCGCCGCACTGATTACTTCAACGATCCCAACGCGCCCAAAGCCAACAGCATCGTGCCCGCGGTGACGGCATTCGTCGTCAACGATGCGGGCGATGTGCTGCTGGAGCGGCGTTCAGACAACGGCCGTTGGGGCATGCCGGGCGGTGTTCAGGAGGTCGGAGAGAACATCGCGGGAACGGTGGTCCGGGAGGTCCTTGAAGAAACCGGGATCCAGGTGGAGGTCGTCAGCCTGGTGGGCATCTTCAGCGACCCAGGGCACGTCATCGCGTTTGCGGACGGCGAGGTACGCCAGGAGTTCTCGCTCTGCTTCCGGGCCCGGCCGGTCAGCGGTGAAATCAGGGTGAGTGCGGAATCCCTGGAGGTGCGGTGGATCCCTCGGGCCGAAGTCGAGTCCCTCGACGTCTCGCCCACTACCCGCCAGCGGCTGGAGGAAGGCTTCCGCGACTCGCCGGATCCGCGAATCAGCTGAGCTTGGCCTGCTCGGTCTCGACGCTGCGCTGGCGCACCCGAGCCACGCGGGCCAGCAGTTCCGGTCGAGCCGCGGAGACGGCCCGGAACACGACGTGATCGGGGCCGTACCGGTCCAGTACCTCGGTCAACCGATCGGCTGGATCCACGAGTGCGCCTACGGGGCTGCTGGTCAGATCGCAGTAGGTGATCGCGTCCACGAGATCAGGATCTGCGGGGCCGAACTCCGCCAGGGCACCGTCCAACCCCAGCTCGGATGCTTCCCACGGGGAAGACGTGTGGAAGGCCACGATGCTGCACAGCCGAGGGTCGGCACCCACCACGTCACGCAGGTAGCGCGCGCCATCGATCATGTGCTGCCCGGTGTCCACGGCCGCCCGTGCGTACCCGACGTCGTGCGCGATGGCTGCTGCGGCCAATAGCTCTGCCTCCTCACCCAGAGCCGGAGCCAACGTCAGGGCCTGCGAGTAGACGCGCTGTGAATGAGCCCACCGCTTTGGCAGGCTCTCGGCGAGCAAGGACTCCGCGAGGTCGTGAGCCCACTTGGCCAACTGCATGTAAGTGCCTCCAACGCTGTCGAGAGTTAGGACGTTGGGCTCACGAACCGCCCGACGCCGTGCCGAGCTTGAACGTGCCCTGCGCCTTCCAGTTCGTGCACGGCACGACGGACGGTTCCCCGGGCGACTCCGTAGGTCTCGGCCAGTTCTGCCTCGCTTGGGAGCTGAGCGCCGGCGGGCAGGTCACCTGTCCGAATGCGCTCCAAGAGGTCCGTCATGATCCGCTTGTACGGCGCCATCTGTGCACCACTGCCAGTCTGGCGGCCGACCCCGGCGACGGTGGTCACGTCGCCGGTCTCCTCTAGCGTGCGAAGCGCACGACGGACGGTCGTCCGTGCCACGCCGAACTCCCGGCCGATCTCCGCCTCGGACGGCAGGCCGTCGGGGTAGGCCCCCTCGGCGATCCTCGCCCGCAGGGCCTCCGAGATCGTCAAGTACGTCCCGCGGGGGCTGGGGTTCGTCACGCATTCCTCCTTCTTCCGCCACGTGGCGGGCGGTGCCTGGCCGCGTCGCGCTCCAGCTTCGCATGTTGCCGCCTAGGCGAAACAGGACCGAAGGAGCCGGTTGCTTTCCCAATGCGGCGCAGGAGCGGCATCGCGTGTGCATCCGTCCGCCGCGTCTGCGCCTTCCCCGAAGGCGGGCGGAGCAGGAGCATGCCGACGTCCAGATGCCCGACGCTGTGATCGGTGGTGACGCAATGACTGGCCCCAAGTGTGGATGGCGCACAGAGAAGAACAAACCGTGTAAGCGGGACGTGATGGGTCGAACGTCTCGCTGCTGGCAGCATCAGGGGAAGTGGTCCGCCCATGATGCGGAAGTCCGGAAGAAGAAGGCAGCCGCAGAGAAGCTGAAGAAGTTGGGACGCCGATAGCGGAAGGCCGGGCCGCCTGTGGGCCGTGCAGAGGTAGCCAAGGACCACTAAGAACGAACGACAACGACCACGATGGCCCCGGCGCTCGCGAGCACCGGGGCCATCGTTTCGGCTGCTAGACCCAGGTTTCGAGCCGCCTCCGTCGTACCGATCTGCTAAAGATCCATGCTTGATGCCGGGCAGTAGCAGTCGCCCGTACGACTCGCGTGCTGAAGCTTGCGGGCGATCAAGTCATCTAGGCGGATCCGCCCCTCAAGCACGCAGAACAAATCGGGGCCGTCCATCGTGATGAACGATGTCCCACGTTTGAAAATATCCCTGCCGCCTGCGGAGAAGCCGTTCACGCTGACCAGCAGCCCCAGAGCGTTCTTTCCTTTGCGCTTGACCTTGCCGTCGAAGTTGGTCATGTGTTCTGCCTCGACAGTGGTGGCTAGCCACTTGGCTTCCACAATGTAGTGGTTGGTCTCGTGGTAGATCGCACCGTCGATCTGCTCGCCCTTCAGCTTGTACGCGAGGGTCGGCTCAAGATCAAACAAGGTGAACAGGCGATGCAGGAAGGGCTCGAACTCAAGGCCCGCCTGCTGCCGATTCTCCATACCACTCAACCTCAGGAACTCCTGAGTGAGCTCTCGCAGCACCTCCGCGAAGTCGCGAGTCTTGGTTACCTGCTCTCGACGAGCCTCCAACTCCGCGGAGAACCGGTCCCGCTCCTCGGCAATATCGGCGTGCCGGCTCACCCACTTGGCCAAGCTGGCTACTGCCGCGCGCGCCCGCGCGAGATGGTCCTCAGCATCGACCTGCTTGGTCAGGTTCGGAAACTCATCCATACGGGAGATGTCCGTCATCATCTCCACCGCGAGCTCTCGGTAGCGATCTTCATGCGCCATGAGCAGGTTGACGAGCTGGGCCGACGTCTCACGCTTCGTGGTCGTGAAGTTCAGACGGGCAAAGAGCTCTGGGTGGTCGCGAAGCCGACGCCGGACGTCATCCTGGTACTCACGCTTGTTCCAGTTGATCGTGGTCAATGCCTCAGTCAAGGCCCCGTAGGCGTCTGGGCGGATCTTCTTCACCACGATCGGCTTCTCAGCAGTCACGGCCCGCCCTCTCCCACACCCGTAGGCCCCTCCACTTGGATCACCAATCATTGCCGCGCCAGGTCAGCTCCGTCTCAGTTTCCGTCTCATTCACCTCGGTGCATGGCCGTTCACCAGCGTCCACGCTGCGGCCCTCGCCACCTCGGCGCACGCCCATGAACACAGGCGAACCAGCCCGGATGCAGCTCTGACCTGGGCAAACAGACTTGGAAAGCGTGTTGGGGGCAACCCCTCACGAGTTCGAATCTCGTATCCTCCGCCAGTGCCTCACCGGGCACGTTGTCGAAGGGCCCCGCTGCTTGCAGCGGGGCCCTTCGACGTTGGACGAGTGAAGCCCGGTCTTCGGCGACCCGCCCAGTGACCAGCCGGCAGCCGGTCGAGATCGCGCTTGCTCACAGGCCTCCTTCTTCCATCGTCCCGATGCTCCCGATGCTCCCGATCATTGCCGGCGTCCATCCGACGCAAGCTGGGCAGCTGGGCGACATGGGCGCCCGATGCTTGCGCATCGCCACTCGAAGTCTGCTGGCAGCCACCCTCGCCCGAGTAGACGAGGGTGAGCCGGGAACGCCGTAACAGCAGCGACGACGAAGATGAGCGATGCCCATGGCGTATGTACACGGATCGTCGAGTGTTGCCCGCGGGTGTCGACGAAACTCGTCTGGAACACATCCGGGGCTACGAGATCGATCGTGCCGAGTGCCCTCCAGTCGAGGTCAAGCTCAGCCACCGGATGGGCGAAGAACAACCTCCGCAGGGTGATGGTCAACTCCCCCGCGCCGTCCAGCACCCACCGCGGTTGTGCGTCGCGCTCCGCTTGACGACGCCGAGAGGAGTTGCCGAGCGCGGAACCCAGCAAACTGCCGATGACGAAGGCCGGACTACCGGCCGCGACCACGTTGCTGTGTTGGTATCTCCCGTTCCCCAAGGCTCGCCAGGTCGAACGCTGCCCGGGCCCGACGGCAAGGGCGCGGTCTCCCTGAACGAGCCGGGCGGTCGTGGCGACGAGTGGGCGGTCGGCCATTCGGCCTTCGAGGAGATCGGCGAGGATGTCGCACGTGTGCCACAGGTACTCGTCCAACGCACCCCAGGGTGGCCCTTGTGCGTTCTTCGGCGGCGGCGCGAAAGGATTGGCCACTGTTACCCCGGCGTATCTGTCAGAGGTCTCGATCGACTGCGTAGCGCGATCAAGCCTAGTCAGACAGCGCAGCGAGCAGGGAGCCGTTCAACTGTTGACCGGTTTCGTTCGCTCGGGCTGCCGGATGAGGGGCAGGCACTGACCTCGCAAACCGAACACGCCTGCGCCATAAGGGTGTTGCCGTGACAGTATGCTGCCCCGGTTCTGGCGCGGAGGGCAGGACTCGTCGCCCTGAACCTCGAACGGTGTAAGGGGGCTCAATGCAGCAGCTGTACGTCGTCGGCTTCGAGGTAGGCGTGGCGGGTGAGGGTGGCGCCCCAGCCGCCTTCGATCGACTCCTGTCGCATATGGAAGAACACCTCGACCCAGGATCGACCGGGCTGTCAGCCACGGATCTCATGGTCCACAGCGGCCAGATCACGGTACCCGGACACGGCCCTGGCAGACCCGACCAGCAGGTGACCTGGTCCCCTGTCACTGTCAGCAACGATGTGCGGGCCTTGCGGATGGAAATCGAACAGGACCTGCCTCGAGGCGGCCGGTTCGTATGTCAGCTGACTGCATCCCAATACGACGAGAAGACCCGCTTCCGTGTCGCAATGGGGCGGAAGAGTGGTGGCGTGCTCGCGCCTGCGACAGTGGAGGACCTGAAACCGCCTCGCGCGCTCAACAGGATCATGGCTGATCCCGAACTCCATCGCACGGAGGATTCCGACAAGATCGCCGCAGCCGCGACACCGGTCCTCGCCGCTCAGGTTCCCGCGGTACTGGAGCGCCTGGGCAGCCCACGGAGGCGGCTTCCAGTCCTCGCCGTCTCATCAATCCGCATGATGGGGCCTTCGGATGCCTTCGCGCGCAAAGCCGCACGCCGTCTTGCAGGTCTAGCCCATGTGGTGGTGGTTTCGGGTTGGCTGGCCTTCGATTCCTTCAACACAGGCGTGGACCGAAGCCTGCTGCCCAGGGACGGCGCACGTCTGTACTGGCCCACGCTGGAAGCCCGCAATCCCTGGTGGGGACCGAGCGAACTCTGCGGCGACCATGAAGCGCTCCTGCGCACGATGATGCGGCTTCTCGCCCCTCTCAGCGTTGTCGCACGGGGCAGGGACCGCCACTGGGACGCAGTCCGGTCAGCCGAGACGAACTCCATCCTCGAAAGCCTGGCAGGGGAAGCCGAGACCGAACAGATCGTGCTCCTGAAGGCAAAGCTGGCGGAGGAGCGGAGTCAGATCCTCAAACTTCTCGCGGAAAACGAGGTGCTTGAGAGCAAGGTCGGAAGACTGGAGATCGACGTTGCCAACCTGGAGGCCCGCCTCGACGCCGAGGCGGCGCCTTCGCCTGCTGAGCCGGCCGAGGTGGCAGCACAGCACCTGGCCTCCGTCAGCCGCGACTTCTCCAGTGACTGGGACCGGTGGACCCAGGAATCCGGGGGAGCGCTCGTCTTCACACCAAACGCAAAGACACAGTGGCGCAAATGTTCGTACAAGGACTTCGAGCGTATGAGGGAGGCACTGGACTCGCTGGCCGCTCTCGCCAAGGCGTGGAGGGGAAAGAAGAGCAAGGTCGGTGAATCCTTGGTCTCCTGGATCGGCAACCAAACCGCCTTGACCTATGCGCCTGAAGACGAACCTCTGCGGATCAGGGGGCTGCACGAGTTCACCTTCGACAAGAGGACCTGGGATCGGCAGCCCCACATCAAGCTCGATGACCACACCAGCAAGGACCGGGTGGGCCGCATCTACTTCGCGATCGACGGCGAGGCATACCGCTGGATCGTCGATCACGTCGGGCTGAAGTTGTACGGCCTGTCCTGACCTGGCCGGCCGGTTCGAATCTCGTATCCTCCGCACTCGCCCGCAAGGGCAAACGAAGGACCCGACCGCACAGCGGTCGGGTCCTTCGTCGTTCCGTGGTCCCGTCCCTCCGCCCACCCGTTCGTGCGGCACCACTACGATCGCCCGTCATGGACTGGCTGGAGCGGACCGCGACGTTGAGGCAGTGGGCCCGGGGCGGGGCTCGTGCCCCGCACAAGCCGTTGCTGCTCCTCTACGCCCTCGGCCGGTTCCGGCAGGACCCCGAAGGCGAGTTGGTCTACAGCGCGGTCGAGGAGGACCTGCAGCGGCTGCTGACCGAGTACGGGCCGCCCAACAGGACGACGCCCGCCTATCCGTTCCACCACCTGGTCGGCGACGGGGTGTGGGAGGTGCGCACCGACCGCGGAGCGGGCAGTCCCGGGAGCGGGGTGCGGGAGCTGCGGGCGGCGGGGGCCTCGGGGCGGCTGGTGCCGGAGCTGCGGGTGGCCCTGCGGCGGGAGCCGTCACTGCTCGGCCGGATGGTGCGCGTACTGCTGGACCTGCACTTTCCGCCTTCCCTCCACGGCGAACTGTGCGAGTCGATCGGCCTGGAGCCGGAGCCGGAGGAGGCCGGGCGGCTCGTGCCCGCGCGCAGGCGGCGGGACCGCCGGATGCGGGAGCTCGTGCTCACGGCCTACGAGTACCAGTGCGCCTTCTGCGGCTACGACGGGCGGATCGGGTCCGTGCCCGTCGGGCTGGAGGCCGCGCACGTGCGCTGGTGGGCGTTCGGCGGTCCCGACGAGGTCGACAACGGCCTGTGCCTGTGCTCGCTGCACCACAAGCTGTTCGACAAGGGCGTCCTCGGCGTCGGCGACGGCCACCGCATCCTGGTGTCGCAGCGCTTCGTCGGGCGCGGCGCCGCCGCTCGCGACCACGTCACGGCCCTGGCGGGCCGGCCCGTCACAGGCCCTCAACCGGGCGTCAGCCCCGTCGCGGCGGCCCATCGCTCCTGGCACGCCGACCAGGTGTTCCACGGCGCCCCGCGTCCCGCCGCACCGGACGTCAGCGGCGCCTGAGCGCTTCCTGTGAGGCGACGTACTTCAGCATCAGGCGGGCCAGGTCGAGGCGGTCCCGCTCCGACCAGTCGGCGGTGATGTAGTCGTAGGCCGCGCGCTGGTGGCGGCGGAAGCGGGCCATCAACTCCTCGCCCTCGGGGCTGAGGTGGAGGACCGTGCGGCGGCCGTCCCGCTGGGAGGCGGCGCGGATCAGGTAGCCGGCGGAGATGCAGTCGGACACCATGCGGCTGGCCACGGAGGGGTCGGCGCCCAGGTGTGCGGCCACGCCGCCGACGGTGACCTCGCGGGCTTCGCCGCCTTCACCCTCCGCGGCCCCGGCCTCCAGGACCACGTTGAGGACCAGGGTGCGGCTGAGGTCCTTCTGGGAGATCGGGTTCTCGACCTCCAGGAGCGAGGAGCGTCGCAGCTTCCCGAACGCCGGGCCGACGGCGTTCAGCAGCTCTTCCGCCGTTTCCGGCTCGTGCTTCGTCATGGCCGCAGCCTACCCATGTGACCTCTTGAAGACATGTGTTGACGTGAAAACGTGTGCATGCAAGCATGCATATGTCCGCAAGCAACGAAACGTCTTGGAGGTTTTCATGACCGTCCTCATCACCGGCGCCCGCGGCAAGGTCGGCCGGGCCGTCCTCGACCGGCTGCACGCCGCCGGTCTCGCCGTCCGCGCCGCCAGCGCCGACCCCGCCGGGCCGACCGTCCCCGACGGCGTCGAGGTGGTCCCGCTCGCCCTGGACCGCCCGGGACCCCCCGAGGAGTACGAAGCCGCGCTCCGCGGTGTCCGTCAGGTCTTCCTCTACCCGCAGCCCGCCGGCATCCACGAGCTGGTCAAGGCCGCCGAGGCCGCCGGCGTGGAGCACGTCGTCCTGCTCTCCTCGTCCTCCGTGACCGGCCCGGACGCCGAGAACGACCCGCTCTCGGGCCACAGCCTCAAGGTCGAGCGCGCCCTCGCCGACTCCGGCCTGACCCGCACCTTCCTGCGCCCGGACGCCTTCGCCGGCAACGCCCTCGCCTGGGCCCGGTCCATCGGCCGGTCCGAGCCCGTCCGGCTCGCCTACCCCGACGCGCACATCGCGCCCATCCACCCCGAGGACATCGCCGACATCGCCACCGAGGTGCTGACCGGCGGCCTCCCGACCGGCCGCCCCCTCACCCTCACCGGCCCCGAGTCGCTCACCTTCCGCGAGCAGCTCGCCGTCCTCTCCGACGTCGTCGGCCGCCCGATCCCCGTCGAGCACATCACCCGCGCCGAGGCCGAACGGCAGATGGGCGCCCACATGCCCGCCCCCATGGTCGGCTCGCTCCTCGACCTGTGGGAGGCCGCCTGCCACGGCCCCGCCGCCATCGCCGACACCACCGCCACCCTCCTCGGCCGCCCCGGGCGCACCTTCCGCCAGTGGGCCGAGGAGAACGCCGCCCACTTCTCCGGGCACTGAAACGCACGAATCCACCCGAATCGACCCGGAACAGGAAACGGCATGAAGCCCATCGGCTACTGGCTCAACCGCACCGACCGGGCCCTCACCGGTCGCATGAACGCCGCCCTGGCCGACTTCGGCCTCACCCGGCTCGCCTGGCAGGTCCTGAACGTCGTCGCGGACGACCCGGGGGCCACCGAGGCCTCCGTACGGGACCTCCTCGCCGCCAACGCCACCGCCGACGCGCTGACCGAGGCCGTCGGAACCGTCGTCCGCGACGGCTGGGCGGTCCGCCCCGCGCCGGGCCGACTGGCCCTCACCGAGGACGGGCGCACCCGTCTGGCGGAGGTCGCCGAGCGGGTCGACGCCTTCCGGGCCCTGGCGACCCGGAACATCTCCGACGCGGAGTACCGCATCGCCGTCGGCGTGCTCGAACGCATGGCGCTTGACCTGGAGGGGCCCGCGCCTTCCGCGTAGGCGCGGCGTGGGCGCGGACGTCCGTACGGCCGTACGGACGCTCCGGCGTGCCGCCCCGACCCGCCCCGCCCAGCGTTCTCCCGAGCGGCGGCGGGAGGCTGCGGGAAGCGTCAGGAAGCGGGAGGCAGATGGAGTGGCTCGGGGACGACGTCTTCCGTCCCCATCCCGAGCTGCTGGTCTTCCTGACGATCGCCGTCGGGTTCCTGCTCGGCCGGCTGCGCTACCGCACCTTCACCCTCGGCGCCGTCACCGGCTGCCTCGTCGCCATCGTGGGCCTCAACGCCGGCCCCAGCTTCGTCCCCGGCCTGCGCGAGGCCGGCTGGCCACTGCTGCTCTGGGGCGCCCTGGTCACCACGATCCCGCTGGTCGCGGGCTTCGCATACGGCCACTTCGTCCAGCGGCTGCCCCTGCCGATCCTCCTCGGTGCCCTCGCGGGGGCCCAGACCACCACGGCCGCGCTCGGCGCCCTCGCGGAACGCGCCCGCAGCCGGATCCCCGCCCTGGGGACGACGCTCCCGTGCGCCCTCGGCAACGTCCTGCTGACGATGTGGGGCTCGGTGATCGTGCTCCTGCGCAGGTAGCGGGGGCGGAGCACGGGGGCCACTCGTCCGAGTGATCACCTCCCGCCGGCCTCGATCCCGGGCCGGACATCTCGCTATAAAAGGGCCCGTCACGTTGATCAACTGATGGGCTCTCACCATGCTGAAGGCCGCTCTGCGGGTCCTCGCCGCCGCCACGCTCGCCTCCTCCGCCGCCGCCCTCGCGTCGCCCGCCGCCCTCGCGTCGCCCGCCACGGCCGTGCCCGCCGCGCCCGTGCGCTCGCTCCCGGCGCCCGCCCCCGACACCGGCCCCTGCGGCCCGGTCGCCGAGTTCGACGCGTGGGACTGGTTCAGCACGACCACCAACCCGTTCATCGCCCGCGCCGTCGAGGCCACGGCGAAGTCCGAGAACTGGCACTGGCGCGTCGACGACAACACCCTGTGGCGGGGCGACACCCGGGAGAACGTCGAGGAGCTCTTCCGCACCGGCTTCACCCCGCGCGGCGACCAGTTGACCCCGCTGGCCGAGTACATCGTCAAGGGCGGCGGCCAGACCAGCGCCCACCTCAGCACCAGCTGCGAGAAGTGGGTGGCCGAGAAGTTCGCCACCTACGGCAGTGCCAAGACGGGCTGGGTGTACGAGATCGAGGCGCCCGGCGGCATCGACGTGAACTCCACCGCCTGGGCCAACGACTACAGCTCCCCGTACCTGTGGAACAAGGAGATCGACTTCCCCGGCGGGGTCGAGGGCCGGTTCATCAAGCAGGCCTGCAAGATCCACCTGACCGGCACCGACCCGGTGACCAAGGTCAACACGTACGAAAAGCTCGGTTGCAAGGACAACCGGGGCTTCGCGCCGTTCCGCGCGGAGGGCCGGCCGGCGGCGCTCGGCCGCTGAGGCCGGGCGCCGGGGCCACCACCCCGGGGGCCGCGTGCGCGATCGGTCTCCCGGGGCGGGCTCACCCGCAGCGCAGGGCCGCGTACAGGTCCAGTTTGTGGTCCAGCCGGGAGAGGTCACGGCCCGTCAGGGACTCCACCCGCTCGATCCGGTAGTGCACGGTGTTCACGTGCAGGTGCATCGCCTCCGCCGTGCGCGCCCACGAGCAGTTGTTCGCCAGGAAGACCTCCAGGGTCTCGCGGAGCATCCCGTCGCCGAGTTCGCCCAGCGTCCGGCTCGCGAACAGCGTCCGCACCTCCGTCGGCACCCCGGCGAGGAGTTCGCCGAGGGTGTCCAACTGCTCCGTCCCGCGCACCGGAACCGTCGCGTCCGCCGCGGTCAGGGCGAAGCGGGCCTGGATCAGCGACGCGCGTAGCGCCTCCGCCCCGGTGGCCGGCGCCCCCACGCCCAGGTGCAGTTCGGTCTCCGGCGGCGCGCAGGCCCGCAGCAGCGGCCACACCGCGCGCAGCCCGCTCACGAGGTCCGTCCCCGCGCCCGGGTCCTCGTACAGCACGGCGACCGAGCGGCCCACCGCGTACGGGACCCCGCCCAGGTGCTCCAGGGCCTCGGCCAGGGCGTCGCCGGAGGTCGTCGCCAGCACGCGGTACGGGCCGCCGGGCGGCAGGCCGGCCGCGGCGAGCGCCTCTTCCAGCGCGGCCGGTTCCGGGGCCGGTTCGGCGGAGAGCAGCCCGGCCAGCTCCTCGCCCACCGCGCGGCGCGCCTCGTCCGTGCGGCGCCGGCCGTCGCGGTGGCGGGCCAGCACCTCGGCGATCTCGTGGAGCACGCGCGGCGGCGCCGCGTCCGGGTCGGGTACGTGCAGCTGCCAGGCGTCGTACGGGCTGCTCTCCGCCTCGACCCGCAGCCAGAGCCCCGCCCGCGCGCCCGAGGCCACCGCCCGCCGTGCGGGGATCGCGGGCGCGGAGGGCGTACGGGCCACCGTGCGCCCGCTCGCGGTGAGCAGGTAGCCGCTCACCCGGCCCAGGTACCCGCAGGCCCGTTCGAGCAGCTCCGCCGGGCCGGCGCCGCTCTCGACGAGGCGGCTGAGGTCGCCGCGCACGTTCTCGGGCAGCGCGAAGACCGGGTTGCGGGTCGGGCGGCGGCTGAGGTCGCCCCACTGGCGCAGGTACACCGCCTCGGTCACCGCCCGGAAGCTGGTCTGCGCGGGGACGGCCACGATGGGCACCCTGCGGGCCCGGCAGGCGGCGACGACCTCCTCGGGGACCCGCCCGTGGGTCTCCTCGCCCGCGAGCAGGGCGCTGGCTCCGGCGTCGGCGAGGGCCCCGACGAAACGATCCGCCTTCGCCTGCTCGCCGTCGGCCCACCAGACCAGCCCGCTGAGGACGAGGTCCCCGGGCCCCAGGAAGCGGCCCGGGTCCTCCAGGTCGGTCGAGGTGACCCCGCTGACCTCGTGGCCGAGAAGGGTGTCCTCGCCCCAGAGCAGGGTGAGGCCGAGATCGTCGGACTGGAGCAGGTCGAGGACGTGCATGACAGGGACTCCTTGCGGTGGACGGTGATCCACATTCGCCAGGTGAATACGGGGACTCTCATCGTAAATGCAAGGTGATCCTTGCAATCAGCCTCTTGGATGATTATCCATGGAGAACTCTCCCGGACCCCTTCGATTCCGTGCCCGGGACCAGTCGTCCCGCCCCCGATTGCGTTGCTTCACTGGCGAAAGACGCCCGGAATCGGGAACGCTCGGGAAGGGTCGGTGGCGCGAAATGGATCTGAACACGGTGCTCGACGTACGTGACGGACGCCGCCGCGAGCCCTGGCGCCCCGGCGACGCCTGGCTCGGCGGGGGCACGTACCTCTTCTCCGAGCCGCAGCCGCACATCCGCCGGCTCGTCGACCTCTCCCGGATGGGCTGGCCGCCCCTGACCTGGCAGCCCGACGGCTCCCTCGACATCGCCGCGACCTGCACCATCACCGAGCTCTCCCGCTTCGGCCGCAGCCTGTCCGCCCCCGCCGCCCCACTGATCGAGCAGTGCTGCCGGGCCTTCCTGGCCAGCTTCAAGATCTGGAACATAGCGACCGTCGGCGGCAACCTCTGCAACGGCCTGCCCGCCGGCCCGATCATCTCCCTCGCCGCCGGCCTCGACGGCACCGTCCTGCTCCAAGGACAGGACGGCGCCACCCGCCGCCTCGCCGTCACCGAGTTCATCCGCGGCGCGGGCGTGAAGGACCTGCGCGAGGGCGAACTGCTGCGCTCGGTCCGCATCCCGGCGCGCTCGCTGGAGTGCCGTACGGCCTTCCGCCAGGCCTCCCTCTACGGACTGGGCCGCTCCGCCGCCCTGATCATCGGCGCGGCGGACCCCCAGGACGGCTCCTTCACCCTCACCGTCACGGCCGCCACCATCCGCCCCTTCCGCTTCTGGTTCCCCTTGTGGCCGACCGCCGGCGAGCTGCGGGCCGCGATCGACGACACCGTCCGCCCCGACGAGTGGTTCGACGACATCCACGGGGCACCCGCCTGGCGGCGCCACATGGCCCTGCACCTCGCGGAGCAGATCCGCGTCGAACTCACCCGACCCACCCGGCACACCCGGCTCACCCTGGAGGAGGCTTCCTGATGAGCTACGAGATCGAGATCAACAAGCGGCGCTTCCAGGACGAGCCGCGCGCCGGCCAGTGCCTGCGCACCTACGTCCGCGAGCGAGGCTGGTTCGGCGTGAAGAAGGGCTGCGACCAGGGCGACTGCGGCGCCTGCACCGTCCACGTCGACGGACAGCCCGTGCACTCCTGCCTCTACCCGGCCGTCCGCGCCGAGGGCCGCTCGGTCACCACCCTGGAGGGCCTGGCCCACCCCGACGGCGAACTCCACCCGGTGCAGCGCAGGTTCCTGGAGGCGCAGGGCTTCCAGTGCGGCTTCTGCACCAACGGGTTCGTCATGACCACCGCCGCGCTGGAGGCAGAGAAGGGCACCCCCCACTGCGACGGCAAGCTCGACGACCTCGCGCGCGCCTTCAAGGGCAACATCTGCCGCTGCACCGGCTACCGCGCCATCGAGGACGCCGTACGCGGCGTGAAGCACGTCGAGGAACCCGAGGCGGGCAAGGCCGTCGGCCGCAACCTGGGCGCGCCCGCCGCACCCCAGGTGGTCACCGGCACCGCCCGCTACACCTTCGACATCGAAGTGCCCGGGCTGCTGCACATGAAGCTGCTGCGCTCCCCGCACCCGCACGCCCGGATCACCGCGATCGACACCTCCGAGGCCCTGGCCGTCCCGGGGGTGCGGGCCGTGTTCACCCACGAGGACGTCCCCGACGTCCTCTACTCCAGCGCCCGCCACGAGCACCCCCACGAGGACCCGGACGACACCCGCCTGCTGGACGACGTCGTCCGCTTCATCGGGCAGCGCGTGGCCGCCGTCGTCGCCGACAGCGAGGGGGCCGCGGAGGAGGGCTGCCGCCGCGTCCGGGTCACGTACGAGGAACTCCCCTACGTCATCGACCCGGAGGAGGCCATGGCCCCCGGCGCGCCCGTCATCCACGCGGGCAAGGGACCGGAGGCCCGTATCGCCCGCGTCGAGAACAACGTGGCCGGCGAGGTGCACGGCGAGATCGGCGACGTGGAGCAGGGCTTCGCCGAGGCAGCCGTCGTCTACGAGGAGACGTTCCGGACGCAGCGCGTCCAGCACGCCAGCCTGGAGACCCACGGCTGCGTCGCCTACTTCGAGCCGAAGGAGGACGGCACCGGCGAGCGCATCACCGTACGGTCCTCCACCCAGACCCCGTTCCTGACCCGGCGGGCCCTGTGCGCCCTGTACGGGATGAGCGAGGACGACGTGCGGGTGGTCGCGGGCCGGGTCGGCGGCGGCTTCGGCGGCAAGCAGGAGATGTTCACCGAGGACATCGTGGTGCTGGCCGCGCTGAAGCTGCGCCGCCCGGTGAAGCTGGAGTTCACCCGCGCCGAGCAGTTCTACGGCGCCGGCACCCGACACCCGTTCACCGTCCGGATCAAGCTGGGCGCCCGCGCCGACGGCAGGCTCACCGCCATCTCCATGCGGATCGTGTCCAACACCGGCGCGTACGGGAACCACGGCCCGGGCGTGATGTACCACAGCGCCGGAGAGTCCTTCGTCATCTACAACGCCCCGCACAAGAAGGTCGAGGCGTACTCCGTCTACACCAACGTCGTCCCGTCGGGCGCCTTCCGCGGCTACGGACTCGGCCAGACCACCTTCGCCCTCGAATCGGCGATGGACGAGGTCGCGCGGCGCCTCGGCATGGACCCGCTGGAGTTCCGCGAGAAGAACATCATCGGGCCGCTCGACCACATGCACACCCCGATCGGCCACGACGACGACCTGTTCATCGCCAGCTACGGCCTGGCCGAGTGCCTCGCCGTGGTGCGCAAGGCCATCGCCGAGGACACCAGCCACGAGGACGTGCCCCCGGGCTGGGTGACCGGCCAGGGCACCGCCGTGTCGATGATCGCCACGAGCCCCCCGCGCGGCCACTACGCCGACGCGACCGTCACCCTGCTCCAGGACGGTACGTACGACATCGCCGTCGGCACCGCCGAGTTCGGCAACGGCACCACCACCGTCCACAAGCAGCTCGCCGGGGACATGCTGAACACCACGGCCGACCGGCTGACCGTCCGCCAGGCCGACACCGACGTGGTCCGGCACGACACCGGCGCCTTCGGATCGGCCGGCACCGTGGTGGCGGGCAAGGCGGTGATGCTCGCCGCGACCTCGCTCGCCGAGCGCATGAAGACCTTCGCCTCCGCGCACACGGGCGTCGCCCGGCACCTGTGCGTGCTCGGCCCCGAGTCCTTCGACTGCGCGGGCCGGACCGTCACCCTCAAGGAGCTGTACGAGGCCGCCCACGCCAAGGGGAGGGCGAGCGAGATCGGCGCCGAGGGGCACTTCGGCGGCACTCCGCGCTCGGTGGCCTTCAACGCCCAGTGGTTCCGGCTGGCCGTGGACCCCGACACCGGCGAGATGAAGATCCTGCGCAGCGTGCACTCGGCGGACGCCGGCAAGGTGATGAACCCGATGCAGTGCCTCGGCCAGGTGGAGGGCGGCGTCGCACAGGCCCTGGGCGCCACCCTCTTCGAGACCGTACGGATCGACGAGCGCGGAGAGGTCACGACGGCCGCCTTCCGCCGCTACCGGCTCCCGCAGTACGCGGACGTCCCGCGCACCGAGGTCCACTTCACGGAGACCTCGGACTCGATCGGGCCGCTGGGCGCGAAGTCGATGAGCGAGAGCCCGTTCAACCCGGTGGGGCCGGCGTTCGCCAATGCGCTGCGTGACGCGACGGGGGTCCGGTTCACGGAGATGCCGGTGCTCCGCGACGTGGTGTGGCAGAGGATGGAGGATGCGAAAATGCAAGGTGCGAATGACTGAAACACGCGCAGTTGCGACTTGTATCAACCCATCAACATCGCATATGGGGTTCTGGGTGAGGGCGTGCCGGGCATGACGTACCCATGGCCAAACTCATCCTGCACGGCGATCTGGACCACCCGGCGACCCTCAGCGTCGCCGACCTGCGTGAATGGCGTCAGCACCGCGCGGCGGTCACGTTCGACTGCGCGACGAACGGGCCTCAGCACCACGTGTTCGAGGGCGCGCTGCTCCACGACGTGATCCTGGACGCGGGCCCGGCCTTCGACGCGCGGCGGCGCAAGGACCGGAGCCGCTTCATGCTGGCGATCAGCGGCGGGGACGGGCACCACAGCGTGCTGTCCTGGGCCGAACTGGACGCCGACTTCGCCGACGGTCCGGTCCTGCTGGCCACCCGGCTCGACGGGGAGGACCTCGATGGACCGGGCTGCCAGCTGGTGGTCCCGACGGACCGGTGCGGGGCGCGCTACGTCAGCGCGGTCACCCACGTCTGGTTCGGCGCGCTCTCCCCGCCGAACCTGGGCGCGTAGGCCGTCAGGCGGTCGCGAGCGAGATCTCGGTGGACTTGATCAGGACGGTGACGGACGACCCGGCGGCCAGCCCGAGCGCCTCGACGGCGTCGGCGGTGATGGCCGCGGTCAGGGAGCCGCCGTTCACGTCGACCTTCACGGACGCCATGGCGGGCCCGGCGGACACGTCCGTGACCGTCCCGGCGATCTGGTTGCGAATGGAGATCCCGTCCACCGGCGCGGTGGCGAGGGCGACTTCGGTGGCCTTGACGAGCGCCTTGACGGCGTCCCCCTCGGAGAGGCCGAGGTCCTTGACGGCGTCGACGGTGATGGCGGCGGTGACGTCCTGACCGCCGTCCAGCCGGACCTTGACCGTCGCCATGGCCTCACCTGCGGTGACGGCGGTGACGGTGCCGGCGATCTGATTGCGGATGCTCAGGCTCATGAGTGGTTCGACCTCTTACGTAGCGACTTCGTGCGGATCGGATGAGAACCGCACGAGTTCGACCGTATGCCCCTCCGCACCGACACGTATTCACTCCCTCTCATCCGCCAACCGGAACCACCCGGTCGGCTGGTGCCTGCCGTTGGACCCGCGCGGACCCCCGCCCCGGCCGCGAAAACCCGTACGTCCCGAACCGATCAGCGACTAGTCTCCCCGGCGTGAAACAGACCTGGGCACTCGTCGCGGTGTGGGCCGCGGTACTCGCGGGCACGGGCTGGCTGGCCTGGAAGGCCGTCGGCGTCCTGACCGACGACGACCTCGGCGCCCGGGAGCCCGTGTCCTGCGCCCAGGCCATGCACTTCGCGGACCGGCCCGGGCTGCCGACCGGCGCGCACGACGCGACGTGCGCGGCTCTGGCCTCGCGCGACACCTCCTACGACGTCGAATTCCGCATCGCGCGGGCCGACTTCGAGGCCTGGATGGCCACCGCCTACCCCGGCACCACTGTCGGCACGGACTGCCACCCCGACACCGTCGACGCCTGCGCCCACGTCAAGCTCGGCCCGGCGGCCGTCGGCGGGGCGATGGCGATCGACATCACCGCGCAGTACGAGGGCGACGGCAAGGCCGCCCTCGTGCACTTCCAGCCCTTCGACGTCTGACAGGAGCCCTCCCGTGACCCCGCCCCGCCTGGTCCCGCTGCTCGCCCAGTTCGACTTCGCCCGGACCCGCCTCGCCGACCGCCTGTCGGGGCCCGTCATGGACAGCGGCGACGGCACGGACACCAAGGTCGGGCCCATCACGGACGAGGAGTACCTCTGGGAGCCGGTCCCGGACTGCTGGTCCATACGACGGCACGCGGACGGGCCCGGCTCCCGCGCCGCGTTCCTCGCCGGCGCCGGCGACTGGGGGCGCGACGCCGCGGCGTACCCGCACCCGTGGCCGCCGCCGTTCACCACGATCGCGTGGCGCCTGAGCCACGTCACCGAGATGCTGACGCTCCGCGCCGACCACACGGCGGGCACCCGCACCCTGACCCGGGACGACTACCGGGCGAAGGGCACCGCCGCGGGGGCGGTGACCGGCTTCGACACCGCCGCCACGGCGTGGCACAACGCCCTGCTGAGCGTCGACGAGGCCGCGCTGGACACCGTCGGGTACTGCACGTACCCGCACGGCGGCGACGCGGAGGAGCCCTTCATCGAGATCGCATGGTGGGTCAACCAGGAACTCCTCCACCACGGAGCGGAGATCGCACTGCTCCGCGACCTGTACCGGTCCGGCCGGTGACGGGACCGGTCAGTGGAACTGGCCCGGCTGGTAGTCGCCGGCGGGCATCTGGAGCATGACGTTCAGCCGGTTGTAGGTGTTCATCATGGCGATGAGGATCATCAGCGCGGCCAGCTGGTCCTCGTCGTAGTGCTTGGCCGCGTTCTCCCACACCTCGTCCGGCACGCCTCCGGCGCCGTCCGCGATGCGGGTGCCCTCCTCGGTCAGCTCCAGCGCGGCCCGCTCGGCCTCGGTGAAGACCGTCGCCTCGCGCCAGGCCGCGACCAGGTGGAGGCGCACCGCGCTCTCACCGGCGGCGGTCGCGTCCTTGGTGTGCATGTCGACGCAGAAACCGCACCCGTTGATCTGGCTCGCCCGCAGCGCCACCAGCTCCTGCGTGGCGGCCGGCAGCGCGGAACCCTTGATCGCCGCGCCCGCCGCCATGAAGTGCTTCATGACCTTGCCCGCGGTCTCGTTGCCGAAGATGTTCAGTCGGGGACCCATGGTCTTCTCCTCTGCCGTTCCCGGTGGCTACGACCCTTGAGACACCGCTGCCCGGGAGGCTGTGACAGGTTGGAAATGTGACCTGGGTCTCAGGGGCGGGGGAGCGGGTCCACCGGTTCGTGGGCCGACGCGATGCGGGGATCCACGATTTTTCTCTTGCTCCGCAATAACGAGAGAAAGAACCCCGCCAGACCCCTCCAGCCTCCCGGAATCGGCCGCTCACTCACACGGGTGACATATGCCAACTCAGCTGGATTTGGCGGCGGTTGGCCGGCATATGCTCTGCCCGACCACCCCAGACATGAGACGGCCCCCGCCGGGACGGCAATCCCGAACGAGGGCCTGACCTACGAGGAACTTCCCTTCCCCATGGCTTCCGAGCACTTTAACGCGCGCCCGGTGTTCCCGTCCGGAGTACGCCACGCACACGTCAAGCACACCTCGCACTTCACCGTCGTCGGCAACCACCTCGCCCAGCACCGCGAGTTGTCGCTCACCGCCATCGGGCTGGCCGTGTACATCCAGTCGGTGCCCGGCGGGACGCGGATCGGCATCAAGGACCTGGCCGGACGGTTCACCGAGGGTGAGATCCGGATCGCCTCCGCCCTTCGGGAGTTGGAGTGCGCGGGCTATCTCAGCCGAACGCGGGAACATCTGCCCGGTGGGCGAATCATCACCCGTACGGTGTCCCACAACCGCCCGGGAGCCGCCCCCGAGGTGCGACGCCCCGAGCCGCCGCCCCCGCCGCCCCCGGCATCCGAGCCGCGTTCCCGTCCTCGCGTGGAGCCCGTGCCCGTGCCCGTACCCGCGCCCGCACCCGTGGCGCCCGAGGCGGACATCCGGCCCGAGCCGCAGCCGGAACCCGCGCCGGAACCCACGTCCGAACCCCGGTCCGAAGCCCCTGCCCCGACCCCCGCACCGCCCGTTCCGGCGCCCAGTGACGTGTCCCCCGCCCGGCACCGGGCCGCGAGCGAGCTGCTCGCGCGCCTGCGACGCGTCGACCACCGTCTGCTGCTCGGCGAGCGGGACATCCGCCGGCTCGCTCCCGGCGTCGAGAGTTGGCTGGAGCGCGGGGCGTCCGCGGACGCGGTGGTGTGCGCGCTGACGGCCAACCTCCCCGCGCAGCCCCGCAATCCGGCCGGACTGATCGCACACCGCCTCTCGGCCCAACTGCCGCCGCTGCTGGGGCCGGTGCACCGCGCGCACGGCTACGTGCCGCCGGACCCGTTCCAGACCTGCCCCACGTGCGAACGCGCCTTCCGCAGCCCCGCGCCCGGCACGTGTGGAGACTGCGCGCAGATCGACGGCTTCCACGCCGCTTGACCGCGTGCCGCGGATAGCCTGCCGAGCATGATCGACTCATACGCGAAGCTCGACGACACCGCCGTCGCGACAGCCGCGGCGCAGGCCGGCGCGGACGTGGTCCGGAGGATGTACGGCCGGCGGCTCGACCGCATCGACAAGGGCGCCGGGGACTTCGCCACCGCCGCCGACGTCGAGGCCGAGGAGGCGATCCTCGGTGTCGTACGGGCCGCGCGTCCGGACGACGCGGTGCTGGGCGAGGAGGGCGGGCAGCGGGGTGGCGACGGGGTCGGTCGGCAGTGGCTGGTGGATCCCCTGTGCGGCACGCTGAACTACGCCGTCGGCAACATGCTGGTGGCCGTCAACGTGGCACTGCGCGACGGCGCCGCGGCCGTGGCCGACCCGTTCGCCGGCGAGGTGTTCGCGACCGACGGCAAGACCGCCTGGGTGCGTCGGGAGGGGGTCGCGGACGCACCGCTGGAGCCCTCCTCCGCCACCCGACTGGTGGACGTGAACCTCGACCCGCCGTTCCCCGGCGCTCCCGGCTTCCGGGCCGTCGACCTGCTGGCCCACCCCGGGTTCGTCGAGCGTTTCCGGCCGCGCGTCGTGTCCACGACGCTGGCGCTGGCATGGGTCGCCGCGGGCAAGCGCGCCGCGTACGTCACCGACGGCGGGGACCTCTCCGGGAGCGTCCACTTCGCCGCGGGCATCGCCCTGTGCCGGGCCGCGGGCTGCGTGGTCACCGGGATCGACGGCGGCCCGGTCGGGGAGTCGGGCCGTGGACTCGTGGTGGCCGCGGACGCCGAAACCCACGCGTTGCTGATGTCGCTGATCCGCGGCTGACGGTGAAGGTTCGTTTCTGCGGTGAACCGGCTCCGGCATACGGGTGAAGGCGGGATCAGAAACCTGTTCGGCGGCGCCCGCCGGCCGATATTCCTCCACCCGTGATCAAGAACGTCGCCGCCGCCGCGGTACTCGCCTTCAGCACGGCCCTCATCACCTGCGCCCCCGCGCAGGCCGCCGCCCCGCGGAGCGGCGGCGCCTACCCGTGGCCCCCGTACGGCCACGTGCTCCTCGCGCCCGCCCCGCTCCAGCCCGCGGCGGTGCCGGGCCGGCCCGCGGACCGCGGGTGGTTCGCCTACGCCCCCCTCGTCCTGGACGGCACCCGCGGCTGAGGCCGACACCCCCACACCCCCGTGCCCCTGGCGTGAATCCCCGGCAGGGGCACGGGCATGCGTACGGGAGCCGGGACCCTCCCGACCCGGGTCACTCGAACTTCGGCATCTCACCGACCGTCGTCGCCGTGTCGATCACCGCGAAGGCCGCTCCTTGCGGGTCGGTCACCGCCGCGAAGCGGCCGAACGGGCTGTCCATCGGCCCGAAGTGCAGCTTTCCGCCGAGCGCCTGGGTCTTCGCGACCGCTTCGTCGCAGTTCGGGACGGCGAAGTAGACCTGGACGTAGGACGGAATCTCGGGCGGGAACTCCTCGCCCATGGGCATCCGGCCCATGACCGGGTTCTCGGGGCCGCCGACGCTGAAGATCTTGTAGTCCATCCCGGATTCGCCCGGATCCATCTGCTGGACGCCGTACGGGAAGACCTTCGGCAGGAACGCGTCCGCCTTGGCCGCGTCCCGCGTGAAGACCTCGGCCCAGGCGAACGACCCGTTCTCGCCCGTCTTCTCGAAGCCCTTGTGGTCACCCGGCTGCCAGACGCCGAAGACCGCCCCGCTCGGCTCCTTCGCGACCAGCATCGTGCCGAACGGGCCGACCTGCATCGGGCCCATCAGCACCTCGCCGCCGGCCGACGTGACCTTCGCGGCGGTGGCCGCCGCATCGGGCGAGGCGAAGTACAGACACCACTGCGAGGGCGCTTCGACCCCCGGCATCGGCGGGACGACGGCGGCCACGGCCTTTCCGTCGGAGTACGCCTGCGTGTAATTGCCGTACTCGCTGCTGGCATCCCCGAAGGTCCAGCCCAGTACGTCGCCGTAGAAGGACTTGGCGCCCTCCACATCGGCGAACATCGCGTCCACCCAGCACGGCGCGCCTTCGGTGAACTCAACCATGATCGATCGACTCCTCGGCTTGCTCTTCGACTGTTCGACTGCACGAACCACGCTAGGGGCGGGGTCCGACAACCGCGCGGGAAGCGCGTCCGCGGGGGACCCTGGAGCCATGGACAACGAGATCACCATCCGGCTCGCGCAGCAGCCAGAGGCCGACGCGCTGCTCTCGCGGAGCCCGCTCGCCGCGCTGGTCGGGATGCTGCTGGACCAGCAGGTGCCGATGGAGTGGGCGTTCTCCGGGCCGTGGACGATCGCCCAGCGGCTGGGCTCCGACGATCTGGACGCGCACGAGATCGCCGCCTACGACCCCGAGGCCTTCGCCGCCCTGCTCTCGGAAAAACCGGCCGTGCACCGCTATCCGGGCTCGATGGCGAAGCGCGTCCAGCAGCTGTGCGCGTACCTCGTCGAGCACTACGAAGGGGACGCGGCGGCCGTCTGGGCCGACGCGGGGACGGGCGCGGAGCTGCTGAAGCGGCTGAAGGCGCTGCCGGGCTTCGGGGAGCAGAAGGCGCAGATCTTCCTGGCGCTGCTGGGCAAGCGGCTGGGGGTGCGGCCGAAGGGCTGGCGGGAGGCGGCGGGCGGCTACGGGCAGGCGAACGTCTACCGGTCGGCGGCGGACATCACGGGGCCGGAGTCGCTGGCCAAGGTACGGGCGCACAAGCAGGAGATGAAGGCCGCCGCCAAGGCCTCGCGGGACGGCGCGTGAACCGGGTCCGGTGACGCGGCACTTCGGGTGCCGCCCGGCCTCCCGGGGCTCCGCCCCGGACCCCCGCGCCTCAAACGCCGGCGGGGCCGAGATGGCTGCTCCCGCCGGCGGGGCTGGATGTGGCCGGCGGAAATCACACGGGAATTGACCGGTCTGAAAGGCCACCGATTGACCCCTGTGGCCGGTCTATCCGGACCGTAGATTGGGGGACATGACAGAGATCACCGCCACCCGCGCCGCCACCGCCGAAGCCGTCCACGACGCCCCGGGCAGCCTCATCACGCTGCTCACGGACACCGCCGAACTCACCTGCAACACCGCCACCTTCGACGAGGGCGCCGCCGGGGCCCCGGTGCACTTCCACACCAAGGCCACCGAGTTCTTCCACGTCACCGCGGGCCGGCTCGACGTCCTCGTCGGCGACGAGATCCAGACCCTCGAAGCCGGCGACTTCATCGCGATCCCGCCGGGCGTGAAGCACGCCTTCGCCCCGACCGCCGGGCACACCGCGAGCGTCTTCGTCGGCTTCACCCCCGGCATGGGCCGCTTCGACTACTACCGGCTCCTCGGCCGGGTCAACGCGGGCGAGGCCACCGTGCAGGACATCAAGGACAGCTCGACGGCGTACGACAACCACTACGCGGAGAGCGCCGCCTGGAGCGGCCGCCGCCGCAGCGCCGAGCCGTAGACCACGTCGGCGTCGAGGCGCCGCAGCTCCTCCGAGATCAGTTCGGCGTTGCTGCGGATCTTCAGGGCCACCTTGCGGTCGACGCTCCCCGGCAGCACCAGCGTGGCCAGCGCGCCCGCGGGGCGGTCCACCCGGATCTCGCCGCCGGTGGTGCGCATGGTCACCCGGGTGATCACCGGGCCGGGGCTCTCCACCCGCTCCACCGGGACGCCGAGCCGGTCCTCCAGCCAGCGGGCCAGCAGCTCGGCGCTCACGTTGTCGGCCTCGCTCTCCACCGTCGCCCCCGTCACCGGCAGCGGCTTCTGGTCGAGCGCGGCGGCCAGCAGCGCCCGCCACTGGGTCAGCCTCGTCCAGGCCAGGTCGGTGTCGCCCGGGTGGTAGCCCGCGGCCCGCTCGTCGAGCACGGCCACCGGGTCGGTGGCGGCCGCCGCGTCGGTGATCCGGCGCTGCGCCAGCGCGCCCAGCGGGTCCCCGGCCAGGTCGGCGGGGGCGTCGGCCGGCCACCACGCCACCACGGGCGCGTCCGGCACCAGCAGCGGCAGCACGACCGAGGCGGTGTGCTCGGTCAGCGCCCCGTGCAGGCGCAGCATCACGATCTCCCCGGTGCCGGCGTCGGTGCCGACCCGCAGCTCGGCGTCCATCCGGGTCGCCCGGAGCGTGAGCGGGCCGCGCGACACCCGCTTGATCACCGCGATGATGCGGCACGGGTGCTCCCGCGAGGCCTCCGAGGCCGCGCGCACGGCGTCGTAGGCGTTCTCCTCGTCGGTGACGACGACGAGGGTCAGCACCAGCCCCATCGTGGGACTGCCTATGGCCCGGCGGGCTTCGAGCAGGGCCCGGTTGACCTTGCTGGAGGTGGTGTCGGTGAGTTCGGTCCACATGCGGCGAGTCTGTCAGCGAGCGGCCGTACGGCGGCAATCGGTTCGCTCGACTCCGCCTCGAACCGACGTCCCGCGCCGCACCCCGCTCACCGCCGCCGCCGGGCCGTACCGAAGATCGAGCGGGAGATCTCCCGGCCGAGCTGGGTCCCGACCGACCGGGCCAGCGAGCGGAACAGGCCGCTGCCCACGACCTGTTCGGCCAGTGACGGTTCCGGTTCGGGAGCGCCCCGCGCACCCCGGGCCGCTTCCTTCTCGGCCTCCTTCGCCTGCTTCTCCGCCTCCGCGGCGGCCGCTGCCGCCTCCGCCTCGGCCTCGGCGGCGGCCTGTTCGGCGCTGATCTTCTCGTACGCGGACTCGCGGTCGACCGGTTCCGCGTAACGCGACCACAGCAGCGAGGACTTCACGGCCTGATCCAACCCGCCCGCGTCGATCGGGCCCATCAGCGACTGCGGAGCGCGCAATCGGGTCGCGGCCACCGGGGTGGGGGCGCCCTTCTCGCTGAGCACCGTGACGACGGCCTCGCCGGTGCCCAGCCCCGTGAGCAGTTCCTCAAGGTCATACGGGGAGTTGGGGAAGGTCCTCACCGTCGCCTTCAGCGCCTTCGCGTCGTCGGGGGTGAAGGCGCGCAGCGCGTGCTGTACGCGGTTGCCGAGCTGGGCGAGCACGTCGGCCGGTACGTCCTTGGGCGTCTGGGTCACGAAGAACACGCCGACACCCTTGGAGCGGATGAGGCGGACGGTCTGGGTGATGGATTCGAGGAAGGCCTTCGAGGCGCCGTTGAAGAGCAGGTGCGCCTCGTCGAAGAAGAAGACGAGCTTGGGCTTCTCCAGGTCGCCGACCTCCGGCAGGTCGGTGTAGAGGTCGGCCAGCAGCCACATCAGGAAGGTGGAGAAGAGCTGCGGTTTGTCCTGGACGGCCGGGAGTTCCAACAGGGAGACCGTGCCGCGGCCGTCGGCGGCCGTGCGGAGGAACTCGCTCGTGTCGAACTCCGGCTCGCCGAAGAACTCCGAGGCGCCCTGCTGCTCGAAGGCGGTCAGGGCCCGCAGGATCACCCCGGCGGTCACGGTGGACAGCCCGCCGATCCCCTTCAGTTCGGGTTTCCCCTTGTCGGAGACGAGGAAGGCGACGACGGCGCGCAGATCCTTGAGGTCGATCAGCTCCAGACCCTTGGAGTCGGCGTAGTGGAAGATCAGGCCGAGCGACTGCTCCTGCGTCTGGTTGAGCCGGAGCACCTTCGACAGCAGGACCGGGCCGAAGCCGGTGACGGTGGAGCGGATCGGGATCCCGGGCCCGATGCCGCCGAGGGAGTAGAACTCGCTCGGGCATCCGCTGGGCTCCCAGTCCTGGCCCACCTCACGGGCCCGTTCGGCGACCTTCTCGCCCGCCGCGCCCGGCACGGAGATCCCCGAGACGTCTCCCTTGATGTCCGCGAGGAAGACGGGTACGCCTTGGGCGGACAACTGCTCGGCGATCAGCTGGAGCGTCTTGGTCTTGCCGGTGCCGGTGGCGCCCGCGACCAGACCGTGCCGGTTGAGCATCGACAGGGGGATGCGGATCTGCCGTTCCGGCAGGCAGGAACCGTCCCAGAGCAGGGCTCCGAGGTCGAGCGCCGGCCCGGTGAAGGCGTATCCGGCGGCGATCTCCGCGGCCGGTCCGGTCTGCTCGGCATGGTCCGTCGAGGCGGCGGCGTCGGTGCTCTCACTCATGCATCACTCCCGAAATAGCCCCGTCTGACACTTTTGCACCAACGTCGCGAGGCTGCGCCCGCAGGCGCGGGCCCGGTAGGCTTTCCGTGTGATCTTCAAGCGCATCGGAAGCGGACGGCCGTACCCCGACCACGGCAGGGAAACCACCCGGCAGTGGGCGGACGTCGCGCCGCGCCCGGTCCGGCTCGACCAGTTGGTGACGACCAAGGGCCAGCTGGACCTGGAAACGCTGCTCGCCGAGGACTCCACCTTCTACGGCGACCTGTTCGCCCACGTCGTGAAGTGGCGGGGCGACCTCTACCTGGAGGACGGGCTGCACCGCGCCGTGCGCGCGGCCCTCCAGCAGCGCCAGGTGCTGCACGCGCGCGTCCTCGAAATGGACTGACCGCTTCGCGGCGGATTGCGCCTTTCGGGTCTCGATTGACCTATCAGCAGATCATTGAGTGGGCATCGCCCCCGGGCGGCACTACGCTGCGCCCATGAGCATGCTCACTCCCCCCGGCATGGGCGGAAAGTACCGCGTCACGGGAGCCGCCTACCCTCGCATGAGCCGTAAGCGGAGCCGTCGTCGGATCGTCTTCGCCGTGCTCGGCTCGGTCCTCGCGCTCGCCCTGCTCGGCTATGGAGCCCTGCAGCTCATCGACGTGTTCCAGGGCGACACCGCCAAACGGAACGCGGCCGCGGCCGCCGAGGACTGCAAGAAGAAGGCGGCGGCCGCCGCCGCCAAGGGCGCCCCCGCGGCCGCCTCCCCGAAACCGGCGGTCGCCCTCCCGCAGCCCGGCGAGATCACCGTCAACGTCTACAACGCGACCCCGCGGGCCGGCCTCGCCAAGGCCGTCGGCGACGAACTGCAAAAACGCGGATTCGTCATCGGCAAGGTCGGCAACGCCCCCGCCGACTTCGACAAGAAGGTCACCGGCGCCGGGATACTGCTGGGCTCCCCGTCGACCGACAAAGCCGCCTACTCGGTACTCGGCGCGCAGCTCGCCGGCGCCACCCAGCAGACCGACACCCGCGAAGGCGCGGACATCGACCTGATCCTGGGCGACGCCTTCACCGAGCTCACCGCGAAGGCGGAGGCGGACAAGGCGCTGGCCCTGCTGGCCAACCCCGCGCCCGCGCCCGTCAAGTGCTGAACCCCTGACCGTTCCGGGAGGGCTACTCGGCCGAGCCGTACATGCGGTCGCCCGCGTCGCCCAGCCCCGGAACGATGTAGCCGTGCTCGTTGAGCCGCTCGTCCACCGCGGCCGTCACCACGGTCACCGGCGTGCCCGCCAGCTCGCGCTCCATGATCTCCACGCCCTCCGGCGCGGCCAGCAGCACCACGGCCGTCACGTCGTCGGCGCCGCGCTTGATCAGCTCCTGGATCGCCGCGACCAGCGTGCCGCCGGTGGCGAGCATCGGGTCGACCACGTAGACCTGGCGGCCCGAGAGGTCCTCCGGCATGCGCGTCGCGTACGTGGAGGCCTCCAGGGTCTCCTCGTTGCGGACCATGCCCAGGAAGCCCACCTCGGCCGTCGGCAGCAGCCGCACCATGCCGTCGAGCATGCCGAGGCCGGCGCGCAGGATCGGCACGACCAGCGGGCGCGGGTACGAGAGCTTCACGCCGGTCGTGGGGCCCACCGGGGTCTCGATGTCGGCCTGCTCGGTCCGCACGTCGCGCGTGGCCTCGTACGCGAGCAGGGTCACGAGCTCGTCGGCGAGCCGACGGAACGTGGGCGAGTCGGTGCGCTTGTCGCGCAGGGTCGTGAGCTTGTGCGCCACCAAGGGGTGATCGACTACCTGCAAACGCACAACATCCTCCAAGATTCGGCCTGCGACCTGCAAAAACGGCCGCGAGACGCGACCCACACACAAAAGGCTACGCGCTGAGCGGGCCCGTTCGCGCCCCGCACGCCGCCCCCGCACGCCGCCCTCCCGCGCCGCCCTCCCGCGCCGCCCTCCCGCGCCGCCCTCCCGCGCCGCCCTCCCGCGCCGCCTTCGCGCGCCGCCTTCGCACGCCACCCCCGGCCCCGCCCCCGGACGGCCCCGGATGCGGACCACCCGTACGCCCCGCACGCTGGACTGATGACGCACGCACCCGTGATCGCAGCCGTCGACGGATCCGAACACAGCCTCAAGGCCCTGGAATGGGCACGGGCGGCGGCCGTCCGGCACGGGACGGAGCTGCTGATCGCCCATGTCCTGCCCGACCACGCCCAGTTGTATGCGGGCCGCCGTTCCGCACTTCGCGACGGCTCGGAGCCCGAGGAGTACGCCGACCCGGTGAGCGACCGGATCCGGGCCCTGCTCGGCGGCAGCGGCGGCAAGCTGCCCGCGGGGGTGCGGTACGAGTCGCTGGAGGGCTCCGTGCCCGAGGCCCTGCGCGTCATCGGCGCGGAGGCCATGATGCTGGTCATGGGCTCCCGGGGGCGCGGGGGCTTCGCCAGCCTGCTGCTGGGCTCCAACAGCCGCGCCGTGGCCTCCACGGCGCCCTGCGCGGTCGTGGTGGTCCCGCACGCGGAACGCGCGGCGGGGGCCGAGACGGAGGAGTCGGCGGGGCGGGTGGTGCTCGGCCTGCACGCCTCCGAGACCCCCGACGACGTACTGGCCTTCGCCTTCGCGGAGGCCGCCGCGCGGGGGACCGCCGTCCAGGTGGTCTCCGCGTACGTCATCCCGCCCGTGCCGACCATGGTGGTGGACGCCCCCTTCGTGGTGATCCCGCCCGAGGGGCTGCCGGAGGAGGGGGAGGACGCCGTACCGGCCGAGCTGGAGATGCTGCGCTCCCAGACGGAGCGGCTGGCGCCCTTCCGGACCCTGTACCCGGACGTCCGGGTCGAGCAGACGGCCGTGCCCGGCGACCCGGCGGGCCGGCTCGTCACGGCCTCCCGGTCGGCGGCCCTGATCGTGGTCGGCCGCCACCACCCGAGGCGCACCGCGCTGTCCCTCCAGATCGGCTCGGTGGCGCACGCGGTGCTCCACCACGCCCACGGGCCGGTGGCCGTCGTACCGACCCTGACGGACGACTCCTGACCGCGCTCCCGGCCCTCCCCCCGACCCCGCTGACCCGCTTGACCTGCACTTGGGTGGCATCAAACCGGCTGTTCGGGGGAAAGTGGGTGCGAGGGGGACGACCGACCAGCACGGGGTGGTGGCCGATGCCCGACACGCAGCCGAGCGACAACACGGCGGAACCGCCGGAGACCGCCGCACAGCGCCGAGCGCGCCGAGCGCAGTTCCTGCGCGACCTGATGGAGGCCCGCGCCCTGCGCGACCGGGTCCAGCCCCGTCGCGCCCGCGCGGCCCGCATGCGCCAACAGATGCGCATGCGCACCTTCCGCTGGTAGTGCCGACCCAGCCCGCCGCTCCATCCGACCCGTCCGCCCCCGCCGGCCCACGCAGCCCCGCCGGCGTTTGAGGCGCGGGGTCCGGGGCAGAGCCCCGGCAGCGGCGCCGCACCGGCCGCCCGACACGCCGCCCCGCAAAGCCTGTACGACCCCGGCCGGGAGGCGCCACGGCACGACGCAACCGCGGAAGACCTCTCGCAAAGCCGCCGTTTCTGCCACGATGCCGATTGGGCGGGGCACGGACGGCGATGCAGCACCGCACGACGCACCACAGCCGTTCCGCCCCAACCTCCGGCCGGGGGGACCTCCAACCGGCACGCCTAAGACCAGTGGGAGAGTCACGGTGTACTTCGCCGCACTGCTCGCGCGCACCGAAGACGGGTGGGAAGCGAGCGACATGGAACTCGACGACGTCGAGTCCCTCAGTGATCTGATCGATCTCGCCCGTTCCGCCGCTGTCGACGACGACACGGTGGTCGCCCTCATCGAGCAGGAGGACGCCTGGTTCGGCGTCGTCCGCGTGGACGGCGAGGAGGACCCGCGGTACTTCGTATCGAACGCCGCCGCGGCCGCCCGCAGCTCCTACGGCTCGATGCTGACCAAAGAGCTGCTGGGCAACGACGAGGAGGACGACGAACTCGACGAGCTCGACCTGGACGGCACCGAGGACGGCGAGGAGGACTCCGTGTCCGCCTACGCGGACGAGGACGCCGACGAGGGCGAGGCGGGTGGGAGCGGCTCGGAGCCGGTTCCGGCCGGTCCGCTCGGTGACCCCCGGCTGCTGGACGACCTCGGGGTGACCAACAAGCAGCTGATGACCCTCGACGGGGACGCTCTCTCGGAGATCGCCGAGTCCCTCGGCGCCACCGAGGTCCTGGAGGCCGTCCGCTAGTGATCCACATGCACGACGCGCACACTCCGGATCCCGTACGGGATCCCTGGCGGGACTCCATGCGCCTCGCGCTCCAGGAGGCCGCCCTGGCGGTGCCGGCCGGCGACGTGCCGGTCGGCGCCGTCGTGCTCGGCCCGGCGGGGGAGCTCCTCGCCACGGGCCACAACGAGCGCGAGGCGACCGGCGACCCGACCGCGCACGCCGAAGTGGTCGCGCTGCGGCGGGCGGCCGCCGCGCTCGGGGAATGGCGCCTTCCGGGGTGCACCCTCGTGGTGACCCTGGAACCGTGCGTGATGTGCGCGGGCGCGCTCGTGCAGTCACGCGTCGCCCGGGTCGTCTACGGCGCGGACGACGACAAGGCGGGCGCCGCGGGCTCGCTCTGGGACCTCGTACGGGACCGCAGGCTCAACCACCGGCCGGAGGTGGTCCGGGGCGTCCTCGCGGAGGAGTGCGCTCGGCAGCTGACGGACTTCTTCCGCACCCTTTGATGCGGGTTTCGCCCGGTTTCACAGGCTCGCCGGACGCCGATTTCAGAGGATGCCTCTCCGTAGGCTAGGATCCATCTCGGTAGTGTGTCCGAGTGGCCGAAGGAGCTCGCCTCGAAAGCGAGTATGGGGCAACCCATCGGGGGTTCAAATCCCTCCACTACCGCTCCGATCGAGAGCCCCGTCCCGCAAGGGACGGGGCTCTCGGCGTATCCGGGTGAATCCAGCCCCGCCGGCGTGTGAGGCGCGGGTCCGGGGCGGAGTCCCGGCAGCGGTGCCGCACCGGCCCACGACCCGCACCCCCCGGAGCAACCGCCCGCCTGTCCGGAGGACACCGGCGTGACCGCCCGCCCCCTCGGCCGTTGTCACGGCATGACCAAGACCCAGCGCATGCTCGCCGCCATCGCCCTCGCGGGGGCCGCCGCGGGCCTCGCCGCTCCCGCCGCCTCCGCCGCCGACGCCCCGATCTCGCCCCTCTCCCTCCCCGACCTGCCGACGGCGGCCCCCGGCATGCCGGCCGGCGCGACGCCCGCCTCGGTCCAGGAGATCGGCGCGAAGCTCAGCGAGGGCGCGAACCAGCTCAACCAGCTCATGGAGCTGCCGAACCAGCTGGCGCCCGTCATCGCCCCCGTACAGCCCATCACGGACCTCGCCGGCGGCATCGAGTAGGACGCGCGGAACGGCGGGAAGAAGACGGGCGCACACGAAGAAGGCCCCGACCGCGGGGGTCGGGACCTTCGACGTATGGGACGGGGGAAGTGGCATCGGGGGGACAAGCCACTTCCCCCGTTGAGGACGGAACCTGCCGACCCGGGCCGCAGTCAGGGGGGAAGCTTGCGGCTCGGACCCCGCAGTGAGGCCCTGTCCCTCACCCACCGGTTTCCTGCCAGAACCGGTGGGCTCACAACAAGCATGCGCCCCGTGCGAAGGTCGCCCCAGCGGCAAAGGACCCGTCCCACCGGGTCATTGGTCCTTAAAGGACAGGTGAGTGCCCAATCCTGACCGGTTAGACTCACCCGACTCACAAAGGACCGGTTGGGGAGGCCGCGCGCCCGTGGACACCAAGAAGCTCATCACGAGCGCCCTGACCGTCTTCGTCCTCTTCGTCATCATCACCCAGCCGAAGAGGGCGGCCGAGATCGTGGAAATCGGCTTCCAGGGGATATCGGACGCGGCCTCCGGCATCGGCGAGTTCATGACCGAACTGGTGCGCTGACCCGTAGGCTGAAGCGGTTCCCGGACTTCCGGCCCCCCACTCCGACGGGTGGGGGTTTTTTGCGTACCCGCAGCCGGATGGAATGCCACGATATGCCCAACTTGCCCTCAACACGGCGATATACGGTGCTTGCACACAGTGCACATCTCTTGTGATGCTATGACCGCTTTTGACGGATGCGTTGACTGAAGTTGACTGAAGGGGTGGCGTGACCGTGCCGGCCAGTACAGCGCCTCAGGTGCCACCCCAGCAGGACCCCCACCCCCAGCAAGAGGCCCACCAGGCTCATCAGGCCCACCAGGCCCACCAGGCCCTCCAGGACCCCCAGGTCCCGCCCCAGCAGGACGAGCCCCCGGCGCCGACCCCGGCGTCCGGCTCGACGACCAACCCGGTGACGCCCACGGCCACTCTCACGGCCACGGCCACGCCCCCGCCCGCTCCCGGCGCCCAGCGGACGCAGAGCCGGGGCGCGGACACCCGGGCCCTCACCCAGGTCCTCTTCGGGCAGCTGAAGGCCCTGGAACCGGGCACCAGCGAGCACAACCGGGTGCGCGGGGCCCTCATCGAGGCCAACCTCCCCCTCGTCCGCTACGCGGCCGCACGCTTCCGCAGCCGCAACGAGCCGATGGAGGACGTGGTCCAGGTCGGCACCATCGGCCTGATCAACGCCATCGACCGCTTCGACCCGGACCGGGGCGTACAGTTCCCGACCTTCGCGATGCCGACCGTCGTGGGCGAGATCAAGCGGTACTTCCGCGACAACGTCCGGACCGTGCACGTCCCGCGCCGCCTCCACGAGCTGTGGGTTCAGGTCAACGCCGCCACCGAGGACCTCACCACCCTCCACGGCCGCACCCCGACCACCCCCGAGATCGCCGAGCGGCTGCGCATCACCGAGGACGAGGTGCTCTCCTGCATCGAGGCGGGGCGCAGCTACCACGCGACCTCGCTGGAGGCCGCACAGGAGGGCGACGGGATGCCCGGGCTGCTCGACCGCCTCGGGTACGAGGACCCCGAGCTGGCCGGGGTCGAGCACCGCGACCTCGTACGCCATCTCCTCGTACAACTGCCCGAGCGCGAACAACGCATCCTGCTCCTGCGGTACTACAACAATCTGACGCAGTCCCAGATCAGTGCCGAGCTGGGCGTTTCGCAGATGCACGTCTCCCGGCTGCTCGCCCGCAGCTTCGCCCGACTGCGATCCGCAAACAGGATCGAGGCGTAACCGGAACGGGTGGAGATCATCCACCCGTTTTCCCGACAGAACCGGCCGATCCCCTTCTGACCTGTTCTGTCGCTGGAGACATATGTCGATATGGCGCTACAGCGCGTTGCCGACATGTGACATTCTGCTGGAACCGCGTTTGCCGCAGCCCCGCCTCCGGTATTCAGGTGGAGGCTGCGTTCCTCCGACGGGCGCGCAGTACGCGTCCGTCCGCGACCTCAAGGGGGTGGCATGTCCGTAGACCAGGGCAGCTCCAAGGTGCTCACGCTCGTCAAGAGCGCGGCGCCGCCGGCAGTGTCCAACCGCTCGGAAGCCATCGACACCCGCACTCTCTCCCGCTCCCTCTTCCAGCGACTTGCCACCCTGGACCTGGACAGCCCCGAACGGGCGTACGTACGCGACACCCTGATCGAGCTGAACCTGCCGCTCGTGCGGTACGCGGCGGCCCGCTTCCGCAGCCGCAACGAGCCGATGGAGGACATCGTCCAGGTCGGCACCATCGGCCTGATCAAGGCGATCGACCGGTTCGACTGCGAACGCGGGGTGGAGTTCCCGACGTTCGCGATGCCGACCGTCGTGGGCGAGATCAAACGATTCTTTCGGGACACCTCGTGGTCCGTGCGCGTTCCGCGCCGGCTCCAGGAGCTGCGCCTCGCGCTGACCAAGGCCAGCGACGAACTCGCGCAGAAGCTGGACCGGTCGCCGACCGTGCCGGAGCTCGCCGCCGTGCTCGGGGTCTCGGAGGAGGACGTCGTCGACGGCCTCGCCGTCGGCAACGCGTACACCGCCTCCTCGCTCGACTCGCCCTCACCCGAGGACGAGGGCGGCGAGGGCTCGCTCGCGGACCGCCTCGGCTACGAGGACACCGCGCTCGAAGGCGTCGAGTACCGCGAATCCCTCAAGCCGCTGCTCGCCAAACTCCCGCCCAGGGAACGGCAGATCATCATGCTGAGGTTCTTCGCGAACATGACCCAGTCGCAGATCGGCGAGGAGGTCGGCATCTCCCAGATGCACGTCTCCCGGCTGCTGACGCGCACGCTGGCGCAGCTGCGCGCGGGTCTCATCGGAGAGTGACGCGGTGTCGGTCCGGCTCCGAGTGAGCCGTACGGGTTCCCAATTGACGGAGCGTCAGTAAAACTGGCGCGATGCGAACGGGATCCCGTACGGCCGCCCCGGCCGCCCTCCTCGCCCTGTGCTGCACCGCCGTCGCCGCCCTCACCGGCTGCGGGGGCCCGGCCCGGGACGGCTACGTCGCCGTGGGCGCCGCCGCCCCGGGCCCCGAGCGGGGGGCCGGCGAGAACGTGGCTCCCCAGGGCGCCGTGGAGTTCCAGCAGCTCGGCGGCCCGTCGCCGGCGGGCGGCTCGTCCGCTTCGGCCAGTACGTCGGCCGGTACGTCGACCGGCCCGGCGGGGTCCGGGTCGCCCGGCGGCTCCACCCCGGGCGGGGCGGCACCCGCCGCTCCCGGAGGCTCCGCGAACGCCCCCGGCGCTTCACCGGGCCAGGGTTCTCCCGGCACCACCCCCGGCGCCCCGTCCGGGACGGGCGGCACGCCGGGCTCTGGCGCCGGCACTCCGGGCTCGGGCGGCGGCACGCCGACGAAGCCCGGCACGACGCCTCCGGCGCCGCCCACGACCCCCGCGAAGCTGACGCTGTCCACGCCGACCCGGTCGGCCGCCGGCGACCGCTGGTGCGAGCGGGTCACCGTGACCTTCACCAACACCGGCACCACGGCGGCACGTTCGGGCACGGTGAGCTTCGCGACCCACGTCATCGGCGCCCTCGGCGTCGACTGGGCCACGATCACCACGACCCAGGCCCTGCCCGCGCCCATCGCGGGCGGCAGCTCGAAGACCCAGGGCTACACGGTGTGCGTGGAGGCCTGGCGGGTGCCGCTGGGCATGCACGTGGAGACCCAGAAGGTCACGGCCACCTGGAACTGAGGCCTCGGGCCGCCGGTGCCTCCCGCGCCGTCAGCCCCGTCAGTGCGGTCAGTGCCGTCAGTGCGGTCAGTGCGGTCAGTGCGGTCAGCGCAGGACGGCCCAGGCCACCGCGCCGATGACGACGACGAGCGCGATCACCAGTGCGATCTTCGCGACCGGGGTCCCGGACCGCTCCTGCGCCTGCGCCTCGCGGCGCTGCCGCCGTGAGCCCGCCCCCGTCGGCGAGACCGGCGCGGCCTCCTCCACGAAGGCCCGGAACATCTGAGTGCTGCCCGCGGGGTCGTAGTCGCCCTCGGGGCCCTGTGGGGTGTGGTTCGCAGCCATGGGTCAGGACCCTAGCGGGTTTTCCGATTCCTTTACCGCTCCACCCTCCGAATTCATTTGCCTGTAGCAACCATCCGCTTCTATGGTTGCTTGAAGCAACAAGATGGGGAGGGCGTGCGGTGACCACCACCACTCGGTACGAGGAGCTGGCCCGCCGGCTCACCGGGATCGGCGCGGTCAAGCGCGACCTCGCCCGCGTCCTGCCCCCCGACTGCCCGCCGGGCGCGGCCGCCGTCCTCACCGTCCTCGACCGGCACGGCGAGATGCGGCTGAGCCGGCTCACCGAGCTCATGGCCGTCGACATCTCCGTGACCAGCCGGCACGTCACGCACGTCGCCGAACGTGGCTGGATCGCGCGGGAGACCGACCCGGGGGACGGGCGCTGCCGGATCCTGCGGCTCACCCCGTCCGGACACGCGCTCCTCGCCGAGCTCGGAGCCCGGTACACGGCAGCGCTGGAAAAGGCACTGGCCGACTGGTCGGCCGAGGACATCGACGTACTCAACACCCTGCTGGCCCGACTCCGATCGAGCTTCTAGACCAAAGGAAACACATGGCCACGACGGAGAAGCCGACAGGCGGCACGTCCACCACCGCCTCCGGCACCGCCCCCGACACCCCGTCCATGACCCACCCGCAGATCATGAAGGCGTTGTCCGGGCTGATGCTCGGCATGTTCGTGGCGATCCTGTCCTCGACGATCGTCTCCAACGCCCTGCCCCAGATCATCAGCGACCTCGGCGGCACCCAGTCCTCGTACACCTGGGTCGTGACCGCCGCCCTGCTGTCGATGACGGCCGCGACCCCGCTGTGGGGCAAGCTGTCCGACCTCTTCAGCAAGAAGCTGCTGGTCCAGATATCCCTGGTGATCTACGTACTCGGCTCCGTCGTCGCGGGTCTGTCCCAGAACACCGGCACGCTCATCGCCTGCCGCGTGGTCCAGGGCATCGGCGTCGGCGGCCTGTCCGCGCTCGCCCAGATCGTCATGGCCGCGATGATCTCCCCGCGCGAGCGCGGCCGGTACAGCGGCTACCTCGGCGCGGTGTTCGCCGTCGCCACCGTCGGCGGACCGCTGCTCGGCGGCGTCATCACCGACACCGACTGGCTGGGCTGGCGCTGGTGCTTCTACGTCGGCGTGCCCTTCGCGGTGATCGCGCTGATCGTGCTCCAGCGGACGCTGCACCTGCCCGTCGTCCGGCGTGACGTGAAGGTCGACTGGCTGGGCGCCTTCCTGATCAGCGGCGCCGTCTCGCTGCTGCTGATCTGGGTCACGCAGGCCGGCAGCTCCTACGAGTGGATGTCCTGGCAGACCTGGACGATGACCGGCGGCGCCGTTCTGCTCGGCCTGCTCTTCGTCCTCGTCGAGTCCCGCGCGAGCGACCCGATCATCCCGCTGCGGCTGTTCCGCAACAAGACCATCAGCCTCGCCTCGGCCGCATCCCTCTTCGTGGGCATCGCGATGTTCTCGGGGACCGTGTTTTTCAGCCAGTTCTTCCAGTTGGCCCGTGGCGAGTCCCCCACGATGTCCGGAATCCTCACGATTCCGATGATCGGCGGGCTCTTCGTCTCCTCCACCGTTTCCGGTCAGGTGATCACCAAGACCGGCAAGTGGAAGGCCTGGCTGGTCTCCGGCGGCGTGCTGCTGACGGCCGGACTGGGTCTGCTCGGCACCCTGCGCTACGACACCCCCTACTGGCACATCGCGATCTACATGGCGCTGACCGGCCTCGGCCTCGGCATGATGATGCAGAACCTGGTCCTCGCCACGCAGAACCAGGTGGCCCCCGAGGACCTGGGCGCGGCCAGCTCGGTCGTGACGTTCTTCCGCTCGCTCGGCGGTGCGATGGGCGTCTCGGCGCTGGGTGCGGTCATGGCCAACCGGGTCACGCACTACGTCCAGGACGGGATCGCCGCGCTCGGCCCGAAGGCCGCCGCCGCCATGGGCCACGGCGGCACCGCCGGTGGCGGGATCCCCGACCTCGACAAGCTGCCCGCGCCGATCCGCACGGTCGTGGAGTCCTCGTACGGACACGGCGTCGGCGACGTCTTCCTCTACGCCGCCCCGTTCGCGCTGCTCTCGCTGGTGCTGGTGGTGTTCATCAAGGAGGTCGCGCTGAAGTCGAAGCCGGCGGCCCACGCCCCGGCCGCGGCTTCCGGCGAGTCGAACGCCGAGGGCGGGACCTCCCCCGCGGAGACGGCCTCGCTGCGGGCCTGAGCGGCCGGCCCGGAAGGGCGGGCCTCTGCGGGCGGCTTGAGCGGGCGGCTCGACCGGGCTGTGGCCTGGTCGAGCCGCCCGCGCGGTGCCTAGGGGGTGGACTTCGCCTCGATGCCCGCGATCAGCACGTCGAGCGCCAGGCAGAAGTCGCCCTCGGGCGCCCGCCGGATCGTGCCCCCGCACCCGTGCAGGAACTGCGTGACGGCCAGGTGGGCGCCGGTCCGGGAGGCGTCCGCCAGACCGGTCGCGTCCAGCAGCCGCTGGAGGTCGGCGTCGAAGGCCCGGGCGTGCGGGCCGATGTTCGGGTAGGCGGCGGTGAGCGGAGCCACCCAGGGGTGGTCCGCCAGGACCCGCCGGTAGCCGCGGGCCAGCGCCCTCAGCCGACCGGGCCAGCCGTCGGACCCGTCCGGCCCGGTCGGGGGCGCGAGCTCGCCCAGGGCACTGTCCAGGGCGAGTTCGAGCAGATCGTGCTTGGTGTCCACGTACCAGTACAGGGACATCGCGGTGACCCCGAGCCCGGCGGCCAGCCGCCGCATCGAGAACCGGGCCAGACCGTCGGCGTCGAGCAGCCGCACGGTGGCGGCGGTGATCCGTTCCCGGTCCAGCCCGGAGGGTGCCTCGCTACGGCGTCTTGCGGGTGCGGCGGACCTGTCGGCCAGCCAGACACTGGACCGGATCTCACCGGAATCGGCCGCGGTCATCATGGAGGCACCCTCCTCATGACAGGTGGATCAGTCCGGAATGCCCGGTCCGCCCTCTCGATGCTAGGGGGTGTTGCTCCGGTGGGGTCGGATCAGGAGGTTCCGGACACCGGGGCCGTCAGGTCGTAGAAGGTGGCGCCGCCGACCGTGGAGGTCTTGAAGCCGGCCTTGACCCAACTCTCGATCGCGGTGCTGGTACCCCCGCCCGGGCCACCGCCACCGGCGCGGCCACCGCCCGCCTCGCCGGCCGCGCCGTTGCCGCCACCGGCTCCTGCCTGCGCGATGAAGTAGTGGATCTTCCCTTCCGCCACGTACTTCTTGAACTGCTCCAGCGTCGGCGAGGGATCGCTGCCGTTGAAGCCGCCGAGCGCCATCACCGGCTCGCCCGATGCCAGCTGGTAGCTCGCCGCGTTCTGCGAGCCGACCGCTGCCGCCGCCCAGGTGTACTTGCCGGCGTCGGCCCGCAGGGCCGCCTTCGCCTCGGCGCCGACCCGGGCGCCGTTCAGCAGGCCGCCGGGACCACCCTGACCGCCGCCGAAGCGCTCGAACCCCTGGCCCCTGCCCTGGCCTTGCCCTTGACCCTGGCCCTGGCCCTGGCCCTGGCCTTGGCCCTGGCCCTGCGACATGCCGCCCTGGGGAACGCCTCCCTGGGGCATGCCACCCTGACCGCCGGGGCCGCCCTGCGGCATTCCGCCGGGCATTCCGCCCGGCAGGCCGCCGCCCTGACCGCCGCCGGAGCCTCCGGCCGCCGGTCCACCGGCCTGGCCGAACCGCATGCCGCCCGGTCCGCCCCGACCGCCCGCCACCGCAGGCCCTGCCGTCACGATCGACCCCGTGTGCCCGGTGCTCACGGTCGTCAGGCAGTACGCGAACGGCCCCGCCAGCGCCGCGCCCAGGCCGACCGCCGCCACCGCCTGCAGGCCCCTGCGCCCCAGTACCCCGGCGAACGGCAGCGCCGCCGCGACGAGCAGCCCCACCACCAGCACCGTCCAGCGCAGCCACGGCAGGTATCCGGTGGCCCGGCCCAGCAGCACCCACGACCAGACCGCCGTCAGCGCCAGCACCCCGGACAGGGTGAACACGGCCGCCTTGCCGCCCCGTTCCTCCCACAGCACGGCCACGCCCATGCCGACCAACGCGGCCACGAACGGCGCCAGCGCCACCGTGTAGTACTCGTGGAAGATGCCCTGCATGAAGCTGAACACCACCGCGGTGATCAGCAGCGCACCGCCCCAGACCAGGAACGCCGCCCGGGCCATGCCCTCCAGCGAATCGGCGGCCCGGCGGGCCCGCCACGTGACCACGAGTCCGACGACCAGCAGCACCAGGGCCGCCGGCAGCAGCCAGGAGATCTGACCGCCGATGTTGCCGGAGAAGAGCCGGTCGATGCCGGTCTCGCCCCAGCCCCCGCCGCCTCCGCCCCTCATGCCCGGCCCGCCCTCGAACAGGCCGTAGCCTCCGGCGCCGCCGGCCCCGCCCGTCCGCGTGCCGCCGCCGACACTGCCGGTCTCGTTGCCGTTGATCCGGCCCAGACCGTTGTAGCCGAGGGTCAGTTCCAGGAAGGAGTTGTTCTGCGAACCGCCGATGTACGGGCGGGAGGACGCGGGCCACAGCTCGACGATGGCCACCCACCAACCGCCGGCCACCACCATCGCGAGCCCGGAGAGCAGCAGCTGGCCCAGCCTCCTGCGCAGCCGGGTCGGCGCGCAGACCGCGTACACCACGGCGAGCGGCGGCAGGATGACGAAGGCCTGCAGCGTCTTCGTCAGGAAGGCGAAGCCGACGGCGACACCCGCCCAGACCAGCCACTTGGTACGGGCCCCGTCGAGGGCGCGCAGTACGCAGTACACGGTGACGGTCAGCAGCAGGGTCAGCAGCGCGTCGGGGTTGTTGAAGCGGAACATCAGCGCGGCGACGGGCGTGAGCGCGAAGGCCGCACCGCTGAGCAGCGCCGCACCCGGACCGAACTGCCGGCGCACCGCGGCGTACAGCACGGCCGTCGTACCGACGCCCATCAGGGCCTGCGGGACGAGGATCTGCCAGGAGCCGAGCCCGAACAGCCGGACGGACAGCATCATCGGCCACAGCGAGGCCGGGGGCTTGTCGACGGTGATCGAGTTGCCGGCGTCCGAGGACCCGAAGAAGAAGGCCTTCCAGCTCTCGCTGCCCGCCTGCACGGCCGCGGAATAGAAGGAGTTGGCGTAGCCGGAGGAGCCCAGGTCCCACAGCAGCAGGACGGCTGTGGCGATCAGCAGCCCGGCGAAGGCGGGCCGCTCCCAGCGGGGCCTGTCGACGGCGTGCCGGCCGGTGTGCGGCCGGGCCTCGGGGACGGGGTGGAGCGGAGGTGCGGCCGTGGTCATCGAATGTCGTCCTTCACGGGGGTGTCGCGGCGCTCGGGGAAGACCCAGGCACGGAAGAGCAGGAAGCGCAGCACGGTGGCGGCGAGGTTCGCGGTGATCAGCACGGCCAGCTCGGTGCTGTGCGCGGGATCGGCGGTGGCAGCTCCGAGGGCGGCGAGGGAGCCGCTGGTCAGCGCGAGCCCGATGGCGAACACCACCAGGCCCTGGGCCTGGTGGCGTACGGCCCGGTCCCGGCCGCGCACGCCGAAGGTGAGCCTCCGGTTGGCGGCCGTGTTCGCGACGGCGGAGAGCAGCAGGGCCGCGCCGTTGGCGAGCTGCGACCCGGTCCCGACCCGGAACGCCGAGTACAGGAGCAGGTAGAGCAGGGTGGACAGGACCCCGACGGCGCAGAAGCCCAGGAGCTGGCGGGCCAGCCCGCCCTCCACCCCGGGCAGAGCCGCGCGGTCGCGCGGGTCGTCGCCGAAGGGGCGGGCGAGCCGGTCCAGCGGGAGCGCGCCGACGGCGAGCGCCCTGCCGATCCGCCAGACGCCCTTGAGGTCCTCGGTGGCGGTCCGGACGATGTGGACGGTGGAGTCGGGGTCGTCGACCCAGTCCACCGGGACCTCGTGGATCCGCAGTCCGGCCCGCTCCGCGAGTACGAGCATCTCGGTGTCGAAGAACCAGCCCGAATCCTCCACCAGCGGCAGCAGCCGCTCGGCGACCTCCCGCCGGATGGCCTTGAACCCGCACTGGGCATCGCTGAAGCGGGCGGCGAGGGAGGAACGCAGGAGGAGGTTGTAGGCGCGGGAGACGAACTCCCTCTTCGCTCCCCGCACCACCCGCGAGGAGCGGGCGAGGCGGGTGCCGATGGCGAGGTCGGAGTGGCCGGAGATCAGGGGGGCGACCAGCGGCAGCAGCGCGTTGAGGTCGGTGGAGAGGTCCACGTCCATGTACGCGAGGACGGGGGCGTCGGAGGCCGACCAGACGGTGCGCAGGGCCCTTCCCCGGCCCTTCTCCTCCAGCCGTGCGCTCCGTACGCCGTCCAGGCTTTCGGCCAGCGCCGCCGCGACCTCGGGGGTGCGGTCGGTGCTCGCGTTGTCGGCGACCGTGATCCGGAAGGGGTAGGGGAAGGTGCGGGTGAGGTGCTCGTGCAGCCTGCGCACACAGGGGCCGAGGTCCTTCTCCTCGTTGAACACCGGGATCACCACGTCGAGGACGGGCCGGCCGGGAACGGGCGCGAGGGGCGCCCGCGCCGGCAGGGCCCCGGGAGAGGTGTCGGTTGGCATGGTCCGACATTCGCCGGGTGCCCTGTCACCGATGTGTGCTGAGCCTGTGCCCCGACTGTGAGTCCGTGACCGCCCCCTCGGAGGCGTGCGGCAGAAGGACTTCGAAGCAGGTCCGCCCGGGTTCGCTCGCCACGTCGACCTGCCCACCGTGGGCGGTGACGACGGCCTGGACGATGGCGAGGCCCAGCCCGGTGGAGCCGGCCGCGCGGGAACGCGAGGCGTCGCCGCGGGCGAAGCGCTCGAAGACGTGGGGGAGCAGTTCGGGCGGGATGCCGGGCCCGTCGTCCTCGACCCGCAATCGGACCGCGCCCTCGGTTGTTTCACGTGAAACATGGGCGGTCACGGTCGTTCCGGGCGGGGTGTGCGTACGCGCGTTGGCGAGCAGGTTGACCAGCACCTGCTGGATCCGTGCCGGGTCGCCCCGTACGGGCGCGGGCTCCTCCGGCAGGTTCAGCCGCCAATGGTGCTCGGAACCGGCCGCGCGGGCGTCGCTGACGGCGTCGATCACGAGTGGCGCCAGGTCGGTGACGGTGTCCCCGGCGTCGAGCGGGCGGCCGGCGTCGAGCCTGGCCAGCAGCAGCAGGTCCTCGACCAGGCCGGTCATCCGGGTGGCCTCGGACTCGATCCGGCCCAGCGCGTGCCGGGTGTCGGGGCCCGGCTCCTCCCGGCCGCGTCGGGTCAGTTCGGCGTACCCGCGGATGGAGGCGAGGGGGGTGCGCAGCTCGTGGCTGGCGTCGGCGACGAACTGCCGCACCCGCATCTCGCTCTGCTGGCGTGCGGTGAGTGCGGAGGAGACGTGCCCCAGCATCCGGTTGAAGGCCGCGCCGACCTGACCCACCTCGGTGCGGGGATCGGCGTCGGGAACCCGCTCGTGCAGGGCGGGTTCGCCACTGTGCAGGGGGAGTTCGGAGACCCGGGTGGCCGTCGCGGCGACCCGGCGCAACGGGCGCAGGGCGACCCCGACCAGGACCTGCCCGGCGAGGGAGGCGGCGATCAGCCCGGCCAGCGTGACGCAGACCTCCACCACGACCAGGGTCCGGACGGTGGAGTCGACCTCCGTGAGCGGGAAGCCGAGGACGGCGCTCCCGTCGGGCGCGGCCAGCACCCGGTACTCCCCGAGCCCAGGCACGTCCAGGTTCACCGGCTCGGTGCGGCCCAGGCCGGACGGGCGGGCGGCCTTGGCGAGGACGGCGGTCTGGGTCTCGGTGAGGGGCTGGCGGTCGCCCAGCTCGGGGTCTTCGCGGCGCACGCTGCGGTCGGCCTCGAACACCTTGCCGTCGGAGTCGACGCGGAACCCGACACTGCCCAGCGGCGTACCGGGGCCGCCGACCACCGACCTCCCGTCTCTGATCGTCTTCCCCAGCCCGGGACGCGTGGCCATGTCGACGGAGATCCGCAGCTGCTGGTCGAGCTTGTCGACCAGGTACGAACGCAGCGCCAGGGTGGTGACCGTCCCGATGGCCGCCCCCACGACGGCGATCAGCGCCACCGCCGAGACGACCAGCCGGGTCCGCAGCGACCAGGGCCGGCGCCGCCGTGGCCGAGGGCGCGGCCGCTCGGGGCGGACGGCCACTACTCGGCCGGCTTGATCAGGTAGCCGGCGCCCCGCCGGGTGTGGATCATCGGTGCGAGGCCGGGGCCGCTCTCCAGCTTCCGGCGCAGGTAGGAGATGTACAGCTCGACCACGTTGGCCTGGCCGCCGAAGTCGTAGGACCACACGCGGTCAAGGATCTGCGCCTTGCTGAGCACTCGGCGCGGGTTGCGCATCAGGTAGCGCAGCAGCTCGAACTCGGTGGCGGTCAGATGGATCTCCCGCCCGTCCCGCACCACTTCGTGGCTGTCCTCGTCGAGCCGCAGATCGCCGACGGCCAGCACCGAACCCCCGCGCGCCGCCTGGGCCGCGCCAGAGCGCCGGACCAGCCCGCGCAACCGGGCCACGACCTCCTCCAGGCTGAAGGGCTTGGTGACGTAGTCGTCGCCCCCGGCGGTGAGACCGGCGATGCGGTCCTCGACGGAGTCCTTGGCGGTCAGGAACAGTACGGGGACCTGGGGGATCTCCCTGCGCAGCCGCCCGAGGACGGCCAGTCCGTCCATATCGGGGAGCATGATGTCGAGGACCACCACGTCCGGCCGGAACTCCTTCGCCGCCCGGACCGCGCCCGCCCCGTCGCCCGCGCTGCGGACCTCGCAGCCCTCGTAACGCAGGGCCATGGACAGCAGCTCGGAGAGCGAGGCCTCGTCGTCGACGACGAGCACCCGACAGGGCCCGCCGTCGGGCCGCACCAGGGTCGTGGGGGTGTTGGCGGACGTGGACGCGTGGAAGCTGGTCGTCGCAGTCATACCCCTACGTTGTCCCGAGCCTCTGAGAGCCTTCTTGCCCCTTCCTGTGAATTCCCTGAGAAACGGATCAGGGACCGCGCTCAGGGGCCGCGCTCAGCGCCCGAGACCGAACAGCCGGGCGGCGTTGTCATGACAGACGGCCCGCAGCCAGTCGTCGCCCAGGCCGAGCCGTTCGAGGGCGAAGAGCTGGTGCTCGTACGGGTGCGGGATGTTCGGGAAGTCGGTGCCGAACAGGATCCGGTCACCGAGGTCCGCGAGCCGCCCGAGGTCACCGGCGGGGAAGCCGCTGAACTGCTCCGCGAAGTCGGTGAAGGCCATCGTGGTGTCCAGGCGGACCTCTCCGTACCGGTCGGCGAGGTCGAGGAAGTCCGCGTACTCGGGCATGCCCATGTGGGCGATGATCAGCGGCAGCCGCGGGTGGCGGGCCAGCAGCCGGGCGATCGGCTCGGGCCCGGTGTACTTGCCCGGGACGGGCCCGGAGCCGCAGTGGATCACCGTGGGGATCCCGGCCTCGGCCAGCAGCCCCCACACCGGCTCCAGCCGGTCGTCGTTCGGGTCGTACCCGCCGACCTGGATGTGCGCCTTGAAGATCCGCGCCCCCGCCTCGACGGCCTGTCGGACGTACGGGCCCACGCCCTCCTCCGGGAAGAACGTCGCGGTGTGCAGGCAGTCGGGGGTACGGGCGGCGAAGTCGGCGGCCCAGGAGTTGAGCCAGGCACCCATGGCCGGCTTGTGCGGGTACAGCATGGCGGTGAAGGCCCGGACGCCGAACTCCCGCAGCAGCGCGACCCGCTGCTGCTCCTCGTGCCGGTAGACGATGGGCCACTCGACACCGGTCAGCGGGCCGACCGCGTCGAAGTAGTCCCACACCTTGTCCAGGACCCGCTCGGGCATGAAGTGCGTGTGGACGTCGACCAGTCCGGGCAGCCCGAGCCGTTCCCGGAAGGCCCTGACCGCCTCAGGCGTCGCGGTCAAAGCCGTGGCTCCGCTCGACGGTCCCGATGTGCAGGGTGTAGCTCTCGTACCAGTCGGCGCGACCCTGCTTCATGGCCGCCTGGTGTTCCAGCTCCCGGCGCCAGGTCGCCATCGACTCGTGGTCGCGGAAGTACGCGACGGTGATCCCGAGCCCGCCCGGAGTGCGTGCCGACTCGTACCCGAGGAAGCCGGGATTGGCGCGGACGAGCTCCTCCATCCGGGCGAGGGTCTCGGCGTATCCACTGCTTTCCTCGGTGCGGACGCTCGTGAAAACGGACATGACATAAGGCGGTTCAAAGGCCTGTACCGGCTGAATGCTCATGCCCACCACCCTCGGCCGGGCTCCCCCGCCATGTCCACCACAATCAGCCCCGGGAGCCCAAAGGGATCCAAGTTTTGACCAAGCCCCCAGGCCACCCGAAGCCGCTTCCCTCAGAACAACCCGTCCTGCCCGGCGGCGGGATCGACGGGAGCCGGGATCTCCGCCACCGGCACAACGGCCCGAGCGCCCGCTTCGGCCTCCGGAGCGACGAGTTCCCAGCCGGCCAGCAACCGGGTGTCCACGACGAGCCCGTCCGCGAGGTGCAGATCCGGCCCGGCCGCGCCCACGAGCGTGCCCCCGACGGCCCCGCCGGGCACCATCGCCGTGACCACCCGGGCCGGTACGGGCAACCCGGCCCACCCGTCCAGCCCGAACACCCCAGCATGGTCGACGACTTCGCACGCGAGCCGCTCCAACGAGTCCGGCCAGCCAGCCAGCTCCGTCGCCCGCGCATGCAACTCGGCGACAGCCAGTGTCCGTTCGGACACAGGCGGCAGGTGCGCCCGCACCCCGCGCTTGCGCGCGTACGCGATCCGGTCCGGTACCCCGAGCGCCGCCCTCAGCAATTCCTCGGTGCGCCGTGCGGCCATCAGCGGCCCCCGCCCCAGCCACGCCCAGGTCACGGCCCCCTGCTCCAGCAGCCGGACGGAACCGCGCTCTTCGGCGGTGATGCCGACCTTGACCAGGCCGGGCCCGAACCAGGCCAGGTAGACCCGGTAGGTGCGCGGATCGGCCGCATTGGTGTCGGCCGCCACTGAGAACGACCGGTCGAGCCGGGCGCACTCGGGGCACTGCGCGTTCCCCGCCCGCCCCGGCACGCCGGCGGCGGTGGGGCACGCCGTCCGCTTCCCGGCCCGCCGCACACCGAGGCAGTGCCGTTCCCCGCGCGCCACGAAGGCCAGGCTCTGCCCGTGGACGAGCCCGCTCACCCGCTCGCCGCGCCCTTCGCCGTACCACCCGATGGCCGGCCGGCCCCCGCCCCACCGGATCCCGGTGCACCACCAGGTCACAGGGGGAGCGGCCGCTCGAAGAAGGTCTCCAGGACGACGGTGGCGTGCGTTCCGCTGACCCCCTCGATCCCGTAGAGCCGCCGCAGGACGTCCTGCAACCCCTCCGTCGAGGCCGTGCGCACCTTGACCAACACCGAAGCGCTGCCCGCGATGATGTGCGCCTCCTGGATCTCGGGGATCGCCTCGAAGTCGGCGGCGGATTCACCCATCCACGCGTTGGAGTCGACCATCACATAGGCCAGGACCCCGCTGCCGACCGCGGCCGGGTCCACGTCGATGGTGGTCCGCCGGATCACCCCGCGCTCGCGCAGCTTGCGGACCCGCTCGTGGGTCGCCCCCGCCGAGAGCCCGACCGCCGTACCGAGAGCGGCATACGACTGCCCCGCGTCCTGCTGCAGGCGCAGGACGAGCGCCCGGTCGATGTCGTCCACGCGAAGTTCCTCTCATGGGCCCGTCGGCCCTTGCGAAGACAGTACCGGATCCTGCAATCTCAACATCACGCCGAACATAATTCGGCAATCTGCCCTCAGGGGGAATGATGTCTGCCATAGCCGACCTCACCTTGTACGAGATCCTGGATGACCGCTTCAAGACCGGGCGCTGCACCAACGGCGACGCTCGACTGGAGCGGCTCTACGACGACTGTCGCTGGGCCGAAGGCCCGCTCTACCTGCCGGCCTGGCGACAACTGGTGTGGAGCGACATCCCGAACGACCGGATGCTGCGCTGGGACGAGGCCACGGGTGCGGTCTCCGTCTTCCGCTCCCCGGCCGGCCACTCCAACGGCAACACCCTCGACTGCGAAGGCCGTCTGATCACCTGTGAGCAGGGAAACCGTCGCGTCACCCGCACCGAACCGGACGGCCGCCTCACCGTCATCGCCGACCGCTACGACGGCAAGCGGCTCAACAGCCCCAACGACGCGGTCGTGCGCTCGGACGGCTCCATCTGGTTCTCCGACCCGGACTTCGGCATCACCAGCGACTACGAAGGCCACCGCGCACCGAGCGAGATCGGCGCCTGCAACCTCTACCGCGCCGACCCCACGACCGGCTCCGTCAGCATGGTGGCCGACGGATTCCTCGGCCCCAACGGCCTCGTCTTCTCCGCCGACGAGAGCGAGCTGTACGCCGCCGACACCCGCGCCGGCCACATCCGCGCCTTCAAGGTCTCCGACGACGGCACCCTCAAGGACGACCGGGTCTTCGCCGGCTGCCCCGGCGTCGACAACATCCGCTTCGACGACGAGGGCCGGCTGTGGGCGGCCGCGATGGAGAACGGCGTCCAGTGCTACGCCCCGGACGGCACCCTGATCGGCCGCGTCCGCGTCCCCGAGCCGGTCTCGAACCTCGCCTTCGGCGGCCCCAAGAACAACCGCGTCTTCATCACGGCCACCACCTCGCTCTACTCGATGGTGATGTCCGTGACCGGCCTCCCCCGCGTCCTGTGACGGCGCCGGCTAGCGGGCGACGAACTGCGTGAGGATCGCCTGCACCTCGTAGATGTCGACGCCCTTGGTGAAGGTCTTCTCGATCGGCGTCGAGCTGCCGGATATCCAGATCTTCAGCTCGGCGTCGAGATCGAAGTGCCCCGCCGTCTCCACCGCGAAGTGCGTGATGCTCCGGTAGGGGATGGAGTGGTACTCCACCTTCTTCCCCGTGAGCCCCTGCTTGTCGACGAGCACCAGCCGCCGGTCGGTGAACAGGATCGTGTCCCGGATCAGCAGGTACGCGGCGTGCACCTGCTCGCCCTGCCCCATCAGCCGCGCGTAGTCCCGCTGCGCCGACACCGGGTCGACCGTGTGCGCATTCCCGAACAGTCCCATGAGAGCCCCCCGCCAATAGCTTCGAACGATCTCCAGAACCGTATCGAGCCCGGCCCGCAACCCGCGTCCCTCTCCAGAGCCATCCCATCCCTGAGTACCTCTGGGGGATCCCTCCCCACCAAGGAGGAGGCCGGCGGGTTGCCGCACTTCGCTGCCGTACGGGCATAACGCGAGAGGCCCCGGACTTTCGTCCGGGGCCTCTGGCCTGCTGTGCACTCGGCAGGATTCGAACCTGCAACCTTCTGATCCGTAGTCAGATGCTCTATCCGTTAAGCTACGAGTGCTTGGGCTTCCCGGGGTTTTTCGCCCCGTTGGCCTTGCGAGAACAACAATACATGGACCTCGCCGGGACGCGAAATCCATTAGCCAAACCACCTCTGACCTGCGGAAACGCTCCGGATGTAGATCGTCCGGATGAGTTGACCCGAAGAGGTGGAGGGGCAGCCGTGCCGGTTGATCGGCACCGATCGGGCGCCATCCGAGTCCGCCTGGGTCCATCGCGGTCCATCGAGCGCCCGCCCGGCTCCTTCGGCGTCGATCCGCATCGAATCGACCCGGAAAAGCATCGAAGCCCCGGTCCGTCAGGACCGGGGCTTCGATGAGGTGCGGAGGCGGAGGGATTTGAACCCTCGATGGGGTGTAAGCCCCAAACCGCATTAGCAGTGCGGCGCCATAGACCGGACTAGGCGACGCCTCCAGCTCACCCCCGCGTACGAGGGTGCGTGCAGATGATGACACAGGCGCAGGGCCCCTCACCAATCCGCTCCCACGGTACTAGGAGCGGCGGCCCGAGAGCAAAGCCTTAAGACCAAGCGCCAAAAGCGTCGGGACGGAACGTAGGAGCGCCGCCGTCGTTGGGCAGGCGTACGACGTACGGACGACCTGGAGTGCCCCATGCTGCGTCTCGCCGCCTTCGCCGTCACTTCCGCCCTGGCCGCCGCGGCCGCCGGGCCGCTGCCACCACTGCCCCTCGGGCGGCTGCTGAACGGGCCCGACAGCCTCACCATCGCCATGGCCGACACCGGCAACCACAGGCTGGACCGGGAGTACCTGCTCGAGTGCGACCCCGTGGGCGGCGACCACCCCTGGCGGGAGCAGGCCTGCGCGAAGCTGCAGAAGCTCGCCTCCGAGGGGAAGGACCCCTTCGCTCCCGTCTCCAAGCGGCAGATCTGCAGCATGAAGTACGGCGGCCCGGCCACCGCGCGGATCACCGGAACCTGGCAGGGGCGCAAAGTCGACGCGACCTTCCGGCGCACGGACGGCTGCGAAATCAGCCGTTGGGACGAGTTGGAACCTCTGCTTCCGACTGGGCGTTCCTGACCTGGAAAAATGCACGGGGCGGGCGATATGCACCGAACTTCGGCCGTCCCACCACGGGGCTGTGCGCTTAGACTCCTCCCGTGACATGCCGGTAGTTGTGGTCAGGGAGGAAGCTCGTCGTGAGCAGCAGGCCATCCCGAGGCGCTGCTCGCCTCGCAGCAATACTCGACGCTCTTCCGGACGCGCTGTTGCTCGTCAACACCAACGGCACGGTCGTCAACGCCAATTCGATCGCCCTTGAGGTCATGGAGAGCCCCGGAACCGGGCTCGTCGGCCGGGGCGTGCTCGGCCTCCTGCCCGAGTTCGACTCCAAACTGATCCCCGGCTCCATGCGCCGGCCCGGCGAGGACGAGGGCGGCCGCGCCACGCCCAAGCGGATGATCGCGCGCCGCACCGACGGCTCCGAGTTCCCCGTCGAGGTCACCGCTGCCCACCTCGACGGCCGCGACGCCTACCGCGAGCCGCAACCCTCCTACACCGGTGACGAGCTGCTGATGCTCGTCGTACGGGACCTCTCGCAGACCGTGGACACCGAGGCCGAGCTGGCCCGCTCCCAGCGGCAGACCGAGATGATCCTGCGCGCCGCCGCCGAGGGCGTCGTCGGCACCGACACCGACGGACGGGTGGTGCTGGTCAATCCGGCCGCCGCCCAGATCCTCGGCTACCGGGCCACCGACCTCGGCAACCGCGAACTGCACGGCCTGGTGCAGCACTCACGAGCCGACGGCTCACCCTTCCCCTTCGACGAGTCCCCGCTCGCCGACACCCTGCGCAGCGGCCGCAAGCACCGGGTGCGCGGACAGGTGCTGTGGAACAAGGCCGGTCAGCCGGTCGCCGTCGACCTGACGACCTCTCCCGTGCGGGACGGCGAGCAGCTCGTCGGCGCCGTCATGACCTTCACCGACCGGCGGCCGTACGACGCCCTCGCGGCGCGGCACGCGCAGCTGCTGGCCGTCCTCGGCGACTCGCTGCGCGGACCGCTGGACGAGCTCCGCGGGGAGCTGGCCACGCTCGCCGCCGATGACGCGGGACAGCTGTGGCCCGAGGCCAACCAGCTGCTGCACCACTTGGCCGCCGGGTACTCGCGGATGACCACGCTCGTGGACAACGTGCTCGGCTTCCAGCGCCTGGACGCCGGCAGCGACAAGCTCCGCAAGAAGAAGGTCCTGATCAACGGCGTCGTCACGGCCGGCGTCGACGGCGCGGTCGAGCTGATCGGACCGGGCCGCGCGCAGTTCGCCGTCCACGCGCCGACCATCGAGGCCGAGGTGGACGCCGAGCGGGTCGCGACCGCGCTCGCGCACCTGGTCGCGGACGTCGCCGGGGTGGACGCCACCGGCAAGACCCGCCAGGGCAGCGGCTACAGCGACTCGACGATCGTCGTCGCCGCAGCACAGCGGGGCGATGTCGTACGGATCGAGGTGCGCGGGCCGTACGAGGGCGGGAACCCGGTGCACGAGCCGATCGTGCGGGGCATCGTGGCCGCGCACGGCGGTGTGCTGCAGACCGTCGAGGTGCCCGGTGCGCCCGGCGGGGCGTACGTACTGGAGTTGCCGCTGGGCTCGGGAGCCGGGACGGTGACCCTGCCGGAGCCGGCTGAGGAGCCGGATCCCGCGGCGGGTCCGGCCGGGGACGACGCGGGTGCGGGCGCGGCCCCGGGGAAGGTCTCCGGCGGGCGCCGCGGCCGACGCGGTGTGGACGCCTTCCTGGAGGACGAGGCCGCGGGCCCCGGAGCCGCGCAGTCCGGCCAGGGCGGGGGCGCGCTGGCGCTGCCGTCCGGGCGGCGGCGGGGAGCCGAGGCGCCCGCGCCGGAGGCGGGCCCGGAGGCGGGCCCGGAGCTCGCGCAGTCCCCGGTGAACCCGGCGGGTCTGGGCACCGGGCGCCGGCGCGGCCGCGCCGGAGACGGCAGCGGCGAGGACGGCACGACCCCGGGCGGGCCCGGGGGGCCCGGCGGCGTCGTACCGCCCGGAGGCATCGCCGGCCAGGGCGGGGTCGTACCGCCCGGCGGGATCGCGGGCCAGGGTGGCGTCGTGCCGCCCGGCGGCATCGCCGGCCCGAACGGGCCCGGCGCGGTCGTCGCGCCCGGAGGCATCGCCGCTCAGGGCGGCGTCGTCGCACCCGGTGGGATCGCCGGACCCGTGCCGCCGCAGGGCACCGGTATGCCCGCGCTGCCGGCCGTGCCCTCCGTACCCGTGACCCAGCACCCCGCCGGACGGCGCCGCGCGCTGGGGCCGGCCGGTCCCGTGCAGCCCGGCGGTCCCGTACCCGCCACCGGCCTGAGCCCCGCTCCCGCGCGGCCGATCGCCCCCGAGGGCGGCTTCGCCCTGCCCGCCGGACCGACGCAGGCCCCCGCGATGGCCGGCTCGGCCCCCGCTCCCGCCGAAGCGGACTCCGACGCTCCGGGCGGGCGGCGGGGACGCCGGGTGCTGAGCGCGCCCGCCGCCGAACCCGAGGCCGCGGCCGCGCCCCCCGCCGAGGAACCGGTACCCCCGACCGGGCGGCGGCGCGCGCTGCCCGGCACCCCGGCATGGCCGGTCCCGGCGGCGCGGACGGCGCCCGAGGACGGCGAGTCGGGCCAGGTCGCGCTCCCCGGGGCCCGGCAGCCGAAGGAGACCCCCGCAGAGGGCCAGACGGGGCAGGCGGCGATCAACGTCCGTGCCCTCGGCACCCTCGGCCAGGGCATCTCCGTCGACCCGAGCGCGACCGCCCCCGGCACCGGCACCTCCGGTTCCGGCCGCCGGCGCCGGCTCGCCGAGCCCGCTCCGCAGGGCCGGGCCTTCGCCATAGGCGCGCCCGAGGCCGGTGCCGACGAGGGCCCCGAGCCGCTGGACGGTCCGGGCGGCGCCGTCGAGGTGGTCAACCGGCCCGCGCCCGTACCCGTGGACGACGAGCTTCCGCCCGAGCCGCTGGACAACCCCCGCCGGCTCCTGGTGTGGCCCGCGCCCGACGTGCAGACGCAGCAGGCGCTCAGCGACCGCGGCTACCGCCCGGTGATCGTGCACTCCCGCGAGGAGGTGGACGCGCAGATCGCCGCGTTCCCCGCCGCGCTGTTCGTGGATCCGCTGACCGGGCCGATCACCCGTACCGCCCTGCAGTCCCTGCGGCAGGCCGCGGTGGCGGCCGAGGTGCCCGTACTGGTCACGGCCGGGCTGGGGCACGCCGCGCGCGAGGCCGCGTACGGAGCCGATCCGGCCGTCCTGCTCAAGGCGCTGGCGCCGCGCGACAGCGAGCAGCACCCCTCGCGGGTCCTGCTGATCGAGGAGCGCGACGAGATCGCCACGGCGCTCACCACGGCCCTGGAACGGCGTGGCCTCCAGGTCGCCCGGGCGGGCGCCGACACCGACGCGGTGGAACTGGCGACGCAGATGAGGCCCAACCTGGTCGTCATGGACCTGATGCAGGTACGTCGCCGCCGGGCCGGGATCGTGGACTGGCTGCGCGCCAACGGGCAGTTGAACCGCACCCCGCTGGTCGTCTACACGGCGACGGGCATCGAAGCGGCGGAGCTGCCGAAGCTGGGTTCGGGGGAGAGCGTGCTCTTCCTCGCCGAGCGGGCCACCACGGACGACGTACAGGGCCGCATCGTGGACCTACTGGCGAAGATCGGCACCAACTAGCCATCCTGGCCCGATGGCCATCATCGACACGACCGAGCAGACCGTCCCCGCGGACAACGGGGAGGTGAACCTGCTCATAGCCCGTCAGGTGGAGCCCGGGTACGAGGAGACCTTCGAGGCCTGGGCCCACGGGATCCTGGACACGGCCGCGAGCTTCCCGGACCACCTGGGGTACGGGCTGTTCCGCCCGGCGACCGAGGGCGGGCCGTGGTTCCTGGTGCACCGCTTCCGCAACGAGGCCGCGTTCCAGCGCTGGCAGGACTCGCCGGAGCGGGCCCAGTGGTTCTCCAACTGCCTGGGTCACCACCACCAGGAGATAGCCCGCCGGGAACTGCACGGCATGGAGACCTGGTTCGCCAAGCCGGGCACGACCCGGCCCGCGCCGCCGCGGTGGAAGATGGCGATCAGCTCGGGGCTGGCCATCTTCCCGATCTCGCTCGTCGGCAACGCGGTGCTCGGGCCGTTCCTGGTGGATCTGCCGTTCGTGCTGCGCACGGCCGCCTTCACCGTCGTGTTCAGCACCCTGATGACCTACGTGGCCATGCCCACCGTCAGCAGGCTGCTGCGACCGTGGCTCACCAAGGGGTGAGCCCGCCTCCGGCCGCCCGGGCCCCGGCCGCCCCGCTTCCGGTCAGTCGAGCTTCGTGACGTCGAGCTCGCCGTCCGCGTACTGCCTGCGGATCACCTTCTTGTCGAACTTGCCGACGCTGGTCTTGGGCACCTCCGTGATGACCGTCCAGCGCTCCGGCAGCTGCCACTTGGCGACCGACCGACCGAGGAACTCGCGCAGGCCCGCGTAGTCCACGGTGGCGCCCGCCTTGAGCACGATGGTGGCCAGCGGGCGCTCGCCCCACTTGTCGTCGGGGACGGCGACCACGGCGGCCTCGGCGACCTCGGGGTGCGCCATCAGGGCGTTCTCCAGCTCCACGCTGGAGATCCACTCGCCGCCGGACTTGATGACGTCCTTGGCCCGGTCGGTGAGGGTGAGGTAGCCGTCGTGGCTGATGACGCCGACGTCCCCGGTCTTGAGCCAGCCGTCCGCACTGAACTTGTCCTCGGGTCGGTACGGTTCGCCGTTGGCGCCGCCGAAGTAGGCGCCCGCGATCCAGGTGCCGCGCACCTCCAGTTCGCCCGCGGACTCTCCGTCCCAGGGCAGGTGGTCGCCGGCCGGGCCGACCAGGCGGGCCTCGACGCCCGCCGGGAAACGGCCCTGGGTGATCCGGTACGGCCACTCCTCCTCGGCGCCCAGGCCGGCCGGCGGGTGCGCCATCGTGCCGAGCGGGGAGGTCTCGGTCATGCCCCACGCGTGGCAGAGCCGGACACCGAGCTTGTCGTAGGCCTCCATCAGGGCGGGCGGGCAGGCCGCGCCGCCGATGGTGACCTGCTTCATCGACGTCAGGTCGCGCGGATTGGCGGTGACCTCGGCGAGCAGGCCCTGCCAGATGGTGGGGACGGCCGCCGCGTGCGAGGGCTTCTGCCGCTCGATCATCTCGGCGAGCGGGGCGGGCTGGAGGAACCGGTCCGGCATCAGCATGTTGATGCCGGTCATGAAGGTGGCGTGCGGCAGGCCCCACGCGTTCACGTGGAACTGCGGGACCACGATGAGAGTGGTGTCCGCGTCGGTCAGCCCCATCGACTCGGCCATGTTGACCTGCATGGAGTGCAGGTAGATCGAGCGGTGCGAGTAGGCGACGCCCTTGGGGTCGCCCGTGGTGCCGGAGGTGTAACACATGGCCGCGGCCTGGCGTTCGTCCAGCTCGGGCCAGTCGTAGGTGACCGGGCGGCCCGCGATCAGCTCCTCGTACTCGTGCACGCGGACGTTCAGTCCTTCGAGCACCGAGCGGTCGCCGATGCCGGAGACGACGACGTGCTCGACCGTCGGCAGGTGCGGCAGCAGCGGCGCGAGGAGCGGCAGCAGGGTGCCGTTGACCAGCACGACCCGGTCCTCGGCGTGGTTGACGATGAAGACCAGCTGCTCGGGAGGGAGCCGCAGATTGAGGGTGTGCAGGACCGCGCCCATGGACGGGATCGCGAAGTACGCCTCGACGTGCTCGGCGTTGTTCCACATCAGCGTCGCCAGGACACTTCCGGGCTCGACGCCCAGTTCGTCGCGCAGGGCATGGGCGAGCTGGGCGGCGCGGTCGCCGATCTCGGCGAACGTCCGGCGGTGCGGCTCGGCCTCGCCCGTCCACGTCGTCACGGTGGACCTGCCGTGCACCCTCCGACCATGCTCCAGAATCCGGCTGATGGTGAGCGGTACTTCTTGCATGGTGCTGAGCACGGGCGTCCTCCCGATGGGCGCTGTCACTCGTCTCGACGGGTGGGAGAATTCTGCGCACGTACCACTTGGTATGTCACTACGTCTCGGTAGCTTTCTTCGGAGCCACCACGGGGTGATGTTTCACGTGAAACACGGCCGGGCCGAGCGTGGCGACCAGGGTGTCAGCGAACCGTGGTGAGCTCCGGGTCCTCGCGGAGCTTGCCCAGCGCCCGGGAGACGGCGCTCTTGACCGTGCCGACCGAAACGCCCAGGAGCTCGGCGGTCTGCACCTCGCTGAGGTCCTCGTAGTAGCGCAGTACGACCATGGCCCGCTGCCGGTCGGGCAGCCGTGTCACCGCGCGCCACATCGCGTCCCGCAGGGCCTGCGCCTCCGCGGGGTCGGCGGCCGGGGCGTCCTCGGTCTCGGGGAGCTCGTCGCAGCAGAACTCGTCCACCTTGCGCTTGCGCCACTGGGAGGTGCGGGTGTTGACCAGGGCCCGCCGGACGTAGCCGTCCAGCGCGCGGTGGTCCTCGATGCGGTCCCAGGCCATGTACGTCTTGGCCAGGGCCGTCTGGAGCAGGTCCTCGGCGTCGCACGGGTTGGCGGTGAGGGAGCGCGCCGTGCGCATCAGGACCGTGCCGCGGGTCCGGACGTACGCCGAGAACGACGGGTACGGCGTCGGGTTCGAGGCGAGCGTGCACACAGGCGTGGTCATGTGTCCACGCTAGGAGCGCCCGCCCGTCATGGGATCGGCCGCAAGTGCCGAAGCGGGGTCCGTCTCAGGTTGTAGGAGTGGGGAAGACCCCACCTCCTGAAGGTGGAGGAGGTGGGGCCCAACCGGCACGAATCCGTCAGACCCGAGCGTCGAGCCGTCGGCGGTGGCTTCGGACGGTCGGCCTCCAACGGCGGCTTCCGGCCGTCAGCCGTCGGCTCCCAGGATCAGCCCGGAGGTCGGGACCCCCGTACCGGCCGTGACGAGTACGTGCTCCGCCCCCGCCACCTGGTTCACCGAGGTGCCGCGCAGCTGGCGGACGGCCTCGGCGATGCCGTTCATCCCGTGCAGGTACGCCTCCCCGAGCTGGCCGCCGTGGGTGTTGATCGGCAGCGCGTCCGCGGCCACGAAATCGGCGGCCTCGCCGGGCTTGCAGAAGCCGAACTCCTCCAGCTGCATCAGCACGAAGGGGGTGAAGTGGTCGTAGAGGATCCCGACGTCGATGTCCGAGGGCCGCAGTCCGCTGGTGCGCCACAGCTGGCGCGCGACCACGTCCATCTCCGGCAGCCCGGTCAGGTCGTCGCGGTAGAAGGAGGTCATGCCCTCCTGCCGGCGTCCGGCGCCCTGCGCGGCGGCGGTGATCACCGCGGGCGCGTGCCGCAGGTCCCGGGCCCGCTCGGGCGTGGTCACGACGATGGCCTGTCCGCCGTCGGTCTCCTGGCAGCAGTCCAGCAGCCGCAACGGCTCGACGATCCAACGCGACGCGGCGTGGTCGGCGAGGGTGATGGGCTTGCCGTGGAAGTAGGCGGCGGGGTTGTTCGCGGCGTGCCGGCGGTCGGTCACCGCGACGTGCCCGAAGGCCTCGGGTGTGAGGTTGTAGGCGTGCAGGTAGCGCTGGGCGGTCATGGCCACCCAGGAGGCGGGGGTCAGCAGCCCCCAGGGCAGCGACCAGCCGAGCGCGGCGCCCTCCGCCGAGGGTTCGCGCTGCTGGACGCCGGAGCCGAAGCGACGTCCGGAGCGCTCGTTGAAGGCCCGGTAGCAGACCACGACCTCGGCGACCCCGGTGGCGACGGCGAGGGCGGCCTGCTGGACGGTGGCGCAGGCCGCGCCGCCGCCGTAATGGATGCGGGAGAAGAAGGACAGGTCCCCGATGCCGGCCGCCTGCGCGACGGTGATCTCGGGGCTGGTGTCCATCGTGAAGGTGACCATGCCGTCGACGTCTGCGGAGGTGAGCCCGGCGTCGTCGAGGGCGTTCCGTACGGCCTCGACGGCGAGCTTGAGCTCACTGCGGCCCGAGTCCTTGGAGAACTCGGTCGCTCCGATGCCGGCGATGGCGGCCTTGCCACCGAGCTCGTCGCGGGTGCGGACGCTCATGCCGGCACCTCCGCGGTGACCGTCCCCGACACGTGGTGCCCGATGCCGTTGGCTCCGAGGACTCGGATCTCGACGGTGTTCCCGGAGACGGCGGTTACGGTGCCCGTGAGGGTCATCGTGTCCCCCGGGTAGTTGGGGGCGCCGAGGCGGATGGCGACCTTGCGCAGGACGGCCCGCGGCCCGAGGTGGTCGGTGACGTACCGGCCGACCAGGCCGTTCGTGGTCAGGATGTTCATGAAGATGTCCGGGGAGCCCTTCTCCTGGGCCAGCGCCGCGTCGTGGTGCACGTCCTGGTAGTCGCGGGAGGCGATCGCGCCCGCGACGATCAGGGTGCGGGTGACCGGGATCTCCAGCGGTGGCAGTTCCTCGCCGACTCTCATGGCGACGGTTCCCATGGCTCAGCCCTCCTGCGCCAGCACGGCGCCCAGTTCGGCCAGCAGCTCGCTGCCGCAGCCCAGGTACGCGTCCAGCTGGCGCCCCCAGAGGAAGTGCCGGTGGACGGGGTGGTCCAGGTCGGCGCCCATGCCGCCGTGCAGGTGCTGGCCCGCGTGCACGACGCGTTTGCCCGCCTCCGAGGCCCACCAGGCCGCCGTCAGCGCGTGTTCGCGCGCCGGAAGGCCCTGGTCGACGCGCCAGGCCGCCTCGTACGCGGTGACCCGGATCGCCTCGGTGTCCATGTGGGCGTCGGCCGCGCGCAGCAGGACCGCCTGGTTGGTGGAGAGCGGACGGCCGAACTGCTCGCGGGTGGAGGTGTACTCCACGGCCCGGGCGAGCGAGCCCGCGCAGACGCCCGCCTGGAGCCCGGCGAAGGCCGTCCGGGCGGCGGCGAGGGTCGCTTCGTACGCGTCCTCGTCCCCGAGGCGCTCTCCCTCGGCCCCGGTCAACGTCAGCCGGCCCGCCGACCAGGGGGCGGTGGTCTCCACCGGTGAGGTGCTCACCCCGGGCGCGTCCGTCGGTACGAGCCACAGGGCCCGGTCCGCGTCCGGGACCAGTACGTGGGTGGCATCGCGCAACCAGGGCACGGCCGGGGCGGTACCGGTGAGCCGCCCGTCCTCGGAGGTGATCCGACCGCGCGCCGGGAAGGCACCGGTGGCGACGGCCTCGCCGGTCCCGAGGGCGGGGAGCAGGCGGGCGCGCTGCTCGGCGGTGCCGTGCGCGGCCACCGGGAGGATCCCGTACGCGCAGGTGGCGGCGTAGGGGACCTGTGCGGTGGTGCGGCCCTGCTCCTCCAGGATCAGGACCAGTCCGAGCAGGCCGACCTCCTCGACGGCGGCGGCCATCCCGGCCGTGGTGAGGGCCTTCCAGAGCTCGGCGTCGCTGCCGGTGCCGGCGGCACCGAGGCGTTCGTGGGTGGCGAGGTCGCCGAATATCCGGGCGGCGAGGCCGGCCGCGGCGGCCTGTTCCTCGGTGGGGTGGAAGTCCATCAGCCTTCACTCCCGCGGAAGACGGGGAGTTCGAGGCCGTCGTCGACGCGCAGGAACTCCAGCCGGACGGGCATTCCGATGCGGACCTTGTCGTACGGGACGCCGGTGATGTTGCTGATCATCCGGACCCCTTCGGCGAGCTCGACGAGCGCGACCGCGTACGGAGGGTCGAAGGCAGGGAAGGGCGGGTGGTGCATGACCACGTACGAGAAGACGGTCCCGGAGCCGGAGGCCTCGACGGTGTCCCAGTCCTGGCTCGCGCAGACGTTGCAGCCGGGCAGCCAAGGGAAGCGGAGGGTCTCGCAGGAGGTGCAGCGCTGGATCAGGAGCCGGTGCTCCGCGACCCCGTCCCAGAAGCCCTGGTTGTCGCGGTTGATCACCGGCCGGGGGCGCAGGGCCGGGGCCTTCTTCTTCGCCCGGGTGCCGGCGGGCGCGTACTTGAGGATCCGGAAGCGGTGGGTGCCCGCGGGTTCCCCGTTCGCGTGGACGTCCATGCGCGTGGTCACGAAGTGACCGGTGCCCAGCTTGGTCGTCTTGCGCGGGGACACGGACTCGATGACCGCGTCGAAGGTGATGGCGTCCCCGGGGCGCAGCGGGCGCAGGTACTCCTGCTCGCAGTCGGTGGCGACCACCGAGGTGAAGCCGGCGCCGTCGAGGAGGGCGAAGAGGTCGTCGTAGCAGGAGGAGCGGTCCGAGTGGCCGGAGAGCCCGCCCATGGTCCAGGCCTGGAGCATGGTGGGCGGCGCGATGGCGTCCGGGCCGGTGTAGGCCGGATTGGCGTCTCCCATCGCCTCGCACCAGTGGCGGATCATCGGCTCGTTGACCGCGTCCTTGCCCCGGCCCGCGGTGGCGGCCGGCTGCCCTTCGAAGGCCGCCAGCAGCGCGTGGAACCGGGCTGCCTCCCCGTCCGTGTCGGCCGCCTGCGCCGTCATCGCTTCCTCCCCTTCATGCCGAGCCGCATCATGGCGACGATCTCCCGCTGTACCTCACTGACTCCGCCGCCGAAGGTGTTGATCTGCGCGGCGCGGTTCATCCGCTCCAGCTCGCCGCCCGCGAAGGCCTCGGGACCGCGTACGAGCGCCTCCTCGCCCACCACTTCCTGGCACATCCGGTACACCTCGACGGTGGACTCGGTGCCGAGGAACTTCACTCCGCTGGCGTCGCCGGGGGCGAGGGTGCCCGCCCCCACGTCCTGGACGAGGCGCCAGTTCAGGAGGCGTACGGCGGCCAGTCGCGCGTGCGCCTCGGCGAGCCGGGACTGCACCCAGGGCAGGTCCGCGGGCCTCTCGCCGGTGACCGGGTCGGGGGTGCGGGCGTGGTCGAGCGCGTACGTGTAGAAGTCCTCTGCCTGCATGCCGATGGCGGCGAGGGCCACGCGCTCGTGGTTGAGCTGGTTGGTGATCAGACCCCAGCCGCCGTGCTCGGGGCCGACGAGGTTGCCGGCGGGCACGCGGACGGAGTCGTAGTACGTCGCCGTGGTGGTGAGCCCCCCGACCGTCTCGATGGGGGTCCAGGAGAACCCCGGGTCGCCGGTGGGCACCAGGATGATCGAGATGCCCTTGTGCTTGGGGGCGTCGGGGTCGGTGCGGCAGGCGAGCCAGATCCAGTCCGCGTTCTGGGCGTTGGAGGTGAAGATCTTCTGCCCGTCGATCACCCAGTCGTCGCCGTCGCGGACGGCCCGGGTGCGCAGCGAGGCGAGGTCGGTGCCCGCCTCCGGCTCGGAGTAGCCGATGGCGAAGACGATCTCGCCCTTGAGGATGCGGGGCAGGAAGTACTCCTTCTGCTCCTGGGTCCCGTACTTCATCAGGGTCGGACCGACGGTGTTGAGCGTGACCATGGAGACGGGCGCGCCGGCCCGGTAGGCCTCGTCGAAGAAGACGAACTGCTCGTCGGGGCCCCGGCCCTGGCCTCCGTATTCGGCGGGCCAGCCGAGTCCGAGCAGGTCGTCGGCGCCGATGCGGCGCAGCAGTGCGCGCTGGCGGGCCGGGTCCTCCGGGACCCCGTCCGGCAGCAGGTCCTGGAAGTACTCACGCAGTTCGGCGCGGAGCCGCAACTGGCCTTCGGTCGGGGCGAGGTGCACGGCGCTGGCCTCCCGGCATCACAACATCGAGTGAACCTGACTGTCCGTCAGATTCACTGTCGGTGTCAAGGTCGGGAGGCGAGCCGCTCCGGCACGCACGGGAAGGCACACACGGGAAGGCACACGCGGGAAGGCGCACGCGAGGGCGCCCGCACTACCGGACCCCAGCCGGTCCGGTCGTACGGGCGCCCTCAACAGTCGGTGCGGCTCAGGCCACGGCTACCACCAGGGGTGGAAGTCGACCGCCACGTTGGACTGGTGGATCGCGGTGAAGGCCGAGCCGTTGACCTGCGCGGTGTTGTTCTGGTTGGACGCTCCGGAGCCGGTGGCCACCTGCTGCGAGGTGGAGGAGTTGCCGTTGTTGTCACCACCGACGCCGCTGCCGACGATGCCGGCGACGCTCGCATTCGATCCGTCGTTCGCGAGGGCGCCGTTGTCGGCCGATGCCACGCCGCCGAAGAGGGCGACGGCGAGCGGAAGAGCGGCGACGGCGGCGATGGCGCGGGCGGTACGGATGCTTGCCATGTGTGAATCCTCCAGAAAACCGAAGTGGGCTTTATTCCAAGGCAGTTGGCCGACCGCCTCGGTCGTTCCGTGTGGTGACGACGTCGCGAGACCAGAGTTGCCCACCGAATCCCCGGCGAACCACCCCGGAGTCTGCGATTCCCCCGCAAGCATGACCAACTCCGGATAAACCCAATTCACGCCCCCTGCGCCGCAGGTCAGCACCCCGGAACCTGCCGAAACCCTTGCCGCACAAGGGATGAAGCGTTCAGCCAAAAAAGCCCGCCCGGACATGCCGAAAAGGGCCGCGTCGCCCGGGAACCCCACCGTCTCCCGGCCCTGCGGCCCTGCAATACCAAGATTCACGCCCCCTGCACGCCCCCGGCGCCCGCCGGGGTGACTGCGCCGTACGGGATACCTCTCTACGCCGCGAGCGCGAGCCCGTCACGAGCCGCGGGGGCGTCAGACGCCGCAGCGGGTACGGCGGCGGATGTGGCTGCGGATGCGGCAGACGTGGCAGATGCGGCAGCGGGTGCGAACGTGGCAGCGCGTGCGACAGCAAAGGCGGCACCCAAGGCAGCGGCGGTGGTGGATCGGCGGACGGACGGGGACTTGCCGTGCGCCTCGGCGCGGATCCGCTGCTTGATGGTCGGCGGGAGCGAACCGCCCCGCATCATCTCCCGCCAGCTCCGCGGGGCCTGGACACCCGCCCGGCGCACGGTGCCGAGCTTGGTGGCCGGGGCGGCGGGAGCGGCAGCGGAGGCGAGGGCCGGGGCGGTCTTGCCGACGAGCCCGAGGGAGGCGAGGAGCGCCACGAGGGCGGCGAGGACGGAAGTCCAGATCGACGAGATGACACTGCGCTGAGCCATGACGGGTTCCCTCATTTCGCGATGTTCCGACGGGCGGATCTGCATACATTCGTCATGATGCGGATGCAACCGCACGACTCCCACCACGCACGCCGATCTTCTGACAAACACCACCCAAAAGGCGCAAAGCCCTCTCTCGTGCCCCGCGAACACCCGGAAAACCGCTCGCGCACCCCGCCCCGCACCCCGAACAATCCGGGCCATGGGAACGGACATGTTCGGGTACGTAGAGGCCCGGTGGGACCGCTGGTGGGACGAGGACGACCGCGAGTGGCACATGGCGATCGACACCATGCACCTGTACAACGGCCGCTCCTACCTGGCCTTCGGGTGCCTCTTCGGCGTACGCGACAACACCTTCCGCCCCCTCGCCGCGGACCGCGGCCTGCCCCCGGACGCCTCGGAGGAGGTCCGCGCCCAGTTCGGCGACGGGCGTTACGGCGACTCCTGGATCACCTGGGCGGAGCTCTCCGCAACGGACTGGGACGAGCCCGCGACCGAGGTCGACGACTGCGTCCTCGAATACCGCCGCGATGCCGAGGGCGCCTGGGAGATGTACGGGCGCAACACGAACCTCACCCGCTTCGCCGAGCTGTCCGGCATCACCGACCCGCGCGCCCTGCACCGCGCGGGCCGCAGCCACCCCGAGGGCACGGAGTGGCACGACGGCGACCGCCTCTTCCGCATCGGCCGCCTACGCCGCAAGGACGCCGTGGACAGCGAATGGGAGCCCATCTGGTCGGTCATGCGCACCTTGGCCGCCATCCACGGCGACGATGCCGTCCGCTTGGTCGCCGGCTTCGGCTGAGCCCGGCGTGCTGCCGTGCACGGCTCTGACCAGGTATCCAGAGCCGAGCAGGATGAGTAGGCGTACTCAGGTGGCGGTCCCCGGCAGCTTCGAGACTGGGCGCAGGTCGAACGAAGCGGAACGGAACGGGGAACGTCATGGTGCGGCGCTGGTCGAAGCCCGAGATGTGGGTGCCCGGTGGATACCTGGCCCTGGTGGTCGCGATGTTGGTCTACGTCGCGGTCGGCGGCCGGACGGGCGACATCGGGCTCTTCGGAGTCTGGCCGATCCTCGCCACGGCACCGGTCAGCCTCCTCCTGCTGAGCACCTTCGGACCCGCCGCAGGCGCCTTGGACGAGTCGGCCCCGGTCATGGGGCCCACCTACGAAGGCTCTCAGCCGCCTCCCGAGCCGCTGCCCACGGAGTTCGTACCGGAGTCCGCCCCGTACCCCTCGGACTGGGTGGCACCGGACACGTCCGTCGAACCCAACCTCGACATGTGGTCCGAATTCGGCTTCTACGGCGCGGTCCTGGTCAGCGCCCTGGTCAACGCCGCGGCGATCTGGGCCCTGCTCCGCTACGTGTCGCGGCGGCGCGACGCCGGGAGTGCGCAGGTCTAGCACCGTGCCCCTGGCCCACAGACGGCCCATACGCTCCGGTCGACACCGGGATACGGGTGCATCAAGGTGAGACCGGACGAGCGGAGAGGGCGGGCACCCCGATCGGGTGCCCGCCCTCTGACCTGCTATTTCTCTGACCTGGCGGTGGGTGTGGGATTTGAACCCACGGTGACTCGCGCCACGACGGTTTTCAAGACCGTTCCCTTAGGCCGCTCGGGCAACCCACCCTCGCCCCTGCCGATCAGCGGCGGAGCGGGCACCAGAGTACCGGCTGTCAGGGGTGTAGGGGGCTGCGTTATCGGCGGGGGGCGGTCCCGGGCCGGGCGGGTCCGCCGGTCAGGACGTCTGGGCCTTGTCGTAGGCCGCCTTGGCCTCGTTGCCGAAGTACGGGCCGTACATGCGGTTCGGCAGGAAGTTGTAGCCGAAGCTGTTCACCGAGACCTGCGTGCCCAGGCCGGTGGCCTCGTTGAAGTCCTGGAACCAGGGGCCGCCGCTGGAGCCGCCGGTCATGTTGCAGGACAGGCTGTGGTCCTTGGTGAGCAGGAAGTCCTTGCCGCTGTTGCCGCTGCAGTAGACCAGCTTCGTGCCGTCGTACGGGGCGGCCGCGGGGAAGCCGAACGAGTACATCTTCTTGTTGTAGCCGCCGTTGAAGAGGATGCCCTGGGCTCCGACGACCTGGCTGAGCGTCTGGCCGTTCTGCGGGGCGACCACCGCAAGGCCGACGTCCATGTTCATGTCCTCGCTCGCGGCCCACTGGTCGGTGGCGAAGGTCTTGGTGGCCGACCACTGGCCGTAGGGCGCATTGCCGTTGTTGTACGCGGGGACGAAGACCCAGTTCGTGTGCCAGGCGCCCTGGTACTTCACGCAGTGGCCGGCCGTGATGACCGTGCTGCCGTTGGCGCTGGTGATCGAGTCACCCGAGCAGGAGGCGGTCCGGTCTCCCATGGTGAAGAAGACCCGGCCGGAGGTCTTCACGACCGCGCCGCCACCCGTCCAGGCGCCGCCCGCCTGCGGGAATGCCGTGGGCGATGCCGCGGACGAGGCGGAGGCCGCGGTCGGGGCGATGCTCGTAGGGGCGGCCGAGGTGGCGACGGGGGTGCGGGCCCTGCCGGGGGCCGCCGTGATGTCCAGCGCAGTGGCCGCCCGCATCCGTTCGGCGGTCCAGAAGCCCTCGGTGTGCTGCTGGCGGAAGGACGCGGGACCCTCAGCCGCGACGGAGGGGGTGGCGACCGTCAGGACGCCCGCGATGAGGGCGCCCGTCGAGAGCAGGATGGATAAGGCCGTTCGATGACGATTCACGCATGACTCCTTCTGCCGTGCCCGAGGGCGGGGTGGCCGCCGGGGCAGGGTGGGGGTGAAGAGCGGTCGGTGCGGATCGGTTGTTCGAGTTGCCGGGAGGAGGGTGGCACGGGCGGGTCGCAATGTCAGCGGGCAGTCGGAACGTTCGGTCGGTTCCGGCCAGAAATGGCCAACTCCCCTCCGTTACACGGTGAGGAGCACCCCTCCGTACGAGACGCCGGCGACCACCAGCCATGCCCCGAGCCCCAGGACGGCGGCCCGCCCGCCGGTCCGGGCCAGCGTCGGCAGGTGCACCGCGGTCCCCAGGCCGAACAGGGCCGCAGCGAGCAGGGCCTCCTGCGCCGTGTGCGCCCAGTCCAGCGCCGCCTCCGGCAGCACGCCGGTCGCACGCAGCGCTGCCGCCGCCAGGAAACCGGCCACGAACAGCGGCACCGGAGCTGGCCTGCGCCCCGAGGACGTACGCACCCCACGCCGCCGGGCCCGTACGGAGAAGGCCACGGCCGCCACCAGCGGTGCGAGCAGTGCCACCCGCATCAGCTTGACCAGCACCGCCTCGCCGAGGGCGCCCGGACCTGCGGTCTGTGCGGTGGCCACCACCTGGCCGACGTCGTGGACGCTCGCGCCGACCCACCTGCCGAAGGCGGGGTCCGAGAGCCCCAACGGCCCCTGGAGCAGGGGCAGGACAGCGATCGCGAGGGTCCCGCACAGGGTGACCAGGGCCACCGAGGCGGCCACGTCCTCCTCGTCGCTGCCCGACACCTCGCTCACCGCTCCGATCGCCGAGGCCCCGCAGATCGAGTAACCGGTGGCGATCAACAACGGCTGGTCACCCGGGAGTCCGAGGCGCCGGCCCAGCCAGAGCGTGCCGAAGAAGGTGGCCGCGACCACCCCGGCCACCATCGCGACGGTCCCCCAGCCCAGCCTCAGCACCTGGTCGAGGCCCAGGCCGAGCCCGAGCAGGACGATGCCGATGCGCATGAGGCGACGACCGGCCAGGGACAGGCCCGGGCGGGCGGTGCCGCGTGCGAAGGACCGCAGCCCGGGGAGATGGGCCACCGCGATGCCCAACACCACGGACGCGGTCAGCATGGGCACGGCGGGCAGAAGCCGGTGCACGCACCATGCCGCCGACGCTCCGCCCGCAGCCATCGCCAACCCGGGCCAGGAGGTGGACGTTTCACGTGAAACATGCCCGACCGCCACCCGCTGAGGACGGTGAAGGAGGGCCATCAGTCGACCGGGAGCTGGTAGACGCGGCGGATGCTGGTGCCCAGTCGGGACACGTCCGCTCCGTACACGTGCAGGGATATCGCCTTCGTGGCACAGGAGTTGCGCACCTTGTGGATGTCACCGGGCGGCGCGAACCCGCAGACCTCGCCCTGTACGTTGACCACGTCCTCGGTGGCCACCAGTCGCGCGGGACCGGCGCCCGGCGCCAGCCGGAAGCGGCGCTCGCTCTCCTCGCCCTGGTGCACCCCGGCCACGCACCACGACACGTGGTCGTGGATACAGGTCTCCTGACCGGGCAGCCACACCAGCGCCACCACCGAGAAGCTGCCGTCGGACTCTGCGTGCAGGATGTGCTGCCGGTACCGCTCCGGGTCGCCCTCGCACTGCGCGGGCGTCAGCAGATCGGGGGCGCCCAGATGCGGGGCCACTCGCTCGCCGACCAGGTAGGCGGTCAGGTCCGGGGCCAGCCCCCGCTCGACGACCGTGCGGATCTCGCTGACGAGGGCGGCCATCCTCATGGTGGTGCGGGCCGGCGTGGTGGTGGTCATGCTGGCAGCGTCCTGCCGCCGATCCATCACGTCCAACGACAGTTCCGACCCGAAATCCCAAGCGCTGCTTATGGGTTGGGCGAGGTCGGGTCAGCAGCCCACGCGGTTCGCCGCCACCTGCTTGAGTGCGTCGAGGACCACGGCCGTCGCCGGGATGCGCAGGTGGTCCCGGTACACGTAGGCGGAGATGTGGCGGCGTGCGGCCGGCTCCAGCGCCCGCCCGCAGACCTTGCTGAGCGAGAGGGACGGCAGGACCAGCGCGGGCATCATCGCCACGCCCAGGCCCTGCGCGACCAGGCTCTGCACCACCAGGTTGTCGTCGGTCGCGAAGCGGACGTCCGGTACGAAGCCCAGCTCCGCGCACTCGTGCAGCAGGTTGGCCCGGCAGCGCGGACAGCCGGCGATCCACCGCTCCTCGGCGAGGTCGGCCAGGTGCACGGCCCTGCGCCGGGCCAGCGGATGGCCGGTGGGGAGCAACACGGTCAGCTGGTCCTCCAGCAGCCTGACCTCGGTCACCTCCTCCGGGATCTCCTCGTGCAGCCCGGGATAGGTGAAGGCCAGGGTGATGTCGCACTCCCCGCGCTCCAGTCGGCGCAGCGACTCAGGGGGCTCCCCCTCCAGCAGTTCGACCTGCACGCCCGGGTGGTCCTTGGCCAGCCCGCTCAGGGCCTCCGGGACCAGGGTGGCGTTGGCGCTGGGGAAGCCGCAGAGCCGTACGCGCCCGGTGCGCAGACGCGCGTACGCCTTCAGCTGGGCCTCGGCGGCGGACAGGCTGCCGAGGATCGTCTCCGCGTGCCGGGACAGGGACTCGCCGGCCTCGGTGAGCTGCATCCTGCGGCCGACGCGGGTGAACAGCGGGGTTCCGACGGCGCGTTCCAGCGCCTTCATCTGCTGGGTGATGGCGGGCTGGGTGTACCCCAGGACGCGCGCGGCCGCCGAATAGGAACCGGAGGCGACCACTTGGTGGAACGTCCGTATGTGCCGGGAATCGAACACCAGCGAAGCATAAGCGGACGTTGGGAGGGGCCGTAGCCGGAATTCCGCCTACGGCCCCTCTCCATCAGGCCCATCAGACCTGAGAAGCACAGCAGGCCCAGGAGATCCATCGGGCCGCTGCCGCGGCTGCGACAGCGGGCCCTCCGGCCTACTTGTCGCCGACCCGCGACCCGAGCGTGATGTCCACCGTGGTCGGCTTGCCGCCGCGCAGGTAGGTGAGCTTCACGGTGTCGCCGGGCTTGTACGTCCAGATCATGCTGATCAGGGTCGGACCGCTGTCGACGGGCTTGCCGCCGAACGCGGTGATGATGTCGCCGGGCTTGAGGCCCGCCTTGCCGGCGGGGCCGTTCGGGTCCACCAGTTCGTTGGCGGCCGCGCCCTGCTCGGAGATCTTGGCGCCCTCGGCCTTGGCCTGAAGGTCCACGGAGACCGAGATCACCGGGTAGACCGGCTTGCCCGTCTTGATCAGGGACTCGGCGACGTTCTTCGCCTGGTTGATCGGGATGGCGAAGCCGAGGCCGATGGAACCGGCCTGGCCGCCGCCGAAGCCGCCGTTGCCGGCCGACTGGATGGCGGAGTTGATGCCGATGACGGCGCCGCGCCCGTCGAGCAGCGGACCGCCGGAGTTGCCCGGGTTGATCGAGGCGTCGGTCTGGAGCGCGCTCATGTACGAGTTCTTGCCGCCGGAGCCGTCACCGGAGGCGACGGGACGGTTCTTGGCGCTGACGATGCCGGTGGTGACCGTGTTCGACAGACCGAAGGGGGCGCCGATCGCGATGGTCGGGTCGCCGACCGCGACGTTCTCGGAGTCGCCGAGGGCAAGCGGCTTGAGGCCGGCCGGCGGGTTCTTCAGCTTGAGGACGGCCACGTCGTAGCCCTGGGCCCGGCCGACGACCTCGGCCTCGTACTTCTTGCCGTCGGAGAAGGTCGCGGAGAGCTTGCCGCCGTTGGCGGCGGAGGCCACCACGTGGTTGTTCGTGAGGATGTGGCCCTGCTGGTCGTAGACGAAGCCGGTGCCGGTACCGCCCTCGCCGTCGCCGGCCGAGGCCTCGATGGTGACGACGCTCGGCAGCGCGGCGGCGGCCAGGCCCGCGATCGAACCGGCCTCGCGCTTGACGTCCTTCGGGGTGTTGCCTGCGGAGATCGTGGTCGAGCCGGTGCCGTTGTTGCTGCGGTCCGCGGCCCAGTAGCCGACGCCGCCGCCGATGCCGCCCGCGATGAGGGCCGCCACGAGCACGCCCGCGATCAGGCCGCCCCTGCCCTTGGGCTTGCCCTGCGGGGCGCCGTCCGCCATCGGGGGAGCACCCCAGCCGCCGTGGCCGCCCTGGCCGCCGCCCATGCCGTACGCAGGCACGGCCGGCGGCGCCGGCGGCCAGACCTCGGCGCCGTGCGCGGCCGGGGCGGGGGCGGCGGGGGCCTGCTCGTAGCCCGGCGCGGGGGTCGCGGGGGCCTGGCCGTAGCCGGGGGCGGGGTGCGACGGGGCCTCGGCCGGCGGGGTGGGCGGAAGCTGCTGGGTGTGCTCGGTGCCCGGCGCCGGGGCGGTGGGCGGAAGCTGCTGGGTCACCGGCTCGGCGGCGGGCACGGCCGCGGAAGTCTCCGGGACGGGCTCGGTGGCCGGGGCCGCCGGCGGCGCGTCGGCGGGCCGCGGGGCCGCCGCGGACTCCGCCGCCTGGGTCTCGGAGGCCTGAGCAGGTGGTGCGGACGGCGCCGCGGGCTGCTTGGGGGCCGCGGTGCCCTCGTTCTCGGTGCTCACAGCGCTCTCTCCTCGTCACACACGGCTTCAGAAATCTTCGGCACATCTCGTGTCAGTCGGTCCGACTGAACGTTCGACTGGCCACACAAGTTCCTGGGCAAAGCCTTTCCCATCACCCGTCAGAGCACTGTAAGCCGGACCTGTGCGTCTCTCCCCATTCTTTATATCCGACATTTTCGACACATTCGCAGGACTGGACCTCGACGCCGGGGGCTCCCGCGGTGGCACCATGACCCGGTGACCCACGCAACGCCGCACCCCATCCAGGTCGTCGCCCACCGGGGAGCCTCGGAGGACGCGCCCGAGCACACGCTGGCCGCCTACCGCAGGGCCATCGACGACGGCGCGGACGCCCTCGAATGCGACGTCCGGCTGACCGCCGACGGCCATCTGGTCCTGGTGCACGACCGCCGGGTGAACCGCACCTCCAACGGCCGCGGCGCCGTCTCCGCCCTGGAGCTCGCCGACCTCGCCGCCCTCGACTTCGGCTCCTGGAAGGACCGAGAGGAGTCCCCCGACTGGGACGCGGACCCCGAGCGGACCTCCGTCCTCACCCTGGAGCGGCTCCTGGAACTCGTTTCCGACGCCGGCCGGCCCGTCCAGCTGGCGATCGAGACGAAACACCCGACCCGCTGGGCCGGACAGGTGGAGGAGCGCCTCCTCTTCCTCCTGAAGCGCTTCGGCCTGGACACCCCACCCTTGGAGGGGCCGCACCCGGTCCGCGTCATGAGCTTCTCGGCACGCTCCCTGCACCGGGTGAGGGCGGCGGCCCCGACGATCCCGACCGTGTACCTGATGCAGTTCATCTCGCCCCGCATGCGGGACGGGCGGCTGCCGGTCGGCGTCCACATCGCGGGGCCGGGGATGCGGATCGTACGCAACCACCCCGGCTACATCCGCAAGCTGCAGAACGCGGGCCACTCCGTACACGTATGGACCGTGAACGATCCCGAAGACGTTCAGCTCTGCGCTGATCTCGGCGTGGAAGCAATCATCACGAACAGACCCCGTCAGGTTCTGTCCCAACTGGGCCGCTGACGTCCCCATTTGCCCACTCGCCACCCACACCCCATTCGTAACAGGGTGTGCACCGGCGCATCCGCTCCGCATTCGGCCGGTGCGAATGCGTCAGAGGGCCCCGCGCCGGCGGTTTCCGGTCCAGGCCATTGGGGCATCCAGACCATGCGTGGGGCTAAGGAGGTTCCGGGGGTGGCGTTGGTGGTGGCACAGGAAGTGCCCACGTCGTCGTACATGGATGTACGCCATGGTCCTGCGGGCGTGGGCGAGGCGAGACACCGGATGCGTGAGCAACTGCGCATCAGCGGGGTGTCCGAATCGGTCGTGGACGATGCCGTACTGATCCTTTCCGAACTGCTCAGCAACGCATGCCGACACGGCAGGCCGCTGGGCGCTCGGGAAGTCGGGGACGGGGAGATACGCGCCGCATGGCGCTTCGACACAGCGGGGCGACTGACGGTCGAGGTCACGGACGGGGGCGGTCCCACTCGCCCCGTTCCGGCCACGCCCTCGGTCACCGCGCGCGGCGGCCGGGGGCTGAACATCATCAGCGCCCTCGCCCAGGACTGGGGTGTCCGGGACGGAGCGGCGGGTGAGGTCACCGTGTGGGTGATCGTTGCCTGCGGGCCCCGGCACGAGGATTTCGCTACGCGCGTTGCGGCCCCGGCGATCGACTTCGGCACCGCCTTCGACGATCTCGATCTCTGAAGGCGGCACACGGCACGACGCACAGCGCGACATACGACATACGACACGACAGACGACACGACACGAAGCAACACGACAACAGATCGACACAACCGAAAACCAACAGAACACCGCTCGAAGACAACTGGACCACGCGGGAAGAGACAAGCGGCCGTCCGGGAGCGCACGCCGACCGTGCTCCCGGCCGCACCCACCGGTTCCGGCGGTACGAACGGCTAGGCTCGCGCCCAGACACGACGCCGTACCGCCGCAACCGGGAGACACCCACGATGGCCAAGAAGCGCCCCGCAGCCAAGACTGCAAAGCCGCAGCTCGACAACGGCGAAATCCCCGTGGTGGGCGCCCGCGAGCCCTGCCCCTGCGGATCCGGGCGCCGCTACAAGGCATGCCACGGCGCAGCCGCCGCGCACGCCGTCACCGAACACGTACGGCGCCCCTTCGAGGGCCTGCCGGGCGAGTGCGACTGGGTCGCGCTGCGCGAACTCGTGCCCGCGGCCACCGTGCCGCTGACACTCAAGGGCGGGCTGCCCGAGGGCGTTCCCTCCGTGACGCTGGTGACCGTACTGCCCATGGCCTGGCCGGCCCTGCGCCGCGAGGACGGTTCCGTCCTCCTCGGCCTGCAGAACGAATCCTCCAGCGGGGACCTCGGCCGCGACCTGGCCGACACGCTGGAGCGCGCGCTCGCCGCCGAACCGGGTACTCCCGTGCCGGCCCGCCGGGTTCCCGCCGAGGGTCCGCGACTTCAGGATCTCCTGGACGCCGACGGCGGTTTCGAGCCGGTTGTGCACACCGGCTTCGAATTCTGGATTCCGGAATCGGAGAGCGCTCAGAACGCCTCCCCGGAGATCGCCGCCTCGCTGGAGCGCGCCAACGCCGCCGCCATTCCCACCGTCAAGCTGACCGGTGTGGACGCGGCCTACTGGTGCGAGACCCCGGACAAGAACCACCTGCGCTGGGTCATGCCGCACGCCGAGGAGAAGCTGCTCGACGCCCTCGCGCGGCTGCACGCGGCCGGCACCTCCTCGCTCGGCGAGGGCACGAAGCTCGTCGGGTCCTTCCGCGCGCACGGCCTGATGGTCCCCGTCTGGGACCTGCCCACCGGTGTCACGGCGGACGACGTGGAGAAGCCCGCGGCGGAGTTCGCGGAGCGGCTGGCCGGGGCCCTGGCCACGGACGCACCGCTGACCACGGAGGAGCGCCGCGCGCGCGGCGGGCTCACCAACCGTCAGGTGACCCTCAGCTGACGCTCCGCCCGCCCCCGCGCCCCGCGCGGACCCGGTGACAGGAGTCACAACTCCCGCTAATCGTCTGCAAATCGGTGTCTGAATATCGGAGATCGAATTTGCGAACAGGCGATCTCTTGTTACCGTTCTTGTAGCCCGGTCGCTGGTGCATCCCCCGTCGCCAGCGACCGGGCCCTTGTTTTTCAGGCGGTGCTCAACCGTCACCCGGTGCCGGTGAGTTGCTCCCGGACCGCAGCAACAGCTTCCCTTCGTCATCCGGAAGTGCAAATTCCGCAACGGCCGAGTAGCCGTCCGGCGCCCCGGAAGAGGTCTCCCTCGGCGTTTCGCACAGCCCCGGTTCGTCCCCCGCGCCGACCACGCAGCGGATCTGCACGGTGCGCCCCGCCGGACCCATCACCGTCAGCACGGCATCCAGTGCACGACCACTCGTGTTCCGGTAGTAACTACGGCCCCACGTCTGCCCCTCGCCCACCAGGACGCAGGTCTGCGCCTCCACCCCGTGCGGCGAGGACAGTTCGGGACCGCAGCGCGCGTCGGAACGCGGCGCGACGGACGGCCCGGGCTGCTGCCCGGCGGCACCGGGTGCCGCGTCGCGCGGAGCCCCCGCGGAAGACCCGTGAGAACGGGAAGACCCCTTCGAGGAGTCCGAAAGGCCCAGCGTCGAGAACAGGCCGCCGCCTTTTCCGTCGTCCTGACCGGCAAAATCCGGCCCGGCGATCGCTCCCGCGAGTGGGAGGGACAGGATGATCAACACACCGGCGCCGATACCGATCAGGCGGAGATTCATTCGCCGAAGATAGCGATGCGGGAATGGGGCCCGGAGATGCCCGCGCCCAATTCCCGTGGAAACCCGCCCCGCCGACACCCGTACGAGTGATCAGTACGCAAGTCTGCTGCCGCCGCCGGGTGCACCGCTGCTCGCCTCGACCAGCGCGTCCACGACCGCCTCGACTTCGGGCAGATGCAGATCGCCACCCGCGCCCGGCTCCCGCTCCCAGCGCACCGGTCCACCGCTGGACGCGGCCGAGGGCGGCAGCAGCAAGTACCCGCCCTCGCCGTGGAAGCGAAGCGAGGAGGGCACGTGGTCCTTGGCGTAGAGCAGTTCGCCCAGCCGCTCCAGCGAATACGGCGCCACCAACACCGACCAACGCGTCTGCGTGGCCACGACCGGCCCCAGCCGCAGCCCTTGCGCGTCCAGCCGTACGAGCGCACGCGCCGCCGCGCCGGCCGGCAGGCTCACCGCGCACGGGGCCGTCCCGCCCGTGGCCAGGAGCACGGGAGCGGCGGGCCGCCGCGTCCACCACCAGGCCACCATCCGGGGGTCGGTGGTGGCGGCGAGCAGCCCCGGGTCGAAGGGATGCGCACCGGGAACGACGCAGTCGGGGTCGGGACAGGCACAGCGCGAACCGTCCGCGGCGGACCGGCCGACGCCGGGCAGGACGGGCCACTGCCGGACGGTGGCGCAGTGGAGCGCCGCGTCGAGGAGGGCCGGCGGGGCGGCGGTCCGTCCGGGGTCGGGTCGCAGGGATCGAAAGCGGTCGCGGAGCCGCTGGAGACGCCTTCCGAGGATCTCGCGCATGAGCGCTCGTTCCTTTCCGTTGAACGCCGAGGGCCACATCACACCACGTAACGGGTGTCTCACCACACGTACACGTTTCGCGTCACTGTCCACCAGAAGCAGGTTCACACGGCTCGTGCAGTCGTCTTACGGGTCCATCAAACGTCCGGCGAGCTTGGAGCTCGACCCGCGCCGGCAGCGAGACCGGCTGCCGCCGCTAAGGACGGCGACCTGCGCCGAGCGGTTCCAACTGGCCCCGGGCGCTACCGGTTACGTACCCGGACCCCTCGCCGGGCCCGTCCAGTCGATCGTAAAAACCGTCCGGTTCCAGCTTTTTCCAGCCAAGTTCTAGCCTTGGCCGGACAGCGAGTTGCCGTCCCACGGACACCAGGATTCCCACCTGGGCAATGCTGGACATGGATCCGTGTGTGCGTGTAGATGTGGATTCCTTGATGGCGACGCAGCACGATCTGGGGGTTTGCGATGCTATATGGCGAATCGCACCAGGTGGAAAGGCGGACGCCGTGAACGCTCCGCATCTGCCGAAAGTGGCTGGAATCGATCCAGCAGTTACCGCGTCACCGCACACTGCTGCGCCGACACCCGCGCGGACCACCCCCGCCCAGGCAGCGCCGCCCGCCGCGGCCGCCCCGGGCAGCCTCATCCAGGACCGGCTCGCGGGCATGGTCTCGGACCTCACCACGCTCCACGAACTCACCGAGCGCATCGCCCGCACCAGCGGTCTCGACGCCTCGCTCCACGAGTTCCTGAGGGCCGGAGCCTCCCTCGTCGGAGCCCGCCGCGGGCTGGTCGTCCTGGAGCCCTCCGACGGACTCGGCCCCACCACCACGATCGGCCTCGGCCTGGGCCACGCCGACCTCGGCCACATCGAGACAGTGCCGCGCAGCGCGACCTCGTACGGGCGGATCCTCGACGGACTGCCCGACGCCCACGGCGGCTCCGAGGTGCTCCCCGAACCGGACGCGCCCGCCGGCACCGGGGGCTTCGCCACCCCCCTCGACCCCCGCCACCGCGAGGTCGCCGCCCGCCTCGGTTACGCCGCCAGCTACGCGCTGCCGCTGACCGCCGAGGCGACCGGCCTGCTCGGAGCGGCCGTCTGGCTCTACGACGAGCAGGCCGAGCCGAACGACCGCCAGCGCGACCTCGTCGGGCTCTACGTGCGGCACGCCGCCGAGCACCTGGCCAGGATGCTGGACGTCGAGCGCTCCCGCTCCCGCCTGGCCACCGTCGCCGAGGAACTGCTGCCCAGCCGGCTGCCCCGGATCCCCGGCGTCCAGCTCGCGGCCCGCCACCACACGGGACCGTTCGGCGGAGGCGACTGGTACGACGCCCTGCCGCTGCCGGAAGGCGCCCTCGGACTGGCCGTCGGCTCCGTCACCGGCTCCGGACCGAGCGCCATCGCCGCCATGGGACGGCTGCGCGCCTCCCTGCGCGCGTACGCCGTCATGGAGGGCGAGGACCCGGTCGCGGTCCTGTCCGACCTGGAGCTGCTGCTGCGCCTGACCGAGCCCGCACGCTCGGCGACCGCGCTCTTCGCGTACTGCGAGCCTGCGGGCGGACCCGGCGGGGGGCAGCCGAGCAAGATCATCCTGGCCGGCGCCGGGCACACCCCGCCGCTCCTCATCGGCGAGCGCCGCACCGAGTACGTCGAGACCTCCCTCTCCGCACCGCTCGGCATGCTCTCCTGCTGGGAGGCGCCGAGCGTGGAGATCGAGCCCGCCGCCGGAGAAACGGTGCTGCTGTACACGGACGGACTGCTGCGCCGTACCGGTGACCCGATGGACCGCGCCTACGCCCGGCTGCATGCCGCGGCCGCCGGGGTCCCCCGGATCGCCCGGGAGGATCCGGGAGCGATCTGCGACCACATCCTGCGGACCCTGCTGCCCGGAACGGAGCTGGAGGACGCACCCGAGGACGTCGTACTGCTCGCCGCTCGCTTCGAATGATCCGGAGCGCTCCGTGACGGGCGCCCCCGCCGACTGACCCGAATGTCGCTATTTGCGAGCATTGGGTATTTGCTGCCATTTGTGCGATATGGCACAGAGTCTCCGGGGGCCTTCCGCTCACACATACGATGGATGGGGTCCACACCCAGGTCCGTGTCTGTCGTAGCTGAGGAGAAGACGTGGCTGACGAGCTCACCCCGGAGACCCCGGAAGAAGAGCAGCCCAAGAAGACGCACAAGCAGCGCAAGAACGGTCTGTACCCGGGCGTCAGCGACGAACTCGCGGAAAGCATGCGCACCGGCTGGGCCGACACCGAGCTGCACGGGCTGGAGCCCATCGCCCAAGCCGCGCACACCGCCGCCCGCCGCGCCGCGCTGTCCGCCCGCTTCCCCGGCGAGCGCCTCGTCGTCCCCGCCGGCCGTCTGAAGACCCGCTCGAACGACACGGAGTACCCCTTCCGTGCCTCGACCGAGTACGCCTACCTCACCGGCGACCAGACCGAGAACGGCGTCCTCGTCCTGGAGCCCTCGGGAGAGACCGGGCACACCGCCACGATCTACCTGCTCCCCCGCTCCAACCGCGAGAACGGCGAGTTCTGGCTCTCCGGCCAGGGCGAGCTGTGGGTCGGCCGCCGCCACTCGCTCGCCGAGGCCGAGCAGCTCCTGGGCATCCCGGCCAAGGACGTGCGCGAGCTCGCCGAGGCCCTGACCGAGGCCGAGGGCCCGGTCCGCAACGTACGCGGCCACGACGCCGTCATCGAGTCCGCCCTCACCGACAAGGTGACCAAGGAGCGCGACGAGGAACTGCGCGTCTACCTCTCCGAGGCCCGCGCCGTGAAGGACGAGTTCGAGATCGGCGAGCTGCAGAAGGCCGTCGACTCCACCGTCCGCGGCTTCGAGGACGTCGTGAAGGTCCTCGACAAGGCGGAGGCCACCTCCGAGCGCTACATCGAGGGCACCTTCTTCCTGCGCGCCCGCGTCGAGGGCAACGACGTCGGCTACGGCTCCATCTGCGCCGCCGGCCCGCACGCCTGCACCCTGCACTGGGTCCGCAACGACGGCGACGTCCGCTCCGGCGACCTGCTGCTGCTCGACGCCGGCGTGGAGACCCACTCCCTCTACACCGCCGACGTCACGCGCACGCTGCCGATCAACGGCACGTACACCGACATCCAGCGCAAGATCTACGACGCGGTCTACGAGTCCCAGGAAGCCGGCATCGCCGCCGTCAAGCCGGGCGCGAAGTTCCGCGACTTCCATGACGCCTCCCAGCACGTGCTGGCCGAGAAGCTCGTCGAGTGGGGCCTGCTGGAGGGCCCGGTCGAGCGCGTCCTGGAGCTCGGCCTGCAGCGCCGCTGGACCCTCCACGGCACCGGCCACATGCTCGGCATGGACGTCCACGACTGCGCCGCCGCACGCACCGAGGCGTACGTCGACGGCACGCTGGAGCCGGGCGTGTGCCTGACCGTCGAGCCCGGCCTGTACTTCCAGGCCGACGACCTGACCGTGCCCGAGGAGTACCGCGGCATCGGCGTCCGGATCGAGGACGACATCCTCGTCACCGAGGAAGGCAACCGGAACCTGTCGGCCGGGCTCCCCCGCACCTCGGTCGAGGTCGAGGCCTGGATGGCACGCCTCAAGGGCTGACGCCCCCCTTCCGCACGTCCTGGTGGGCGGGATCCCGTACGGGGTCCCGCCCACCGGCACGTCACGCACCGAGCCGAGCCCGGGACCGGCCTCTCCGAAACGGCCTAGGAGACCTTGAGCAGCGAGTCGTCGCGCCACTTCAGCATCTTGTCGAAGCTGACCACCGCACCCCGGCCCGGCCGGTTGCGAAAACGGACGTGGTCGGCCAGCTCCGCGATCAGGTGCAAACCCCGGCCGCTCTCGGCCAGGGAGGGTCTGCGACGGGCCACCGTCGCGGCGGGAAAACCCGGCCCCGAATCGCTCACCTCGATGCGACAGCGGTCCCCATCCAGATAGGCCGTGACGTGGTACGCCTCGGCCTCGTGCGGAAGATCGCCGTGCCCTCCGTGCTCCACCGCGTTCGCACACGCCTCGCCCAGGGCCACGGAGAGGTCGAAGGAGATGTCCGGGTCCACCCCCGCGGTCTCCATCGTCCCGAGCAGCAGTCGCCTGGCGAGCGGCACGCTCGCGGCTTCGCGCCTCAAGTGGAGAGACCACCAGATGCTCATACGGTTACGTATTGCCGCCCGCGAGCGGTCGTAAGCGCTCCGCAGGCACCCGGACACGCAATGCCCCCGTTCGGCCGATGGCGACTCTCCCGAGCAGCGGTGTATGCGGGCACCCGGCCCCCTCCGCGGACCGGCCTCGAGCCATCCCCAGAGCGGACTCAAGGGACCTTCCGGACCTGCCGTATGAACCGCCCAAGCCCAGTGCGATGATGGCCCGGCCATGACTGCCCCCCACACGACACACTCCGGAGCCGGCCTCCGGATGATCCGGGCCGCGGTGTTCACCGCGGTCTGTGTCGTGCTGTCCGGGGCCGGGCACGCCCTGGCGTCCTGCGCCACCGTGCCCTGGTGGTCGCTGTGCGTCGGCTTCGTCGCCGTCCTCGCGGTCGCGGCCCCGCTCGCGGGACGCCGCCGCACACTGCCCGGCATCACCGCCGCGCTCGCCACCGGACAACTGGCCCTGCACACGCTGTTCGGCCTCGGCCAGCACAGCGCCGCCGCCGAGCAGGCACCGGTCGGCGCCGCCACCGGCGACGCCTCGCTCGCCGCGCTCGCCGCCCGCCTGGTGTGCGGGGGCAACTCCGTACCGCTCAGCCCGGCCGACGCCCGGCAAGTCCTGGAGAGCGCCGGCCTGGACCCGGCGGCACTGGCCGTACAGGCCGGGGACCTCGCCGCACAGGGCCACGTCGGGCACGCGCACCTGGCCCATGCCGCCACCGGCGGACCCGCCACCGCGCTGCTCACCCCGGGCATGCTCGTCGGCCACCTGCTGGCGGCGCTCGCCGCCGGCTGGCTGCTCGGCCGCGGCGATGCCGCGCTCTCCCGGCTCCTCGAACTGTCCCGGCTCTCCGCCGAAGGCGGCCCGGTACGACCGCTGCGCGTCGCGCTGGCCCTCGTACGGGCCCTCGGGACCGGGCTCGCTGTCGCGCCGTCCCCGGCCCGGCAGGCCCCGCGGACCGGGACCGACCCCACCGCCGCCACCGGCCGTGAGGCACTCCAGCACACGGTGATCAGGCGCGGGCCGCCCACGGCGCTCGCCCTCGCAGCCTGACGCGGCACCCGCCTTCCCCCGACACCCGACGGGAACACCGGTGCCGCGAACTCCGCGTGCACCCGTGCGCGGAGCCGACGTCACCACTGCTTCCGTGGAGTGTTTCTGCCATGAAGACCTCTCGCGTCTCCTTCGCCGCCGCCCTCGCCGCCGGTACCGTCCTCGTCCTGTCCGGTACCGCCTTCGCCCACGTCGGCGTACAGCCCATCGGAGAGGCCGCCAAGGGTGGCTACGCGACCCTCAACTTCAAGGTCCCCAACGAGCGCGACAACGCCTCCACCACCCAGCTGGAGGTCAACTTCCCGATCGACCAGCCGCTGACCTCCGTCATGCCGCAGGACATCCCCGGCTGGACGTCCACCGTCGAGAAGACCAAGCTCGACAAGCCGCTCACCGTCCACGGCAAGCAGATCAACGAGGTCGTCACCAAGGTGACCTGGACCGGCGGCAAGATCGAGGCCGGCAAGTTCCAGCAGTTCCCGGTTTCCGTCGGCAAGCTGCCCGAGAACGCCGACCAGATGGTCTTCAAGTCCATCCAGACCTACGACAACGGCGAGGTCGTCCGCTGGATCGAGGAGGCCAAGGAAGGCGCCGCGGAACCGCAGAACCCGGCGCCCGTCCTGAAGCTGACCGCCGCCAAGGGCGCGGACGACCACCACGACGACAAGAACGCCAAGGACGCGAAGACGGACAAGGACGCCCACGGCCACGACGAGGCGGGCTCCGAGCACGGCGCCGACAACACGGCGCGCGCCCTCGGCATCGCCGGCATCCTCGTCGGGCTCGGCGGTGTCGCCTTCGGCGTCGCCTCGCGCCGCCGCTCCTCCTGACCCGTCCGAACCATCCCCGATCACAGGGACACCTCTTCCATGCGCACCACACGTGTGACGGTCGCCGCCCTCCTCGCGGCGGCCTCACTCACCCTGACGGCCTGCGGCAGCGAGCCCACCAAGCCCGGCGGGGTCACCCAGATCTCCGGCGGCCAGAGCAGCGCGAAGGCCGCGACCGTTCTCGACCGACCCTTCACCAAGCCGGAACTCGTCCTCACGGACACCACCGGCAAGCCGTGGAACCTGCGCGAGCAGACCAAGGGCCGACCCACGCTGATCTACTTCGGCTACACCAACTGCCCCGACGTGTGCCCCCTGACGATGAGCAACATCGCCGTCGCCAAGAAGGCACTCCCCAAGGCCGACCAGGACAAGCTCCAGGTCGTGTTCGTCACCACCGACCCCGACCGGGACACTCCCGAATCCCTCGGCGCGTGGCTCAAGTCCCAGGACCCGGCGTTCGTCGGACTCACCGGGGACTTCGCCACCATCCAGGCCGCCGCGCGCACGCTCGGCATCGGTATCGAGGCAGCCAAGAAGGAGGCCGACGGCAGCGTCGTCTCCATGCACGGCGCCCAGGTCATCGCGTTCTCGCCCAAGACCGACGAGGGCTACGTCCTCTACGGCGAGGGCGCCACCGTCGACGACTACACCAAGGACCTGCCGAAGATCATCAAGGGAGAGAACCCGTGAACGCCCGCACCACCCGCACCCTCGCCGCCGCCCTCTCCCTGACGGCAGCGCTCGCCATATCAGGCTGCTCCTCCGACTCAGGCGGCTCCGCCGACTCCGCCGACGGCAAGCCGAAGATGACGGTCAGCGGCGGGTACATGCCCGAGCCCGTCAACGACAAGATGGCCGGCGCGTTCATGGTCATCAAGAACGACTCCAAGACCGCCGACAAGCTGACCGGCGTCACCTCCCCGCTCTCCGACGATCTCCAGATCCACGAGACGAAGGACCAGAAGATGCAGCAGGTCCACTCGATGGACGTGCCTGCCAACGGCGAACTCGCTCTGGCGCGCGGCGGCAACCACGTCATGTTCATGGGCCTCAAGAACACCCCGAAGGTCGGCGACAAGGTCACGGTCGAGCTGCACTTCGAGAAGGCCGACCCGGTCAAGGTCGAGCTGGACGTGAAGGAACGGACGTACAACGCCCAGAACAGCAACGGTCACTGACGGACCCGCACCGAGGGACTGACACGCCATGACGACCACCGCCCCCGCCCCCTCCGCGGCCCGCGTCCGCGCCACGGCTCTCCTGCCGCGGCTCACGCTGGTCCTCGCAGCCCTGCTGGCAACCCTGTTCACCGCGGCCGCCCCGGCCACGGCACACGCAGCACTCACCGCGAGCGACCCCAAGGACGGGGCGGTGGTCGCCACGGCCCCCGCCCAGGTCACGCTCTCCTTCTCCGAGCAGGTCGCCATGGGCGGCGACTCCATCCGCATCCTGGACCCCCAGGGCAAGCGCGTGGACACCGGCGAACTGCGCGACCTGTGCAGCGGAAACACCGTCCGCTACGGCACCGCCCTGCGCAGCGGCCTGCCCAACGGGACGTACACCGTCGCCTGGCAGGCCGTCTCCGCCGACAGCCACCCCATCTCCGGTGCGTTCACCTTCTCCATCGGCGCCCCCTCCGCGACCACCGTCAAGCCGGCCGCCCAGCAAGCGGGCGGAGGCCCGGTGGGCATCGCCTACGGGATCGCCCGTTACGCCGCCTACGCCGGCTTCACCGTCCTCGTCGGTGCGGCCGCCTTCATCCTGTTGTGCTGGCGCCGGGGTGCGGCGCAGCGGCCGCTCCAGAAGCTCGTCGTCCGGGCCTGGGTCACCCTGACCGCCGCCACCCTCGTGATGCTCGTGCTCCGCACCCCCTACACCGGGTCCGGGAAGTTCGCCGACGCCTTCGACCTCGACGGGTTGCGGGCCGTCCTGGCGACCAAAACCGGCGCCTCCCTCGTCTCCCGGCTGCTCCTGCTGGGCGCGGCCGCCCTCTTCATCGCGGTCCTCCTCGGCGTCTACGCCCGCCGCCAGAAGGAATCCGAAAACACCGCGGAGGACTCGACGGAAGAATCGGAGGGGACCCGGGACACCGACGACCTCACCTTCGGCCTGGCCATCGGCGGCACGGTCGTCTCCGCCGGCATCGCCGCCACCTGGGCCCTGTCAGAGCACGCTTCGACCGGCATCCAGCCCGGCCTCGCCATGCCCGTCGACATCGTTCACCTGCTGGCCGCGGCCACCTGGCTGGGCGGTCTCGCCGCCCTGCTCATCGCCCTCCACAAGGTCCCCGGGATCGAGCGGGCCGCCGTCCAGCGCTTCTCCAAGGTCGCCTTCGTCAGCGTCCTGGCCCTGGCCGTCACCGGCGTCTACCAGTCATGGCGCCAGATCGGCAGCTGGTCCGCACTGACCGGAACGGACTACGGCCGGCTGCTGCTCCTGAAGGTCGGCCTGGTCGCCGTCCTCGTCGCCCTCGCCTACGTGTCCCGCAAGTGGACCGGCCGGCTCGCCGACGTTTCACGTGAAACGGCCACCGCCGTCGCAGCGACCACCGATGTTTCACGTGAAACCGAGGCCGTCACCGTCCCGGCCGACCCCAAGCGGGCCGCCCAGCTCGCCCGCCAGCGAGCCGCCCGCGAGAACGCCCGCGAGAAGCTGGTCCGCAACGCGGACACGGACCGCGTGGGCCTGCGTCGTTCCGTCCTCGCAGAGGCCGCCGTCGCCGTGATCCTGCTCGCCGTCACCACGGTCCTCACCAGCACCGAGCCCGGGCGCACCGTAGAACGGGAGGCAGCCCGCGGTTCCGCCGCCCCCGCCGTCCCCGACCGGGCGGTCAAGATCACCCTGCCGTTCGACACCGGCGGTCCGAACGGCAAGGGATCCGTCCGGCTGGAGCTCGACCCGGGCCGGGTCGGTGCCAACACCCTGCACCTGTGGGCCGACTCCGAGGACGGCAAGCCCCTCGACCTCCCCGAGGTCAAGATCGCCTTCACCCTCCCCGCCAAGGACATCGGCCCCCTGCCGCTCGTCCCCGACCACGCCACTCCGGGACACTGGACCGCGTCCGGAGTCCAACTGCCGCTCGCCGGCGAATGGCGCATCGACGTGACCGTCCGCACCTCCGACATCGACCAGACGACCGTCCAGAAGAACGTGAAGATCGGCTGAACAGCGTGACCGAGAGCAACTCCGACATCGAGATCTCCCGGCGCCGGCTGCTGGGCACCGTCGGTGCCGCAGGCGCCGCGGGGCTGGCGCTGGGCGCAGCGGGCGGCGCCCTCGCGCACTCCGCGCTCACCGACTCCGCTCCCGGCTCCCCCGCGGGCGCATCCGGGAGCCTGTCCTCCCTGGGTGCCACCCAGGTCGCCTTCGACGGGGACCACCAGGCCGGCATCACCACCCCCCTCCAGGCCAAGGGCCACGTCCTCGCCTTCGACCTCGCCGCGGGCGCCGGCCGTACCGAGGCGGCGGCGCTGCTGCGGCGCTGGTCCGAGACGGCCCGGCGGCTGATGGCGGGCGAGACCGCCCCGAACTCCGACAGCGGCATCGCCCTCGACGCCGGCCCGTCGTCCCTCACCGTCACCTTCGGCTTCGGCCACTCCTTCTTCGACCGGACCGGTCTCACGGCCCGGCGCCCCACGGCCCTCGACCCGCTCCCGGACTTCTCCTCCGACCGGCTCGACCCCCAGCGCAGCAACGGCGACCTGTGGATCCAGATCGGCTCGAACGACGGACTCGTCGCCTTCCACGCCCTGCGCGCCCTGCAGAAGGACGCGGGGGACGCCGCCAAAGTCCGCTGGCAGATGAACGGCTTCAACCGGTCTCCCGGTGCCACCGGCACCCCGATGACCGCCCGCAACCTGATGGGCCAGATCGACGGCACGGGCAACCCGAAGCCCGCGCAGCCCGACTTCGACAAGCGGATCTTCGTTCCCGCCGCGGGCCCCGGACCGGCGGAACACGCGTGGATGGCGGGAGGCTCGTACGCCGTCGTCCGGCGCATCCGCATGCTCCTGGACGACTGGGACAAGCAGTCGCTCGCACAGCAGGAGCAGGTCATCGGCCGCACCAAGGCCACCGGTGCCCCGCTGACGGGCGGCACCGAGACCACCCCGCTGGACCTGAACAAGTTCGGGGCCGACGGCAAACCCGTCATCCCGTCCAACGCCCATGCGCGGATCTCCGCCCCCGCGCAGAACGGCGGGGCCGCCATGCTGCGGCGCCCCTTCTCCTTCCACGACGGGATCGCCGCCGACGGCACCCCCGACGCGGGGCTCCTCTTCATCTGCTGGCAGGCCGATCCGCTGCGCGGATTCGTACCCGTCCAGCGCAAGCTCGACCGCGGCGACGCGCTGTCGGAGTTCATCCGGCACGAGTCCAGCGGCCTGTACGCCGCGCCCCCCGGCCCGCGCTCCGGGGAGTACGTGGGACAGCGGCTGCTCGAAGGGTGAACGGCACCACGGGGGCGGGCACCGCGGCATTAGGCTGACCGCATGTCGGCCACCCGCTTCACGTATCTCGGTCCCGAGGGCACCTTCACCGAAGCCGCCCTGCGTACGCTCCCGGAAGCCGCCACCCGGGAGCTCGTCCCGATGGTGTCCGTTCCGGCGGCCCTGGACGCCGTGCGCAACGGCGAGGCCGCCGCCGCCCTCGTCCCGATCGAGAACTCGGTCGAGGGCGGGGTCACCGCCACCCTTGACGAGCTCGCCTCCGGCGAACCCCTGATGATCTACCGCGAAGTGCTGCTGCCCATCGCCTTCGCGCTGCTCGTGCGGCCCGGTACGGCGCTGTCAGACGTCAAGACCGTCACGGGGCACCCGGTGGCCCAGCCGCAGGTGCGCAACTGGCTGCGGGCGAACCTGCCGGACGCGGTGTGGGAATCGGCGGCCTCCAACGCCGACGGCGCCCGGCTCGTCCAGGAGGGCCGTTTCGACGCGGCCTTCGCCGGCGAGTTCGCGGCCGCCACCTACGGGCTCGTACCGCTCGTCACCGAGATCCACGACGCGGAGAACGCCGAGACCCGGTTCGTGCTCGTCGGACGCCCGGCCCGGCCGGCCGCCCCGACGGGCGCCGACAAGACCTCCGTCGTGCTGTGGATGGGCGACGACCGTCCCGGTGCGCTGCTGGAGCTCCTCCAGGAGTTCGCCGTGCGCGGGGTCAATCTGATGCTGATCCAGTCCCGCCCGACCGGTGCCGGCATCGGCAACTACTGCTTCGCCGTCGACGCCGAGGGACACATCTCCGACCGGAGGGTCGGGGAGGCGCTCATGGGGCTCAAGAGGACCTGTCCCCAGGTCCGCTTCCTCGGTTCCTACCCACGGGCGGGTGTCGCTCTGGGTGACGTCGGCGCGCCCAGGCCGGGGACCTCCGACGGTGACTTCACGGACGCCTCCGACTGGCTGACTCGCTGCCTCGACGGCCGCGCGTAGCCCGCCGTCCACTGTCCACAGAGTTATCCACAGGTCGAGGCGTGAACCTGGGGACAAGTCGACAGAGCGGCACGACAAGGTCGACATATCGGTCGCAGGGCTCAGGTTTCGCGCTGGAGAGCGGAAGGTGAACGGCGTCACCCCCGTATCACCGATCAACTCTTTGGGGCGAGTCATTCCCACCCGAATGAGTGTGTGAGGGCGGTTTGAACCCTGATTCACCTTGGTCGCCCACCGATCGGGAATGATCTATTCCCGTGTCCACAGACGCAGCGCACAGCCTGTGGATAAGATCGGCCGGCTGTGAATTCCTGTGGACAAGGAAGGGCTCCGGCCCTGCTCAGGGGTCGACCGCCAGGTCGACCCCTGTCCCTTTTCGGGGAATGGGCCGCTTTTATCGACCGCCGGGGAACGATCACTTCCGGCCGCCCGCCAAGACTTATCCTTTCGCCGCAATTAGGACATAGCGACACGCAGCGTGATATCGGTGTGATCCCAGGAACCCCAGCCCGGTAGCCTGGAGGGGTGATTGACCTCCGGCTGCTCCGTGAAGACCCTGACCGTGTCCGCGCCTCGCAGCGCGCCCGTGGGGAGGACGTCGAACTCGTCGACGCACTGCTCTCCGCCGACGAGCGCCGCAGGTCGTCGGGCATGCGCTTCGACGAACTGCGCAATGAGCAGAAGTCGCTGGGCAAGCTCATCCCCAAGGCCTCCCCCGAGGAGCGTGCCGAGCTGCTCAAGAAGGCCGAGCAGCTCAAGCAGGACGTCAAGGCGGCCGAGGCCGAGCAGAACGAGGCCGACGAGGTCGCGAAGCAGTTGCTCCTCAAGCTCGGCAACATCGTCCACGAGGACGTCCCCGTCGGCGGCGAAGAGGACTTCGTCGTCCGGGAGACGCACGGCACCATCCGCGACTTCGCCGCCGAGGGCTTCGAGCCCAAGGACCACCTGGAGCTCGGCGAGTCGCTGGGCGCCATCGACGTCGAGCGCGGCGCGAAGGTGTCGGGCTCGCGCTTCTACTACCTGACCGGTGTGGGCGCCCTGCTGGAGCTCGCCCTGGTCAACGCGGCGATCGCGCAGGCCACCGCCGCGGGCTTCATCCCGATGCTGACCCCGGCGCTGGTCCGCCCGCGCGCCATGGAGGGCACCGGTTTCCTCGGTCAGGCCGCGGAGAACGTGTACCACCTGGAGAAGGACGACTACTACCTGGTCGGCACCTCCGAGGTCCCGCTCGCCGCGTACCACATGGACGAGATCATCGACGCGGACAAGCTTCCGCTGCGGTACGCCGGCTTCTCGCCGTGCTTCCGCCGTGAGGCCGGTACGTACGGCAAGGACACCCGCGGCATCTTCCGCGTCCACCAGTTCGACAAGGTCGAGATGTTCTCGTACGTCGCGCCGGAGGACGCCGAGGCCGAGCACCAGCGGCTCCTGGAGTGGGAGAAGCAGTGGCTGACCAGCCTGGAGCTGCCCTTCCAGGTGATCGACGTGGCCACCGGTGACCTGGGCGCCTCCGCCTCCCGCAAGTTCGACTGCGAGGCGTGGATCCCGACGCAGGGCAAGTACCGCGAGCTGACCTCCGCCTCGAACTGCGACGGGTTCCAGGCCCGCCGACTGTCGATCCGCTACCGGGACGGCAAGAAGACCCAGCCGCTGGCCACGCTGAACGGCACGCTGTGCGCCGTACCGCGCACGATCGTCGCGATCCTGGAGAACCACCAGCAGGCGGACGGTTCCGTGCGGGTGCCCGAGGTGCTGCGTCCGTACCTCGGCGGCCGCGAGGTCCTGGAGCCGATCAACAAGTGAGCCCGGTCCCGTTCCCGTACAAACTCGTCGCGACCGATCTCGACGGCACGCTGCTGCGTGGCGACGACACCGTCTCGGAGCGCACCCGTGAAGCGCTCGCCGCGGCCACCGCGGCGGGCGCGGCGCACATCATCGTCACCGGCCGGGCCGTGCCCTGGACCCGGAACGTGCTGGACGACCTCGGCTACAAGGGGATCGCCGTGTGCGGGCAGGGCGCGCAGGTCTACGACGCCGGTGCGCACCGGCTGCTGACCTCGGTCACGCTGGACCGGCAGCTGGCCGGGCTGGCGCTGTCGAAGATCGAGGCGGAGATCGGTCCGCTGGCCCTGGCCGCCAGCCGAGACGGGGTCGACGGCGAGGTCCTCTTCGGGCCTGGCTACCAGGTGCAGGAGGGCCTCCCGGCCCTCTACCTGGAGGACACCGCCGCCATGTGGACGGCCCCGCTGAACAAGCTGTACATCCAACACCCCGGGCTGGGCGACGACGCGCTCGTCCAGGTGGCCCGGCAGACCGTGGGCAGCCTGGTCGACATCGTGATGGCCGGTCCGGGCATCGTGGAGATCCTGCCGCTGGGGCTGACCAAGGCCACCGGGCTGTCGCTCGCCGCCCGCCGGCTGAAAGTGAAGGCGGCGGACACCATCGCCTTCGGCGACATGCCCAACGACATCCCGATGTTCGGCTGGGCCGCGCACGGGGTGGCCATGGCCAACGCCCACGCGGAACTCAAGGCGGTCGCCGACGAGGTGACGACCTCCAACGAGGAGGACGGCATCGCGGTGGTGCTGGAGCGCCTGCTGGGCGCCGCGTAACCGGTACGGACGTACGAGAGGTCCGGGACAGCCCGCGCCGTGAGGCGCGCTCGAAGTGGCTGTCCCGGACCTTTTGTTGCTCCCCGCACGACCAACTGTGCCCCTGTCGGAAGCCCCTTACCAGCGAATTTCGGCGCATCAGCCGAGGAGCCGGCGGCGGCGCCAGTAGGCGGCGGTGACGACCCCGAGCAGCGGGCCCCAGAGCACCAACGGCGCGTAGCAGAGGGTCATGAGCCACCAGTCGGCGCCGGTGGGGGCGTTCGCATCGGCCATGTTGGAGCCCCAGGTGAACAGGCCGAGCACGCCGAGCGTGGTCACGGCGGTCGCTCCGAGGGCCGCGGGGACGACCGCGGCGAGGGGCGGGATCCGGCGGTTGCCGAGCCACGGGACCCAGCCGGGCAGCACCTCGCCCCAGCGCTGGACGAGGCCGAGGGTGAGCAGGCCGAGACATTCGGCGAAGATGCTGAGACCGACCAGGTAGAAGGACCACACGCCGGGGAACAGTTCGGCCTCCAGGCCGCTCCCCGGTCCCCAGCCGACGTCGATGCCGACCGCGATGGCGATCCTCCACAGTCCGCTGGGCAGGAGGGTGAGGGCGGCCGCGTGGGCGGCCCAGCCGACCGGGCGGCTCACGCCGGGAACGGTGGATGTGGCGCGGACGCGCTCGGTGGGTGCGGCGGGTGTGGTGGAGAGCGTGGTCATCGTCCAAGTCCCTTTCGGAAGGCCGTCGGTGATGACTCAAGCCTGGTCGGGCCGGCCCGTCGGAACCATCTGCCGATCGGCATGACGTGGGAGCGGGCGGCCGCCGCGGGATCTGCCGATCGGCGGATTCCGAAGGGGTGGGTCGGCTCGTAGGGTCGGAGCGTGACCTTGCGACCGAGAGCGTTCTGCGCCCCCGCGCTGGCCGTGGCGAGCCTGCTGTCCCTGGCCGGTTCGGCCGTGGGGCTGCCGAACACCTGGACGCTGGCGTGGATGGCCGTCCTGCTGCCGCTGCTGGCCCTGGTGGCCCGGTGGTCCCCGGTACGGTCCGGGAGCCTCGCGGGCGCCCTGGGCGTGGCGGCCGTGGCGTTGTGGCCGGTCCCGATGGTGTGGGCGGACGGTTCGTGGCTGGAGGTGTGCGGGGCCGCGGCCTTCTGGGCGGTGCCCGCCTTCGGTGCGGTCGGCCTCGGCTGCCATCTGCGCCACCAGTGGAGACTGATGCGGCGGGCCGTACGGGACGCGCGCCGCGACCAGCAGGTCGAACTGGCGCGCGATCTGCACGACTTCGTGGCCCACGACGTGAGCGCGATCGTCGTGCAGGCCCAGGCCGCCCGGTTCGTGGCCGCGCAGGATCCCGGTCACGCGGTCCGGGCGCTCGAACGCATCGAGGCGGCGGGGCTGAGCGCGCTGGAGTCACTGGACCGGACCGTGCACGCGCTCCGGGAGGCCTCGGGCGGTCCGACCGACCCGGTGCCGGGGCTCGCCGAACTCCCGTCGGTCGTGGAGCGGTTCGAGGGCGGGACACTGGAGGCCGACCCGGAGGCGCTACGGGAGCTCTCACGGGAGGCGGACACCACCGCGTACCGGGTGGCCGTGGAGGCCCTGACGAACGTACGCCGGCACGCGGCCGGGGCCGTCGCGGTGCGGGTGGCCGTGAGCCGGGCGGAGGGCGGCGTGGAACTCAGCGTGGCCAACTCCGCGACCCCTCGCGGCGGGGGCGGGCTGCTGACCGGCCGGAGGCGGGGCGGGACCGGGCTGGCCGGGCTGCGCGGGCGGGTGGAAGCGGTCGGCGGGACCCTGTCGGCCGGTCCGGACCCGGACGGCGGGTGGCGGGTTTGTGCGGTCTTCCCGACACAGGGGCACCCTCTCGGGTGATCATGGCGGCGTGACCACACGCATCCTGATAGCCGACGATCAAGAGGACATCCGCAGCGGTTTCCGGCTGATCCTGGACTCACAGCCGGACATGACCGTGGTGGGCGAGGCGGGGGACGGGGAGAGCGCGGTGGCGCTGGCCCGTGAGCTGCGGCCGGACGTGGTGCTGGCGGACATCCGGATGCCGCGCCTGGACGGGCTGGAGGTGACGCGGCTGCTCGCCCCGCAGACCCGGGTGGTGGTGGTGACCACCTTCGACCTGGACGAGTACGTGCAGACCGCGCTGCGCAACGGTGCCTGCGGCTTCCTGCTGAAGCGGTCGGGCCCGGCGCTGCTGATCGAGGGCGTACGGGCGGCGATGGCCGGGGACACGCTGATCAGTCCGCAGATCACGGTGCGGCTGCTGAGCCGGCTGACCCAGGCGGGTCCGGTCGCCCGACCCGCGGCCCATCCGCTGACGGGGCGGGAGTTGGAGATCGTACGACTGGTGGCGCGGGGGCTGACGAACGCGGAGATCGGGGCGGAGCTGTTCATCAGCGCGGGGACGGCGAAGACCCACATCGCGAACGTCCAGTCGAAGCTCGGGGCGCGCAACCGGGTGGGGATCGCCGCTTGGGCGTGGGAGCACGGGCTGGTCACCGCGGACACGGAGGGCGAGTAGCCGCTCGCCGCGGACACATAGGCCGACTGATCGCTCGCCGCGGACACAGAGGGCGACCGGTCGTGTTTCACGTGAAACGTGACCCGGTTTCACGTGAAACGTGACCCGGTTTCACGTGAAACGACATGGCGGGTGAGGGGCCAGGCAAGCAGCCCGACAGCAAGCGAGATGGCGTGGCCGAGGTCGGTGAAGTTGCCGCCGGTGACGAGGGGGATCCCGAAGAAGGCGACCGCTCCGGCGAGGTAGAACCATCGCCAGGGGCTGGGGATCCGGTACGTGAGGACTCCGACGGAGGCCGCGAGTCCGTAGCTGACGCCGATGTCGACGACGTGGGTCATGCTGCGCGGAGCCTCGTGGGCCTGGATGGCCGTCAACAGGACCTTCTGGCTGATCAGGGTGGCGACGACATGGGCGGTCGCGACGATCGCGAGCCAGCGCAGGGTGCCGAGCCAGCGTTCGACGGGGGCGTGGAAGACCTCGAAGAGCACGGCGTACAGGGCGAGTGAGGCCGGGTCCTCGATCCAGAACGCGCTGCTGAGGAGCGCCCGAATCGGGTACTTGACGAGCTGGTGGATGTTGCTGCTGTTGCGGTGGAGCAGGACGTGCTCGACCCGGTCGGGGGCGATCGCCACGACGATGCTGGTGACGGCGATGATGAGCAGCCATATGTGCGTTCCGGGGGAGGAACGTATCCAGGACCTCAGTGGCCTGGACGGCTCCGGGTCGCTCTGCTCCATCATGACCCGATCATGGCCCCAAAACCTGTGCCCCGCCTGGCCGAATGGGCCGGGCGGGGCACAGCGGACGAAGCGTTTTCGCGGGTCTACTCCTCGCCCGCCAGGGTGAGGCGGCGCAGCTTCTGGCCGGCGTAGACGGTGGCGCCCACGGTGACCGCGGCGAGCAGGATCGCGGCGGTGGGCAGGGCGACGGTGGCGTCCACGTAGCCGGGTCCGGCGACCTTCTCCGCGAGGGCGAGGGCCCACTGCTGGACGCTGAGGGTCTTGGCACCGGAGACCAGGCTACCGAAGAGGGACTCCCAGATCAGGGCGTAGACCAGGCCGAAGACGACCGCGTGCCGGCTGACGGTGCCCAGCAGCAGGAACAGCGCGCTGTAGGCGATCGAGGCGACGAGGGCGGCGATGGTGTAGGCGACGGCGATCTGCTGGCCGTTGCCGTTGAGGATGAATCCGGCGATCAGGGTGGGGATCGCGGAGAAGGCCATGGTGACGGCGATGGCCACGGTCAGCTTGGTCATGATGATCGTCGGGCGCTTCACCGGCTTGGCGAGCAGGTAGACGATCGAGCCGTCGTCGATCTCGGGTCCGATGGCACCGGTACCGGCGATGACGCCGATCAACGGAACCATGGTGGCGAGGGCGAAGCTTCCGAGGAGGTCGGCCGCGACCTTGTCGTCCACTCCGGCGAAGGCGCGCACGGCGATCGCGATGACGATCAGCAGGGCGGGCAGCGCGAAGAGGATCATTGCGCGGCGTCGGCCGAGCAGGGCCCGGTAGGTGAGCCGGGCGACGGTGGGGTCGTACATGGGTGCCAGCTCCTTTCAGGCCGCGACGAGGTAGGAGAAGACCGACTCGAGGGACTCGTCGGAGGGCGAGACCGTCATGAGGCGGATGCCGTGTTCCCGGGCCACCCGGGGCAGCAGTTCGGTGAACCGGCCGAAGTCGACGGCCTGGATGCGCAGCGCGCCTTCCTTCACGTCGACCTCGATGCCGGCGGTGGAGGGGTCGGCGATCAGGGCCGCGGCGAGGGCCCGGTCGTCGGAGGAGCGGACCAGGTAGCGGTGCGGGCGGTCCGTCATGAGGCGGCGGATCTTGCGGAAGTCGCCGGAGGCCGCGTGCCGACCGGCGACGACAACCTCGATGTGCGAGGCGAGTTGCTCGACCTCCTCCAGGATGTGGGAGGAGAACAGGACGGTGCGTCCCTCGTCGCCCATGCGCCGCAGGAGGTCCATCAGCTGCATGCGCTGGCGCGGGTCCATGCCGTTGAACGGCTCGTCCAGGAGCAGCACGGACGGGTCGTGGACGAGCGCGGAGGCCATCTTGACGCGCTGGCGCATGCCCTTGGAGTACGTGGAGATCTTGCGGTCCTGGGCGTACTCCATCTCGACGGTGGCGAGTGCCCGCTGGGCGGCCGCGTCGTCGAGGCCGTGCAGTTCGGCGTTGGCGACGACGAACTCACGGCCGGTGAGGAAGTCGTACATGGCCTCGCGCTCGGGTACGACGCCCACGTGCTTGTAGACCTGCTCGTTCTGCCAGATCGGTGCGCCGTCGAGGGTGACGGTGCCCGTGGAGGGGGCGAGGAAGCCGCCCATCATGTTGATGAGCGTGGACTTGCCGGCGCCGTTGGGGCCGAGCAGTCCGGTGACGCCCGGGCCGATGCGCATGGTCACGTCGTTGACGGCGACGACGTTCCCGAACCAGCGTGAGGTGTGGTCGATGTCGATGACTGTCACAGCCCGGCCTTCCGGTAGCGGGCCATCAGAGCGGCGTAGGAGCCGGCGATGAGGGCGAGGATGACGAGCAGGTAGGCGACACCGGCACCGGCCGAGGGACCCTCACCGCCGGGGAAGGCGGAGTCGGCACCGAGGAAGGCGGTCTGGAAGCCGTCGATGAGGGTGATCGGGGAGAACAGGCCCATCCACTCGATGGCTCCGGTGTTCCCGGTGGAGTAGGCGACGCCCTGCACCGCGGTGACCGCACCGTAGGGAATGAGCAGCAGGGCGATGACGGCGGCGACGCCGAAACCGCGGCGCGGGGTGAGCGCGGCCATGACGAGGCCGAGGCCTGCGAAGAGCAGCGACAGCAGCAGAACCGACACCAGTCCCTGCCCGAATCCCTTGGTCTGTTCGGCGAAGTCGAACTTCGCCAGGAGCGAGCCGATCCACATGATCAGCAGTGGGGTGGCCGTGAGGACGAACAGGGCCGAGGCCATGGCGGCGAACTTGGCCACGACGTAGTCGACGCGTTCGATGGGCCGTGAGAAGTAGAGCGGCACCGTCTTGAAGCGCAGGTCCCGCGAGACGGACTGCGGGGCCTGTGAGGCGAGGTAGAGGTAGACGATCACCTGCGTGGTCACGGCGTACGTCGTGTACTTGATCGGCAGGCTGGTGGAGCCGGGCAGGTTGATCGCGACCGCGACGAGGATCAGCGCGGGAACGCACATCACCGCGAAGAGGATCATCGGGAGGACCTTGGACTTGGCGGAGCGGCCCAGTCCGTAGGCGCCGCGCAGGGACTGCGAGTACAGCGACTTGCGGGCGTAGCCGCGGCCGAGCCGGGGCCCGTCATAGGACCGGTAGCCGATGTTGTGGATCTGGGTCGAGGTGTCAGGCGCCATCGGAACCGGCTCCCTTCTGCTGGAGGAGGTGCGCGGGCTGGTCGTTGTCGCGGAAGACTTCCGCGATGTGGTGGCGGCGCTGCTCCATGCGGACCAGGCCGAGGCCGAGGTCGGCGACGGTGTCGCGGACGGTGTCGTACGCCCGCTCGTCGGTGGCCTCGACGAGGAGGATGTGGCCGGCGCCGGGCAGGCCCTGCTCCTCGCCCGCGTGGAGGGTGAGGCCGGCCGCCCCGAGTGCCTTGCGCAGGGCGGCGGTGCCGTCCGGGTGGGCGTCGGTGTCGGTGACCTCGACCGCGAGGGTCGTGGTGGTCTGGGTGAAGTCGCTGGTGGAGCTGGAGCGCAGCAGCTTGCCGCCGTCGACGACCACGACGTGGTCGCAGGTCCGCTCCAGCTCGCCGAGGAGGTGGGAGGTGACCAGGACGGAGATGCCGAAGTCGGTGTAGACGCGCCGGATCAAGCCGAGCATCTCGTCGCGGCCGACCGGGTCCAGGCCGTTGGTCGGCTCGTCGAGGAGGACCAGCTGGGGGTCGTGGACCAGCGCCTGGGCGAGCTTGACGCGCTGCTTCATGCCGGTGGAGTAGCCGCCGATGGGGCGGTAGCGCTCCTCGTACAGCCCGACGTGGCGCAGGGTGTCGGCCGTGCGCTCGCGGGCGGCGGTCGGTGGCAGCCCGGACATGCGGGCCATGTGGACGACGAACTCGGTGGCCGACACGTCGGCCGGCAGGCAGTCGTGCTCGGGCATGTAGCCGACGCGTTCACGGATGGCGCTGCCATGCGTATTGACGTCGAGGCCGAGCACGGCGGCGCTGCCCTCGGTGGCGGGGGACAGTCCCAGCAGGATCTTGATCAGCGTGGACTTGCCGGCTCCGTTGGCGCCCACGAGGCCGGTCACGCCGGGCCCGATGTCCAGGGAGAGCCGGTCGAGGGCGGTCACTCGGGGGTACCGCTTGCTCAGGCTTTCGGTCGCGATGACAGTCACGGGTTCGACGTTAGTGGCGTGGGCCTCGTGAATCGTCAGACCTTGAGCTGTATCCGGTCTCCGCCTTCCGGCGTATGCACCCGTACTGGAGGCTGATGTGACCCGGACAAGTTTGTCCACAGGTCCGTGCACGGGCCTTGACGTGATCTCCAGCCATTGTCACATTCATCAGTGTCAACTTACGGGCGCGTACGGCTACAGGGACGGGACTGCTGGCATGGCTGGGGACACCAAGCAACGCACCGCGCGGCTCGACACCGACCTGCGCGGGTTCAGGGAAGTGCAACGCCTCTCCTACGAGTGCGCGGAGGCCGTCGCGGCCCAACTGCGGCCCGGGGTGACCGAGCGCGAGGCCGCGCGCATGCAGCGCGAGTGGCTGCGCGAGCGGGGCGTACGGGACTGGTTCCACCTGCCGTTCGCCTGGTTCGGTGACCGCACCGCGTTCGTGAACTTCAAGATCCCGCTCCAGTTCTTCCCCACCAACCGGAAGCTGGAGCCGGGGATGCCGTTCATCCTCGACATGGCCCCGGTCTACAAGGGGTACGCGGCCGACATCGGGTACTCGGGCAGCCTCGGGCTCAATCCGGTGCAGGACCGGCTCATGTCCGACCTGCGCGAACACCGGGTGCTGATCCTGGAGCAGGTGCGCGAGCGCCGGTCGCTGCGCGAGATCTACGAGAACGTCGAGCGGCTGATGACCCGGCAGGGGTACGCCAACCGGCACCGCGCGTATCCCTTCGGCGTCATCGCCCACAAGATCGACCGGGTCAAGGAGCGGCGCTGGTCGCCGACCGCGTTCGGTTTCGGCACGCAGTCCCTCAAGGGGCTGGCCAGTGACGCCCTGCACGGACACCGTGAGGGCTGGTCCCCGCTGTGGAGCCCGTACCACTTCTCCGACCACGCGCCGCAGCCCGGCCTGTGGGCGGTGGAGCCGCATCTGGGCTTCCGGGGCACGGGGGCGAAGTTCGAGGAGATCCTGGTCGTCACCGACTCCCGGGATCCCGAGGAGAGCGCGTTCTGGCTGGACGACGATCTGCCGCACGTGCGGCGCTGGGCCGAGGAGAAGGCAGCATGAGCGGCATGAACCGTATGAACGGCGCCGGCGGAGCGGGCGCGGCGGCACTGGCCGGCGCGCGCGAGCGCCGGGTGAGTACCGGCGGCATCGAACTGTGCGTCGTCGAGCTCGGCGAGAGCGACCGGCCGACCGTGGTGCTGGTGCACGGCTATCCGGACAGCAAGGAGGTCTGGTCGGAGGTGGCCGAGCGGCTCGCCGAACGCTTCCACGTTGTGCTGTACGACGTGCGAGGCCACGGGCGCTCCAGCGCGCCGCAGCCGCTGCGCGGCGGCTTCACCCTGGAGAAGTTGACCGACGACTTCCTGGCCGTGGCGGACGCGGTCAGCCCCGACCGGCCGGTGCACCTGGTCGGCCACGACTGGGGCTCGGTACAGGGCTGGGAGTTCGCGACGGTCGCCCGCACCGAGGGCCGCATCGCCTCCTTCACCTCGGTGTCGGGGCCCTCCCTCGACCACTTCGGGCACTGGATCAAGAAGCGGATGTCGCGGCCCACCCCGCGCCGGGCGGCGCAGCTGCTCGGCCAGGGCGCCAAGTCCTGGTACGTCTACATGCTGCACACGCCCGTGCTGCCGGAGCTCGCCTGGCGCGGGCCCCTCGGCAAGCGGTGGCCGAAGATGCTGGAGCGCGTCGAGAAGATCCCCTCCGGTTCCTACCCGACGGCCTCGCTGCCCTCGGACGCGGCGCACGGGGCCTGGCTCTACCGGGACAACGTACGCCCCCGCCTGCGCCGGCCCCGCACGGACGCCTTCGCGCACGCCCCGGTGCAGCTGATCACCCCGACCGGGGACGCCTTCCTCTCGGAGCGGCTCTACGACGACCTGGAGCGGTGGGCCCCGGACCTGCTGCGCCGGACGCTGCCCGCCAAGCACTGGGTTCCGCGGACCCGCCCCGACCAGCTGGCCGCCTGGGTCACCGAGTTCGTCACGGCCCGGGAGGAACCGGCGACCCGCGCACCGGAGCTGAAGGCCCCGGGCAAGTACGCCGATCGCTTCGGCGGCCAACTGGTGCTGGTGACCGGCGCGGCCAGTGGCATCGGCCGGGCCACCGCCTTCGCCTTCGCCGAGGCCGGGGCCCGCGTGGTGGCCGTGGACCGGGACGGCGAGGGCGCGACGCGCACGGCCGACATGGCCCGCCTCGTCGGCGCCCCGGAGGCCTGGGGCGAGTGCGTGGACGTCAGCGACGAGCAGGCGATGGAGAAGCTCGCCGCGAAGGTCGCCGCCGAGTACGGGATCGTGGACGTCCTGGTCAACAACGCCGGGATCGGCCTGTCCGGGTCCTTCCTCGACACCAGCGCCGAGGACTGGAAGAAGGTCCTCGACGTCAATCTGTGGGGGGTCATCCACGGCTGCCGGATATTCGGGAAGCAGATGGCCGAGCGCGGCCAGGGCGGACACATCGTCAACACCGCCTCCGCCGCCGCCTACCTCCCCTCGCGGACCCTGCCCGCCTACAGCACGTCGAAGGCCGCGGTCCTGATGCTGTCGGAGTGCCTGCGCGCCGAACTGGCCTCCAAGTCGATCGGCGTCTCGGCGATCTGCCCCGGCATCGTCAACACCAACATCACCGCCACCTCACGCTTCGCCGGGGTGGACGCGGCCGAGGAGAAGCGCCGCCAGGAACGCTCCTCGCGGCTGTACGGGCTGCGCAACTTCCCGCCGGAGAAGGTCGCCGACGCGATCCTGCGGGCCGTGGTGCGCAACGAGGCGGTGGTGCCGGTGACTCCGGAGTCCAAGGGCGCCCTGTGGATGTCCCGCTTCGCGCCGCGCACCCTGCGGCGGATCGCGAGGCTGGAGCCCCGGCTGTGAGCGGTGGCCAACGGGCCGCTCCCCACGAGGAGAGAGCTCGGCACGGCCATACCCCCCTACATCCGGCGGTCGTACCATCCCTCGCAGGAGGGCTCGCTGCGCAGGGCGGTCGAGCACCTTGCGGCCTCACCCGCCGCCCGGGCCGCGGCGGGCGCGGTCGGCCGAGCCGCGATGTCGTAGGGAGCCGGGATTGTCCGATCAGGCGGTAGCCGAGTACAGGATCGAGGATCTGGCGCACCACAGCGGGGCCACGGTGCGCACGATCCGTGCGTACCAGGACCGCGGGCTGCTGCCGAAGCCGGAGCGGCGGGGCCGCTCCAACGTCTACCGGGACACGCATCTGGCGCGGCTGCGCCAGATCGCGGACCTGTTGGACCGCGGCTACACCCTGGCCTCCATCAAGGAACTGCTGGAGGCCTGGGACGCCGGGCGCGGGCTGGGCGGCGTACTGGGGCTGGTCGCCGAGGTGCACGGGCCGTGGACCGACGAGGAGGCCGCGCGGATCACCCGGGAGGAGCTGAACGAGCGGTTCGGCGGAAGGCCCGACGACGACGCCGTGGGCGAGGCGTGCGAGCTGGGGGTGCTGGAGCGGATCCCGGGCCGCCCGGACCAGTTCCTGGTGCCCTCCCCGCAGGAGCTTGCCGTGGCCGCCGAGCTGTACGCGGCGGGTGTGCCGCTGTCGGCGATCACCGGGCACCTGCGGGAACTGCGCGGGCAGGTCGAGCACATCGCCTCGCGGTTCCTGGAGTTCACCACCGAGCACGTCTTCGCGCGCTACCTCGGGCAGGTCCCGCCGACCGACGCGGACGCGGCGGAGGCGGCGACGATGGTGCGGCGGCTGCGGCCACTGGCCCAGCAGACGGTGGACGCGGAGCTGGCGCGGGCGATGCGGCTGTTCGCCACACGGCACCTCCAGCGGCACTTGGGGGCGTCCGGGACGCCCCAGCCGTCGGGTCCCTCACCGGTGGTGCTGCCGGCCGGGACGGTCCGGGCGGTGCAGGAGCTGGTCGGCGCGGAACACGTCGCCGAGTTCGTCCGGGCGGCGACCGAGCGGGAGCTGCAGGCCCGGACGATGAACGATCTGGCGCGCAGGGGTGAGCGCCAGGGCACGCCGTAGGGCGTACGGAAGGATGTGCGTCCGCCCGTTCAGTAGTCCACAGGGCGGATCACTCGTTTGCCGTCAAAACCAGCCCAATCGGCTGTGGACAAGTCCACTTCGCCTGTGGGCAACGGAGCCGGCGTCTCAACCGATGGTCTCGAACTCGCCCTTGGCCGGGGAGGTGGCGGTCGGCGCGATCTCGGCCGGCACCGTCCTGGTGGTGCGCGCGCTCCCGTAGAGGATGCTCGCGAGGGCGAGACCCAGGACCCCGCCGATCAGCTGGGCGGCCACGAACCCGGGGAGGGACTCCGGCGCGATGCCCGTGAAGGAGTCGCTGAAGGAGCGCCCGATGGTGCCGGCCGGGTTGGCGAAGGACCCGGAGGAGGTGAACCAGATCGCGGCGGCGATGTACGCGGCGACCGCGGCCGGGATGAGCTTCGGGCGCCCGATGCGCCCCAGGCCCTGGATGACCAGGACGAGCCCGGCGGTGGCGATCACCTCGCCGAGGAGCAGGTTCCCGCCGTCGCGGACCTGGGTGGCGAAGGCGCCCGGGGTCCTGCCGAACATGAGCTCGGCGAGGACGGCGCCGCTGATGGCCCCCGCGGTCTGGGACGCGGTGTAGACGAGCGCGTCCCGGCCGGTGAGCCCGTCGCCGCCCGTGCGCCGGGCCCACCAGCTGGTCAGGGTGACCACCGGGTTGAGGTGGGCGCCGGACAGCGGCCCGAGGAGGGTGATGATCAGCCCGAGGCCGATGGCCGAGGCCAGCGAGTTGGCGATGAGGGCCACGCCCGTGTCGGCGCTGAGCTGGGCGGCCTTGATTCCGGAACCGATCACGACCACGAGGAGACCGGCGGTTCCGATGATCTCGGCGGCTGCGCGGCGTGGCAGAGAGGTACGGGCTGTCATGTTTTCTCCCCCTGGGCAGAAGTGGCAGCGGAAAAGATATTCCGTATCTTGGAAAAACGATAGCGGTGTCCGGCGCCTCCGGGTACCACGAAAATCCCTTTTCGGAAGGTCCTCCACCCGGCACGCTGGGCGTATGGATGAAAGACGCACGGTCAAGGTCTCCAAATACGTCTCGAAACACCTGCGCCATCAGCCGGAACGGATCGGACTGGTGCTCGATCCGCACGGCTGGGTGGAGATCGACGATCTTCTGCGTGCGGCGACCGCGCACGGGTTCCCTTTCACCCGCGCCGAGCTCGACCACGTCGTCGCCGCCAACGACAAGAAGCGGTTCGCCGTCGACGGCACCCGGATCCGCGCCAGCCAGGGCCACACCGTTCCCGTGGACCTCGATCTTCCGGAGGCCGAGCCGCCCGCGTACCTCTACCACGGCACCGTCGCCGCCGCCCTGGACGCCATCCGTGCCGAGGGCCTGCGCCCCATGGCCCGCCACCACGTACACCTGTCCCCCGACCGGGAGACCGCCACCCGGGTCGGCGCCCGGCGCGGCCGGCCGGTGGTGCTCGGCGTGGACGCCGCGGCCATGCGCGAGGCCGGCCACGTCTTCATGATCAGCGCCAACGGCGTGTGGCTGGTCGACTCCGTACCCCCGCGTTTCCTGCGCTTCCGGTAACGCGGGGGCCGAGGGAATTCACGCTGAGATTGTCGGACCATCCCCCTAATGTGTGTCCCACTCCGGGATCCGTGAGGGGGGGCACCTCGCGATCACCGAACCAACCATGCACGCACGCGAGGTGACGCACCATGACGTCCGAATCCGAAACCGAAACCGAATCCCACAGCTTTCAGGTAGATCTGCGCGGCCTGGTGGACCTCCTCTCCCACCACCTCTACTCCAGCCCGCGCGTCTACGTCCGCGAACTCCTGCAGAACGCCGTGGACGCGGTCACCGCCCGCCACGCCCTCGACCCCGGCGCGCAGGTCCGCATCCGGCTGTCGGCCACCGGCGGCCGGGTGACCATCGAGGACAGCGGCATCGGCCTGACGGCCGCCGAGGCCCACTCCCTCCTCGCCACCATCGGCCGCAGCTCCAAGCGCGGCGGCGACCACGGACTGGAGGCCGCCCGCCGCGAGTTCCTGGGCCAGTTCGGCATCGGACTCCTCGCCTGCTTCGTCGTCGCCCGCCGGATCCGCGTCGTCACCCGCTCCGCCCGCGACCCCCACGCCGCACCCGTCGAATGGCTGGCCACGGACGACGGCTCGTACACGGTCCGCGAACTGCCCCACGAGGCACGCCCGGAGCCCGGCACCACCGTGGTTCTGGAAGCCCGCCCCGGCGCCGCGGAATGGACCGTACCTGCCAAGGTCGAGCAACTGGCCCGCGACTACGGCTCCCTCCTCCCGTACGACATCACCTTCGACGACGGCCAGGGCGGCGAGCCGCGCCCGATCACCGACCTGCCCGCCGTGTGGGACCGGCCCTTCCCCACCCCTGCCGCCCGCCGCGTCGCACTCGCCGGACACTGCTCCGCGCTCTTCGGTTTCACCCCGCTCGACAGCATCGACCTCGACCTGCCCGTCGCCGGGGTGCGCGGAGTCGCGTACGTGCTCCCCGAGCCGACCAGCCCCGCCCACCGGGCCGGACACCGCGTCCACCTCAAGGGCATGCTGCTGACCGACCGGGCCGACAACCTGCTGCCCGACTGGGCGTTCTTCGTGCGCGTCGTCCTCGACACGGACACCCTGCGCCCCACCGCCTCCCGCGAGAACCTGTACGACGACGAGACCCTCTCCGCCGTACGCGAGGCCCTCGGATCCCGCGTGCGCGGCTGGCTCGCCGAGCTCGCGGCGAGCGACCCGGAACGCCTGGCCGCCTTCCTCCGCGTCCACCACCTCGGTGTGAAGTCCATGGCCCGGCACGACTCCGAACTGCTCGGACTGATGCTGCCGTGGCTGCCGTTCGAGACCAGCGACGGCTCGATGAGCCTCCAGGAATTCGCGGCCGCCCACACCGACATCCACTTCACGCGCACCGTCGAGGAGTTCCGCCAGATCGCCCCGATCGCCGCGGCCCACGGCCTCGGCGTCATCAACGCCGGCTACACCTACGACGCCGACCTGCTGGCCCTGCTGCCCTCCGTACGCCCGGAGTTGAAGGTCACCGAACTCGACGCCGGAGCCGTCACCGAGCGGCTCGACCCGGTTCCGACCTCCGCCGAACTGGCCCTCGCCCCCTTCCTCGCCACCGCCCGCACCCGCCTGGAACCCCAGGGCTGTGACGTGGTGCTGCGCGCCTTCCAGCCCGTCGCCGTCCCCGCGCTCTACCTCGACGACCGCCAGGCCCGCCAGGAACGCGACCGGACCGCCGCACTGGAGAGCGCCGACTCCCTGTGGAGCGGCATCCTCGGCGCGCTGCGCGGCTCCGCACCCCGCGCACGCCTGGTCCTCAACCACAACAACCCGCTGATCCGCAGGATCTCCGCCCTCCCCGACGAGGCGCTGACCGGCACCGCCGTCGAATCGCTGTACGGACAGGCCCTGCTGATGTCCCAGCGGCCGCTGCGCCCGGCCGACTCGACCCTGCTCAACCGGGCCTTCCTCGGGCTCCTGGAGTGGGCGACCCACCCGACGGCCCCCGCCGTCGACGACACCGACGCCCGCGACGCCCAGGAGGACCAGAAGTGACGACCATGACGCGCGAGGACATCGTGCGGGGTCTGGCCGAGAACCGGGAAGCGCCGAACGGCTCCGCGCGCAACGCGCACGCCGAGGCACTGGCCGGGGCGGCCGAGGCGAGCGATGACCGGGCCCTGTTCCGCGAGGCCCTGGACAACCTGATCAACGCCTACCTCTACAGCTCCGAGTCCTCGAAGATGCTGGTGCCCTTCGCCCGGCTGCTCCAGGAGTACGACAAGGACCCCGGCGCCTTCTCCGATTGGGACGCGCACTCGCTGTTCTGGCAGTTCAAGTGGGTGGCCACCGCCATCTCCGACTCCCCCGGGATCCCCCTGGAGTCGGCCATGGGATGGCTGGAGGAGATGGAACGCCGCTACCGGACCGCGGGCTACAGCGAGCGGCCCGTCCGTGAGGCCGAGCTCTGGCTCGCCCACGCCACCGGCCAGGACGAGCGGGCCGAGCAGGCCTTCGCACGCTGGCAGGCCGCGGACCGCGACACCATGAGCGACTGCCGTGCCTGCGAGCTCAACGGCCAGGGACAGTACGCCGTCCTGCACGGGGACGACGCCGAAGCCCTCGACATCTGGAAGCCGGTCCTCGAAGGCGACCTGACCTGCGCCGAGGAGCCCCACCGGGTACTCGCGACCTCGCTGCTGCCGCTGGTGCGGCTCGGCCGGACCGACGAGGCCCGCTCGAACCATCTGCGCGGCTACCGCCTGGCCCGGGGCAACGACAGCCTGCTCCCCTCGGTCGGCCGGCACATCGAGTTCTGCGCGCTGACCGGCAACGAATCGCGCGGCCTGGAGATCCTGGCCGAACACGCCCCGCACGTGACCCCCCTGGCCAACGTCGACGACCGGCTGGCGTTCCACGGGGGCGTCCTCGTACTGCTGCGCCGCCTGGAGGAACTGGGCCACGGGCGGCTCCCCGCCGTCCCCTACGAGGGGATCCCCCGAACCGTCTCCGAGCTGTACGAGGTCCTGCACGCGGGCGCCCTCGACATCGCCCGCCAGTTCGACGCCCGCAACGGCACCACCCGCGTGTCGGACCGGTTCCTGGAGCGGGTCGCGCGGCAGCCGCTGGTCGACGTGCTCCCGCTGGGCGTGCGGGGCAGCGTGCTGCCGCAGCCCGAGCCGCAGGCGCCCACCGTGGCCGGACCGACGGCGACAACAGACGGCTCCCGTCCTACCCTCGGCTTCGAGGAGTTGGTGGAACGGGCCCGCAGCGCCCGCGACCTGGGACATCCGGGTGCGGACGCCCTGTGGGCCGAGGTCGCCGTACGGGTGGACGCACGGCCGGAGACCGATCCTCTGGTCCGCGCCGACCTCGCGGACCACCGCGCCCTGGCCGCCGCGCGGAGCGGCGCCGAGAACGCGTCCGGGCTGCTCGCCGCGGCCCGGGACCAGTACCTGGCGCTGGGCCGGACGGAGCGGGCGGCGCTGGCCGAGCTGCGACTCGCGAGCGAGGCCGCCCAGTCCGGGGCAGCTCCCGCACGGATCCGGGAGCTGCTGGCGACGGCCGTACGGGCCGCCGAGGCCCTGGACCCGGCCGAACCCCTCCGCACCCGCCGGATCGCGCTCGCCGAACTGTCCGTGATCCGTGTGGAGTCGTACCTGCGCTCGGTCGAAGCGGCAGGAGCCGAAGCCCACGGTCAGGAGCACGGGCACGGTGAGCTCGCCGCCGAACTGACCGCCTTCGTCGCGTCCTACCGGGACACCCCCCTGACGGACCTGGTCGCGGACGCCGAGGAGATGCTCGGCCGGGTGGCCCTGTCGCAGGGTGATCCGGAGCGGGCCGTGACCCTGCTGGCCGAAGCCGCCGCGCGGGGTGTCGGAGCGGGCCGGCCCTGGCAGGCGGTGGACCCCCTCGTGCTGAGGGCGGGGCTGCTGATGTCGTTGGAGCGCCCCGAAGAGGCGGAACGGTCGGCGCGTTCCGCTCTGGAGCACTCCGCCGAGGTGATCGACGCCGAGGCGCAGGGCGTCGTACGGCTGACCCTGGCGGACGTCCTGCTGCGTCGGGGTACCGCCGCGGCGGAGACGGCCGAGCACGCGCTGGCGGCGTCCCACTGGTTCGACCAGGCCGGTCTCACCGCCGACGGCGGGGCGCAGGCCCGGCTGCTGCTGGCCCGGGCGTACGCGCAGGGCGACCGGCCGGCCGAGGCGGCGGAGGTCCTGCAGTCGACGCTGCCCGACCTGCTGGAGCACGGCGAGCAACAGGCGGTGTACGTTCGGGAATTCCTGGGCGACCTGCTGCGCCGGCTCAACGAGCTCCGGCCGGCGGCCGAGCAGTTCCTGCTCGCCGCGGAAGCGACCGAGGGCTGGGAGGACCCCCGCCCGCAGGCGAACCTCGCGCAGTCGGCCGCCGACACCCTCTCCGACGCGGGGCTGCCCGAAGAGGCGGTCGCCGCCTACGAGCGCGCCCTCGCGCTGCACCGGCGGGCGGGCGGGGCCCCGATCGCCGAGGTGCGGATCCTGCGCTCCCTGGCCTGGCTGGGACTGCGCGAGGAGATCACGGGGGAGGCCGTGGAGCGGGCCCGGGCTCGGATGGACGAGGCCGCCTCGGTGCTGGAAGTCGCCTCGGCGGCGAATCCCGGCGACCCCGCACTGCACTCCGAACTCGCCCAGACCTGGCACCAACTGGCGCAGGTACTCGACCGGCACGTCAACGCGAACGGCCAGTCCCACGACGAGGACGACGAGGACGAGGACGACGGCGAGGGCTTCGAGGACGAAGACCGCTCCGAGCCGTCGCTCGACGCCTCGGAGGTCGACGGACTGCGCGTGGAGGAGATCGAGCTGTGGGACCGGGCCGCCCAGACCTATGCGGACCTCGGCCCGGACCATCTGCGCGACCGGTTCCAGTGCGTGACCAACGCCGCGTGGACCGAGCACGAGCGGGATGACGCGGAAGCGGGTGCCACCCGCGTCTCCGCCCTGATCGACGAGTTGCGTCTGCTGCCCGAGGGCGAGCTGCCGGACTGGCTGCTCCCCTCCGCGGAGCGTGTGCTCGGGCAGCTGCGGAGCTGAGCCTCGCGTCGCCGCTTCCGGTGCACGGGCACGGGAAGCGGCGGCGGACGGCCGGTCAGCCCTGCAGCTGGGCCAGGCCCTCGGTGGCGATCTTCTCGAAGACGCTCTGGTCAGCGGCGAAGTCGGAGTCCGGGATCGGGGCGTGGATCACCAGCTCCGTGAAGCCGAGATCGCGGTGTCGGCCGGCGAAGTCGACGAACGCGTCCACGGACTCCAGCACCCGGTTGGCCTCGGGCGTGAAGCCGGTCAGAAGGATCTTCTCCATCGGCTCGGACTCCCGCCCGATCTCCGCCATCGCCTTGTGGAGGCGTTCGAGCTGCCCGCGCAGAGCCTCCCTGGACTGCTCGGGCGTGCCCTCTTCGAAGAGCTTCGGGTCACCCGTGGTCACCCATGCCTGGCCGTGGCGGGCTGCGAGCCGCAGGCCCCGCGGTCCGGTCGCGGCGACGGCGAACGGCAGCCTCGGCCGCTGCACACAGCCGGGAATGTTGCGGGCCTCCTCGGCGGAGTAAAAGGTCCCCTCGTGGGTCACCGCGTCCTCGGTCAGCAGCCGGTCCAGCAGCGGCACGAACTCGGCGAACCGGTCCGCCCGCTCACGCGGACTCCAGGCCTCCTGGCCCAGCGCGGTCGCGTCGAAGCCGTTGCCACCCGCGCCGATGCCGAGCGTGATCCGGCCGCCGGAGATGTCGTCGAGGGAGATGAGCTCCTTGGCCAGGGTCACCGGGTGCCGGAAGTTCGGCGAGGTCACCAGCGTGCCCAGGCGCAGCCGCTCGGTGGCGGTGGCCGCCGCAGTCAGCGTAGGCAGCGCACCGAACCACGGCCCGTCGCGGAAGGACCGCCACGAGAGGTGGTCGTAGGTGTAGGCGGTGTGGAAGCCGAGCTGCTCGGCCGTGACCCACTGGTCGCGGCCTCCCTCGTGCCATCGCCGTACCGGAAGGATCACCGTGCTCAGACGCAGACTCATGCGTCGAGCCTACGGTGAGGCGGTGTTTCACGTGAAACACCGCCTCACCGCGACAGCCGCCTCGACCGTGGCCCGACCGTGGCCCCGCCGTGGTCGGGCCGTGGTCGGGCCGTTCGGGGCCATGGGCGAAGATGGGGCGGTGACCTCGGCCTCCCAGCGCCCGGACGGGACGACCCCCGTGCCCCGGCTCATCGCCACCGACCTCGACGGAACTCTGCTGCGCGACGACAAGTCCGTATCGGAGCGCACCGTCGCCGCGCTCGCCGCAGCCGAGGAGGCGGGCGTCGAGGTCTTCTTCGTGACGGGCCGCCCGGCCCGCTGGATGGACGTGGTCAGCGACCACGTCCACGGGCACGGCCTCGCGATCTGCGCCAACGGGGCCGCAGTCGTCGACCTCCACGCGGGACGCGAGTTCGTACTGGTCAGAGCCCTTCCGCGGGCCGCGGCGCTCTCCGTCGTGGAGGCCTTGCGCGCGGCGGCTCCCGGCACCTCCTTCGCCGTCGAGATGACGACCGGCATCAACTACGAACCCGCCTACCCCCCCTTCTTCAAGGACCCGGGCGCGATCCTGGCCACCGCCGAGAAGCTGCTCCAGGAGGACACGGACGACAGCGCCGCGCCCGTGCTCAAGCTGCTCGCGCACCACAACGAGCTCGCCCCCGACGAGTTCCTGGAGCTGGCGCGCTCCGCCGCCGGCTCGTACGCGTCGATCACCCGGTCCAGCCCGACCGCCCTCCTGGAGATCAGCGGGCACGGGGTCTCCAAGGCGAGCACCCTGGCGCTGTGCTGCGCCGAACGGGGCATCTCCCCCGACGAGGTGGTCGCCTTCGGGGACATGCCGAACGACATCGAGATGCTCGACTGGGCCGGCACCTCGTACGCGATGGGCAACGCCCACCCCGCCGTGATCGCGGCCGCGTCCGGCCGTACGACCGCCAACGACGAGGACGGGGTCGCCGTCGTCATCGAGCGCATCGTGGCCGAGCGCATCGGCCGGCGGCAGCAGGGCTCTAGAGCGGAGCTTCCGGAGCGGAACTTCTAGAGCGGCGCCTCCCACACCAGGGTGGTTCCGCCGCCGTCCTCTCCGATCCCCGGGCCGTACCAGCTCGCGCCGCCCAAGGACTCGGCCCGTCGACGCAGGTTCCGCAGCCCGCTGCGCCGGCCGCCCTCGGGGATGCCCACCCCGTCGTCGGCGACCTCCAGCCGGACCCCGGGCCGCCCGTCTTCCAGGCTGACGGTGCAGTCCAGCACCACCTCGATCCGCGACGCGTCCGCGTGCCGGAAGGCGTTGGACAGGGCCTCGCGCAGCGCGGCGATCAGGTTCTTGCCCACGAGCTCGCCGACGACCGCGTCGATCGGGCCGAGGAACCGGTGCGCGGGCTTGAAGCCCAGGGGCACGGCGGCCATGTTGATCTCGCGCAGTACCCGGGTGCGAAGTCCGGAAGGGGCCTCCGCCGGGCCCTGCTGGAGAGCGAAGATCGCGGTGCGGATCTCCTGGATGGTCACGTCCAGCTCGTCCACGGCCTTGCCCACGCCGTCGCGGACCTCGGGGACGATGGAACGGCGCTGGGCGCCCTCCAGCATCATCCCGGTGGCGAACAACCGCTGGATGACGAGGTCGTGCAGATCGCGGGCGATCCGGTCGCGGTCCTCGAAGACGGCGAGCCGTTCCCGGTCCCGCTGGGCCTCGGCCATCATCAGGGCCAGGGCCGCCTGAGAGGCGAACTGGGTGGCCAGTGTCCGCTCGGCTTCGCTGAAGGGCCGCCCGCCGCGGGCCCGGGGGGTGACGAGCGCACCGAGCACCCGGCCGCCGCTGTGCAGCGGCAGCATCATGCAGGGGCCGTACTGGCTGGTCAGCTTGCTGATCATGCGGGGATCGGAGGCGGCGTCCTCCACGAAGACGGGCTCGCCCTGGAGCAGCCTGTCCACCACGGGGCTCTCGGCCGGGATCACCACACCCAGCGAGGTGGCCGGGTTCTCGGCGGAGACGGCGACGATCTCCATGCCGCCCTCCTCGGCCGGGAGCATCACGATCCCGGCTGCCGAGTCGGCCAGGTGGCGGGCCTGTTCGGCGACCACGGCGAGGGCGTCGTCTGCGTCGCCGCCGGACAGCAGGGCGGTGGTAACGGCCACCGAGCCGTCGATCCAGCGCTCCCGCTGGGTGGCTGCCTCGTACAGCCGGGCGTTGCCGATGGCGATGCCCGCCTCGGTGGCCAGCACCCGGACCATGTGGACGTCGTAGTCGTTGAACTCGACGCCGCTGTTCTTCTCGGCGAGGTAGAGGTTGCCGAAGATCTCTCCCTGCACCCGGATCGGGACCCCGAGGAAGGTCTTCATCGCGGGGTGGTGCGGCGGGAAGCCCGCCGACCTCGGGTCTTCGGTCAGGTCGGCGAGCCGCACCGTTTCGGGGTGCGAGATCAGTGCCCCGAGCAGGCCCCGCTTCCCGTCGGGGCGGTGCCCGATCTTCCGGGCCTCTTCGGAACCGATGCCGTGGGTGACGAAGTCAGAGAGCCCCCGGCCCTCCGTGTCGACGACGCCGATCGCCGCGTAGCGGGCGCCGGCCAGCTCGGCGGCGGTCTCGCAGATGCGGTCGAGCGTGGAGTGCAGCTCGAGTCCCGTACCGACCGACCTCATGGCCTCCAGCAGCTGCGGCACCCGGGCCGTGAGCTCGGTGGACAGGCCGTGCAGACTCCTGGTGGCCTGGGTGGCGGCCTCCAGCGGGTCCGGCGTTCCGGTGGTTCCAGGGCTTCCGGGGGTTCCGGGGGTTCCCGCAGTTCCGTGTGACGGATCGGGGGATTCCTGCGACTCCTGCACTGACATGCCCTTGAGACTAGTTAGTGCCCATTAGCGGGGAAAGTCGGCCAAAGTCCCGTCTGCTGCCCGTTCCCGCTCCAGCAGCCTGCGCAGTGGGCCCTCGGTGCCGGCCAGCTCGGCGTAGGCGCCACGCTGCACGACGGCCCCGCGATCCAGCACCAGCACCTCGTCGACCGCTTCCAGACCGGCCAGCCGGTGCGTGATCAGCACGGTCGTACGGCCCTCGGTCGCGGCCAGCAGATCCGCCGTCAAGGCGTCCGCGGTGGCCAGGTCGAGATGCTCGGCCGGTTCGTCGAGGACCAGTACGGGGAAGTCGGCGAGCAGCGCCCGGGCCAGGGCGAGGCGCTGCCGCTGACCGCCCGAGATCCGTTCGCCGTGTTCTCCGACCAGGGTGTCCAGCCCGTCCGGCAGGCCGTCCGCCCACTCCAGGAGCCGGGCCGCGGCCAGCGCCCCGCGCAGTTCCTCCTCGCTCGCGCCGGTCCGGGCGAGGCGCAGGTTCTCCCGTACGGAGCTGTCGAAGATGTGCGCGTCCTGGGCGCACAGACCGACGAGCGTGCGGACGTCGTCCCCGTCGAGGGTGCGGGCGTCGCTCCCGCCCAGGGTGTAGGTGCCCTCGCGCGGGTCCAGGAACCGGAGCAGGACCTGGGCCAGGGTGGTCTTGCCGGAGCCCGAGGGTCCGACGACGGCGATGCGCCGGCCGGCCTCCAGGGTGAGGTCGATCCCGCGCAGCGCGTCCCGTTCCTGGCCCAGGTGGCGGGCGCCGAGCCCGGTGAGCCGCAGCGGGAACGGCGAGGCGGGGGCCGCGGCGGGCCGCTCCGGCTCGGCGACCGGGGCCGGGGCGTCGATGACCTCGTACAGCCGCTCGGCGCTACGGCGCACCCGCTGGCGGTACTGGACGGCGAGCGGCAGTCCGCTCACCGCCTCGAAGGCGGCGAGCGGCGTGAGCACGGCGACGGCCATGGCCACCCCGGTCAGCCGTCCCGCCTGCACCGCGTTCGCGGCGAACGCCGCGGAGACCACCACGGTGAGCCCGCACACCAAGGCGGACAGTCCGCCGCCGAGCCCGCTCGCGGCGGCACCCCGTGCGGCGATGCGTGTCAGCAGGCCGTCGCTCTCGCGCGTACGGCCCTTGCGGTCCTCCAGCGCGCCGGCCACGGTCAGCTCCGCGGTGCCGGTGAGCAGATCGGCCACCCGGGTGGCGAGTTCGCCCCGGGCGGGCGCGAGCCTGCGTTCGGCCCGGCGGGCGCAGGCCCCGCTGACCAGCGGCACCCCGACCCCCGCGGCGAGCAGTCCGGCGGCGAGCACCGCTCCCGCCTCGGGCAGCAGCCAGGCGGTGAAGGCGACCGAGCCGGTGCCGACGATCAGCGCGGTGCCGACCGGCAGCAGCCAGCGCAGCCAGTAGTCCTGCAGTGCGTCGGCGTCGGCGACGAGGCGGGCCAGCAGGTCCCCGCGCCGGTGCTCGCGCAGTCCGGCCGGTGCGATGCGCTCCAGCCTCCGGTAAACGGAGACGCGCAGGTCGGCGAGCATCCGCAGGACGGCGTCGTGGGAGACGAGCCGCTCTGCGTACCGGAAGACGGCCCGGCCCATGCCGAAGGCCCGCGTGGCCGTGACGGCCACCATCAGGTAGAGCACCGGCGGTTGTTCGGAGGCCCTGGAGATCAGCCACCCGGACACGGCCATCAGGCCGACGCTGCACCCGACGGCCAGCGCCCCCAGCAACAGTCCGAGCCGGAACCGCCCCCGCCAGGCCGTGGCGGCGGCGCGCACCCGGGCGAGCGGGTTCGCGCCGGGCGTCCGTACCGGCGCGGGCCCGGCGGGCAGGGCATCATCGGCGTCCGACACCACGGCCGGCCGCGGATCCCTGGGCCGGAGCGCGGGGGCACCGGCCGCTCCGGCGGACGCCTCGGGGGACAGCCCCTCGGGACGCACCCCCACGACCCGGTCGGCGAGTGCCAGCAGCGCCGGGCGGTGCACGACCAGCAGCACGGTCCGCCCCACGGCGAGCCGGCGTACGGCCTCCACGATCCCGGCCTCGGTCTCCCCGTCCAGGGCGGCGGTGGGCTCGTCCAGCAGGAGAACGGGACGGTCCGCGAGGAACGCCCGTGCCAGGGCGAGCCGCTGGCGCTGGCCGGCGGACAGGCCCGCGCCGCCCTCGCCGAGCCTGGTCCCCGTCCCCTGCGGCAGCGCGGAGACGAACGGCCACGCCCCGGCTTCCTCCAGAGCGGCGGTCACTTCGGCGTCCGAGGCCCCGGGCCGGGCCAGCTTCACGTTCTCGGCGATGGTCCCGGCGAACAAGTGCGGCCGCTGCGGCACCCACGCGATCCGCGAGCGCCACTGCTCCGCCGCCAGCTCGGCCAGGTCCACGCCCGCCACCCGGACCCGCCCCGCGGTGGGCGCCCTGAACCCGAGCAGCACCTGGAGCAGCGTGGACTTGCCGGCCCCGCTGGGTCCGGTGAGGGCCACGCACTCTCCCGGTCCGACGGTCAGCGAGACGGGAGCGGGGGAGTCCTCGCCCCGGCCCTCGTGGCGGACGGCGACCCCGTCGATCTCGATCCGCAGCGGCGCCCCGGCCGGCAGCTCCGCCCTTCCGCCGGGGCCGGGGAGGGGGGTCTCCAGTACGTCGAAGATCTCCTCGGCGGCGGCCAGCCCCTCGGCGGCCGCGTGGTACTGCGCCCCCACCTGCCGCAGCGGCAGGTACGCCTCGGGCGCCAGGATCAGGATGACCAGCCCGGTGTAGAGGTCGAGGCCGCCGTGGACCAGCCGCATGCCGATGGTCACGGCCACCAGCGCCACCGACAGGGTGGCCAGCAGCTCCAGCGCGAAGGAGGAGAGGAAGGCGATGCGCAGGGTGCGCATCGTGGCGCGCCGGTAGTCATCGGTGATCTTGCGGATCGACTCGGCCTGCGCCTTGGCCCGCCCGAAGACCTTCAGGGTCGGCAGACCCGCCACCACGTCGAGGAAGTGCCCCGACAGCCGCGACAGCAGCCGCCACTGGCGGTCCATCCTCGACTGGGTGGCCATGCCGATGAGGACCATGAACAGGGGGATCAGCGGCAGCGTGACCACGATGATGGCGGCCGACACCCAGTCCTCGGTGACCACGCGGGCGAGCACCGCCGCCGGTACGACCACGGCGAGCCCCAGCTGGGGCAGGTAGCGGGAGAAGTAGTCGTCGAGGGCGTCCACCCCTCGGGTGGCCAGCTGCACCAGCGAGCCGGTGCGCTGCCCCGTAAGCCGGCCGGGCCCCAGGTCGGCGGCCCGCTCCAGGAGCCTGCCCCGCAGCTCCGACTTGACGGCCGCGCCGGCCCGGTGGGCGGCCAGTTCCGTCAGCCAGGCGATCAGGCCGCGCCCCAGCGCCACCGCCGCGAGCAGCAGCAGCGGCGTCCGGAGCGCGGCTCCGTCCAGCCCCTTCTCGAAGGCACCGACCACGATCTCGGCGATGAGCATCGCCTGACCGACGACCAGCCCCGCGCCGGCAACGCCCAGGGCCACCACCGCCCCCAGGAAGAGGCGGGTGGTGCGGGCGTACCGGAGCAGGCGCGGGTCGATCGGTTTCACGTGAAACATCCCTCGGGCAGGGGGGTCGAACGGGTGGGTCGGGCGTCAGTGCGCGTCGACGATGTGCTGCGTGCCGATGCGCTTGCGGAACACCCAGTACGTCCAGCCCTGGTAGAGCAGGACGAGCGGGGTGGCCACGGCCGCCAGCCACGTCATGATCTTCAGCGTGTACGCGCTGGACGAGGCGTTGGTGACCGTGAGGTTCCACGCGGCGTCCAGCGAGGACGGCATGACGTTCGGGAACAGCGTCAGGAAGAGCATCGCGACGGCCGCCGCGATGGTGACCCCGGACAGTGCGAACGACCAGCCCTCGCGGCCCGCCTGGTTGAAGCCCAGGGCCCCGAGCAGCGCGATCACCGCGATGGCCATGGCGACCAGGCTCTTGGCGTCGCCGCGCGTGAACTGGGTCCAGGTCAGGAAGACCAGGGCGAGCACCGCGGCCACCACGCCGAGCCGGGTCGCGAGCCCGCGGGCGCGCTCCCGGATGTCACCCACCGTCTTGAGCGAGGCGAAGACCGCGCCGTGGAAGGTGAACAGGGTGAGGGTGACCAGGCCGCCGAGGATCGAGTAGCCGTTGAGCAGGTCGAGGAAGGTCCCGACGTACTCCTTGTGCTGGTCGATCTTCACGCCGCGCACGATGTTGGCGAAGGCCACGCCCCACAGAAAGGCGGGGATCAGCGAGGTCCAGAAGATCGCGTGTTCCCAGTTGGTCTGCCAGCGTTCCTCGGCGCGCTTGTGCCGGTACTCGAAGGCGACACCGCGGACGATGAGGCAGACGAGGATGATCAGCAGCGGCAGGTAGAACCCGGAGAAGAGGGTGGCGTACCAGTCGGGGAAGGCGGCGAAGGTCGCGCCGCCCGCGGTGAGCAGCCAGACCTCGTTGCCGTCCCAGACGGGCCCGATCGTGTTGATCAGGACCCGCTTCTCGGTGCGGTCGCGGGCGAGCAGCTTGGTCAGTACGCCGATCCCGAAGTCGAAACCCTCCAGGAAGAAGTAGCCGATCCAGAGGACGGCGATGAGTACGAACCAGACGTCGTGGAGTTGCATGGTGTGGTCTCCCCAGCCTCAGTACGAGAAGGCCATCGGCCGGTCGGCGTTCTTGTCGTCCCCGCCGATCTTGGTGGGCGGGTTCAGGTCGGCCTCGGTGAGCTCGGGCGGGCCGGCCTTGACGTACTTGACGAGGAGCTTGACCTCGATGACGGCGAGCACGGCGTAGAGCAGCGTGAAGCCGATCATGGAGGTGAGGATCTCGCCCTGCGATACGTTCGGCGAGACCGCGTCCCGGGTGCGCAGGACCCCGTAGACCACCCACGGCTGGCGGCCCATCTCGGTGAAGATCCAGCCCCAGGAGTTGGCGATCAGCGGGAAGCCCATGGTCCAGAGCGCGACGACCCAGTACAGCTGTCCCCACTTCGGGCTCAGCGCCTGCTTGAAGAGGACCAGGTTCGGGACCTCGTCCTCCGAGGTGCGCAGCCCCGGCGGCAGCATGAACTTCTTGCGGGTCAGCCACAGGCCCAGCACGCCGACGCCGAGCGAGGCCATGCCGAAGCCGATCATCCAGCGGAAGCCCCAGTAGGCGACCGGGATGTTGGGCCGGTAGTCGCCGGGCCCGAACTTCTCCTGCTCGGACTTGTTGACGTCGTTGATGCCGGGGACGAAGGAGCTGAAGTCGTCGTTGGCGAGGAAGGACAGCAGGCCGGGGATCTCTATCGCGACCTTGTTGTGGCCCTTCTCGACGTCGCCGTAGGCGAAGACGGAGAAGGGAGCCGGCGCCTCGCCGTCCCAGAGCGCCTCGGCGGCCGCCATCTTCATGGGCTGCTGCTTGAACATGACCTTGCCGAGCAGGTCGCCGCTGATGGCGGTACCCATGCCGGCGATGATCAGGGTGACCAGGCCGACCCGCAGCGAGGTCCGCATCACGGGGATGTGCTTCTTGCGCGCGAGGTGGAAGGCGGAGATGCCGACCATGAACGCGCCGCCGACCAGGAAGGCGGCCGTGATCGTGTGGAAGAACTGGGTGAGGGCGGTGTTCTGGGTGAGCACGAGCCAGAAGTCGGTGAGCTCGGCCCGGCCCCGCTCCTCGTTGATGCGGTACCCGACCGGGTGCTGCATCCAGGAGTTCGCCGCCAGGATGAAGTAGGCGGACAGGACGGTGCCCATGGACACCATCCAGATGCAGGCCAGGTGGATCTTCTTGGGCAGCTTGTCCCAGCCGAAGATCCACAGGCCGATGAAGGTCGATTCGAAGAAGAAGGCGATCAGCGCCTCGAAGGCCAGCGGCGCTCCGAAGATGTCACCCACGAATCGCGAGTAGTCGGACCAGTTCATGCCGAACTGGAACTCCTGGACGATGCCGGTGACGACACCCATCGCGATATTGATCAAGAAAAGCTTTCCCCAGAACTTCGTGGCCCTGAGGTACTTCTCCTTCTCCGTGCGCACCCAGGCGGTCTGCAGGCCGGCCGTGAGGGCGGCGAGCGAGATCGTCAGCGGCACGAAGAGGAAGTGATAGACGGTGGTAATGCCGAACTGCCAGCGCGCCAATGTCTCTGGCGCCAAAGCTAGGTCCACGTCGTCTTCTCCTTGTCGTCGCCGTGGTCACAGCCGCAGTCTGCCTGGCGGGTTCCCCCCATATGGGGAGAAGCAGGACACGCTTGTGAACGCGTTCACATTCACAAGCATTATTGCGCACGGGCTTTCGGGCCCGCACAGCGGGGGTCCCCTAGCCAAGTCATTCAACAAATTGTTGAATATGGCTCATGAAGATTCGAATCTCCTGGCCCGCGGGCCTGCTCACCGCAACCCTCGACGAGACCCCGACCAGCAAGGCACTGGCCGCGGCCCTTCCGATCTCCGCTTCCGCGAACACCTGGGGCGAAGAGGTCTACTTCGACACCGGCGTCTCCGCGGCCCTGGAAGACGACGCCCAGCAGGTCGTCGAGCCCGGCACCGTCGCGTTCTGGACCGAGGGCGACGCGCTCGCGCTGCCCTACGGCCCCACGCCCATCTCGCGCGGAGGCGAGAGCCGCCTGGCGAGCCCGTGCAACGTGCTCGGCTCCTTCGACGGCGACCCCCGCCTGCTGGCCACCGTCCGTGACGGCGACCCCATCCGCGTGGAACTGGTCTGACGACCCGAACCCGCTCTACGGCTCCGTAGCCGCCTACGGCTCCCTAGCCGCTCTACAGCTCCACAACTGCTCTACAGCCGCGCACGCACCCGCTCTACAGCTCCTTGAAGAACGCCTCCGCCGTGTGCAGGAAGAGGTCGTTCGCCTCGGGCTCGCCGATCGTGACCCGCAGGCCCTCGCCCGCGAAGGGCCGGACCACCACACCGGCCTTCTCGCAGGCCGCCGCGAAGTCGGCGGTCCGCTCCCCCAGCCGCATCCACACGAAGTTCGCCTGGGTGTCCGGCACGGTCCAGCCCTGCGCCAGCAGCGTCTCGTGGACCCGCGTCCGCTCGCCCACCAGCGCCCCGACGCGCCCCATCAGCTCGTCCTCGGCGCGCAGCGAGGCCACCGCCGCGTCCTGCGCGAGCTGGCTGACGCCGAAGGGCACCGCGGTCTTGCGCAGCGCCGCGGCGACCGGCTCGTGCGCGATCGCGAAGCCGACGCGCAGACCGGCGAGCCCGTACGCCTTGGAGAACGTGCGCAGCACGGCCACGTTCGGGCGGTCGCGATACAGCTCGACGCCGTCCGGCACGTCCGTGTCGCGCACGAACTCCTTGTACGCCTCGTCCAGCACCACCAGGACGTCCGACGGCACCCGGTCCAGGAACCGCTCCAGCTCGCCGCGGCGCACCGCGGTGCCGGTCGGGTTGTTCGGGTTGCAGACGAAGATCAGCCGGGTCCGCTCGGTGATCGCCTCGGCCATCGCGTCCAGGTCGTGCACGTCGCCGTCGGTCAGCGGTACCTGGACGGAGGTCGCACCCGAGATCTGCGTGATGATCGGGTACGCCTCGAAGGAACGCCAGGCGTACATGACCTCGTCGCCCGGACCGGCCGTCGACTGGATCAGGGACTGGGCCACGCCCACCGAGCCGGTGCCGGTGGCCACGTGCTCGACCGGCACGCCGAACCGCTCCGCGATCTCGTTCACCAGACCGGTGCACGCCATGTCGGGGTAGCGGTTGAAGCTGCCGGCGGCCGCGACCGCGCTCTCCAGCACCCCGTGCAGCGGCGGGTACGGGTTCTCGTTCGAGGACAGCTTGTACGCGACGGCACCGCCCGCGGCAGCCGGCTTGCCGGGCTTGTATGTCGGAATGCCGTCCAGCTCGGCGCGCAGCTTCGGGCTCTTCTCGCTCACCGCAGGTCCTCCTCGACCATCCCGTACGACGTCGCCGTCGACTCAATACTCCTCACCTTATGAGGATTCCGCTCTTCCGAGAATGGGGGCGCCTGGAATGCGGGGGAGCGCGCGCATATATGCGCGCGCCGGTGGCCTGCGCCGTGGCGCGCATCCCTCGTGCAGGTGAGTTGAGACCGGCCCGAGACCGTACCGGTTTGGCATGCCCGGACCCGCCGACAAGCGGCACCCTCGCCGCAGACGCCCAAATACCTTCGTTTCCAAGGTCATTGGGGGTGGCGAAACATGCAGAAACGTGCCTGTCAACGGGTGCATATGCACCCAGGCCGCCCCCGCCCCGGAGCCCTACTATCGGCTCGCCATGACAGCAGCAGGGAAGCATCAGGTGAGCCGGACCGAGACCACCCGGCGGGCCGCCGGCCGACAGGGCCGGGCAGGCATCAGGGACGTGGCCGCCGCGGCGGGCGTCTCCATCACGACGGTCTCCGACGCGCTCAATGGCAAGGGACGTCTCCCCGACGCCACCCGCCGCCACGTTCGCGAAGTCGCCGATCGTCTCGGCTACCGCCCGTCGGCCGCCGCCCGCACCCTCCGTACCGGCAAGTCGGGCCTCATCGGCCTGACCGTGACGACGTACGGGGATGAACCTTTCACCTTCACCGAATTCGCCTACTTCGCCGAGATGGCCAGGGCCGCCACCTCCGCCGCGCTCGCCCGCGGCTACGCCCTCGTCATCCTCCCCGCCACCTCCCGGCACGACGTGTGGTCGAACGTCGCCCTCGACGGCACCGTCGTCATCGACCCCTCCGACCACGATCCCGTCGTCACCGAACTGGTCCGCCAGGGCCTGCCCGTGGTCTCCGACGGCCGCCCCGCGGGCTCCCTCCCCGTCACCGCCTGGGTCGACAACGACCACGAGGCCGCCGTCCTCGGCCTGCTCGACCACCTCGCCGCCGCCGGCGCCCGCCGGATCGGGCTGCTGACCGGCACCACCACCGACACCTACACCCGGCTCTCCACCACCGCCTACCTCAACTGGTGCGAGCGCGTCGGCCAGGACCCCGTCTACGAGTCCTACCCCGCCCACGACCCCTGCGCGGGCGCCGTCGCCGCCGACCGGCTCCTCGCCCGCCCCGACCGGCCCGACGCCGTCTACGGACTCTTCGACCCCAACGGCACCGACCTGCTCGCCGCCGCCCGGCGCTACGGCCTGCGCGTCCCCGAGGACCTGCTGCTCGTCTGCTGCAGCGAGTCCACGGTCTACGCCAACACCGAACCGCCGATCACGACCCTCTCCCTCAAACCCAGGCGCATCGGCACCGCGGTGGTGCAGCTCCTCATCGACGCCATCGAGGGAGTGGACACCGGACGACCCGTGGAACAGGTCGTCCCGACCGAGCTCATCATCCGCACCTCGTCACAGCGCAGGCAGCCCCGTACGACCGTCAGCCCGCCCCGATCCCCGGCACAGGACTGACAGCCGAGGAGATCAAGAACGCCCATTTCGGGAGAAAGCATCAGGAACGACTGGTTCCGCGCAGGATTCACCACCCCTGGTGCGTCACACAGCGCGAGCCGCATTCCTATGATGGGCGCACGACATCACGGACCCTCCTCCCCGGAGGTCAGGAGGGTCCGCAGGTGTACGGCAGCGCGACGGTGGTGGAGGGGTCGATGACTCAGGGGGCCGGTCAGGGACCCGTGATGCGGACGGAGACGCTGCGGGACTTCCGGGTGCCGGTCGACGAACCGGTCACCGCTCCCGCCCCGTACGCCGTGCCCACCGGGATTCCCGGCGAGGCCCCCGTCTACGGCGAGTACCCCGCGTACTACGCCGACGGCGCCGGCGAGCCCCACGCGGAACCGGTCGCGGAACACTTCGCCGAGCCCGCCGCGGCCCCCCTCTCGCGACCCGTCTCCATGGTCAAGGCCCCCGAGGAGCCCGCGGACGCGGACCCCGAGGGCTACACCCCCACCTACCGCGATCTGCCGGTCATCGGCCGCGGCGCCCTCGGCGGCCCCGGCGACACCGTCCAGGTCCAGTACGTCCCCCAGGACGACCCCACCGGTCCCGGCCCGCTCTACGTCGTCGGCGACGTCCACGGCTACCTCGACGAACTCGTCACCGAGCTCCAGGTCCAGGGCCTGATCGACGCGAACGGCAGCTGGTCCGCCGGCAACGCCCGACTCTGGTTCCTCGGCGACTTCACCGACCGCGGACCCGACGGCATCGGCGTCATCGACCTCGTCATGCGGCTCTCCGCCGAGGCCGCCGCCTCCGGCGGCTACTGCAAGGCCCTCATGGGCAACCACGAACTGCTGCTCATCGGCGCCAAGCGGTTCGGCGACACCCCCATCCAGTCCGGCGCGGGCACCGCGACCTTCCAGGCCGCCTGGCTCCTCAACGGCGGCCAGCGCACCGACATGGAACGCCTCCAGGACGTGCACCTGCAGTGGATGTCCCGCCTCGACGCGGCGGTGCTGGTGGAGGACCACCTGCTGCTGCACTCCGACACCACCGCGTACCTCGACTACGGCGACAACATCGAGGACGTCAACGACACCATCCACGAGCTCCTCAACCGCGGCGACGCCGACATCACCTGGGACCTCTTCCGCAAGTTCACCAAGCGGTTCGCCTTCCGCGACGAGGAGACCGGCCCCCAGGCCGTCCGCGAACTGCTCGGAACGTACGGCGGCAGCCGCGTCGTCCACGGGCACAGCCCCATCCCCTACCTGCTCGGCGAGGTGGGCACCGAGGACGGCGACGAGAACCGCGGCCCGGAGGCCGTCCACGGCCCGCACGTGTACGCGGACGGCCTCGCCATCGCCATGGACGGCGGGGTCACGATGGCGGGCAAACTGCTCGTCCGGCAACTCCCGCTGAACGACTGAGGGTTCCCCACACGGGGTATTTCCGGAAAGCCCCTGTCAGCCTGTGGCACGGGCGCTCTACCATCGCTCTATCCGTAGCAGGCTCTCCTCCGTTTGTGCCGGCGCCCGGGTCTACGCGGGTATCGGCGTCCACGGAGCATCGGGGGATGCACATGACCAGCGCTCCACACCTGCTGACCGAAGACCGGCCGGAGTTCGATCGGCTCCTCGACGAGGCGCTGCGCACCGCGCACGAACGGCCCGAGCTCGCCACGCTCGGCGAACGCCTGAACGCCGAACAGTTGCGCACCATGGCCTTCGCGGCCCGCGCACTGCTCACCGCGGCGGCCGCCGCCGAGTACGACCACTACGTGAAGATCCGCGGGGAATCGCGCGACGAACTGCTGTCCGCACCCGGAACGACGGGCGAGGAGGGCACCGAGCAGGACACCGGCGGTGGCGCGGGCATCAGCGCCGTGGTCGCGGTCCTCGCACCGGTCCTGGCGGGAACCGCCATGCTGATCTTCCTGCTCGTGGGCTACGCCCTGAAGATGATCGAGCCCGAACCCGCCTTCGCCGAGACGATGCTGACGGCCGGTTGGCTCTTCGGGGCGCTCACCGTGGCCGCGCTGCTCTTCGCCGTGATCGGACTGCTGGTGACGGCCGTCCGCAACGGGTCGACGGAGGTGGCGGCGGACGAGGCGGAGGCGATACCCGACGAGGTCGCGCGGGCCCGGGAGGCCTGGCGCAACGCCCTGCTGGAGCGGGGGATCATGCCGTTCCTGCGGGACGCGCTGGCCGATCCGAGCTCGGGCCCGGGCCTTCCCGGTCCCCGCAGGCGCGGCGGCCGGATGCCCGAACTGGGCTACACGGCACCTGATTTCACCAGTCCGGGGACCCCCAATGAGGGTCCCCGGCCCGGTTACACGTCGCCGGACTTCACGAGCCCGGACTTCGGCGGCCCGGAGCGCGAGCCGGAGTAGGTCCTCCGGCCGCGCGCTCCGGGCCGCGTGGTTCAGTACTTCTTCACAGGGTCACTGCGTTCCTGCGTCACCTTGTCGGCTCCCGCCGCGTCAGGGGCGCGTGATCCCCTTCGGGACGTCCAGCTGCGAGGCCGACTGCCGCGGCTGCTGCGGCTTGGCCCCGGAACGGGTCAGCGGGACCACTCCGCTCGGGCCGGGGATCCTCTGGACCCACGGACCGGCACCGTTGTCCTGCGGGGTCTCCGGGTCGTCCGTGCAGTCGAGCTCGAAGTTGCGGGTGCCCGGCGTCATGCTGACGTTGGTGACGAAGCAGAGCGTCTCCCACAGCTCGTTGGACTCGGTGAGCACCTGGATCGAGACGTTGTTCGCCTGGTGCGCGATGGAGATCGCGCACGCGTCGGACGGGTAGTCCGTGTGCGGCGGGTCGATGGTGAGGTTGTGCCAGCTGAACTCGGTCGTGTTGTTGCCGTTGAACGAGCCCTGGGTGTCGCGGATGCCGACGAAGGCGGTGCGGTCCGCCGTCAGGGCGGCCTTCACCTCCCAGGCGTTGTTGTCCGCGACGGCGTCGACGTCGATGCACCGCGACGGGCCGGTGGGGCCGGTCGGACCCGTGCCGCCCGTCGGGCCGGTCGGACCCGTCGCACCCGTCGCACCCGGACCGCCCGATGCGCCCGTCGGGCCGGTCGGGCCTGTCGGACCGGTCGGGCCCGTTTCGCCCGTCGCGCCGGTCGCGCCGGTTTCACCGGTCGGACCGGTCGGGCCGGTGGGGCCGGTGGGGCCAGTGGGACCGGTGGGGCCCCGCTTGCCCTTGTCGCACTTGTCGTCGCCGCCACCCCGCATGCCGTCCTCGGAGACTCCGGCCCGCGGCTTGTGGTTCGGCTTGTGGGACTCGCAGCGGTCCTTGTCCCCACCCGTGGGACTCACCACCGACCCGGCGGGCTGGATGGTCTGGGCCGCGCCGAGCGCGGGGCTGGAGATTCCCACCAGTACCAGGGCAAGCGATGCGAGGGTGCCGCCGGCCCGCCAGCCGCTCCGCCTGGGCAGCGGGCCTAGGTTTGACCTGGTCTTGCGCTCGGGACTCATGTACGCCGCTCCTTCTCGAAACCGGATCGAACGATGTGCGTCGGGGCCATCGGGCCGCCTCAGTCATCGTGGGGATCTCGGTATCGGACGCCGGGACGCCTCGCATATAAGTCCACTTATTGGACGAATAACGCACCCCCAATGGCCGGTTGTCCGGCGGCGGCTCGGATCGGCGACCCAGACCCGGAAACGCCGACGGCCCGGAGCGCCGGCCGGACTGGATCGTCCGACGGTGCTCCGGGCCGCAGTGGTGCCGCGTGTTCGTTACTTCATGGTCTTCGGACGGTGGTTCACCGCGTCGGGAGCCAGCAGGCTGTGGGCGGCACGACGGGTGGGGTTGTACGGAACCGGCGGGTCCGCCGGAGTCCATACGCCGTCGCACGTGAGCGTGGTCGGGTTGCCGTTGACCACGTCGCAGAAGGTCTCGTAGACGACGCCGCCGTCGGTCACCACCTCGACGACGATGCCGTTGGCCTGCTGCGCGATGGAAACGCCGCAGGCGTCCGCCGGGTAGCTCTCACCCGTGCTGAGGTTGTACCAGATCCATGTGAACGGCGGCTGCCCCGACGTCTGGCGTACACCGACGTAGGTGTTCCCGTCGCCCGGAAGCACGGCCTTGAACTCGCGGCTGCTCTGGTCCGTGATGGCGTCGACGTCGATGCACTTCGCCGGACCGGTCGCACCCGTCGCACCCTGCGGGCCGGTCGGACCCGTGGCACCCGTGGCACCGGTCTCACCCTGCGGACCGGTCGGACCCGTCGGGCCGACCGAGCCCGTTCCGCCCGTACCGGGAGGACCCGTCACACCGGTAGCACCCGTCGCGCCGGTGTCACCCTGCGGACCGGTCGCACCCGTCGCACCGGCCGGACCCGTCGGACCCGTCGGACCCACCGAACCCGTACCGCCGGTTCCGGGCGGACCCGTCACACCCGTCGCACCGGTCGCACCCGCCGGACCAGTTGCACCCGTGGCACCCGTTGCACCCGCCGGGCCCGTCGGGCCGGTCGTACCGGTCCCGCCACCGGCAGGACCCGTCGGACCCGTGGGGCCGGTGGGACCGGTCGGGCCCGTCGCACCGGCAGGGCACTTGTCGTGCTTGTCCTTGCCGTCCTCCCCGCCCCAGACCTCGTTGTCCCCGCCACCCAGGAACTTGTCCAGCAGTTGGGCGTGCAGTGGCTTGTCGTGCGGGGGCCGGCCGTCCTCCGACTTGCAGTCGTCGCCCCCACCCGCCTGGGTCGCCGCGCCGACGGGGCCGGACGCCTGGACGGTCTGGCCCGCGGCGAGCGCGGGGCCGGCGACTCCCATCAAGACCAGGGCAAGCGATGCGAGGGTTCCGCCGGTCACCAGGCCGCTCCGCCTGGGCAAGGGACCGAGGGTTGACCTGGTCTTGTTCTCGGGACTCATATACGCCGCTCCTTCTGAACCGGATCGAACGATGCGTGGTACGGCCGCTCGGGCCACCTCGGACATCGTGGTGATCCCGGTCGCGGGGTGACGGGGCGCCTCGCAGAGACGTCAACGGATCGGCCCAGTGGTTCACCCCCATTGGAGGAGCGTGCGTTTGACAGAACGTCAGCGGCCCGGAGGGCCTACCGGACCATGTCCGGCGGCACTCCGGGCCGCTTGGGTTCACTGTCTGATCACCGTGCTGCTTCCACCGGGGTCACCCGGCCGGGCGTCAGCCGCGGTGCTTGTTGCCCTTGTCGGTCCTGTGATTGGCGACCGGCTTCTTGGCAGCCTGCTTCTTGACGGCGGGCTTCTTGGCGGGAGGGTTCTTGGCGGCGGACTGGTTCCGCAGCGGCGGGCTGTCCACCAGCGGGTTCACAGGAGTCCAGGCGGCGTTGCACGTGAGGCTCGGCGGGTTGCCGGAGTTCTCGGTGCAGGAGGTCTCCCAGACCCGCCCGTCGGGGGCCACCGTTTCGACGTTGGTGATTCCGCTGTGGTCGCTGACCGAGACACCGCAGGAGTTGCCCGGGAAGTTGGTGTTGTCGGTCAGGTTGTTCCACTCGAAGTTGCCGACGTTCGGGGTGAGGCTCCGGATTCCGACCCACACCTGACCGTTGGTCGAGACCCCCTTGACCTCCTCGGACGCGCTGGGCTTGTAGGAGGCGACGCCACCGTTGCACGGGCCGGTGACGCCCGTGGCTCCGGTCGCACCCCTGGCGCCCGTCGGGCCCGTCGGGCCCGTCGGGCCGGTGAGGCCTGTCGCACCCGTGGCACCCGTCGCACCGGTGGCACCGGCCGGACCCGTCGGGCCGGTGAGGCCCGTCGCACCCGTCACACCGGTCGCACCGGTCGCACCCGTACCCGTCGGACCCGTCGGACCCGTCGGGCCGGTGTCACCCGTGGCACCCGTCACACCGGTCGCACCGGTGGCGCCCGTACCCGTCGGACCCGTCGGACCCGTCGGGCCGGTGTCACCCGTGGCACCCGTCACACCGGTCGCGCCGGTGGCGCCGGTCTCACCCGTGGCACCCGTGGCGCCGGTGGCACCCGTCTCACCAGTCGCTCCGGTGGCGCCCGTCTCGCCAGTCGCACCGGTCGCACCCGTCGGACCGACGGAGCCTTCGCCGCCCGGACCGGTCGCACCGGTGGCGCCCGTCTCACCGGTCGCACCCGTGGCACCCGTCGCGCCGGCCTCACCCGTCGCACCCGTAGCACCGGAAGGACCCGTCGGACCGGTCGGTCCGGTGTCACCGGTCGCGCCGGTCTCACCCGTGGCGCCCGTCGGACCCACCGAACCCGTACCGCCCGAACCGGGCGGGCCCGTCACACCCGTGGCACCCGTGGCGCCGGCCTCACCCGTGGCACCCGTCGCACCGGCCCCACCTGTCGCACCAGTCGCACCCGCAGGGCCCGTCGGACCCGTCGGGCCCACCGAACCCGTGCCACCCGTACCGGCCGGACCGGTCGCACCCGTCGCACCGGCAGGACCCGTCGCGCCGGTCGCACCGGCCCCACCCGTCGCGCCCGTCGCACCGGGCTGACCCGCCGGACCCGTCGGACCCGTCGACCCCGTCCCGCCGCTGCCGGCAGGACCGGTGGCGCCCGTGTCGCCCTTCGGGCCGGTCGGGCCGGTCGGGCCGGTCGGGCCGGTCGGACCCGTTCCACCCGCGGGCGGGCACTTGTCGTGTCCGTCGCCGTGCGGCTCGCGCCCGTCCTCCTCGCCCCAGGTCTCGTCGTCGCCGCCGCCCAGGTACTCGTCCAGCAGCTGGGCGTGCAGCGGCTTCTCGTGCGGGGGCCGGCCGTGCTCCGGCTTGTCGTGCGGCTTGCAGTCGTCACCCCCGCCGGCCGCCGGGGCGACGGCGGTCACGCTCGTACCGGCCGGCCCGACCAGCGCGACGACGGGGCTCGCCATGCTCACGAGCACGAGGGAGAGCGATGCCAGGGCACCTCCCGCCATCCAGGCCCGACTGCGGGGGACGGGACCAAGCGGCGACCTGGTCCGGTGCTCACGACTCATGTGCAGCGCTCCTTCGGAACGGAATGCGGGCCGGAACGGGTGACGCCCCGACCGCGAGTTCGATCTTCCTTGGGAACCTACGGGCGCAAATCGGGGCATCTTGAGCATTTTGCGACGAACGTCAACACATCGGCCTATCAGACCTGCACGAACGGATGCGGACCCGACCACCCCGTGGTAGAGCCATCGGGTCACGCCACCGGCGAGCCGCCACCCCCTCGGCGGCCGGAATCCCTAACGTCGCCCGCGTCCCAGCCGACGAGAGGGTGTTTCCGGTGAAGCCGACCATCTGTCTGAACATGATCGTCAAGAACGAGGCGCCGACGATCCGGAAGTGCCTGGAGTCGGTACGCCCGCTGATCGACACCTGGGTGATCGTGGACACCGGCTCCACGGACGGCACCCAGGACGTCATCCGGGACTGCTTCCGCGACCTGCCCGGCGCTCTCCACGAACGCCCGTGGAAGGGTTTCGACGGAAGCCGCACCGAGGCGATCGAGCTCGCCCGCTCCAGCGCCGACTACCTGCTGTTCATCGACGGCGACGACGTGATGCAGATCGAGCCCGGCTTCCGCATGCCGGAGCTGACGCTCGACGCGTACCAGGTCGCGCTGCACGACGGCCCGATCATCCACTGGCGGCCGGCCCTGGTCTCCAACCGGCTGCCCTGGCGGTACGTGGGCGTACTCCACGAGTACATCGAATGCGGCACCGACTACAGCCGCGACGTGATCGAGGGCTTCAACATCCTCTCCGTCGGCGGCGGGGCACGTCTCCGCGAAGGCGGCCAGCGGGCGAAGTACCTGCGCGACGCCGAAGTCCTCACCGAAGGACTCGCGAAGGAGCCCGGCAACACCCGGTACGCCTTCTACCTCGCCCAGAGCTGGCGCGACGCGGGAGAACCGGAGAAGTCCCTGGCCGCCTACGACCACCGCGTCGCCATGGGTGGCTGGGTCGAGGAGACCTACTGCGCCCGGCTCTACGCGGCACGGCTCGCGGCCGGCCTCAAGCGGCCGGCGGCCGAGGTGGTCGACCGGTTCCTGCGCGCGTACGAGAGCCGCCCCAACCGCGCCGAGGCCCTCGGCGAGCTCGCCCGCCTCTGCCGCCTCGAAAGCCGCTGGCCCCTCGCCTACACCTTCGCCCGGCAGGCGGTGCGGATCCCGGCCCCGGACGACATCCTGTTCGTCGAGTTCGCCTGGCACGAATGGCGCGCGCTCGACGAACTCGCGGTGGCCTCCTACTGGGTGGGCGAGTACCAGGAATCGCTGGAGTGCTGCCAACGCCTCCTGGAGGAGGGCAAACTCCCCCTGGAGGAGCACGACCGGATCCTCGCGAACCTCGAATTCGCCCGGCGCAAGCTCGGCCTGGCCGCCCAGGTCCCCGCCTGACGGCCACCCCCTCCCGAAAGCGGAAAAGGCCCGCGACTCCCCCCTCGGTGTCGCGGGCCGTTCCGTGTCGCCGCAGCGGAGGTCAGTCCGCCAGCGGCAGGTACACGCGGTTGCCCGAGGCCGCGAACTCGGCGGACTTCTCCGCCATGCCCGCCTCGATCTCGTCCGCCTTCAGGTCACCGCCGTGCTCACGGCGGATGTCCTGCGAGATCTTCATCGAGCAGAACTTCGGACCGCACATCGAGCAGAAGTGCGCGGTCTTGGCCGGCTCGGCGGGAAGGGTCTCGTCGTGGAACTCGCGGGCCGTGTCCGGGTCGAGGGCCAGGTTGAACTGGTCCTCCCAGCGGAACTCGAACCGCGCGTCCGACAGGGCGTCGTCCCAGTCCTGGGCGCCCGGGTGACCCTTGGCCAGGTCGGCGGCGTGGGCCGCGATCTTGTACGTGATGACACCGGTCTTCACGTCGTCGCGGTTGGGCAGACCCAGGTGCTCCTTGGGCGTCACGTAGCAGAGCATCGCGGTGCCCCACCAGGCGATCATCGCGGCGCCGATGCCCGAGGTGATGTGGTCGTACGCGGGCGCGACGTCCGTGGTCAGCGGGCCGAGCGTGTAGAACGGCGCCTCCTCGCAGATCTCCTGCTGGAGGTCGATGTTCTCCTTGATCTTGTGCATCGGGACGTGCCCGGGGCCCTCGATCATGGTCTGGACGTTGTGCCGCTTGGCGATCGTGTTCAGCTCGCCGAGCGTCTTCAGCTCCGCGAACTGCGCCGCGTCGTTGGCGTCCGCGATCGAACCGGGGCGCAGACCGTCACCGAGCGAGTAGGTGACGTCGTACGTCGCGAGGATCTCGCAGAGCTCCTCGAAGTTCGTGTAGAGGAAGTTCTCCTTGTGGTGCGCCAGGCACCAGGCCGCCATGATCGAGCCACCCCGGGAGACGATGCCGGTCTTGCGGCGGGCGGTCAGCGGGACGTACGGGAGCAGCACGCCGGCGTGGACCGTCATGTAGTCGACGCCCTGCTCGGCCTGCTCGATGACCGTGTCCTTGTAGATCTCCCAGGTCAGGTCTTCGGCACGGCCGTCGACCTTCTCGAGCGCCTGGTAGAGCGGCACGGTGCCGATCGGCACGGGGGAGTTGCGCAGGACCCACTCGCGGGTGGTGTGGATGTTGCGGCCCGTGGAGAGGTCCATGACCGTGTCCGCGCCCCAGCGGGTCGCCCAGGTCATCTTCTCCACCTCCTCCTCGATGGAGGAGGTGACGGCGGAGTTGCCGATGTTGGCGTTGACCTTCACCAGGAACCGCTTACCGATGATCATCGGCTCGATCTCCGGGTGGTTCACGTTGGCCGGAAGCACCGCGCGACCTGCGGCGATCTCCTCGCGCACGACCTCGGGGGAGACGTTCTCGCGGATCGCGACGTACTCCATCTCCGGGGTGATCTCGCCCCGGCGGGCGTACGCGAGCTGCGTGACGGCGGCGCCGCCGCGACCCCGACGGGGCTGGCGGGGGCGGCCCGGGAAGACCGCGTCGAGGTTCTTGAGCCCGCCGCGCGGCGAGGTGTGCTTGATGCCGTCGTCCTCGGGGCGCACGGGACGGCCCGCGTACTCCTCGGTGTCGCCGCGGCCGATGATCCAGTTCTCGCGCAGCGGGGGCAGGCCCCTGCGGACGTCGGTCTCGATCTGGGGGTCGGTGTACGGACCGGACGTGTCGTAGAGCGTCACGTCCTTGCCGTTGGTGAGGTGGACCTGGCGGACCGGCACCCGGATGTCCGGGCGGGAGCCCGCCAGGTATCCCTTGTGCCAGCCCGGCTGGCGCTCGGTCTGGCCGTCGTCGCCCTGGCTGACGGCAGGCGTGCGTGCGTCGTCCTGAATGGTCATGAGACCTGATCTCCCTACGCCGGCATTACCCGGTAACAGGTTCGGCGGTCGACGCAGCCTCTTCCCGTACGCATCCGTGATGTGCGTACGGTGATCAGCGCCCTCTCAGCCCGGTGCTCCGAGCTCCCGCGTTGTGCAAAGTAGCCCCCACGCTAGCGTCATCAATGGCGTGCTGAACAGTGGGCCCCCTCATCTCTTGCGATGATCTGCCGGTGACGTCTTCGCTGCACCCCCCCACGAAGCCCACCGAGCCCCATGACCACACCGGCCACGAGCACTCAGGTCCAGGGCACGACTCCGGTCATGCGCCCGGCCAGGGTCACGGTCCCGGCCACGACCACGGAGGTCACGGACACGGCGGCCACGGACACGGGCACGGCCACGGTCCGGCGGCGCCCGGCTCGAAGCACCTGCGCAAGGTCATCGCGGCCGTACTGATCCCCTTCACCGCCGCCGTGTTCGTCGGCATGGCGGTGCTCTGGCCGGGCGGAGCGCCCGCCCACGAGCGCACGGGCGTCGGTTTCGACCGTCAGACCCAGCAGGCCACGGTCGTCTCGCTGGAGCGTGTCGACTGCAAATCCGTGAACGCCTCGCAGGTGCCTCCGACGGGCGACACGTCCACCCCGGAGGGGCGCGAGGCGCAGGCCGCGCAGACGGGGGAGTGCAAGAAGGCCACCGTCGAGGTCGGTACGGGCCCGGAGAAGGGGCGGACCTTCGTCGAGGTCGTCCAGCCGGGTGCGCCCCGGCAGTTGGAGAAGGGCCAGGAGGTGGTCGTGGCCTACGCGCCGGACGCCCCGCACGACCTCCAGTACTCGGTGATCGACGTGAACCGCAAGCTCCCGCTGGCGCTGCTGGCGGGCATCTTCGCCCTCGCGGTGGTGGTCGTCGGGCGGATGCGCGGGGTGTTCGCCCTGATCGCGCTGGTCGTCAGCTTCGGCGTGCTGACCCTCTTCATCCTCCCGGCCATCCTCCAGGGTTCGAACCCGCTGCTCGTAGCCGTCATCGGGGCGAGCGCCATCATGCTGATCGCCCTGTACATGTGCCACGGACTGACGGCCCGCACCTCCGTCGCCGTCCTCGGCACGCTGGTCTCGCTGCTGCTGATCGGGCTGCTGGGCTCGGTGTTCATCGACTGGGCCTTCCTCAGCGGCAACACCGATGACAACACCGGTCTGATCCACGGGCTCTACCCGCACATCGACATGAGCGGCCTGCTGCTCGCAGGTGTGATCATCGGATCCCTGGGCGTGCTCGACGACGTGACGGTCACCCAGACCTCGGCCGTCTGGGAACTCCACCAAGCCGACCCGTCGATGGGCCCGCGCGGGCTCTACCGGGCGGCGATCCGGATCGGCCGCGACCACATCGCGTCGGTGGTCAACACGCTCGTACTGGCCTACGCGGGCGCCGCCCTGCCGCTGCTGCTGCTGTTCTCGATCGCGAACAGCAGCATGGGTTCCGTGGCCAACAGCGAGCTGGTCGCGGAAGAGATCGTACGGACCCTCGTGGGTTCGATCGGGCTCGTGGCCTCGGTCCCGGTGACCACGGCACTGGCCGCGCTGGTCGTATCGGCCGACCGACCGGGATCCCCGGCCGCCTCGCCGGCCTCGGGACCGGTCCGCGGCGGCCGGGGCCGGCGGCGCAAGCGCTGAACGGCGGTTCCCGAGGAACGGGAAAGGGGCGTCGGCGGACGCCGGCATTCCGCTGCGTTTCAGCTGTGGCCGGTGTTTCACATGGTGCAGGTGTGGCCCGTATTGCTTTTGGTGCCTTTACCTGTGGCGCCTTTGCCCGTGGCGCCTTTGCCCGCACGGCCACGCGAGAGGCGTCAGCCCGCGTTCTGCTCGTTCTGCTGCGCCTCGGCGAGGATCTTGCCGAGCGCCTCGTCGAGGTTCTCCTCGAAATCACCCAGGTTCCGCTCCTGCCCGAGCGGAACGAGCCGGTCGGTCCGGTCGAGGAACGCGACGAGCGGAGCCGCGCCGGCGCGGAAGAGCGCCCGGTCGCCGCCCACCTGGAGCCGGATGTGGACATCGGACAGTTCCTCGGGATCGGTGGGGGCGATGTGCACATCACCGTCACCGCACGGCTTGTTGATGCCGTCGAGGAGGAGCTCCCGGCCGAACGCCCAGGTCACGGGCGCGTCTCCGGGAAGGTGGAAGGTCAGGCGGACTGCGTAGGGGTCACGAGCGTCGTACCGGAGTTCCACCGGGATCCGGAACGAGAGCTCCTCGGAAACGAGGAAGCTCATCATGACCTCTGCCTGTACCGACTCGCGCATTGCCTACCCCGCTGTAGTGGAAGTGGCCAGGAATGATCCCCCAGGGCCCTCTTGACAAGGGTGGTGGAAGCGCTAGCAGATCACAAGGAGTGAGTTTTCAGATACTGATAGAGAACGAGAGGGTGCTCAACAGCGCGCCTACTTCACTCCGTAGCCGATCGACCACATACGGCAATCGGTCTTGCTGGTGCAGAGGAAGAGAAATCGCCATGGTTGCGGCGGTATCGCCCGCCGTGATGGGGATCGCCGCGCAGACTGTGCCGAGGGCATATTCCTGGCGTTCGGTTACTGGCTGCATTCGGCCGAGGGCGCCGATCCTGTTCTCCAGGGAACGCAAATCCCTCACGGTGTGAGCGGTGATGGCCTCGACCGGGTGGCGGTCGTAGTGGTCCCGGCGGGCCTCTTCGTCGAGCTGACCGAGCAGGCACTGCCCGATGGCGTGCGCGTGGCCGGTCGCCCGGAAGTCGGCCCACTCCTCGCAGGCCGGGTTGGCCGGGGTGTCCGAGACGCCCACGACCTCGATCTCGCCCTCGCGGTAGACCGCGAAATAGACGGGGGCCCCGACCGCGTCGCGGAAGTGCGCAAGGGATTCGAGGATCATGCTGCGACGTTTCTGCTGAAGTCCGCCACCGGCGAGCCGCCCGGCGGCGTCGCCCAGCACGAACACTCCGTTCTCTCTGCGCAGATAGCCCTCGTGCGTGAGGGTCCGCAGCAGGTGGTACGCGGTGGGGAGGGGGAGCCCGGCCTCGCGGGCCAGCTGTTTCGCCGGGGCTCCCTCGCCATGGGATCCCACTGCTTCGAGCAGCCTCAACGCCCTCTGCACCGAACCGATCAGAGTCGGCACACCGGCATTGTGAACCGAAGACAAAGCTCACCCCCAGGCGTGGCGGCGGGCCTTCGGGGCGGCCCGCCCTGCGGGGGCCGCCCCCGCACATGCCATCGCTCCTGGAGTCGTACTCAGCGGCTGGTTGACAGAACCGCAGGTCAGAGCGGAATCGCCGGCATTCGCTGCCCAGGGAACGGCATAGAATGCCACTCTATCCGCCGATTCCTGGCCTGTGAGCGGTTTACGGCCTCGTGTTCCCTCACCTGGCGCAATGACGGAATCATCCCGTCTGCGCGGTCCGCGACGTCTACCAGTCGCCGGACGAGGACTTCGAACCGCCGCGCCCGACCTTCTTCACGATGAAGACCAGACCGCCGACGAGGGCCACGAAGAGCAGCACCTTGAAGACGAACCCGACCAGGAAGCTGAGGAAGCTGGTGATCACGCCGCCGAAGACGAACAGCACCAGCAGCGGAACAGCGACCCACTTGACCCACCAGGGCATACCCGCGAACGTCTCCCGGATCCCGTTCATGTCTCCTCGACCTCTTCCTCGTTCTCGTCCTCGTCCGTGACTTCCTGCTCTCGATGCTAGGAGTCGGCGGACGCCTCCGGGGGCCCGCGAGCCCCCGGAGTCCCCTGATCCGCCCCCTAGGGGCCGGCCGCCGGATCGGGGCCGCGACCCTGATACGACGAGCCCCTCAGCCCTCCGGCGGGGAGAACACCACCATCACCCTCAAGTCCTCGCTGATGTGGTGGAACTTGTGCGGGACCCCCGCCGGGACGTAGACCACGCTGCCGCGCGCGACGCTCGTCGTCTCCTCCCCGACCGTGATCGAGGCCCGACCGCTCACCACGAAGTACACCTCGTCCTGACGGTGCGGCTGCTGCGGATCGCTCTGCCCCGCATCGAGCGCATAGAGGCCGACCGACATGTTCCGCTCACGCAGGAACTGCAGATAGGCGCCGTCGTTGGCGGCCCGCTCCGCCTCGAGCTCGTCCAACCGGAACGCTTTCATCGTCCTTGTCCCCTTGTGCTCGGTCGTTCCCGGGTCTCCGCTGATCTGCGGATGTTCCCCCAGGATCTTCTCTGCCACGATCAGACACATGACAAATTTCGTAGTCAAGACGATCGCCAACGCGGCCGCCCTGGCCGTCGCCATCTGGCTGCTCGCCGGCATCACCCTCGACGACGGCAGCAGCCTGGGCCACCGGACGCTGAGCCTGATCCTGGTCGCGCTGGTCTTCGGCCTGGTCAATGTCATCGTCAAGCCGGTGGTGAAGCTGCTCTCGCTGCCGCTGTTCGTGCTCACCCTGGGCCTGTTCACCCTCGTCGTGAACGCCCTGATGCTGATGCTGACTTCGTGGCTGGCCAAGCAGCTCGAGCTCAGCTTCCACGTCGACGGCTTCTGGACCGCCCTCGTCGGCGGCCTGATCATCTCCATCGTCAGCTGGGCCGTGAACATGGTCCTGCCCGACAAGAACTGAACAGGCCCTCCATGTACCGCGTGTGCTTCGTCTGCACGGGCAACATCTGCCGCTCTCCCATGGCCGAGTCCGTCTTCCGCTCCCACGTCGCCGACGCCGGGCTCGACGCCCTGGTCGAGGTGGACAGCGCCGGGACCGGCGGCTGGCACGAGGGCGACCCCGCCGACCCGCGCACCGTCTCCGTCCTGGAGGCCGCCGGGTACGAGCAGCACCACCGGGCCCGGCAGTTCCGGTCCTCCTGGTTCGCCGGCCTGGACCTCGTCATCGCCCTCGACGCCGGACACCTGAGGGACCTCCGGGCGCTCGCGCCCACCCCGCGGGACGCCGCCAAGGTCAGGCTGCTGAGGTCCTTCGACCCGGCGGCACCGGCCGGCGACAACGACGTACCCGACCCCTACTACGGGCCGCTCGACGGATTCGAGGAATGCCTGGAGCTGGTCGAGGCGGCGAGCCCCGGCCTGCTGGAGGCCGTACGCGAGGCCCTGGCCCCGAAGGAGCAGACCGCATGAACGAGCACCCCGAATCCGACTCCGGCGTCGGCCCCGGCTCCCGCTTCGATTCCGGCGATCATCCGGGCGACGGCGGCGCGGCGGCCCGGCTCGGCGACGGCACCCTCGCCGTCCGCGCCGGACTGCCGGCTCCCGTCAAGAACGAACCGACCCTGCCCGGGCCGGCCTTCGCCGCCCACTTCCACCTGCCCGGCGACGTCGAGGGCCCGTACACCTACGGCCGCGACACCAACCCCACCTGGACCCTGCTGGAACGGGCCATCGGGGAACTCGAAGCCCCCGGCGAGGACGTCCACACCATCGTCTTCGCCTCCGGGATGGCCGCGGTCTCCGCCGTGCTCCTCTCCCAGGCCCGCGGCGGCGACACCGTCGTCCTGCCCGACGACGGCTACCAGGCACTGCCGCTGCTGCGCGAGCAGTTGGAGGCGTACGGGATCCAGGTGCGCACCGCCCCGACCGCCGACGAGGCCCAGCTCACCGTCCTCGACGGGGCCCGACTGCTGTGGATCGAGACCCCCTCCAACCCCGGGCTCGACGTCTGCGACGTCCGCCGCCTCGTGGAGGCCGCGCACGCCGGCGGGACCCTGGTCGCCGTCGACAACACCCTGGCCACACCGCTCGGACAGCGGCCCCTGGACCTCGGGGCGGACTTCTCGGTCGCCAGCGGCACCAAGGGCCTCACCGGCCACGGCGACCTGCTCCTCGGCTACGTGGTCTGCCGGGACGCCGAACTCGCCGCCACCGTCCGCCGCTGGCGCAAGATCGTCGGCGCGATCCCGGGCCCGATGGAGGCCTGGCTCGCCCACCGCTCGCTGGCCACCATCCAGTTGCGCGCACAGCGCCAGTGGGCCAACGCGCTGGCCGTCGCCGAGGCTCTGACCGGCCGCGCCGAGGTGACCGGGGTGCGCTACCCGGGACTTCCCACGGACCCCTCGCACAAGACGGCCGCCCGCCAGATGCGCGCCTTCGGCTCGGTCGTCTCCTTCACACTGCCCGACCGCGCGCACGCGGAACGCTTCATGAACGCTCTGCACCTGGTCGAGGACGCCACGAGTTTCGGCTCCGTACGGTCCACCGCGGAACGACGCGGACGATGGGGCGGGGACGCCGTGCCGGAGGGCTTCATCCGCTTCTCCGCCGGGGCAGAGGACACCGAGGACCTGGTCGCGGACGTCCTGCGAGCACTCGATTCGGCCACCGGCGGCAGCTGAACGGGCCCTGGAAGCGGTCCGAGCCTCCCCCCTCATGGCTCGGACCGCCCGGGTTCGTCGCGGGAGAAACACCGCCGAGAACCACGTGACAAGGCTAATTGACTCTGCGTCAGAGTCCAATCACGGTAGCGACAGGGTGCTATCCGCATATTTATAGTTGAAGGCCCCCACCGAGAGGTCGAGGTGCCGCGATGGACCTGGCTCTGCTGCGCACCTTCGTCGCCGTCCACCGCGCCGGCTCCTTCACCCGCGCCGCCGCCCTCCTCGGCCTGTCCCAGCCGGCCGTCACCTCGCAGATCCGCACCCTCGAACGCCAGCTGGGGCGCCCCCTCTTCCTCCGCCGCGCCCGCGGCGTCACCCCCACCGCCGTCGGCGACGAACTCGCCCACAAGGCCGCCCCGCACCTCGACGCCCTGCTGCGGATCACCGAGACCGAGCGGGAGGTCGCCGGCGCGTTGCGCACCCTCCACGTCGCGGGACCCCCGGAGTTCCTGGGCCTGCGGGTACTGCCCGCCCTCGCACCGCTGGTCGGGCGGGGCCACACCCTGCGCGCCACCCTCCAGCCCGGGGCGGAGGAGGCCCTCGACGGGCTCGCCGCCGGCCACCACGACCTCGTCGTCACCACCGCCCGCCCGCGCGGCGGGCTCTTCACCGCCACCGCCCTGTGCGACGAGGAGCACGTCCTGGTCGCCGCGCCCTACTGGGCCGCCCTCGTCGACCGGGACCGGCTGCGCGAGGAGGGACCCGCCGCACTCGACGGCATCCCGCTCGTCGAGGTCCACGAGAGCCTGCCCCTCGTCGCCCGCTACTGGGCCACCGTCTTCGAGGCACCGCCCGACTCCGCCGCCACCGTGGTCGCACCCGATCTTCGCGCCGTACTGGAATGCGTGCGATCCGGCGCCGGGCTCGCCGTGATCCCCCGCTACCTGTGCCAGGACGCCCTCGACAGCGGCCGGATCGTGGCCCTGGCGGAGCCCCCCGTACCGCCGCTGCGCACCTGGTTCCTGGTCACACGCGCCGGCAGCCTCGCGCTCGCCCACCTCGCTCGGGCCCACGAACTGCTGCTGCACGCCGCCGCACGCTGGTGAGCTCCCGTTCGAGACCCTTGGCGCGTTTCAGAAGCGGAGCGGTGGGCCACTCTTCTCCCATGACCGAACGTCCCGTGGTCAAACGCACCGCCCGAGCGATCCTGCTCGACGGTGACGACCTGATCCTCATCAAGCGCACCAAGCCCGGCGTCGATCCCTACTGGCTCACCCCCGGCGGCGGAGTGGAGCCCTCCGACGCCACCGTCGTCGACGCCCTCCACCGAGAGGTACACGAGGAACTCGGCGCGAAGATCACCGATGTGGTGCCCTGCTTCGTCGACACCGTCGAGCACATCGCCGACGGTGGAGTGACCGGCGTGAAGGTGCAGCACTTCTTCGTCTGCCACCTCGAATCCATGGACCCCAGCCAACGGCACGGCCCCGAGGTCGACGAGCCTGACGGCGAGTACGAGATCGTCCGCGTGCCCTTCAGCCGGGTCGGCATCGCCGCCGTCCACCTCGTACCGCTGTCCCTGCGGCACTACCTCGACGGCAACATCGAGGGGGTCCGCGCCATGCACTCCCCCGACCTCGGCTGAGCGGTGACCTGAGACCGAGAGCGACCCCCGGGACCGGCGGGACATCCCCGCCGGTCTCAGACCGCGACGCCCGCCAGTTCCTCCACCGCGTCGTGCCGGATCCGCTCGTCGGGGATCCCGATCCGCTTGAGCTCGTCCACCCCGTTGCGGATCATCGCGGGCGGCCCCGAGATGAACGCGTCGTACGAACTCCACGGCCCGTGCTCACCCACCGCCTGCGGAAGCTGCCCGGCCAACGCGTCGCCGACCACCGGGCGCACCGACAGCCATGGATGCGTGCGCTGCAGCCCCAGCAGGGTGTCCTTGTCGTAGAGGTCGTGATCGCTGCGCGCCCCGTAGAACACCTCCACGGGCCGCCGCTCCCCGTGTTCGGCAACGTCCTCGATGAGTGCCCTGATCGGCGCGATGCCGGTACCGCCCCCCAGGCACAGCATCCCGTTGTCCGTGGTGTGGTCCACGATCATCGACCCGGCCGGTGGACCCAGCCGCAACACGTCTCCCGGGCGGGCGTGGCGCACCAACGCATTGGAGACCCACCCCGCCGGAACGGCCTTGACGTGGAAGGACAGCAGCCCGTCGGCGCGTGGCGCCGACGCGAAGGAGTAGTGCCGCCACACCCGCGGCCACCACGGGGTCTCCAGGCTCGTGTACTGACCGGCCAGGAAGGTGTACGGCTGATCGGGGCGGACCGTCAGTACCGCGATGTCCGGGGTGCGCAGATCGTGGGACACCACCTCCGCGTGCCACCACGCCGGTGCCTTCACCTCGTCCTCGGCCGCCGCGTCGATCATGATCTGGGAGATCGCGGTGTACGCGCGCACCCACGCGGCCTCGGTCTCCGGCCCCCAGGTCTCGTGCGCGTACCGGGCCAGCGCCCCGATCAGGGCCTCGCCCACCGCCGGGTAGTGCCCGGCCACGGTGCCGTACTTGCGGTGCCCCGTACCCAGTCGGCGCAGGTAGGGGGCGAGCACATCCGGATTGTCGATGTGCTCGGCGGTGGTGAGCAGCGCCTTCAGCAGGCGGTCCCGCTGCACGTCCATGGCCGCGGGGAACATGCCCCGGACCTCCGGGTGACCCGTGAACACCAATGCGTAGAAGTAGGAGGTCACCCTGTCGGCGACCGGTGCGATCTCCGCGAGGGTCCGGCGGATCAGCACGGCGTCGGGCGAGGCGTCGAGCCGCACCTCGCCCTCACCGGGTATCCGGGCCGTTCCCCGTCTGGCCGATCTGGTGTGCGGAGCGTCCATGCGGTGCCTCGCTTCGAGCATCTCGGTCGGGTTTGCACACGCCACGGCCTGTGAATCCGTGGATCCGGGCTTCACAGCGTGCCGGCCGACTCAGAGGCCTGGGGGGAATTGCGGAAAATCCGCGTTTCGAACCCACTTTCCCCTTAAGATGCTGCAACTCCCGGGCGTGCCGACCCCACGAGCTGATATGCCTCTCTCAGGTCCCTGCCCTCGTACACATGGGTCGCGCGCTCCGCCAGATAGGGCCGCGCATTGACCGCCACGGAGACCGCCACGGCCTCGAAGAGCACGGCGTCGGTCCTCGAATCCCCGTACGCCACACAGTCGCCCCGGCTCACCCCGAACCGTTCGCACAGCCGGTCCGCCACCGTGACCTTGCCCTCCGGCGTCAGGATCCCGGCCGCCTCCACGGGCCGGGTGAACGGCACCTCCGGGTAGACCGAACCGTGCGCGGCGTGCGCTCCCCACTCCAGCAGCAGTTCCACGAAGAACGACGGCGACAGGGAGACCACCGCGCAGTAGTCCCCCCGCTCCCGGATCTCACGCCACACGTCCTGGATGCCCGCGAGCCAGGGCGCCCCCTCGAAGGCCGCCCGGACATGGGCGGGCGTCAGGTCCGCCCAGAGAGCGTGCGCCGCCACCGAGAACTGGTGCGGCCCGATCTCCCCGGCGCCGAAGGCCCGCTCCAGAGCGGCGATCTCGGCGCCCACGCCGAGCTGACGGGAGATCTCGACCGGCGCCGCCGAGCCGTACATCAGCGTCCCGTCGAGGTCAAAGAGGTGCAGGAGGGTCATGGCGATCGAGGCTAGCCGGTGCCCTCCCGACGAGACACCCTGTTTCCCGGTCGCTGTTTCACGTGAAACATCGCCAACGTTTCACAGGGGGCACCTCCCAGCGGTAGCCGGGGGAGAAACATCAGCCCCAATTCCCTGGACTGACCCCGGTCGATGATCCAGTCTGGGCCGAGTGACACCACCACACATCACCGATCTGCCGATCCGGGCGCTGAGCGTGGACGATCTCCGCCACTGCGCCGACCTGTCAGAGGACCGCGGCTGGCCACGCGAGGACCACAAATGGGGACTGCTCCTCGCCGCCGGAAACGGCTACGGCGTGGACGCCCCGGACGGCCTCGGGCTCGCGGCCGCCTGCGTCGTCACCCCGTACGGCAACACCCACGCCGGACCGGAGCTCGCCGCCATCGGGATGGTCCTGGTCGCCGACCGCTACGCCCGCCAGGGCCTGGGGCGCCGTCTCATGCAGCACGTCTGTGACGACGTGCTCAAGGGCGTCCCCCTCACCCTGCACGCCACCCCCAACGGCCGCCCCCTCTACGAGGAACTCGGCTTCGACTCCACCGGCCGCGCCGAGATGCTCAAGGGGACCTTCCGCCCCGAAGATGCCCACAGCACCCCCGGCACGTACGGCACCCCCCGGGTCCGGCCCGCCAACGCCGAGGACCTCCAGCGGATCCTGCGCCTGGACGCCGAGGTCTTCGGCACCGACCGCACCCACCTGATCATCCGGCTGCCCGCCTTCGCCGATCAGCTGCTCGTCGCCGAGGACCCCACCGGCGACGGCACCCTCACGGGATACGCCGCGGCCTGGCCGAACATGGACACCCACGTCATCGGCCCACTGGTCGCCCGCGACATCGACACCGCCCGGTCACTGATCACCGCGCTCGCCCAAGGCACCGACCGACCGCTGCGCACCGACGTCGACGTCCGCCACGAGGAGCTGCTCGGTTGGCTCAAGGACCGCGGCCTCGACTCGATCGCCTTCAACGCCGTCATGACGCGCGGCATCCCCGGGCTGCCCGGTGACTGGACCCGCCGCTGGGCACCGCTCACCGTGGCCGCCGGCTGAGAAAGGGACAACACGATGACCGACACCCCGAACGACACCCTGGACACCCCAGCGAACCCCGCGGACCCCTCCGCCCCCTCCGGGCTGTCCATCCGCCCGGCCGGCGAGGCCGACCTGCCCGCCATCGTCGCCATGCTGGCCGACGACCCGCTCGGCGCCACCCGCGAATCCCCCGACGACCTCACCCCGTACCGCACGGCCCTCAAGCGCCTGGCCGACGACCCCAACCAGCACCTCGTCGTCGCCGTCCGCGCGGACCGGGTCGTCGGCACCCTCCAGCTGACGATCGTCCCGGGCCTCTCCCGCAAGGGATCCACCCGCTCCATCATCGAAGGCGTCCGCGTCCACGCCGACGAGCGCGGCAGCGGCCTCGGGACCCGGTTCATCGAATGGGCCATCGAGAAGTCCCGCGCCGAGAACTGCGACCTCGTCCAGCTGACCTCCGACGCCACCCGGACCGACGCACACCGCTTCTACGAGCGGCTCGGCTTCACCGCCTCCCACGTCGGCTTCAAGCTCCAGCTCTGACGGACCGGACCGGCAGGCCGGGCCGCACTGTCCGCGGTCCGGCCTACGATCGGGAGGATGAGCCCGAGCCTCCCCCTCGTCACCACCGCCGAGCGCCGCGACCGGCTCGGCCGGCGCCACCGCCTGGCCCCCTCGGCCCGCGCCGCCACGGTGCCCCAGGCCGCCGACGCCGTCGTCGCCCTGCACGCCACCGACGCCGCGACCGTCTTCCTCTCCGCCCGCGCCCGGCTGGCAGGAGGCGGCCCCGACACCATCGAGCAGGCCCTCTACGAGGACGTCAGCCTCGTGCGACTGCTCAGCATGCGCAACACGCTCTTCGCGGTCTCCACCGAACTGGCCCCGTACGTCGACTCCTCCACCGCCCGCGCGATCGCCGTCAAGGAACGACGCACCCTCCTCAAGCACCTCGACGAGGACGGACAAGGCCTCGACGCCGACTGGCTGGCCCGTGCCGAGGCCTCCGCCCTTGACGCACTCGACGCCCGCGGCCCCTCCACCGGCAGCCAGCTGTCCGCGGCCGTGCCCGCCCTGCGCCAGAAGATCACCATCGGTCGCGGGAAGAAGTACGCGGCGGAAACGGGCGTCGCAACCCGGGTCATCCGCCTGCTCGCCGCCGACGGCCGGATCCGCCGCGACCGCCCGCGCGGATCCTGGACCTCCAGCCAATACCGCTGGGTCCACACCGACCCGTGGCCCCCAGTACCGGCACCCGAGGCGCGCGCCGAGATCGCCCGGCGCTGGCTCCACGCCTACGGCCCCGCCACCGAGGCCGACCTCAAGTGGTGGACCGGCTGGACCCTCACCGACGTCCGCAAGGCCCTCGCCGTCGTCGGCCCCGAGCAGGTCCGCCTCGACGACGGCACCACCGCCCTCGTCTGCCCCGGCGACACCGCGCCCGAGCCCGCCACCGAGCCCTGGGCCGCCCTCCTTCCCTGCCTCGACCCCACCGCCATGGGCTGGGCCGACCGCGGCTTCCACCTCGACCCCGCCCACAGGAGCGCGCTCTTCGACTACGCCGGCAACATCGGCCCCACCGTGTGGTGGAACGGCGAGATCGTCGGAGGCTGGGCCCAGCGGGCCGACGGCGAGATCGTCTGGCGGCTGCTGGGCAGCCCCGGGCGGGCCGCCGAGAAGGCGGTCACCGCCGAGGCCGACCGGCTCGCCGGATGGCTGGGAGAGGCCCGCATCACCCCGCGCTTCCGCACTCCGCTGGAACGCGAACTCGTCGCCTGAGCGGCCGAAACCACCGACGACGACGGGCGACGCCTCAGCCGATGCCCCGCCAACCCTGCGGGTCCACCCCGCCGGGCACCGGGGCGCCGGCGTCGTACGGCTCCCGCGTGAACACGAAGGACGCCAGGTCGAGGTGGCTCACCGAACCGTCCTCCCCACGCACCGCCCGCAGCGTCTCCCCCGCGTAGTAACCGTTCAGCCCCGTCCAACTACCGTCCGCCTCGGCGCGGAACCGCGCCGACCGCCCGGTCCCGCCCAGCGGCGCCAGCTCCAGCGACCCGTCCGACTTCAGCCGCACCACCTGCGCCGAAGTCCCCCAGTACCAGGGGCCGCACAGCTCCAGCGGCACCCGGTCGGACTCCCGGAACGGCTTCCACGGCTCCGGGAACCGGGGCTCGGCATCGGCCACGATCGCCACCAGGTCCGCGGCCACCGTCGCCGCCGGGAGCCCCGACGTGCAGTTCGCGAGCACCACGGCCGCCACGTCGTCCGCCTCGCTCAGCCACAGCCCCGCCACGAACCCGGGCAGCGATCCGCTGTGCCCCGCCAGCCGACGCTCGCCCTGGGCCGTCAGCTGCATGCCCAGCCCGTACCCGATGTCCGCGAGGCCCGGCTCCGGCGGCGACACCGCAGTGCGCATCTCCCGTACGGACTCCGCGCTCAGCACCCGCTCGTCCCCGCGCAGCAGGAAGTCCGCGAACCGCGCCAAGTCCCTTGTCGTGGACCACAATTGACCGGCAGCGGCCATCAGGCCCAGGTCCTCCAGCGGCTCCGGCATCATGACGTCCGCCCACGGGTGCACCGCCCAGCCGCCCGCGTTCGGCGCCTGCGGCGCCCCGCTCGTACGACTCAGCCCGAGCGGCTCCAGCACCTCGGACCGCAACACCTCCTCCCACGGCCTCCCGCGCAACGCCTCGACGAGCGAACCCAGCAGGGTGTAACCGGGGTTGGAGTAGTGGTGCCGTTGCCCGGGCGCGTGCTTGAACGGCTCCGCGCCCAGTACGTCGGCCAGCGCGGGCCGCAGGTCGCCAGGGGTGCGCTCCCACCACGGTCCCGGCGTCTCCGCGGCGAGTCCGCCGGCGTGCGACAGCAGTTGGGCGATGGTCACCTCGCCGACCCCGGTCCCGGGCAGGTGCCGCTCCAGCGGATCCGCGAGCGACAGCAGCCCCTCGTCCCGCAGCCGCAGCACCAGAACAGCGGTGAAGGTCTTGCTGATCGATCCGATCCGGTACTGGACGTTCCCGTCCGGGCCGTGCCCCTCGACGGAGGTCCGGGAGCCCTCCCAGACCACCTCCCCGCCGCGCACGACGGCCGCCACCACGGAGGGCGCCCGCCCGGCGCTCTGCGCCAACGCGATCCGGTGCCTCAGCGCACGCCGGGTGGCAGGGAGAAGTTCCAGGTCTTCGGCAAGCTCATCCATGATCGGATGCTACGTGTTGGCCATGTCCACGAACCGCGAATAATGGCCCTGGAAGGCCACGGTGATGGTGGCCGTCGGGCCGTTACGGTGCTTCGCCACGATCAGGTCCGCCTCGCCCGCGCGCGGGGACTCCTTTTCGTACGCGTCCTCGCGGTGCAGCAGGATCACCATGTCGGCGTCCTGCTCGATGGAGCCCGACTCACGCAGGTCGGAGACCATCGGCTTCTTGTCGGTGCGCTGCTCGGGACCACGGTTCAGCTGGGAGAGCGCGATCACGGGGACCTCGAGCTCCTTCGCCAGCAGCTTCAGGTTTCGGGACATGTCCGAGACCTCCTGCTGGCGGCTCTCGGGTCGGCGCGAACCACCCGACTGCATCAGCTGGAGGTAGTCGATGACCACGAGCGAGAGGTCGTTGCGCTGCTTGAGCCGACGGCACTTGGCGCGGATCTCCATCATCGACAGGTTGGGGGAGTCGTCGATGTACAGCGGGGCGGCGGAGACGTCCGGCATCCGGCGGGCCAGCCGGGTCCAGTCGTCGTCCGTCATCGTTCCCGAGCGCATGTGGTGCAGGGCCACCCGGGCTTCCGCCGACAGCAGGCGCATCGCGATCTCGTTGCGTCCCATTTCGAGGGAGAAGATCACGCTCGGCAGGTTGGCCTTGATGGAACAGGCGCGGGCGAAGTCCAGCGCCAGGGTCGACTTGCCCATCGCGGGACGGGCGGCGATGACGATCATCTGGCCGGGGTGCAGGCCGTTGGTGAGCGAGTCGAGGTCCGTGAAGCCGGTCGGGACGCCCGACATCTGGCCGCTGCGGGAACCGATCGCCTCGATCTCGTCGAGCGCGCCCTCCATGATGTCGCCCAGCGGCAGGTAGTCCTCGGAGGTCCGCTGCTCCGTGACGGCGTAGATCTCGGCCTGGGCGCTGTTGACGATCTCGTCGACGTCGCCGTCGGCGGCGTATCCCATCTGCGTGATCTTCGTGCCGGCCGCGACCAGTCGGCGCAGCACCGCCCGCTCGTGGACGATCTCCGCGTAGTACTCGGCGTTGGCGGCCGTCGGCACGGACTGCACCAGCGTGTGCAGGTACGACGCCCCGCCGACCTTGCTGATCTCCCCGCGCCGGGTCAGCTCGGCGCCCACCGTGATCGGGTCGGCCGGCTCGCCCTTGGCGTACAGGTCGAGGATGGCCTGGTAGATCGTCTCGTGCGAGGGCCGGTAGAAGTCGTGGCCCTTGATGACCTCGACGACGTCGGCGATGGCGTCCTTCGACAGCAGCATGCCGCCGAGGACGGACTGCTCGGCGTCGAGGTCCTGCGGAGGGACGCGCTCGAAGCCGCCGCCACCGCTGCCGCCGCCCTCCCAGGAGCCGCCCTCGCGGCCCCGGTCGTGCTGTTCGTCCCCGCGGCCGCGGCCTTCGCTGTTACGGCGCGGACGGGCGGGCAGACGGTCGCTCGGACCGCTGTCGGCCCAGGGGTCGTCCATGGGCTCGGGCATGCTCACCGGGCCGCCTCCTCCCGTCCGCAGAGCGGACCTCGCCGTGCCACTCTTTCTACGACACGGCTCTGACATTTGGGGCACCCGAATCGGCTGTCGGCGAGTCGGGCAACGCACCACGGTAGGGCCGCGAGCGGCGTCAGCCAATCTTGTTATCCACAGGCTGTGTGGATGAGATGTGGACGACGGCGCCAATGCTGTGGGTAAGTCCCCGGAAGCTGTGCACGGACCGGGGGACGACGCTGTGGACAAAATCACCTGCCACACCCACACACCACATCTGACCTGCAGATTCTCCCGTCAGACCGACCTCGTGTGAAAAATCTTGGCCACTGTCTCGAGATCGCCACCAATGAGGCTGCGGGAACGCCCTGATCGACGCCACGGTAAGGATCTAAATGGTCTTGCATCTATTACCTGTGGAAGATTAGATTGAGCGCATGACACAGGCCCCCACAGCGCCGAAGGCTGCGCCGAGACGACACGACCGGGAGATACTCGCCCTCGCCGTCCCCGCCTTCGGCGCACTCGTCGCCGAACCCCTCTTCGTGTTGGCCGACAGCGCCATCGTGGGGCACCTCGGCACGTCCCAACTGGCCGGCCTCGGCATCGCCGCCGCACTGCTCACCACAGCCGTGAGCGTCTTCGTCTTCCTCGCCTACGCCACCACCTCGGCCGTCGCCCGCCGGGTCGGCGCGGGCGACCTCCAGGGGGCCATCCGACAGGGCATGGACGGCGTCTGGCTCGCCCTCCTGCTCGGCGTCGCCGTCATCGCCGTGGTCCTGCCCACCGCCCCCTCGCTCATCTCCCTCTTCGGAGCCTCCGACACCGTCGCCCCGTACGCGGTCACCTATCTGCGGATCTCCGCCCTCGGCATCCCGGCCATGCTCATGGTCCTCGCCGCCACGGGCGTCCTCCGCGGCCTCCAGGACACCCGTACGCCGCTCTACGTCGCCGTCGGCGGCTTCGCCCTCAACGGCGTCCTGAACGTCGCCCTCGTCTACGGCGCCGGGCTCGGCATCGCGGGCTCCGCCTGGGGCACCGTCCTGGCCCAGTGCGCCATGGCCGCCGCCTACCTCGTCGTGGTCGTACGCGGCGCCCGGCGGCACGGAGCCTCCCTGCGCCCCGACGCGGCGGGCATCCGGGCCTGCGCCCAGGCAGGAGCGCCGCTGCTGGTCCGTACGCTGTCCCTGCGCGCCATCCTGCTGATCGCGACCGCCGTGGCCGCCCGACTCGGCGACGCCGACATCGCCGCCCACCAGGTCCTGCTCTCCCTGTGGAGCCTGCTCGCCTTCGCATTGGACGCCATCGCCATCGCCGGACAGGCGATCATCGGCCGCTACCTGGGCGCCGGCGACACCGAGGGCGCCCGGGCCGTCTGCCGGCGCATGGTCCAGTGGGGCATCGGCTCGGGCATCGTGCTCGGCCTGCTGGTCGTCGTGGCCCGCCCGGTGCTGATCCCGCTGTTCACCAGCGATCCCGCCGTCGAGCACGCCATCCTGCCCGCCCTGCTGGTCGTGGCGCTCTCCCAGCCCATCGGCGGCGTGGTCTTCGTCCTCGACGGCGTCCTCATGGGCGCGGGCGACGGGCCCTACCTGGCCCGGGCCATGCTGCTGACGCTCGCCGTGTTCACCCCGGCGGCCCTGCTCGTCCCCGTCCTGGGCGGCGGCGTGACGGCCCTGTGGGGCGCCATGACGCTGATGATGCTGGTCCGCATGGCCACCCTCCAGCTGCGTGCCCGCTCGGGCCGCTGGCTGGTCGCAGGAGCCACTCGCTGACCCGGGCCCGGAACCCTGGCCGGGGACCGGAGCCGGGACCTGGACCTGGACCTGGACCGGGCGGTGTTTCACGTGAAACACGACCGTGAAACGCGACGAAGGGCCGCACCCCCGTGGGGGTGCGGCCCTTCGCTTCGCAGCCCTTAGGCGGCGACGACCTCGATGCCCACGTTCGCGGCCACGTCGGCGTGCAGACGCACGGAGACCTGGTACGAACCGAGGGTCTTGATCGGGGAGCCCAGCTCGACGCGGCGCTTGTCGACCTTCGGGCCACCCGAAGCCTCGATCGCCGTGGCGATGTCGGACGGGGTCACGGAACCGAAGAGACGACCGGCGTCACCCGCGCGGGTGGCCAGACGGACCTTCACGCCCTCGAGCTTGGCCTTGACCTCGTTGGCCTGCTCGATGGTCGCGATCTCGTGGATCTTGCGGGCGCGGCGGATCTGCGCCACGTCCTTCTCGCCACCCTTGGTCCAGCGGATCGCGAAACCACGCGGGACCAGGTAGTTGCGAGCGTAACCGTCCTTGACGTCGACGACATCGCCGGCGGTGCCGAGGCCAGAGACCTCGTGGGTCAGGATGATCTTCATTGGTCGGTCACCCTTTCCTTATCGCGCGGTGGACGTGTAGGGCAGCAGCGCCATCTCACGGCTGTTCTTCACGGCCGTGGCGACGTCACGCTGGTGCTGCGTGCAGTTGCCGGTAACGCGGCGGGCACGGATCTTGCCACGGTCGGAAATGAACTTCCGCAGCATGTTCGTGTCCTTGTAGTCCACGTACGCGGTCTTGTCCTTGCAGAACGCGCAGACCTTCTTCTTAGGCTTGCGCACAGGCGGCTTCGCCATTGTGTCTCTCCTGTGTGATCAAGAAGTTTGGATGCGAGCTGCCCTAGAAGGGCGGCTCGTCCGAGTAGCCACCGCCGGAGCCGCCGGAGTTTCCACCCCAGCCGCCCCCGCCGCCGCCCTGCTGCTGGCCACCGGCCGGCGCGCTGGACGCCCACGGGTCGTCGGAGGAACCTCCGCCGCCCTGCTGGCCGCCGCCGCTGGGGGCTCCGCCCCAGCCACCGCCGCCGCCACCCTGCTGCTGACCGCCGCCGCCGTACCCACCCTGGCCACCGCGACCCGTGGTCTTGGCGACCTTGGCCGTGGCGTTCTTCAGGCTGGGGCCGACTTCCTCGACGTCCAGCTCGTAGACCGTGCGCTTGACACCCTCACGGTCCTCGTACGACCGCTGCCTCAGCCGGCCCTGCACGATGACGCGCATGCCTCGCTGGAGGGACTCGGCGACGTTCTCCGCCGCCTGCCGCCACACCGAGCAGGTCAGGAACAGGCTCTCGCCGTCCTTCCACTCGTTGGTCTGACGGTCGAAGGTGCGGGGGGTGGACGCGACACGGAACTTCGCGACCGCCGCACCCGAGGGGGTGAAGCGCAGCTCGGGGTCGTCGACGAGATTGCCGACGACCGTGATGACGGTCTCGCCTGCCATGGATGAACCTCTCGGCGGGGATTGCTGCTGGGCTGCTGTGCTACTCGATCCCGATTACCGCTGAACCGAAGTTCAGTGGGTCTCGGGGCGAAGGACCTTGGTCCGGAGAACCGACTCGTTCAGGTTCAGCTGTCGGTCAAGCTCCTTGACGACCGCAGGCTCGGCCTGAAGGTCGATGACCGAGTAGATGCCCTCGGGCTTCTTCTTGATCTCGTAAGCGAGACGACGACGGCCCCAGGTGTCGACCTTCTCGACCTTTCCGTTGCCCTCACGGACGACGGAGAGGAAGTTCTCGATCAGCGGGGAGACAGCGCGCTCCTCGAGATCGGGGTCGAGGATGACCATCACTTCGTAGTGACGCATGTGGAACCCACCTCCTTTGGACTCAGCGGCCACGGTCGTTCCGTGGCAGGAGGGTCGTGATGCGTGCGCACGGCGTCCGAGAACAGACACCGCGCAGCTGTACAGACTACCTGCTCGACTCCTTCCGGTTGAAATCCGGCGCCGAGGGGACACAATCTGTATCCATCGGGTGTGCTCGGTGCTATGCCCCCGGCCCCTTGCCGGAGGTGGTTCCGAGCGCCGCTCTGCTTCAGCCAGGAGGTGCCTTCCGATGGCACAGGCCATGCAACCGCAGTCCCAGCCCCCTCCGATCTCGCTGCTGTCCACCGACGGCAAGCCCCACCCGCTTCAGGACACCCTGATGGCGGTCACCCTGGTCCTCGGAGCCGTGGCGTTCATCACGGCCTTCTTCCACAACCTGCACCTGCTCACCACGTGGGCCGGGCTGATCGGGATCCTGACCGGTCTGTACGGACAGTTCGTCTCCGTCACGACACGCGAGCGCTTCGCACTGATCATCGGCCTTGGCGCGTCTGCCATCGGCTTCTTCATCGGCATGTTCCACGGCGGCCTCTTCGGCGGTTGAGGGGCACCTGCGGACACTCCTGCGACGGGGCGCCGGTCGAGCATCGGCCCGGGCACCGGCACGTCCCCCAGATGGGTGGCGCCCCTGTCGCAGTAGGCTTCGCGCCATAGCCAGCGAAGTCGCCGGAGGAGCACCCCGCATGAGCCTGTCCCTGAGGACCATCAGCCGAGAGCAGCATCTGGCGTACCTCCAGAGCCTGCCGTCGGCTAGCCACTGCCAGGTCCCGGCATGGGCCGACGTCAAGAACGAGTGGCGTTCGGAAAACCTCGGCTGGTTCGACAAGTCCGACGAACTCGTCGGCGCCGCGCTGGTGCTCTACCGGCAGCTGCCGAAGGTGAAGCGGTACCTCGCGTACCTGCCCGAGGGCCCGGTCATCAACTGGTACGCCCCGAACCTGGAGGAGTGGCTCCAGCCGATGCTGGCGCACCTGAAGAACCAGGGCGCCTTCACCGTGAAGATGGGCCCGCCCGTCGTCATCCGCCGCTGGAACGCCGCCGCCATCAAGGCCGGCATCCAGGACCCCGAGGTCAAGCGGCTGCGCGACGTCGAGGCCTCGCACATCGAGCCCCGCGCCTTCGAGGTGTCCGACAAGCTGCGCCGCATGGGCTGGCAGCAGGCCGAGGACGGCGGCGCCGGCTTCGGTGACGTCCAGCCGCGCTACGTCTTCCAGGTACCGCTGGCCAACCGCTCGCTGGACGACGTCCTCAAGGGCTTCAACCAGCTGTGGCGCCGCAACATCAAGAAGGCCGAGAAGGCCGGCGTCGAGGTCGTCCAGGGCGGCTACGACGATCTGCCGACCTGGCAGCACCTGTACGAGATCACGGCCGAGCGCGACAAGTTCCGCCCGCGCCCGCTCAGCTACTTCCAGCGCCAGTGGACGGCCCTCAACTCCGAGGACCCCAACCGGATGCGGCTGTACATCGCCAAGCACGAGGGGGAGCCGCTGGCCGCCGCCACGATGCTCACCGTCGGCCAGCACGTCTGGTACTCGTACGGCGCGTCCGCCAACCACAAGCGCGAGGTCCGCCCGTCGAACGCGATGCAGTGGCGGATGCTGCGCGATTCGTACGCACTCGGCGCCAGCGTCTACGACCTGCGCGGTATCTCTGACACGCTGGACGAGAACGACCACCTGTTCGGGCTGATCCAGTTCAAGGTCGGCACGGGCGGCGAGGCCGTCGAGTACGTCGGAGAGTGGGACTTCCCGCTCAACAAGGTGCTCCACAAGGCGCTCGACATCTACATGTCGCGCCGCTGACCCCACCCCCACCCCATACGAGAGGCACCTGACGGGCATGGCGCTCACGCTCTACGTCGACACCGCGCGCTGGCGTGCGCACCAGAAGCAGGTCATGGACCAGTTCCCCGGACTGATCCCGGTCTGCAAGGGCAACGGCTACGGCTTCGGCCACGAGCGGCTGTCCGAGGAGGCGACCCGGATGGGTGCCGACGTCCTCGCCGTCGGCACCACGTACGAGGCCGCGAGCATCAAGGACCTGTTCGGCGGCGACCTGCTGGTCCTGACCCCCTTCCGGCGGGGCGAGGACCCGGTGCCGCTGCCGGACCGGGTCATCCGCTCGGTGGCCTCGCTGGACGGGGTCCGCAGCCTGGTCGGCGCCCGGGTCGTCATCGAGTGCATGAGCTCGATGCGCCGCCACGGCATCTCCGAGCAGGACCTGGGGCAGCTGCAGGCCGCGATCGAGGACGTACGGCTGGAGGGCTTCGCCCTGCATCTGCCGCTGGACCGCCCGGACGGCTCGGACGCCGTCGAGGAGGTCATCGGCTGGATGGACCGGCTGCGCGCGGCCCGGCTCCCGCTGCACACCATGTTCGTCAGCCACCTGCGGGCCGAGGAACTGGCGCGGCTGCAGCAGCAGTTCCCGCAGACCCGCTTCCGGGCCCGTATCGGCACCCGGCTGTGGCTGGGCGACCACGAGGCGACCGAGTACCGGGGTTCGGTCCTGGACGTCACGCGCGTCGCCAAGGGCGACCGCTTCGGCTACCGCCAGCAGAAGGCCGCCTCCGACGGCTGGCTGGTCGTGGTCGCCGGCGGTACCTCGCACGGGGTGGGCCTGGAGGCCCCCAAGGCCCTGCACGGCGTGATGCCGCGGGCCAAGGGCGTCGCCCGGGCCGGCCTGGCCACGGTCAACCGGAACCTTTCGCCCTTCGTGTGGGCGGGCAAGCAGCGCTGGTTCGCGGAGCCCCCGCACATGCAGGTGTCGATCCTGTTCGTGCCCTCCGACACGACCGAGCCGAAGGTCGGCGACGAGCTCGTGGCGCACCTGCGGCACACCACCACCCAGTTCGACCGGGTGCTCGACGCCTGAGACGCCCGAGACGCAGGTACGGGGTCACGGCCGACCGGCCGTGACCCCGTACCGCTCTCAGGCCCCCGGGCCCGTGCCCCAGTCGACCCGCCGTCCTTCCGAGGGCGCCGCGTCCCGCGGCGCCCTCGCCGCGTCCGACAGCACGAACACGTCCTCGGCCCCGTCCAGGACGCCTCCGGAAGGGTCGTCCGAGCCGTCGCGGCGTACGACGTCGCGTTCGGGCATCAGGATGTCGCGGACCACGACCGCGCACAGGTACAGGGTGGCCAGCAGGTGGGCGGCGATCGCCACCTGGTAGCCCTCCGTGGGAAGGCCCTGGTGCTTGTCGGCGCTGGTCGTGTAGGCGAGGTAGAACCAGATCCCGAGGAAGTAGACGACCTCGCCGGCCTGCCAGATCAGGAAGTCGCGCCAGCGGGGCCGGGCCAGCGCGGCGAGCGGGATGAGCCACAGCACGTACTGCGGCGAGTAGACCTTGTTGGCCAGGATGAAGGCGGCGACGACGAGGAAGGCCAGCTGGGCGAAGCGGGGACGCCTGGGGGCGGTCAGGGTCAGCAGTCCGATGGCCCCGCACATCAGGAGCGTCAGCCCGGTCGCGTACGTGTTGGCGTCGTGGAGGGGGTTGCCCGTGCGCTGGGAGATCAGCAGCCACACGGAACCGAAGTCGATCGGCCGTTCCTGGCTGAAGGTGTAGAACTTCGACCAGCCGTCCCAGGCGAGGAGCATCACCGGCAGGTTCACCGCGAGCCAGGCGGCGGCCGCGCCGAGGGCCGCGGCTCCGAAGTCACGCCACTTCCCGGCGCGCCAGCAGAGCACGAAGAGCACCCCGAGGAGCAGGACGGGGTAGAGCTTGGCGGCGGTGGCCAGGCCGATGAAGACGCCGAAGAGCACCGTCCGGCCCCGGGACCACATGAGCATTCCGGCGGCGGTCAGGGCGATGGCCAGCAGGTCCCAGTTGATCGTCGCGGTGAGGGCGAAGGCCGGCGCGAGGGCGAAGAGCAGGGCGTCCCAGGGGCGGCGGCGGTGGGTGCGGGCGACGCACACCGCGATGACGGCGGCGCAGGCCATGAGCATGCCCGCGTTGACCATCCAGTACATCTGCTCGCGGTGCTGCATGGAGCCGCTGCCGGGGGTCAGCCAGGAGGCGACCTCCATGAAGAGCCCGGTGAGCACCGGGTACTCCAGGTACTCCATGTCGCCGGGGAGCCGGTCGAAGTACGGCGTGAGGTTGTCGGCGAAGCCGCGTGCCGCGAACAGGTGCGGGATGTCGGAGTAGCAGGCGTGCGTGTACTGCGAGCCCGCCCCCCGGAACCACGCCCAGTCGTAGCAGGGCAGCTTCTGCACCATGCCGAGGGCGAACATGCCGAGGGCGAGCAGGACCACGACGCGGACCGGCCCCAGCCAGTGCCCGCCGAGCCGTGCGTAGCGGCCGATGGGCCCGCCGATGAACTCGCTTCCGGCTGCGGCGACCTCGTCCTGCTCCGTGGGCAGGACGGGACGGTCCTCGTGCACCTTGGTCATGGGGGTCATCCTGCCGTACCGGGCCGGACATGGGGGAAGGCCGTCGCACCGGGTGCGACGGCCTTCCTCTGTTCACGTGCCCGGACGGGCCGGGCCCGTCACCGGGACATCGACTGCTATCCCCCGGTGAGGCCTCCCGGCCTGCCGGGTCTGCCGCTGGTGGGCGTCGACGTCGGCGTTCCGCTGGGTCCGCCGTCACTGCCGCCGATCATCCCTCCCGGGTTGCCTCCGCTGGGTGTCGGGGTCGGGTCGCAGTACAGCTCCCACCTCTTGCAGGGCTTGCTGCCCTTGGAGGGGGAAGGGCTGCCCGACGGCGTGGGCGACGGCGTCATCGACGGGGTCTGCGACGGCGACGGCGGGGCCGAGGGGGTCGGGGAAGGGGCACCGGAGGCGTTGGCGACGACGCCGACGTCCTCGGGCTCGGGGAACTTCGTCTCCGGGGTGCCCTTGACCGCTTCCATCATGTACTCGGTCCAGATCTCGGCCGGGATGTCACCACCGTGGATGGAGGGGATGTCGCCGACGCCCTTCATGGACTGCAGTGCCTTGTCGGCCGAGTTGGGGTCGCTGCGGAAGAGGACCACGGAGGTGGAGAGCTCCGGGGTGTAGCCGACGAACCAGGCCGACTTGTTCTCGTCCGTGGTACCGGTCTTGCCCGCGGCGGGCCGGCCCAGCTTCTTGACCTTGGTCGCGGTGCCGTTCTGGACCACGTTCTGCAGGACCTTGGTGACGTTGTCGGCGACGGAGTTGTCCATGGCCCGCTGTTCCTTGGTCGGCTCGAAGCCGGCCAGCGGCACGCCGTCCTTCTCGACCTTGGTCACGGAGAAGGGCTCGTGGTGCCTGCCGGAGGCCGCGAACGTGGCGTACGAGTCGGCCATGCGGATGGCGCTGGGGGTGGAGGTACCGAGCGCGAAGGAGGCGTCGTTGGCCTTGCTCATCGAGTCCGGGAGCAGGCCCGTGGACTCGGCCACCTTGCGGACCTTGTCGTGGCCGACGTCGAAGACGAGCTGGGCGAACGGGACGTTGATGGACTTCTCCATCGCCTCGTTGAGGGTCACGTAGCCGTAGGCGGTGGGGCTCTCGTTCTTCTGCTTGAACGGGGTGCCGTCCTTGCCGCGCAGCGGCACGCCGTCCCGGTTGTTGATGACGGTGAGGTCGTTCGCCTGGTACTTGCTGTCGGCGGAGATGCCCTTGCCGTTGGAGTTCTGCGTGCCGTACTGCATGGCCGCGGCGAGCACGTAGGGCTTCCAGGTCGAGCCGACCGGGACACCGGTGGTGTTGGCGTTGTTGCTGAAGTACTTGTGGTCCCAGCCCGGGCCGCCGTACAGGGCGACGAGCGCGCCGGTCTTCGCGTTCACGGAGGCCGCGCCGAACTGCACGAAGGTGTCGGTGTCGGGGCGCTTCTTCTCGTCGATCAGGCCGGCGCGGGTGTCCTCGACGGCCTTGGCCAGCGCGTCCACCTTCGGCTTCTCGAAGGTGGTCGTGATCTCGTAACCGCCCAGGGCCATCTGCTCGGCGGTGATGTTCTTGGTCTTCATCACGTACGCCTTGGCCGTGTCGACCAGGTAGCCGATCTGGCCGGTCATCCCGCGGGCCTGCGCCGACTCGACGCGGGCGGGGAAGTCCTTGTCCGCGTACTTCGCACGCTCGGCCTTGTCCATCCGGCCCACCTCGACCTCGCGGTCCAGGACCCAGGCCCAGCGCTCTCGGGCGCGCTTCTCGTTGAGCTCGGGGGTGGCCGCGGTGCCGATGCCGCCGTCCGGGTTGTACAGGTTGGGGCCCTTGAGCACGGAGGCCAGGAAGGCGGACTCCGACGGGTTCAGGTCCTTGCTGTCCTTGCCGAAGTAGGCGCGGGCGGCGGCCTGGATGCCGTAGGCGTCACGACCGTAATACGCGGTGTTGAGGTAACCCGCGAGGACCTTGTCCTTCTCCACGGTGGTGCCCAGCTTGATCGCGATGAAGAGCTCGGTGACCTTGCGCTTGAGCGTCTGCTCGGAGTCCAGGTAGGTGTTCTTCACGAACTGCTGGGTGATGGTCGATCCGCCCTGGGTGGAACCGCCCGTGGCCATGTTCCACACGGCGCGGGCGATGCCCATGGGGTCGACGCCCTTGTCCGTCTCGAAGGACTCGTTCTCCGCGGAGATCACCGCGTCCCTCATCGACCGGGGAATGCTGGAGATCGGCACGATCTGCCGGTTCATCGAACCGCCGGTCGCCACCATCTGTTCGCCGTTGGCCCACTTGAAGACGTTGTTCTGCGCCTGGGCGGCCTTGTTCTCGTCGGGCGTGTTCACCATGGCGATGCCGATGCCCGCACCGGCGATGATGATCGAGAAGAAGCCCAGGGCCGTACCGCAGACGAGCTTCCAGGACGGCAGGAAGCGCTTCCAGCCCTCCCGGTCCGACCTCGGGTAGTTGATCAGCCGCTTGTCGGGACGGGCGGCACCGCGACCGGCGGCACCGGCGCCCCGGCCGGCGTTCGCCGCGCCCGCGCCCCTGCCGCGTCCTCCGGATCCTCTCTGGCCGGCCCGGCGCGCTCCCGGTCTGCCGCCGTGCGCGGAGGGTTCCGTATGGGGGCCGCTGTGTGACGCCGCAGGGACGTCACGTCCGGTCCCGGCGCCCCTCCCGGGGCGCTGCTGGGCGGCTCGTCGGGCCTCGGCCCGCCCGCCACTCTGGGGCTGCGACGGTTTGCGGCGGTGCTCGCTCATCGAACGACTACTCCTCGGGCAGGCGAGTGGCCTGGAAGCGGCAGGTGAATTCCGGTTCCCCCGGTGTCATGGCGCACAGACTACGCACGGTCAAAACCCGACTAGTGCCGAAGTTCACCCCAAATAGGGCAACTTGCCTGGCGCGAATTGGTGATGTGACGCCGGTCACCACGTCGCCACTTGTCGACCGACCCGGCCCGTTCTATCGTCTGGATGTATCGAGCCGATACATCAGCTCGGTATAAAGACACAGGGTCGAAGGAGAGGCAGGCGGATGAGCAGGCGCTCAGGCATCCTCGAATTCGCCGTCCTCGGCCTGCTCCGCGAATCCCCCATGCACGGCTACGAGCTGCGCAAGCGGCTCAACACCTCGCTTGGGGTCTTCAGAGCCTTCAGCTACGGAACGCTCTACCCCTGCCTCAAGACGCTGGTCGCCAACGGCTGGTTGATCGAAGAGCCGGGCAACGCTCCGGAGGACGCCCTCGCCGCTTCACTCGCAGGGCGCCGCGCCAAGATCGTCTACCGGTTGACGGCCGCCGGGAAGGAGCACTTCGAAGAGCTCCTCTCCCACACCGGCCCCGACACCTGGGAGGACGAGTCCTTCGCCGCCCGCTTCGCCTTCTTCGGTCAGACCGAACGCGAGGTGCGCATGCGGGTCCTGGAGGGCCGCCGCAGCCGGCTGGAAGAGCGCCTGGAGAAGATGCGCGCCTCACTGGCCCGCACGCGGGAGCGACTCGACGACTACACGCTCGAGCTGCAGCGGCACGGCATGGAGTCCGTGGAGCGCGAAGTGCGCTGGCTGAACGAGCTCATCGAGAGCGAGCGGGCGGGACGGGATCAGAGACGACCCGGTCCGTCCGACGAAACTGCAAAATGAGGCCTGCATCTCGCAGCCCTCGTCCGAGAACAAACAGGGAGCAACCGGAATGGGTTCGGTTCGCGTAGCCATCGTCGGCGTAGGCAACTGCGCCGCCTCGCTGGTGCAGGGCGTCGAGTACTACAAGGACGCCGACCCGGCGGCCAAGGTCCCCGGTCTGATGCACGTCCAGTTCGGCGACTACCACGTGCGTGACATCGAGTTCGTCGCCGCGTTCGACGTCGACGCGAAGAAGGTCGGCCTCGACCTTTCGGACGCCATCGGCGCCAGCGAGAACAACACCATCAAGATCTGCGACGTCCCGAACGCGGGCGTGACCGTCCAGCGCGGCCACACCCTGGACGGCCTGGGCAAGTACTACCGCCAGACGATCGAGGAGTCCGCCGAGGCCCCGGTCGACGTGGTCCAGGTCCTCAAGGACCGCGAGGTCGACGTCCTGATCTGCTACCTGCCCGTCGGTTCCGAGGCTGCGGCGAAGTTCTACGCCCAGTGCGCCATCGACGCCAAGGTCGCCTTCGTCAACGCCCTCCCGGTCTTCATCGCCGGCACCAAGGAGTGGGCGGACAAGTTCACCGAGGCCGGTGTCCCGATCGTCGGCGACGACATCAAGTCGCAGGTCGGCGCCACCATCACGCACCGCGTGATGGCGAAGCTGTTCGAAGACCGCGGTGTCCGTCTCGAGCGCACCATGCAGCTCAACGTCGGCGGCAACATGGACTTCAAGAACATGCTGGAGCGCGAGCGCCTGGAGTCGAAGAAGATCTCCAAGACGCAGGCCGTCACCTCGCAGATCCCCGACCGTGAGCTCGGCGAGAAGAACGTCCACATCGGCCCGTCCGACTACGTCGCGTGGCTCGACGACCGCAAGTGGGCCTACGTCCGCCTCGAGGGTCGCGCCTTCGGCGACGTCCCGCTGAACCTCGAGTACAAGCTCGAGGTGTGGGACTCCCCGAACTCCGCCGGTGTCATCATCGACGCCCTGCGCGCCGCGAAGATCGCCAAGGACCGCGGTATCGGCGGCCCGATCCTGTCGGCGTCCAGCTACTTCATGAAGTCCCCGCCGGTGCAGTACTTCGACGACGAGGCCCTGGCCAACGTCGAGAAGTTCATCAAGGGCGAGGTCGAGCGCTAGTCGAACCCCCAAGGGTCCTCGCGGACACCTGGACTTCGGCAGTTCTTCGCGGAGGGTCCCCGGGCAATGTGCCCGGGGACCCTCCGCGTATGTGACCCTTGCCCTCATGCCTGTCGTACGTGATCTGCGCGTACTCCTGCGCCTGAGGGATTTCCGCAACCTGCTCGCCGTACGGCTGCTCTCCCAGGCCGCCGACGGCGTCTACCAGGTCGCGCTGGCCACCTACGTGGTCTTCTCCCCGGAGAAACAGACCTCGCCCGCGGCCATCGCCTCGGCCATGGCGGTACTGCTGTTGCCGTACTCGCTGATCGGCCCCTTCGCCGGGGTGCTGCTCGACCGGTGGCGGCGCCGACAGGTCTTCCTCTACGGCAACCTGCTGCGGGCCTTCCTCGCCTGCCTCACCGGGATGCTGATCGTGATCCACGTCCCCGACTGGCTGTTCTACGCCTCGGCCCTGTCCGTGACCGCGGTCAACCGCTTCGTCCTCGCCGGGCTCGCCGCCTCCCTGCCCCACGTCGTCGGCCCCGACCAGCTGGTCACCGCGAACGCCCTCTCCCCGACCGCGGGCACCCTGGCCGCCACCGCCGGCGGGGGACTGGCCTTCCTCGTCCGGCTGCTGGCCTCCGATTCCAACGCGATCGTCGTCCTGCTCGCAGCCGCCTTCTACCTCTGCTCGGCGCTGGTCTCGCTGCGCCTGGCCATCGGGCTCCTGGGGCCCGACCACCCGCCGGGCGCGACCCACCCCTCCTTCACCGAGGGAATCGCCCTCACCGTCCGGGGCATGGCCGAAGGCCTGCGGCACCTCGCCTCACGCAGGGACGCCGCCCGGGCGCTCGCCGCGATGACCGTGATGCGGTTCTGCTACGGGGCGCTGACCGTCACCCTGCTGATGCTCTGCCGCTACTCCTGGTCGCAGACCGAGGCCGAGGGGCTGGCCCTGCTCGGCATGGCGGTCGGTGCCTCCGCCGCCGGATTCTTCGCGGCCGCCGTCGTGACCCCCTGGATGGTGGGCCGGCTGGGCACCCTCGGCTGGATCACCGCGTGCTCCGCGGTCTCCGCCGTCCTCGTCCCGGCCCTCGGCCTCTTCTTCGACTTCGGACCGATGCTGGTCGCCGCGTTCGTCCTCGGCCTCACGACCCAGGGAGCCAAGATCGCCACCGACACGGTGGTCCAGTCCCAGGTGGACGACGACTACCGAGGCCGCGTCTTCTCCGTCTACGACGTGCTGGTCAACGTCTCGTTCGTCGGTGCCGCGGCGGTGTCCGCGCTCATGCTCCCCGCCGACGGGCGCTCCGCGGTCCTGCTCCTCGGCGTAAGCGCCCTCTACGCGGCGACCGCACTGCTCCTGGGCCGCCGGACGCCACGTTTCGCGTAGAACACGCCCGGCCACAGATCGGCGGGGGGGGGGTTTTAACGGTAAAAAAGCCCCCCCCCGGGCCGGGTGAGGGCGGTGGGGGCCCCCCCACCAATTTGGGGGGGGCCCCCCCCCCGCGCGCCCACGGGG